>JAFWRM010000055.1 GCA_017519975.1 Oscillospiraceae bacterium | reverse complement strand
GACGGACGTGACGGTGACGATCCGGGAGGAAGTGACGGGCACGACGACGACGAAGGCGTACACGCCGGAGAAGCAGGCGGACGGACGGTATCTGGTAACGATCCCGAACATCTCGGCGCACAAGCTGGGAGATAAGGTCACCATAACCGGAAACGCCGGAGGAAGCTTCACGGTAGTGGCCTCCCCGCTGTCCTTCGTGAGGGACGTACTGACGTATGAGAAGGATGCGGAATCCCTGAACGGACTTTCTTCCCTGTACGCCTATTATGGGGCAGCGGCTGCCTTCCTGGAGTGAACGATAATCGGTACTGTATGAAGGAGCGCCGCAGAACGATTGCGTTCTGCGGCGCTCCTTCAGCCTTCGTTATCTGCTGCAACGAGGATAACTGTACGGTTATTCGGACTTGAGCGGGGGTAGTGTAAGATCTGCGTGGGGGGGCGAAGCATGGATAAGAAGAGCGCGTATTCCGGGCGGGTGGCCGCGGAACTGGAGCGGCTGGGATTTGACCGGGGGTTTTCTGAGACGGTCGCGTCCTTCCTGAATACGGAATATACCTCACGAAGGATGATGTCCTATCTGAATAATTCGATAAGCGTGAGCCGAGAGGACATCGTTGATGAGATGCTGATCATCCTGCAGGAGAGAGATCGCTGTCGCCAGAAGCATATTGACCGGGCAAGGAGGAGAAAACCGGTGGAAGATCTGTTTGTTCGCAGTTTTTCAATCAACTGGGATTACGTGATTCAGCATCCGGAATACAAAAAGAACGGGGAGCTTTCCTATCTGCTGGAGATCCCCTCTCTCCGTGCCGTGAAATCACTGACGTTCCATCGAAACCTCACTTTTTTCTGCGGTGAGAACGGAAGCGGTAAGTCCACCCTCCTGGAGGCCCTGGCCATCGCTCAGGGACTGAATCCGGAAGGGGGGACGAGGAACTACCGGTTCAGCACCTATGACGACTGGTCGAACTTGACACAGGCTCTCAGAATCACACACGGGCCCATTCGGCCGGAATGGAGCTATTTTCTCCGTGCAGAGAGCTTCTATAATGTGGCTACGGCGGCGCTGAAAGAATACAATCATGACGGTGCCATGCCGGATTATCACGCCCGATCTCATGGGGAGAGCTTTATGGACTTTATTCTGGATAACAGAAGGGAAGGGCTGTACCTGATGGACGAACCGGAAGCGGCGCTTTCCCCACAGAAACAGCTGGAATTGCTGGTTTATCTGGTACAGATGTGCCGTGCCGGTTCCCAGTTCATCATAGCAACGCATTCACCGATCCTGCTCGGCGCTCCGGACGCAGAGATCTGGTGCTTTGACGGAACGATCCACCCCATAGAATATGAGCAGACCGACAGTTACAGGATCATGAGCCTGTTTGTCCATAACCGGGAAAGAATGCTGCGTGAGCTGTTCCGTGAGGATCGATGACTTCGGAGCGTACAGCTCTCCTGCAGAATAGACGCCCCGGGGACCGGGCCATTCACGGCTCTGTCCCCGGGGCGTACGTTTATTATCGTGGTACCCCGCCCAGATCACGGCCGAGAAGATATCCGTACGTAAGGCCGGATCCGGTGGAATTGCCGGGAACAAGCATGGGATAGTCCACCCCGTACCGACCGGCCATGATGTTGCCCAGCGCATAGAGCCCGGGAACGGGCGCCCTGCGTTCATCCAAAGCCCGGAAGTATTCATCCACCAGAACGCCTCCGCATACGGACAGCAGGGCGGGGCCGAATTTCCTAGCATAATAGGGGGGCGTGTCCAGCGGGATGAGAAGCTCGCGCCGCTTTCCGAATTCCGCATCGCAGCCGCTGCGGCAGAACTCATTGTATCTGCGAAACGTTTCCTCAAAGGCATCCGGTTCGATACCCGCCTTTTCCGCGAGTTCTCTGGGAGTATCTGCCTTAACGGCAAAGCCGTTGCGCAGGCTCCACTCGATCTTTTCGCCGACGGCCTTTTCATCAAAGGCTGCGCCGCCCTCATATTCGAAACTCTCGCCCCAGTAGATGCCGCCTCCATAGGGGAGCGTGGCAGGTATCTTCCTCGCCCAGTCATTATCGAAAACCGTCCAGCACCAGGGATATCCGGTGCGGAGCACGCCCAACGCGCGCCCCTGAAGATAACTGTCCTCATTCATGAAGCGCTTGCCTTCCGGCGTAACGAACAGAAAGCAGTAGTTGGCGTGCCGGATCGCCTGAGGATGCAGCATGGTGGGAAACGGCGCGTCTTCGAAAGCTGCCCCCGCCCACAGGGCGGCACGGTGACCGTCCCCATCGTCCACTCCCTTCGGTACGTTCGCCTTCACAGTGACCCGGTTGGCGATCGGGCACAGATCGTCGCACATTTCGTCGTTTCCGCCGATGCCTCCGGTGCACAGGACGACAGCCCTGTCCGCCAGAACGCGTATGAGCTTTCCGTCTTCCGAACGGGCGGCAGCGCCGATCACCCGCCCGTCCTTTTTGATCAGCTGAAGCATCTTCGTGCGGTAGAGAAAGCGCGTGCCCAGTTTCTCCGATTCTCTTACCATTGGCTCCATGATGTCGTTGATGCCGCCAAACCTGCCCTGCCGGGCGATCGGCCCGTCGTGAAAGGAGTGGGCGGCCAGCAGTTCGCGATAGGTCTCCCCCTGGTATACGGCCCCCTGAAGATTGGGTTTTACCCCCCATTCGGGACGCGTAACAAGATCCAGGACCCAATCCATCGCCTCTTCGCTGCGCGTTACGTACAGACGCACCAGACGTTCGTCGCAGCGATTCCCGCAGCGTTTGATCCACTCCCGCGCCACGGCGTCCGGATCGTTGACGATGCCCAGAGAGCGCATGTATCTCGAATTGACCACGCCCACATTGAACGCGAAACCGTGGTAGGAGGGGAGCTTCTCCATGACTGTGACCTTGCAGCCGTTCTGCGCGGCGCTGTAGGCACAGCTTACCCCACAGATCCCGGCACCGACGACCAGCACCTCGGTCGTCTTCGTTTCATCGAACGCTTCCTCATCAAAGGGATCGGGCGCTTTGGCCCAGCTGCCCCATCTGGGATCTATGTTGCTCATGAAAAGACCTCCATCCGTATTCAGCGCACGTTTGGGACTATTATATCAGAGAACAGAGGTGATTGATACAGCACGCATGAGGAAAGTTCAGTGTGAGCAAAAACACGCTGGTAAAAAGAGTAATTCAAATTACAGATAAAAATTATTGTAAAACAATAAAAAATACTTGACAAGCGATAAACACAATGATATTCTGACGATGCGGTGGAAAATAAAACACGTCGCAGGAGGTACGAATATGGAGCAGAAAACACTGGCGAAATGGCTGAAGATCATACTGATCGGGCTGGGGATATGCGGGCTTGCGGTATATTTTGCTGTCATCCCATCGTACGGGATAAGCCTGAGGACGGAGTATCCGGAATTCTCGAATCGATTCTGGCCATGGCTGATCTTTCTCTGGCTGACGGCGGTGCCGTGTTACTCGGCGCTGGTTCTGGGATGGAAGATCGCCTCGGGCATAGGGAACGACCGGTCCTTTACGGAAAGGAACGCAGGATACCTGAAATGGATATCCTGGCTGGCTGCCGGGGATACGGCGTTCTTTTTCCTTGGAAATCTTGCCCTGCTGTTTGCGAACATGAGCCATCCCGGAATCGTTCTGCTTTCTCTTCTGATCGTTTTTGTGGGAACGGCGGCGGCCGTGGCGGCGGCGGCACTGTCCCGCCTTGTGAAAAAAGCGGCTGCTCTGCAGGAGCAGAGCGATCTTACGATCTGAGGAGGAACGTCATGGAAGGCGAGATCATCTTCAATATCGACGTCATGCTTGCCAGGAGAAAGATGAGCGTTACGGAACTGGCGGAAAAAGTCGGGATCACGGTCGCGAACATGTCCATTCTGAAGACGGGCAAGGCGAAAGCGGTCAAGGTCTCCACCCTTGCCAGACTCTGTCAGGCTCTGGACTGTCAGCCCGGGGATCTGATGGAATACCGCTCCTGCGATGAGCAGATAGACGAGAAAATACCGTGATGGAGTGAGGTGCGGAAATGTAAAAGGCGTTTCCGCACCTCACGTTTTTTCGGGAGAAAGTTGTATTTTTCAGGAGAAAGTAGGATAATATTAATAACATAAATTACGAGAGGAGGCACCATGAGCATTCTGGAAGGATGTCGGGGCCCGCACAAAACGCCGATTCCGGAGGAACGAAGGTGCCCGGCGTGCGGGGAAGAGGTCGAGGTCTTTACGGTACGGGGGCGCATTGTTGCGGAATCCGTCTGTGAGTGCGGGTATGTGTTTAACGAGAAAGAGCCGTACGTTTCTCCCGGCCTGCAGAAGATTTTCGACGAAGCGAAGAAACGTGCGGAGGAAGATGGCTGACCCGGTATGACCGGGCGAAAGAGCATAATAACTGCAGGAGGTTTTCAAATATGTATGAGTTCAGACCCATTGCCGACCGTATCGCCATTTACCGTGAAAAGGTGCGCGATCGCCTGATCGTCGGCGACGCGTCAAGAGAGAAGCTTAGGACGGAAGCGGAGATGAAGTACCGGAGTTATCCGCCCATGCTGAAAAAGGCGTACATCTCAAAGCATGTGATTGAGAACATGCCCATCCACATCCAGGAGGATGAGTATTTCTTTGGTGACATGTGCACGAAGCACTGGGGAGCAGCCAGCACCACATTCTGGCTGATGGCAGATATTGAGCACACCTGGCCGATCGAGTCCGATGGCCTTCACCACGCGCCGCTGGACGATCCCATGTACTCCAAGCAGCTTCTGGCCATCGCTCCGGAGGAACTGGCTGAGCTTCGCGAGCTGATGAAGAAAAAATGGGAGATGGGCCTTACCCCCGGTGAAGACTGGCTGCCCACGGGCGCCCGCGATTTCTTCTCACTGCAGGCCTCCGATTACGGCAAGATCGGCGGCTTTCCCGTGATGCTGCCTCCCGGACACCTGACTCCCGGCTTTCAGACTATTCTGAAACGCGGTTATGAGGACATCCGGAAGCAGGCAAGAGATTGGCTTGACGCCCACGAGGGCAACATTCAGGGCGACGATATCGGGAAATACATTTTCTACTCCGCGGCGGAGGTCTGCTGTGAAAGTGCTGAGACCATGACGCTGCGCCATGCCGATTTGCTCAGGCAGACGGCGGAAAAGACGGAGGATCCGGTCCGGAAGGCCGAATATCTCTGCCGGGCGGAAAGTATGGAGTGGATCGCCAGGTATCCGGCGCGTACCTTCTGGGAAGCGCTGCAGCAGGTCATGATGTACAACATCTTTCTGAAGGTGGACAACGATCCCGGTGTGACCAGCCTGGGTCGCTTTGACCAGTACGCCTGGCCGTATCTGAAGAAGGAACTGGAGGAAGGAACACTGTCTCTGGATGAAGCCCAGGAGCTGGTGGATGCGTTCTTCCTGAAGATCAACACCTTCTACGGCGGCGGATTTGGAAAAACGACGCAGACGGCCGGAATCGGCCACCTGGGTCAGCATACCACCATCGGCGGCATGATCCCGGAGACGGGGGAGGACGCGACCAACCCCGTATCCTTCATGGTGCTGGAGGCGATGTCCCGACTGGAGCTTCACGAGCCCACCGTATCTCTGCGCTGCACGAAAGACACGCCGAAAGAG
>JAFWRM010000054.1 GCA_017519975.1 Oscillospiraceae bacterium | reverse complement strand
TCGACCGCATCAAGGCCGGCATCCAGAACCCCGTCACCAACTTTGAGGTGATCAAGGAGACCGAGACCACCGCCGTGGTCGACGGGCACGACGGCATGGGCCAGGTCATCGGCTACAAGTCGATGAAGATGGCCATCGAAAAGGCCAAGAAGTACGGCATGGGCATGGTGGCCGTGCGCAATTCCTGCCACTACGGCATTGCGGGCTACTATCCCTGGATGGCCTGCAAAGAGGGCTGCATCGGCATGACCGGCACCAACGCCCGCCCGAGCGTTGCCCCCACCTTCGGCGTGGAAGGCATGTTCGGCACCAACCCCCTTACCCTCGGCTTCCCCACCGATGAGCCCTTCGATTTCAACATCGACTGCGCCACCTCCATCACCCAGAACGGCAAGATCGAGTATTACGCCCGCATCGGGCACGATACGCCGGAAGGCATGGTCATCGGGCGCGACGGAAAGCCGATGACGGACTCCGTCCAGATCCTGAAGGACATCCGCAGCAAGAAGGCGGCCCTGGCGCCGCTGGGCGGCATCGGAGAGACGCTGGCCGGATACAAAGGCTACGGATACGCCACGGTGGTGGAAATCCTCCGCGCAGCCCTGCAGAACGGCATCTTCCTGAAGGATCTCGAGGGAAAAAACCCCGACGGCACGCCGCATCCGTATCATCTGGGGCATTTCTTCCTGGTGATCAATCCGGAGTTCTTCATGGGGCTGGACGCGTTCAAAAAGACCGCCGGAGAGATCCTGCGCCAGCTGCGCGCGTCGGAGAAGGCGCCCGGTCAGGAACGGATCTACACCGCAGGAGAAAAGGAGTGGGACGTCTGGCAGCAGAGGAAGGACAGGGGAGTGCCCGTCACCGAGGCCGTCCAGAAGGAATTCATTCAGGTCCGGGACGACCTGGGCCTGACGGAGTTCTCCTTCCCGTTTGAATAAAGGACCAGAGATAACAAGAGAAAGCGGCCGCCCGTCGTGAGACGGGCGGCCGCTTCTGTCCCGGACGTTTATTCGGCACGTAAGCAACGTTCGGATGTTGTCACTTTTCACTGCTTGTTTTGTTTTCAATGGGTTTTCCGGTTTCGGGATCATAGCGGACGGAAAGACTTCTGCGGCGGCGAATGCTCCGGCGGATCAGAATGATGACGACAGCGGCAACGACGGCCAGAATCACCAGCACGGGCAGAGCGGAGACGACCCAGAGCAGAAGATTGCTGAAGAACCTTCCAACGTCGGAGAGCGTATCGGACAGCCCGTCGCGGAGCTTCTCTCCGTAAGTGCGCTGTGTGGCAGTGGGGGAGGTGAGCTCCTCCACCTCCTGCAGGTGGATGTTTACGGTGCTGTAATCCACCTCGTGATCCCAGTTGCGCAGGGTGGAGGTGAGGGACTCAATGTTGTACCGGACTTCACTCAGACGGGATTCCACCGCGATCATGTCCTCCACCGTCTCCGCCTTCTCCAGCATCGCCAGAAGCCGGTCTTCCTCCGTGCGGTAGGTCTTCAGGCGGGATTCCACGTCCGTATACTGCGAGGTGATGTTTTCCACCCAGGTGTTCATGCTGGTCACGTTGCCGATCGCGGTCAGCCCGGAGGTGAGCTCGGCGTAATGTTCCTTCGGTACGCGGATCACAAAGCTGGCCGAACGGTATTCCGTGTATCCGTAATACTGGGACCGGTAGCTTCTGCCGCCGGTATAGCTGGACTCCAGAAAGGCACCGTACCGGTCCAGAAGGGCCTGGACGGCGGCCACGCTCTCATCGAAACTCCTGGTCTCGATCTCCGCGTCGGCGGTATAGATCAGCTTTTCCGAAAAATCCGGCTGAGGTGCGGAGGCTCCTCCGTTTCCGGCGATGGCTTCTCCTGCGGAGGGAACTTCCGCCGGAGCGGGCGCGGCCCAATCTTCTTCCGCCTGCGCGTATTCGTATTTCCCCTCATCGTAAGGGGCGGAATCCTTGCTGGCTCCGGAAGCGCCTCCACAGCCTGTGACGCACGCCGTCAGCAAAGCAAGGATCAGAAGCAGTCCAAGGACTTTGATCAGCGTCTTTTTCATCTTTAGTTCTCCTTTCCCGATGGAGGACCGGCCTGTCCGAAATGCGTCCGGACCCCGTCCTTTCACATCATAAGACGTTATGAAAACGAAAAGGTTCCGTAAAAAACAGGCCCGGAAAAGAGCGGCCCGCAGCGTGGACGGTACGGCACGGGAGGGCAAGGTTTTGATTGACAGGCAGGGGGCGGTATGGTTAAATATATAAGGATATTTCTGTCAGTGCGCGCATGGCGCGAAAGGGCAGAAAACCGGAAAGCGTGGTGGAAAAATGGAGGAATACGTACCCGATCCGAATCATCGCCGGCAGGAGAAGATCGAGATCGCTCCCATGACGGAGAAGGACGGGGAGAAGATGATGAAGGCCATCGAAGCGGGTGGCATGGCCGCTATCGTTTCGGGCATGGAAGTCATGTATACCTTCGTCTACCGCCGGCAGTATCAGTGTTTCATACACCCTTTTGACAGCGAAGAAGGACGGAGAAAATCCTTTGACGTCAACGCCCGCAACCGGGCCATGCTGAAGAATCTCGACAGCGCCGCAGACCATATCTTCGAGATCAAATTCAAGAAGGACATGGATCTGATGGGGGTCATGGTGGCGGCAGAGAAGGCGATCATATCCTTCCTGGATGTGACGGGGCAGCTTCCCGCGGAGGATTCCGACTTCATGAGCTGGCAGGAAAACAGTGAGGAAAACGGTCAGGAAGGAGGGACAGAGGGGTGAAAACCTACAGATTCGACTGCAGGAGCACCAGGAGAGGCTTTACCCAGTGGGCCGTCGCCAGTGAGGACGGCAAGGAAGTGAAGCGCATCGACAGGGACGTTACCCAGGAGACGGTACGCGAATTCTATGAACGCGCCGGAGCTCAGCTGGAGGCGGAAGGCTTCGTTCCCGAGGAACATCAGTATTCGCTGTAACGGGCGCGCCGCGCAGCGCCGGTACAAGGACTAGGAGAAAGAAGGAATCGCATGAAAAAAGTTTCCGTACTGATCAAGCACCACGCGGGGCCCACCGGGGACGTGCTGATCTGCAGAAAAAACGGCGGACCCTGGGAATTCCCCGTGACGAAGGTCCGCACGAACGAGGTCTCCCCTGAGGCGGCCGAACGGGCGTCCTGGGAACAGGTGGGGATCTACGTCACCGGAGCGAAGCTGGAAATGATCGGCCATAACCGCCCGATGGACGGCAAGGTCGAGCATATCGCCGAAGGCAACATTACCCACGACAATCACACGAAGTCGGCGTGGCATGCTTATTACACCGCGGTGAACAAGTGGCAGACTGAGCCTGTGGCCGGCACCTACGACGAATTCCGCTGGGTGCACCCCACGGAACTGGCACAGTACGAGTTCGCCGGAGACGACGTGAACTTCCTGGCCAAATATGACCCCTGGGTCAACGGCCGGGAGATCAAAGACGTCCGCATGTTCTGAGGAGGGCTGACATGAAGAAATACGTTTATGAAGCCAACAGAACGCAGTGGGAGAAGCCCAACGAGCCCAAGTCGGTCTTCAACCGCACCGCGACGACGACGGTGATCGCTGAAAACGAAAAGGAAGCGGAAGCTCTGGCCTGCCGGAACCTCCGCAGCAAATATCACGGTACGGGCATCATTCTGAGCGACATGAAAAAGGTCGCGGAGTTCGAGCTCGCCGTGGACTGGAATTACGGCTACGGCGACGAGCGCGGCACCGGCTCCGCAGAGGAGAAGGAAGCCCTGACCCGTGCCAACACCTACTGAGGAGGGCGGACTGTGGAACTTGTAAAAAAATACGTACTTCGTCTTCCTGACGAGAACGTGACCATGACCAAAGAAGAACTGGTCGCCCATGTCAAGGACATGCTGAAGGACCATCCCAGCGAGCATATGAACGCCTACCGCGTGTGGTATGAATGCTTCGAGGGCTGCGGCATGCCCGGCACCGACGTTTATGACGTCATTGTGGAAACGATGCGTTCCATGACGGAAGACTGGAAGGACATCGGCCCCATGCGCTGGGAGAAGTACGGCGTCGTCGATCCCAGCTTCCTGAACCTTCACTACGCCACCGCCCGGAAGACCGACGAGCACGGCAACGACATGCTGCAGCACAGGTTCCATCTGGGCAAGCATTACCAGGGCCCCGACGGCCGCGTGTTCTGGATCCCCGTGATGGAGGATTTCAACATGCGCGCCTTCGAACGCAAGGACGGAAAATACGTGGGCACCATGGTGGAGATCGACCCCTTCAGCGACTATGCCAAGGCCATGGTCGAAGTGAACGTTTAAGGAGGATTTGCAATGTCTGACAGAACTGTGTTAAGCTCCGCAGATCATCCTGTGGAGAAGATATCGCACAGCATCGGCGTCGGCGGCCCCATGACCATCCACACGGTGGACGGAGTCATCCGCCGCGTACGCCCTGTTGTGTTCACCGATGACGATACCCCCGGCTGGGTGATCAAGGCCAGGGGCAAGCAGTATACGCCTCAGCGCAAGTTCACGATGAGCCTGCTGGGTTACTGCGAAAAGGACCGCACCTATTCCTACGACCGCCTGAAATACCCCATGATCCGAGAGGACTTCGTGGAGACGCCCGACGGCAAGAACCGCAACACCGAAAACCGCGGCAAGAGCGGCTACCGGCGCGCTTCCTGGGACGAGGCTCTCAGCCTGGTCGCCCGTGAGATCAAGCGCCTGCAGAAGACCTACGGCAAGGAGACCATCACCGCCTGCACCTCCTCCCACCACTCCTGGGGTCTGGTAGGCTACAAGATCTCTCTGTTCAACCGTTTCTTCTCCATGATGGGCTATACCCGCATCGCGGATAACCCGGACTCCTGGGAAGGCTTCCACTGGGGCACGCCCCACACCTACGGCTACTACTGGCGTCTGGGCGGACCGGAACCCTACGATATGCTGGAGATGGCCATGCAGAACACGGAGACGATGCTCTGCTGGTCCACCGACCCCGATACCAGCCGCGGCGGCTATTCCGCGCAGGAATCCGCGCTGTGGCGCTGGTGGATGAAGGAGATGGGCATCCAGTTCATCTATGTGGATCCCTTCAACAACTACACTTCCGTCAAGCACGCGGACAAGTGGATCGGCCCCCGCATGGGTACCGACGCCGCCATCCTGGAGGCCATAGCCTACGTGTGGATCACCGAGGGTACCTACGATAAGGAGTACGTTGCCCAGCACGGCCACCGCTTCAAGGAGTTTGCCGACCATATCCTGGGCCGCGGCCCCGACGGCACGCCCAAGACCCCGAAGTGGGCCGAGGAGCTGTCTCTGGTCCCCGCCATGGACATCAAGGCCATCGCACGCCGCTGGGCGAGCACCCTGACCACCGGAGGCTCCGGCATGCGCGGCGGTTTCGGCGGCGCCTGCCGTCATTCCAACGGCACCGAGTACGCCCGTCTGCTGGTCCTGCTGTTCGCCATGCAGGGCATGGGCAAGCCCGGCCGCGCCTTCTGGTCGCCTGCCTGCGGCGGCCCCATGAACTACAATTTCTGGTTCGGCGGCTATTCCGATCCGCTGGCTTCCATCGCGAAGTATCCCGTGTGCGACGACATGCCCGCCAACTCCGTGCAGCAGGTGCTGTACCGTCCCAATGTGCCGGACGCCATTCTGGACGGCCACTATGAGTGGTACGGCGAGGGCTTCTGCGGCGGCGGCATCGACCTGGAGTTCACCCGTCATGTGTACCCGGCTCCCGGCTACAACAAGGTGCACTGCTTCTGGCGGTACGGCGGCTCCTTCTTCGGAACCATGCTGGATACCAACAAGTGGGCCAAGATGTACAAGAGCCCCGAGCTGGAGTTCGTCATCAACCAGGATATCTACTTCACCCCCGAGACCCGTCATGCCGACGTGATTCTGCCGGCCTGCACGAATCTGGAGCGTGTGGACATCGGCGAAGTCGGCTCCTCCGGTCTGGGCGGCTACTGCTCTCACTCCGAGTCCGGCAACAGCTGGCAGATGATCGTATACCAGGATAAGGCCATCGAGCCCCTGTGGGATTCCCGCAGCGATTTCTGGATCTTCTCCCAGGTGGCGGCCCGCCTCGGCTGGGGCGAGCGCTTTACCGAAGGCCGCACCGAGGAAGAGTGGGCCAAGCGCTTCTGGCAGTTCTCCGATCTGCCCAAGCAGATGTCCTGGGAGGACTTCAAGAAGAAGGGCTACTATGTCATCCCCGTTGCTTTCGGCGAAGAGAACAAGGATCCCGAGACCGGCCTGATCGAGAACTGGGACCGTTATCCGGGCTTCAACTGGTTTGCCGAGAACCGCGCCTGCGACACCATGAACCACAAGGTGTATCAGGAGGAGCATCTGCTCGGCACCTTCTCCGGAAAGTTCGAGTTCGTCTCCGAGTCCCTCACCTACTGGGCACCGGACGATGAGGCGCGCCGTCCCATCCCGCAGTATCAGGATTCCTGGGAGGGTCATAAGTCCCTGTCCGCGGACAAGTTCCCGTATGGACTGGTCTCACCGCATCCGCGCTTCGACTATCATACCCACTTCCAGCAGCACGCCGTATGGCTGTGGGAGATCCCCAAGAACCGCGTAGTGATCAACGGCAACCCCTATCTGGTATGCCACATCAACCATGAACTGGCGGATCAGAAGGGCATCAAGGACGGAGACGTGGTGCGGCTGTTCAACGACCGCGGCAGCGTGCTGTGCGTGGCCCGCGTCACCTGGCGTCTGCATCCCCAGACGATCCACGCCTACACCTCCTCCGGCATCTACAATCCCATCCGGTATGGCCAGTACAAGAGCTGGGATAAGGGCGGAAGCATCAACGTGCTGGTGCCCGGCCGTCTGATCGGCGACTATGTGCCCGCCATGGCTCCGTACAGCTGCAACATCGACGTGGAGAAGGCCGAGCCGGATCCGAACTACGGTCAGGGCTGGGAGCACATCCTGGACAAGGTCGACAAGCAGCAGCTTGAGACCGACCGCCCCATCCGCACTTCCATGGAAGCCGATCTCCTGTTCGGCGAGAAGGAAGCCTGGCTGGAGGAACAGCTGAAAAACAAGGAGGCCGTATAAGCATGTTGAAAAAGCCCATGAAAAGACCCGGCATAGCCATCAACTCCGCCCGCTGCATGGCCTGCTATGCCTGCTTTATCGCCTGTAAGGACGAGCACTGCGGATGGGATACCGCCCTGTCCAAGGCGCAGCCCGAGATGGGTCAGTACTGGATGAACATCGTGGAGTGGGAGCGCGGCGACAATCCCCGCCGCATCAAGACGGCTACCGTGCCGACCCCCTGCTCTCACTGTGAGAATCCCGCCTGCATGGCGGCCGCCAAGAACGGCGCCGTGTATAAGCGTCCCGACGGCATCGTGATCATCGATCCCGAGAAGTCCAAGGGCCAGAAGCAGATCGCGGAAGCGTGTCCCGTGGGTGCCGTATACTGGAACGAGAAGCTTGAGATCCCCCAGAAGTGCACCATGTGCGCCGAACTGCTGGACGATCCCGATTATCCGGGCTTTGAGCCCCGCTGTGTGGAAGCGTGCCCCAACCAGGCTCTGGTATTCGGCGATCTGGACGATCCGGAGAGCAACATCAGCAAGCTGATCGCGGCCAACAAGGTCACTCAGCTGGAGTGCCTGGGCGACATGAAATCCAGCGTGGTCCATCTGAACATCCCCAGCCGTTTCCTTGCCGGTACCGTCGCGTACCCCAAGGAGCTGGAGGAGGTCTGCATCGGCGCCGCCGTCAAAGCCACGCTCGAAAACGGCGAGGTCCGTGAGACGGTGACGAACTGGGCCGGAGACTGGGAGTTCGAGGATCTTCCCAAGAATGTGAAGGTCGCCATCGACATTACCTTCGACGGTTTCGCTCCGGTTCACTATGACTGCTTTACTGACGCCGACCACTATGTGGCCATCACGTATCTGGATCCGGTGAAATAACTGACTGAAAGAAGTCCGCATGGTTTCCATGCGGACTTCTTTTCCGCACGGAGACCCGCCGCGTGTCAAAGAGCGGGGAAGGCGGAAAGGCAGAAGACAAAGATAAAGACAAAGATAAAGAGGAGGATCATCATGTACAGGCTTACGCCAAAGGAAAACCTCCTGCGGATGTTCGACGGCGAGATCCCGGAGTATCTTCCGTTCTATGATTTCTGGGGATGGGGCGCAGGGCTCCCGTTCCAGACCGGGGAGAAGAGCGCCGACGGCTATCCCATCGATGAATTCGGGATCGAATATACCACGACGGACGCCTCCATGGGGGGGATGATGCCCGTGCCCGGACGCATCCTTCTTGAAGACGTCACCAAATGGCGTGACGTGATCAAAACACCGGATCTGTCCGGCATGGACTGGGAACGTCTGGCAAAGGACGCACTGAAGGATAAGGACGTGGAACACAATCCGATCGTCCTGCATAACGCGGGGTATTTCATGACGCTGATGAACATGATGGGGTTCGTCAACGGCCTGTGCGCCATGCAGGAGGAGCCGGAGGAGGTCTACGCGCTTTTCGACTATCTCTGCGAATACTATCTCGAGAGGGAACGGGCTCTGCTGAAGTATTTCCATGGGGACGTTTACGAGCTGGCGGACGATACCGCCGCCCAGAACTGCCCCTTCATTTCCGCGCAGGTATACCGGGATCTGGTCAAGCCGTTCCACAAGCGGGAGGCCGATCTTGCCAGAAACGCCGGGCTGAAGATCGCCATGCACGACTGCGGCAGGGCTGAATGCTTCATCGACGACTGGCTGGATATCGGCGTTCAGCTGTGGGAGCCGGCTCAGGTATCCAACGATATCCAGGGCATCAAGCGGAAATACGGGCGCAGGTTGATCATCGCAGGCGGCTGGGATAACCAGGGCCCGATCTCCTATCCGGAAACGTCCGACGAGGAGCTGCGCGAGGAACTGATCCGTTATATCGACCGTATGGCGCCCGAGGGAGGGTTCTGCTACCTCGTATCGGTCGTCGGTCGGGACAGCGACGAGCCGTTCCAGCGCAAGATGAAGCTTGTCCGCGACGTATACGAAGAGTACGGGAAGGACTGGTACCGCAACCACGGTTATTGACAGATCGCCGTCGGTTATTTATAATGTCTGCAAGTAAACATCAGGCGTTCCGATCCCGGAGGTCTAAGGGCCGCGTCACGGCCTATGAGCCCCGGGGCTTTCGGCGCCGCGCGGAGCGTGGCGCGCGAAACAGGGTGCTGCGGGAAACGGCAGTGCCTTCCGTGTTTGAGAAGGATGCGTCACTTGATATCCGGCGCGGCGTGGGCAGCCGCAGTTCTGTGTGATTTCAGGCGGACGGTTCTTCGTCCGCCTTTTGTTTACGGCCTTATCCTTCTTTTTCCAGGAGAGACCGGATGCCGCACAGGTATCCGGCCTTCTCCGTCCGGGAAGGAAACTGGCGGCCATTACTGACAGAGAGGGCAGAAGGTGATAGGATGATCTCCAAAATACATTCTTTCGGTCTCAGCGGCATTCGCGGCTATGTGGTCACGGCGGAGTGCTTCCTTTCCTCCGGCCTTCCCGGCTTTGAGATCGTCGGCCTGCCGGATTCGGCGGTCAAGGAAGCGCGGGAACGGGTGCGGGCGGCGGTAAAGGCCTGTGGATTCAAGTTCCCGGTGAGCCGCATCACGGTGAATCTGGCTCCGGCGGATACGCGGAAGGCGGGCACGACCTACGATCTTCCCGTACTGCTCGGCATTCTGAGCGCGGGAGAGCAGATCCGTCCTGTTCCGGAAGACAGCGCCTTTTTCGGGGAGCTGTCTCTGTCCGGAGAGGTCCGCCCCGTCAGCGGCACCCTGCCCATGGCGGTGGCGGCGGCGCGGGCGGGATACCGCAGCCTTTTCGTTCCCGAGGCCAACGCCCGGGAGGCTGCCTTCGCCGATGGGATCACCGTCTATCCCGTGCGCCACGTAAAGCAGCTGCTGCTCCATCTGGCGGGGGAAGAAAAGCTGCTGCCGGCCCAGCCTGCCTCACTCACGGAGGGCACGCCCGACGTTCCGGACTTCAGTGAAGTGAAAGGACAGGAGAGCGTCAAGCGCGCGCTTGAGATCGCGGCTGCCGGCGGTCATAACGTGCTGATGGTGGGGCCTCCCGGCGCGGGGAAAAGCATGCTTGCCAAGCGTCTTCCGGGCATTCTGCCGGACATGACCAGAGAGGAAATGACGGAATCCACGGAGATACACTCCGTAGCGGGCATCACCGATCCGGAGCACCCCGTGGTCTCCGTCCGGCCCTTCCGTTCGCCGCATCATACGGTGACCAGCGTGGCCATGACGGGGGGCACGGCGCAGGGAAGACCGGGGGAGATATCACTGGCCCACAACGGCGTCCTGTTCCTGGACGAACTGCCGGAATTCAGTCGGGAGACGCTGGAAACGCTGCGTCAGCCGCTGGAAGATGATAAGGTGACCATCTCCCGGGCAGCCTATACCGTCACATATCCCAGCCGATTCATGCTCGTATGCGCCATGAACCCCTGCCGATGCGGCTGGTACGGTCATCCCTCCGGGCGGTGTACCTGCTCCGAAAGCTCCGTGAACGCCTATCACAGCCGGCTGTCGGGGCCGCTGCTCGATCGGATCGACATCATCTGTGAAGTGCAGGCGCTGGAATTTGAGGAACTGTCCGGGAAGGCGGAAGGGGAGCCTTCCGCCGCCATCCGGCAGCGGGTGAACGCGGCGCGGGCCGTACAGGTGGCCAGGAGCGGAGGGGCGTGCAACGCCCGGCTCACACCGTCGCAGACGGAAGAATTCTGCGCGCTGGACGATGAATGCCGGAGCCTCATGAAGAACGCCTACGACGCCATGGGCCTCACGGCCCGAAGCTACGACCGCATTCTGCGGGTGGCAAGAACCGTTGCGGATCTGGACGGGAGCTGGAACATCCGGCCGTCACATCTGGCCGAAGCCATTCAGTACCGCACGTACGACCTGCGCCGCGGGCGATGACGGGAACCGGCAAATCTTGCATGAGCTCACTACGATACGGTATTGAACCGCATCACGGAATCATGTTATACTGAGAACAGAAATACAATGCCAGATTTTGCGCATGTCGCTGAAAGAAAGGAAGCACGCAAATGTATCAGTTCAGATCTATAACCCCCCGCATCGAGAGGTACCGTGAAAAGGTCCGTGACCGCCTGATCATCGGCGATGCCGTCAAGGAGAAGCTGAAGTATGAGGCGGAGATCCGCTATCAGAATTTCCCCCCCATGGTCCAGAAGCCCATGATCTCGAAATACGTGATCGAGAACATGCCCATCGATATTCAGGAGGATGAGTTTTTCGTCGGCGACATGGGCGGCAAGAACTGGGGCGATTCCCACGCTCTGGCCTGGGTGCTCATGGCGGACATCGAAAACACCTGGCCCATCGGTGAGGACGGCCTGCACCACGCGCCCATGGACGATCCCATCTATTCCAAGCAGCTGCTGGCCATCGCGCCGGAGGATGTGAAGGAACTCCGCGAGATCATCGCGAAGAAGATGGCCGCCAACGACGGCATCCGCCCCGAGGAGTGGCTGCCCGACGGTGCGCAGGAGTTCTTTGCCCTGCAGGCGTCGGACTACGGCAAGATCGGAGGCTGGCCTGTGATGCTGCCTCCCGGTCATCTGACCCCCGGCTTCCAGACCATTCTGAAGCGCGGCTACGCGGACATCCGCCGGCAGGCACAGGACTGGCTGGACGCGCATGAAGGCAACGTTCAGGGCGACAACATGGGCCGTTATCTGTTCTATAAGGCGGCTACCATCGCGTGCGACACCGCCGAACTTCTGACCCGGCGTTACGCCGATCTGGCAAGGGAAAAGGCTGCCGCCTGCGCGGATCCGGAAAAGAAGGCCGAGTATGAGAAAATGGCCGCCGGCCTTGACTGGATCGCGGATAAGCCGGCCAGGAATTTCTGGGAGGCCCTGCAGCAGGTCATGATGTACAACGTGTTCCTGAAGGTGGACAACGATCCCGGCGTTACCAGCATGGGGCGTTTTGACCAGTACGCCTGGCCGTACCTGAAAAAAGATCTGGAAGACGGCGTCCTGACCATGGATCAGGCGCAGGAACTGGTGGACAGCTTCTTCCTGAAGATCAATACCTTCTACAAGGGCGGCTTCGGAAAGACTCAGCAGACAGCCGGCATCGGTCACCTGGGTCAGCACACCACCATCGGCGGCATGATCCCGGAGACGGGGGAGGACGCGACCAACCCCGTATCCTTCATGGTGCTGGAGGCGATGTCCCGACTGGAGCTTCACGAGCCCACCGTATCTCTGCGCTGCACGAAAGACACGCCGAAAGAG
>JAFWRM010000053.1 GCA_017519975.1 Oscillospiraceae bacterium | reverse complement strand
GTGATCTCATCCGCTCCGAAGATGGCGCGGGCGACCTCTGTGCGCCCCGCGCCGACCAGCCCGGCCAGGCCGATGACCTCGCCCTTCCGGATGGTGAGGTTGATGTCGTGCACGGCGGCGGTAGAGACGTGGTCGAGCTCCAGCAGAAGAAGTTGGCCGTGCAGCGGGAGAAGGACGCGGCGGTCCAGGCGCAGGACTATGAAAAGGCGGCGTCTCTCCGCGATGAGGAAAAGAAGCTGGAAGAGACCCTTGCCAACGCGAAAAGGTGCTGGTCCATGACCGGTACCGGAAACCGTGAAGTAACGCCGGAAGACATCGCGCAGGTGGTGTCCGGGTGGACGGGCATCCCCGTGGCCAGCATCAAGGAGGACGAAGGCGAGCGCCTGCTGAAGATGGAGGAGATCCTTCACCGGCGGGTCATCGGCCAGGACGAGGCCGTGACCGCGGTTGCGAAGGCGATCCGCAGAGGGCGCGTCGGCCTGAAGGATCCCAAGCGCCCCATCGGGTCCTTCCTGTTCCTGGGGCCGACGGGCGTCGGCAAGACCGAACTGTGCAAGGCACTGGCTGAAGCCATGTTCGGGGATGAGAACGCCATGATCCGCATCGACATGTCGGAGTACATGGAGAAGCACACCGTGAGCCGCCTCATCGGGTCGCCTCCGGGATACGTGGGGTACGATGAGGGCGGTCAGCTGACCGAAAAGGTCCGGACCAAGCCCTACAGCGTGATCCTGTTCGATGAGATCGAGAAAGCCCACGAGGACGTTTTCAACATCCTGCTGCAGATCATGGACGACGGACGCCTGACCGACGGCCAGGGGCGGAAGGTGGATTTCAAGAACGCGGTCGTGGTCATGACCAGCAACGTGGGCGCCAGAAGCCTGACGGAGAAGCGGACCCGTCTCGGCTTTACGGAAGACGAGGCGTCGGATCCGGACACCGCCGACTATGAGGAACTCAAGCAACTGGTGAACGAGGACCTGAAGAGGACCTTCAAGCCGGAGTTTCTGAACCGGATCGACGAGATCGTGGTGTTCCACCGTCTGACCAAAGAGAACATCCGCGCCATCTGCCGCAACATGCTGCAGACGGTCACCGGACGCCTGGCGGGCATGGAGATCGCCATGCGGGTATCGGATGAGGCGGTGGATCTGCTGGCAGACCGGGGATTCGACCCCGTATACGGAGCCAGACCGCTGCGCCGGGCAATCCAGAGCGCGGTGGAGGATACTGCGGCCGAGGAGATCCTGGCCGGAACGGTAAAGGCCGGCGATACCGTGGTACTGACCACGGAGAACGGGAAGCTGGTCCTGAAAAAGGAAATGCCGCAGAAAGAGGAAACGGAAGCGGCGGCGGAATAACGGAACGGAAAAAGCAGCGCCCTGGGGGCCGCGTCACGCGGCCCCCAAGGGCGCTGTCGTATGTCTGACGGTCGAACTCAGCCGGTCTGAGAGAACCAGACGGTCTTTTGTGCCGACAGGCCTTCCTTGATCGAGGCGTCCCAGCTGAGGTAATCGCTGGAGCTCAGTCCGTCCCTCGCCAGATAGTCACGGTAACGGCCCCCCATGCTGTCAAACATCAGGAAGTAATAGGAATCCCCGTCCGATTCAGAGAAGATGGCCGCGTCGCCCTGTTTTCTGGCTTCGTCATAGACCCAGGCGTCCATATCGTCGGTGTATTCATGCCTGTGATAGGATTCGTACAGACCATTCTCATAATAATAGTTTTCGGTATGGTCGTCGTAGAGGACCTTGAATGTGTCCGCCGTTTTTTCTTTCGCCTTGTTCCATTCCGCCAGAACTTCTTCCGCCTCGTCTTTCAGGTCGGATCTGGCAACGGCAAGAGCCGATTCGTAGGCCTCGGTCGTATCGTAATTGTCGGCAATGATCTCATCGGCGAACATGGAGATCATGTAAACAGAGGCGCAGGGATACTCGTTGCGGATCCTTTCGACATAGTAAAGGACATAGTAGCCACCGTGGGACTCATTTTCCGCCACGTAGACGTCGCCGGTTTGACGCCCTTCATCCTTGACCCAGTCGCGATAGGGGCCGGCCAAAGCGTTGCCTGCGTAGTAATGGAGAGTGGAAGCGTCATCCTCGTAGGTATCCGCGTCAAAATCACGGGCGGCGTCGATCAGGTCCTGCTCGGTCCGGATGGATTCCTTGTAAGAGTCCGCGGCGGCTTTGGCGCCTTCCATCCCGTTTTCATATGCGCTGTCTGAAATGTAGAACGAACGCAGGCAGTAAACGTCCAGATCCGTAGCATGCTCGGCATAATACCTGTCCAGTTCATCCTGCGAATAGGAGAAGTCATTTTTGACCTTTTCCCGATACTCATCGGCATAGGCCTTCATGAGCAGCAGGTTCTTCCACGTTTTTCCTGAGATGCCCTTGCCGTAGTTCCTGCTGAGAAAGGCGTCCAGAGAATAGCCGTTCATGGAAGCCTGCGCTTCCGCGGCGGCATAAGTCTCGTCGATCTCATCAAGCTTGTCCTGGCTGAGCTCGTATCCGGCCGCGTGGCCGGCCTGCCATGCGGCCGCGGTGTCCAGAATGGTATCCAGAGCGGCGTTTCCGATCCGGTCCGCCCACGTTTCATCGGCGGAGACGTACTGGGCGTCAAGCGGCTGGGACGTGTCGGGAAGCATGGAATCGGCGTAGCCGGGATATTCCGAGTAGACCCTCGACAGGTAATCATAGTACTCCATATAGAAGAAGTAGTTGAAGTCCACGACGGAGAACTTCGTATCTCCGACGGTCACGGCGGTGGCGCTCCTGCGGAACGCTTTGGAGTTGATGGTGAGAAGCGCGGCGACGAATACCGCGATGACGACCGCGGTGACGATGACGGCGACTCTGGTCTGCCTCCGCTTTTTTTCTTCCAGCGCCTTTTTCTGGGCTCGCTGTTCTTTCGATTGGCTCATCTTACGATCCGTTCCTTTCCGCATCCTGCGCCCGACGGGCGCCGCGGGGCGTTGACCGCGGCGGCTGAGCGCCTGCACAAAAAGTTTCCGTGCCATTATATATGAATACACGGGACGTTTCAAGAAAAATGCAGGACCTTTCCAGAATATTAACAATTGTTACCAATTTCTTAAGAGAAGAGGACTGTTTGGCAAAAATCGATAATTAATTTGTTGACATCAGGGGGGCAAACAGTTATAATGACCACGGTCTTATGTAAGATGCGCAATTTGACCGTTGATAAAAGAGTGATTTACGGGGTCACGGTCAGGCGGCGCACCTGCATAGAAAGAAGATCAAATTTATAGGAGGAAATGTTGAAATGAAGAAAATCATTGCTTTGCTGCTGGCACTGGTAATGGTCTTCGCCCTCGTCGCCTGCGGCGGCGGCTCCGGTGAAACGAAGCCCGCTGACGATGGCCAGAAGGAAGAGACGACCCCCGCCGATGACGGCCAGAAGAGCGACACCACCCCTGTCAACCCCAACGCTGAAGTTGAGGTCGACACCGCGAAGCCCTATCCTCACGCCAATGAGGACGGCACGCCCAACCTGGACAAGATCGCCCACTTCGACTATGAGTACGACTACAGCCAGAACCCGAAGTTCAAGACCACCTATGTTGCGTCTTCTTCCTACTTCCTGTATCAGGCTGCCGCCGATGCCATCGAAGCGTGGTGCCCCTCCTTCAACCTCGAGTGGATGGGCTTCAAGTTCAATAACGACGGCGACGCCAACAGCTACATGACGGTTCTGCAGCAGGTCCTGGATGAGGGCGCTGAGATCCTCATCGTCGACCCCGACGCTACCATCTATCCCACCGTCGTCAAGATGATCGAGCAGTATCCCGATGCCGAGTACATGCCCATGATGAGCCCCGCCACCGACGGCGATGAGAGTGCTCCCACTCCCAACGGCTACATGGTTCACCCGTTCGTCGGCTTCAACAGCCTCGAAGTCGGTCACATTCTGGTCGACAAAATCTGGCAGTGGCTGCAGGACAACTATCCTGACGCCGATCCCGCCGAAGTCGGCTGCATCGCGTTCGACTTCACCACCTCTCCCCAGCTGCACGTCCGTACTGTTGGCGCTGAGGAAGAATGGAAGAAGATTGCCGGCGCTTCCGCTGACAACTTCTGGGTCTGCGACTGCGTGTCCGCCGGCATCTCCTATGAGGGCGCGAAATCTGTATTCCCCGGCGAGGTCGCCAAGCATACCGAGATCAAGTACTGGCTGATCTGCGGCATCCTCGACGACTGGGGACTGGCTGCTGCCGATACTCTTGAAGAGGCCGGCCTGACCGACACCTCCGTTGTCGTGACCTTCGGCGGCACGGGCTTCATCCAGCAGTGGGATGAGGGCATCTCCAACGCCGCCCGTTATGCCTGCTTCACCGCTCAGACCCTGTACGATGAGCCTATCCTCGGCGCCTGCTACGCCTTCAAGATGGGCTGGTGCACGCCTGAGACCATCTGGCCCAGCTGGGTTGATCCTGAAGACTGCGGCAAGAACGGCGAGTACAGCAAGGTCATGCTGCCCACCGAGTGGCTGTCTGAGGACGACTACCTCCACTATCTGAAGTGGACCGACCTGTACGCCAGCGTCGACACCTATGCCTACCTGAAGGGCTATGACGACGTTCCCGTCTCCATCGACGACTTCAGCTCCTTCGTGAAGGACTTCCCGGACTACTACACCGGTGAGCGGTAAGCTGATCTGAGCTTTACGATCCATCCAACCCGTAAATAAATCATTGAAGAAGGACGGCGGTCCGCCGTCCTTCTTCAATAAGTAACCAGCACCAAGAATCGATTCTTAGTTATTAGGTAGGTGAATAAGAGCAGATGGAGAAGACATTCGAATTAAGAGGTATCGGCAAATCCTTCCCCGGCGTTCGCGCGCTCAATGAGATCAACTTCACTGCCAAGGGCGGCAAGGTGCTTGCGCTGCTGGGCGAAAACGGCGCCGGCAAGTCCACCCTGCTGAAGATCATGAACGGCGACCTCCACAACGATGAAGGTCAGATGCTGCTCGACGGTCAGCCGATCACGCTGCACTCCCCCCAGGACGCCCTTGCCCACGGCATCAGCGTCATCTATCAGGAGCGCCAGCTGATCCCGTATCTGTCCGTCATGGAAAACATCTTCCTGGGCGATCTTCCGAAGACAAAATCCGGGCTGTTCGACAGGAGAAAGCTGATCAAAGATACCCAGAAGATCATTGACGATTTCGGGCTTCCGATCGATCCGCAGGAGCCGGTCGGCATGCTGAACGTGGCGTATCAGCAGATGGTCGAAATCATGAAGACCTATCGGCGGAACCCCGATATCATCGCGTACGACGAATCCACCGCCCCTCTGACTGATTCAGAAATCAAGATCCTCTTCGACCTGATCAGACGTCAGAAGGAAGAGGGTAAGGTTATAATCTACGTTTCTCACCGTCTGAACGAGATCTTTGAGATCTCCGACGAGATCGTCGTTCTAAAGGACGGCAACTATGTCACGACGCTGCAGACGGCTCAGACCACGGAGCAGGAGCTCATCAAGTGCATGGTCGGCCGCGACATCGGAGACACGTACGCGAACCTGAAGAGAAACGACAAGTACGGAGACGTGATCCTTGAAGTCAAGGATCTGAAGACTCCCTCCGTGCATGACATCAACCTGACGATCCGTAAGGGTGAAGTGGTCGGCCTTGCCGGTCTGGTCGGCGCCGGCCGTACCGAAGTCGCCCGCGCCCTGTTCGGAGCGGATCCCGTCCTGTCCGGCGAGATCCTCCTGGATGGCAAGCCCGTCCATTTCCACACCCCGCGCGACGCCATCAACGCCGGCATCGCCCTGTGTCCGGAAGACCGTAAGGATCAGGGGTTGGTCATGTACCGCACCATTCGTGACAACGTTTCCATGCCCGTCATCGACAAGACGGTCAAGGCCGGCATCTTCACGGATGAGAAGAAGATGACGGAACTCGGTGAGAACGCCGTAAAGAAATTTGACATCAAGACGCCGACGATCTACAAGAACGTCGTGGAGCTGTCCGGCGGCAACCAGCAGAAGGTCATCCTCGGACGCTGGACCAACGAGCTGATGGATACGAAGGTCATGATCCTCGACGAGCCCACCAAGGGCATCGACGTCGGGACGAAGGCAGAGATCTACCAGATGGTGTGCGATTTTGCCAAACAGGGCATGGCCGTCATCTTCATCTCCAGCGAGCTGACAGAGGTCATCAACGTTGCTGACCGCATCGTCGTCATGCACAACGGTCACATCACCGGTGAGGTCAAGCGTGAGGATGCGACGGAAGAAAACGTTCTGTCTCTCGCGATGCTTGACTAAGGGGGTAGTGGCATGACTAAATCGAAATCCGGAGGGTTCTTTAAAGAGCTTCTGCAAAAGAAAGTCTTTCCTCTGATCATCTTACTTATTGTAGAAATCGTTGTTTTCAGCCTGTGGGCCAGCGGCATCGGCTCCAAGTTCTTTGCCATCACCACGATCAGGAACATTCTGAACAACATGGTGTTCGCCGCGTTCCTGACCATCGGAGCCGGCTGCCTGATGCTGTCGGGCAACATGGACCTGTCCGCCTCTACCATCGGCGCCATGGCCGGCGTAGTCTGTGCCTGGAGCGTTACGCATTCGGTACCCTGGTATTTCGCGATGCTGATCGGCATTATCGTCGGCATTCTCTTTGGTCTGCTGAACGCCTTCATTATCACGAAGTTCCGTTTTCCGTCCTTCATTGCGACCCTCGGTATGTCCTCGGTCGTCAGAGGTCTGATGTACTTTGCCAGTTCCATTGGCAAAGAGGACGCGTCCGCACAGAACATCAACTTCACCAATGACATCATGTACGATATCGGCAACAAGAAGCTGTTCAGTGAGTTTACGATCCTGCTGGTGATCATGCTGATTATCTACATCATCTTTGCCATCCTGGTCGCCCGGACGAAATTCGGCACAAAAGTCAAGATGCTCGGCGGCAACCCCATCGCGGCGAACCTGGCCGGTATCAATTCCAAGGGCATCATCACCCTGCTCTACGTTATCAGCGGCGGCATGGCCGGCATCGCCGGAACGCTGTTTGCCTGCAAGATGCAGCAGGGAAGCCTGCAGGCTCTTTCCACGGCACAGTTCACCGGTCTGACGGGCGCCATCCTCGGCGGTATCTCCTTCGGCGGCGGCGAAGGCGGACTTGGCGGAGCCTTCGTCGGTATGCTGATCCTCAACACGTTTACGGTCGGCATGAGCGTCTGCAACGTCAACTCCAACCTTGCCACCATCTTCAACGGCCTGCTTCTGATCATCGCGCTTGCGCTTGATTTCTTCCGGCAGGCGCGGCGGAACAAAGTGTAAGGGGGTTTCATTCATGCAGAAAAAATCCAATGCCTTTAAGCGCTTTGCATCCGGTACGGGCTTTAAGCTTCTGATCGTTCTGATTATTCTGATCATCATTGCCGTCCTGATCAGCAGTGACGTCCTGAAGGGCGGCAGTCCGTTCGGAAAGGGATTCTTCTCTTCGATCAACCTGCGCTCTCTGCTTTACAAGCTGGTTCTCCCGCTGTTCATGCTCAGCGGCCTCGGCATGCTGCTCATCAGCGGTAACATCGACCTGTCGGTCGCCGCGCAGGCGACGCTGTGCAACGCGTTCTTCGCGGTCATGATGCGTGACACGAACCTGCCCTGGTGGGTGGTCTTCATCCTGGGGCTGGTCCTGGCTGCGGTGATCGGTCTGCTGCACTCGATCATGGTCCTGAAGCTCAACTTCCCGGCCTTTATCGCGACGATCGGTATGTCTTCCGTATATACCGGCATCGCGGGCTGGCTGCTGAATCTGACAAACGTGAACGTGAGCGACAAGGCTTTCCTGTCCATTGCCAAGACGACGCTGTTCGATCTGATCCCGCTGACCACGCTGGTGGGCGTGCTGATCGTATTCATTTGCCAGTTTGTTCTGTCCCGGACGAGGTTCGGACGCAACTGCTTTGCCACCGGCGGCAACAAATTTGCCAGCCGCCTGGCCGGCATCAACACCAACAGAATCACAACAATACTGTTTATGGTGTGCTCCGTGATCACCGCTCTGGGCGGCCTGTTCTACGTGAGCCAGACGAAGAAGGCCGACCCGACAGCGGTAACGTCCTCCGCACCCAACATGACGGCGCTGTCCGCCGTTATGCTCGGCGGTGTCGCGTTCTCCGGCGGTACCGGCGGCATGGTCGGTCCTCTGATCGCCCTGCTGGTCATGCAGGTCCTTGATAACGTTTTGACGGTCATCGGCGTAAAGCCCTACTGGAATACGTTTGCAGTCGGCGCTCTGCTGATCCTCGCTCTGATCATGGACTATCTGGCGGCCGAAAAGAGGCGCAAGGCTCTGCTGGCGGCTGTGCAGTAACAGCAAACTTCAACATTTTTCCATTACATAAAAAGGAGTCCCGCGGCAGCGCCGCAGGACTCCTTTTTACGCGAATCTGAAGATATGAGAGGACTATGTGGACATGCCGGAGACGCGATTGTAAAAATGGGCCATGGTTATGCCGTAGTAGGGGGCCAGGAAGAGCTGAAGGACGGGGATCCAGATCACGGAAACGATCAGCGCGTCCAGCAGGAACCAGAGAAGAAAGCTTACGACCAACAGGAACAGGAAGGCTTTTCGCCCCTTCATCATGCGGCAGGATTCACGGATGCACTGCCACGCGGAGTATTCCGGATGATCGTAATGGATGAGAATGGCCTGCGAGTACCGAAAGGCGGCGACGATGCCCGGGATGACGAGAAGCAGAGACCAGAGAAATACGAACAGTCCGCTGAGGAACAGAATGAGGAATACCTTCAGCGGATGTTCGAAGGAGAGCATGAGGTCGCGGGGAGAGGACGCGGCGCGCCGGCTGACCAGCAGGCAGTAGCCGGAAAACCCTGCCTCCAGCATGGCGTATACGAGGCCAAGGACAGCTGCCATGAGCGAGGAAAGACCGCTGACGGAGGGGAGCAGAGCGTTCATGTTTGATTCGACCAGCGCATAAAGCTCTTCCGGTGTTCGTATTCCCAGGTTCTGTATGCGCTGCGTCAGGGAACGGACGTTATCCATGTAGGCGGAATAGCCGCTCAGACGGGAGATCAGAAGAGAAAGCACGGTGGCGGCAGCGAGATAGATCAGCGCCGTCCACCAGACGCGCGGCCGTGTTTCACGCATGTCCAGCCGGGCCAGGCGTTTCAGTTCGGAAGGAAACATGAAGATCCTCCTTTCATTTGCTACCATCATAGCATGGCATGCCCCCGGGGTAAATGAGGAATTTGTAAACTTTGCTCACAAAGGGGAAAAACGGAAAAACTTTCCTGAGAACAGTTTTTCCTGTTGACAGATATGGAGGGATAAGATATATTATTTTGTGCCTGACTAAGAATACAGGCACAACATATTGTGCCGAAAGCATATGAGGAGAGAGAGCCATGAGTATTTCGAGCATTCGCAAAAGAGACGGACGTACGGTTCCCTTTGACGTGAGCAAGATCACCGGGGCTATCATCAAGGCCTTCAACGCCACCTATAAACCCGGAAATGAAGCGACGGCGGAAAAGCTGGCCAATCAGGTCATGTCCACGCTGGAACTGGAGAATGTGGAAACGCCGGACGTGGAACACATTCAGGACCTGGTGGAAAAGGTCCTGATGGACAACGGTTTTGTGACAACGGCCAAAGCGTACATTCTGTACCGGAACAAGAGGTCCCAGCGGCGGGAGATGAACACCCGACTGATGCAGACCTATGAAGAAATCACCTTCGCCGACGCCAAGGACAGCGACGTCAAGCGGGAGAACGCCAACATCGACGGAGATACCGCGATGGGCGTCATGCTCAAGTACGGCAGCGAGGGAGCCAAGCAGTTCTACAAGATGTTCGTACTGAACCCGGATCACTCCCGGGCCCACCAGGAAGGCGACATCCACATTCACGATCTGGATTTCCTGACGCTGACCACGACCTGCACGCAGATCGACATCATCAAGCTGTTCAAGGACGGCTTTTCTACCGGTCACGGTACGCTGAGAGAACCCAACGACATCACGTCCTACTCCGCGCTGGCCTGCATCGCCATCCAGTCCAACCAGAACGACCAGCACGGTGGTCAGAGCATCGTCAACTTCGATTACGGCATGGCCGTCGGCGTGAGAAAGACGTATCGCCGCCTGTACCGGCAGAATCTGGCGAAGGCCATGGCCATGCTGCTGGATATCGAGGATCCGGATGAGGAACTGAAGACGATCCAGGCCGCCGTCGAGGAACGCACGGGACAGGTTCCCGCCCTGGAAAAGAGCGTGGAATACTGTGCCGAAGAGCTGCCGCTGCTGGTCGAGCGATTCGGGAACGAGGAGCTTCTGAAAAAGGCTCAGGAGACGGCGGTCCGATACGCTGAAAAGGAGACGGACCGCGCGACCTACCAGGCTATGGAAGCGTTCATCCACAACCTGAACACCATGCATTCCCGCGCCGGCGCGCAGACGCCCTTCTCCTCCATCAACTACGGAATGGACACCACCCCTGAGGGACGCATGGTGATGAAGAACATCATGCTGGCCACGGAGGCAGGTCTGGGTCATGGGGAGACCCCCATCTTCCCCATCCAGATCTTCCGTGTAAAGGACGGCGTGAACCTCAACGAAGGGGAGCCCAACTATGATCTGTTCAAGCTGGCCTGCCGCTGCAGCGCCAAGCGGCTGTTCCCCAACTTCAGCTTCATCGACGCGCCGTTCAACGCCCAGTACTATAAGGAAGGACACCCGGAGACGGAGATCGCCTACATGGGCTGCCGCACCCGCGTGATCGGAAACGTTTACGATCCGACCCGGGAGATCTGCAACGGCAGAGGCAATCTTTCCTTCACTTCCATCAATCTGCCCAGGCTGGCGATCAAGGCCAAGGGAGATCTGGACCGTTTCTTCGAGGATCTGGACCACATGCTCGACCTTTGCGTGGATCAGCTTCTGGAGCGCTTCGAAATCCAGTGCCGCAAGCACGTGTACAACTATCCGTTCCTCATGGGACAGGGCGTATGGCTCGACAGCGAAAAGCTGGACTGGAACGACGAGGTGCGCGAGGTGCTGAAGCACGGCACGCTGTCCGTCGGCTTTATCGGCCTGGCGGAGACGCTGAAATGCCTGATCGGGGAACACCACGGCGAGAGCGAGAGGGCCCAGCAGCTGGGGCTCGAGATCATCAGTCACATGCGCCGCAGGATGGATGAGGAAAGTGAGCGCAGAGGTCTGAACTTCTCGCTTCTGGCGACGCCTGCCGAGGGGCTGTCCGGCCGCTTTGTAAAGATCGACAAGAAGAAGTTCGGCGTGATCCCCGGCGTGACGGATCGGGAGTACTATACCAACAGCTTCCATATCCCGGTGTACTACAACATCAGCGCTTTCGAGAAGATCCGCAAGGAAGCGCCGTATCATAACCTGACGAACGCCGGCCACATCAGCTACATCGAGATGGACGGTGATCCGCTTCAGAATCTGGAGGCCTTTGAGAAGGTGATCCGTTACATGCAGAAGTGCGGCATCGGCTACGGGTCCATCAACCATCCCGTCGACCGAGATCCGGTGTGCGGTTACACCGGGATCATCAAGGACGAGTGCCCCCACTGCCACAGGAAAGAGGACGACGGATCGGTTGGCTTCGAGAGGATCCGCCGCATTACCGGATACCTCGTGGGAACGCTTGACCGGTTCAACAACGGGAAGCGCGCGGAGGAAGCCGACCGCGTAAAGCACGGCATCGAATGACTGACTGCACGCAGCGATCAGCCGCCCTTCGGGGCGGCAGAACTGTATCGGAGAAAGAGAGGAAAAGCCATGAGGATAGCAGGAACGGTACAGGATTCCATCGTGGACGGACCGGGCTTCCGATTCGTTCTGTTTACACAGGGCTGCCCCCATCACTGTGAGGGCTGCCAGAATCCGCAGACCCACGATCCGGCGGGGGGTGAGGAACTCTCCGTGGAAGAGATCGTCCGGCGGCTGCTGTCAAATCCGCTGACGGACGGGATCACGTTTTCGGGCGGGGAGCCCTTTGAACAGGCGGCGGACTGCGCTCTCATCGCCCGGCAGGCGCGGGAGAAGGGCCTGAATGTGTGGACGTATACGGGGTATACCTTCGAGCAGCTGCTTGAGCGGATGAAAACGGACGACGGTACGAAGGAGCTTCTGAGTGTGACGGACGTGCTCGTCGACGGAAGATTCGTCCTGGCGCAGAAGAGCTTTGACGTTCCGTGGCGGGGAAGCCGAAATCAGCGGCTGATCGACGTTCCGAAGAGCCTTGAGAGCGGCAGGGTGATCGAGCGGGAATCCTGAGAGAGCCGCCGGTTGATAAGTTCCGGTCCCGTCTGTTATAATGGCGGCAGGAAACGGAAAGAGGGGGACCCGTATGTTCATAGACAAAGCGTCCATCACCGTTCGTGCCGGCAGCGGCGGCAACGGAGCGGTCGCCTTTCACAGAGAGAAATTCGTAGCTTCCGGGGGACCGGACGGCGGCGACGGCGGCCGCGGCGGGGACGTGATCCTGCAGGTGGATCCCAACATGTCCACCCTGATGGATTTCAGATACAAAAGAAAATACGCCGCCGAGAACGGCGGCGACGGCACCGGAAACCGCTGCAGCGGAAAAAACGGAAAGAGTCTTGTCATCCGGGTCCCCCGCGGTACCGTCATCCGGGACCAGGAGACGGGCGCGCTGATCTGGGACATGAGCATGGGCGAAACGTTCACGCTGGCCAGAGGCGGGAGCGGAGGCTGGGGCAATCAGCATTTTGCCACTCCCACAAGGCAGGCGCCGCGGTTTGCCAAGAGCGGGCTTCCGGGGGAGAGCCGGGACGTGGTGCTGGAGCTGAAGCTGCTGGCGGACGTAGGGCTCGTCGGGTTCCCGAACGTTGGAAAAAGCACGCTGCTCAGCGTAGTATCCAAGGCACATCCCAAGATCGCGGACTATCATTTCACTACGCTCTATCCCAATCTCGGCGTCGTTTTCGTTGAAGAGGGCGTCTCCTTCGTCATGGCGGACATCCCCGGGATCATAGAGGGGGCAAGCGAAGGCGCCGGACTCGGCCACGATTTCCTGAGGCACATCGACCGGTGCCGCCTGCTGATCCACGTGGTGGATGCTTCCGGAAGTGAGGGAAGAGATCCGGTGGAGGACCTGCAGGCCATCAATCGGGAATTGAGAGAATACAGTGCCGCTCTGGGAGAAAGAAAGCAGCTGATCGCCGCGAATAAGACGGACATTCTGCAGGATGCGGAACCGCTGGACCGCCTGCGTGCCTACTGTGAAGAAAACGGACTGCGGCTGTTCGAGATCAGCGCGGCAGCGCACAAAGGGATCCGGGAACTGGTCCTGGCGGCGGCGGAGGAGCTCCGCCAGCTGCCTCCCATCATCGTGTATGAGCCGGAGGTACAGGAGTTCACTCCCGGTCCATGCCGGCCTGAGGATATCAGCATCGCCCATTACGACGACGTATGGATCCTGGAGGGCGAATGGCTGGCGCGGCTGGTACGCAACGTGAATTTCGGGGATTATGAATCCCGGCAGTTCTTTGACCGCACGCTGAGAGATTCCGGGATCTATGACCGCCTGGAGACCCTGGGGATCTGTGACGGAGATACCGTCAGCATCTTTGACGTCGAGTTCGAATACCGTCGCTGAGGGGAAATGACATGAACAGACCGTTGAAAGGACTTCTTGTCCTCCTTCTTATCAGCGTGCTTCTGGCGGGACTGTGCGCCTGCGGAGGAAGCGCGCTGGACGCGGAAGCTTTTGCCGATGAGGCCATCCGTGCAAGACTGACCGGAGAGGCGGGGGAAGAGTACGCAAAGCTTGCGGGAATGAAAAAGGAAAATCTCGCTTCGGCCTATGAGCAGGTACTGAAAGACGAGGCAGACGCGTTCGCCGGCTATTTTGACATCGATCTGACTCTGTGCTCGGAGCAGACGCGTCAGCGGATCGTCGAACTGTACCGAAAACTGCTGCCCCTGGGGAAGTATGAGGTCGGAGGCTCCACCCGATCCGGCGACAGTTACCTCGTGAGCGTGACGGTAACGCCCATGGACATCGTCCGCCAGGTGAGGGAGAAGGACTGGCAGCAGTTCCAGATGGACTGGGTAGGGGACTATGCAAGCCTGTACGAGATGGAACCGGCGGAACTGGAAGAAAAATGGGCCGGGCAGATCCTCGACCTGTTTGAAGCCAGGCTGGACAGTGTGGATTATCTGGAGCCGGAGACGATCTCCATCCAGATCGTTCAGCAGGAAGGCGCCTATCGCATCAGCGAAACGGACGTCCGGAGGATCGATACGCTTCTGATCAAATACTGAGGGAACAGAAAAGGCCTCTGCCGGGAACGGCAGAGGCCTTTGCAGACAAAGGGATCATTTGCGGAAAAACAGAATGCCCAGACACACCGGCCCGCAGTGATTGGATATGGTGCAGCCGGCATAGGTATGATAAACGGAGGTAAAGGGGACCAGTGAGCGCACGGCTTCCTCGACGCGGTCGGCCGTCTGACGGGATACGCCTTTGGCATAGGTGATGAAAATGCGGCGGGGGTCGATATCCTCGCGCCCTTTCAACCGGTCCTTTACGTATTGAAGCAGCACCTTTTCAAAGCTTCCGCGGTACTTCTTGCCGACGGACATCTTTCCGTCGACGACCTCAATGCAGGGCTTCAGATTCAGAAGGTTCGCGCCGAAAGCCGCCACGGAGGAGCAGCGGCCGCCCTTGGCCAGATAATCCAGCTTGTCGATGATGAAGCTGGATTCCACAAGAGCCGTTTCTCCGACGATGATATCGTAGATCTCTTTCGCGTCGAGCCGTCCCTCCTGAACCATGGCAGCGGCGTCCAGAACGAGGTTGCCGATGCCTGTAGAGAGGTTGCGGCTGTCGACCACATAAACGCCGCCGACTTCTTCCGCCGCGAGGCAGGCGTTGGCGTAACAGACGGACATCTCACTGCTGATGGTAAAATGGATGACGGAGTCGCACTCCCTGCGCAGGGAAGAAAAGAAATCGATGTAGTCCGCGGTGTTGACGGCGGAAGTGCTGCACACGCCTTTGCCGCCGTCTACCCATTCGAAGATGTCCTCCGGACGGATCTCGAGCGTATCCTTGTATGCTTTGTCGCCCTTGACGATATACAGGGGAATGATGCGGATATCAAACTGCCGGATCAGCTCCGGAGACAGATCGCAGGTACTGTCGGAAGAAACGATGATGCTCATGGTCCTCTCCTCTCTTCACGGTAGAATGTTGCCATATCGCGTTTCATTATACTACGGTGGCCGGCACAGATGCAACGCAGAAAGAAAAAAACCGTTTGACTCTGGGGCGATCTCTGCAAAAAAGACGCGCTGAAGCGGCGTTTGCCTCCTGAATATGTAACAGAAAGGGGCCTTCTGCGGGCCGAAAACAAAAAGGAAAAGCCGGGATTGTGCGGAAGAAGCGCCGGGCAGAGCGCGGACCGTTCAATGCGAAAGGCTTTCCTTCCCGGGTTTCCAATTTGTTCATAAAAATTATCTTGCAATTTCGGTCGTGTATGTTAGAATGCAGATACGTTACAATTCTAAAAGGAGGTTTTTCCTATGGCTGCTTTTGTGGATGCGAGCAAGTGTGTTTCCTGCGGCGTATGTGTCGACACGTGCCCGATGAGTGCGATCACGATGGAAGATACCGCTGTCGTTGACGCGGGTACCTGCGTGGATTGCGGCGCCTGCGTGGGTGAGTGCCCCCAGGAAGCGATCGAGCTGCAGTAATCGTATAAGAGCTGAAAACAGGCCCTTTCCCTCGGGAAAGGGCCTGTTTTTCAGATATCCGACAGAAAAAGCCCCGGAGCGTTGGCCCCGGGGCTTCATTGCTGTTCCGCGCTTACTGAGAGATCTCCTCGTATACGGAAACCTGCTTGCGGTCACGGCCGAGCCGTTCGAAACGGACGACGCCGTCTGCCTTGGCATACAGAGTATCGTCGCTGCCGATGCCGACGTTGACGCCGGGATGGATGCGGGTACCGCGCTGCCTTACCAGGATGTTGCCGGCAAGGACGAACTGACCGTCAGCCCGCTTCGGCCCGAGACGCTTGGACTCGGAATCACGACCGTTCTTGGTAGAACCCATACCTTTCTTATGTGCCATTGTGGTCTCACCTCCGATAGTTGAGATTCAGGACCCTTTACAGGGAAATGGTTTCGATCTGCAGCTTCGTGTAGGGCTGTCTGTGGCCCTGCTTTCTGCGATATCCCTTTTTGGGATGCATCTTGTAGACGAGTACTTTTCTGGCCTTGCCGTTCTTTACGACCTTGGCAGTGACGGAAGCCCCTTCAACTACGGGCTTTCCGATGGCCTGAACGTCATCGCCGACAACGGCGAGCACCTGATCGAAGGTTACGGTCTCTTCCGCCTCGTTGGGAAGCTTCTCGACGAAGATCACGTCGCCTTCGCTGACCCGGTACTGCTTTCCTCCGGTTACAAAAATAGCTGTCATGTTTTTCACCTCTTACTTGTCAGAGACTCGCTCTTGCAGGCGGGGGCGTCCCTCTTGCATGCCCGCTCAATGCGGCTTAAGCAGTATAGCAAGAAGAAAGGACGTTGTCAAGCATTATTCTGCGACGGAAGAGAACGGAAAGCGGCGCCCGAGGCGCCGCTTTCCGTTGAAAAAGGAGATCTCATAGAAAAAGAGAAATGGTGAATTCAAACTGGTGTTTACGATTCTACTTTACCATAAGAATGTTACCAAAAAAGAAGATAAGTATTAAAATAATATAAAGTACGGAGAGCGTGTATTTTCAGTCAAGCATCAGGCTGGGCCATCGAAGATCTTCCTCAGGCAGAGAGCCATACCTCATGGCGCAGGGGACGCCGGCGGACCAGGAGCACGGCTGCAGGATCACGGCTTCCGTCGCTCCGTAGGCCATGGATGACAGGGCGTCAGGCTCCGGGGATTTTCCTCCGGTGAGCAGTTCTCTGAACATGGCCTTACCGTCTTCGTTTTCCACGGCCGCGCAGAAACCCTCGCCGGCATACAGCCGTCCTCCTGCGGAAGAAAAGAAGGAAAGAAGGTCGGCGGAGGGGCAAACCGCGCCGACGGCGTCCGGAAGCGTGTCGCGGACCTCGAGATACCGGTCCGGTCCGCAGGGAACGGCGGCGGGTCCGGAGCCTGTGAGCCGGCACGCTGTTTTCCGTGCAGGACATACGGGAGAGAAGCCGAGCTTTTCATAGAACCGGAACAGGCTGCGGTCCGCCGGCCGCAGCAGAACATGAGCGAAGCCGGCCCGCTCCGCCAGAGCGGCGGCGCTGCGGGTGACAGCCTTTCCGAGACCGAGGCCGCGCTTTTCCGGGGCGGAAGCTACCGCGTAGAGGCTGGCGCAGGGGGCGCCGTGCAGCGTGCCGAGAGGGAGCACGAAAGCCATGGCGGCGATGTCGTTTCCGTCTCGGATCACCGCGGTCACCTCCGGGCGGAAAAAGGCGCGGAACCACGCGTCGATATAGGCACGGTCATCTCCGAAGACCGCGTGCCACAGTTTCTTCAGTTCATTTTCTTCGACCATGGGACGCCTCAGTATTTATTCAGGACCGTGTGGGAACAGATCTGAAGGATCTTTTCCTCCACGTTTTTCAGATCGACGAATGTCTCCGGTCGTTTGCTGTCATCCCGAAGAAGAGCGGCGGGATGATACAGAGCCATGAAGAAAACGCCGCTTTTTTCGAACCACTGACCGTGCTCCGACGTAATTCGGAAATCCGGGTGGATCAGAGCTCCCGCGGCGATGCGGCCGAGGCAGAGCACGATCTTCGGACGGATCAGCCGGAACTGCTCCCTGAGCCAGGGAAGGCAGGCGGCCTGCTCCTGATGGAGCGGGTCCCGGTTGCCGGGGGGACGGCATTTTACCACGTTGGCGATGTAGACGTTGGTTTTCCTGTCCAGCCCGATGATCTTCAGCATGTCGTCCAGCAGCTGCCCGGCTTTTCCGACAAAGGGAACGCCGTCCAGATCCTCTTTTTCGCCGGGCCCCTCGCCTACAAGAAGGATCTCCGCCGACTTTTCCCCGACGCCGAACACAAGATTGGTACGGGTCTGGCACAGCGCGCAGGCACGGCATTGTGCGCAGGCGTTCTCCAGACTTTCCCAGGTGAACAATGTCTCCGCCCCCTTCCACGGTTTTTCTCATTATACAACAGCGGGGGACCGGAAGCAATCGGCGGCCGGAGAGGGAAAAGGAGGCGCTGCATCTTGCATTTTACCCTACCTTTTCCTATAATGAGAATCGTTCGCCGGAACGGTCTTTCGAGTTCCGGCACAGGAGGAACCGAGCGATGTATCAGATACTGGAAAAAACTGAACTGAACAGCTCTGTGGTCCGGATGGAAGTTGCTGCGCCACGGATCGCGGCCAAGGCAAAACCCGGCCAGTTCATCATCCTGCGTGTGGATGAGGAGGGGGAGAGGATCCCGCTCACCGTTGCCGGTACGGACCCTGAACGCGGAGCGGTGACCATCATCTTTCAGACCGTGGGCAGCACTACCGCGAAGCTGGGACGGATGCAGGAAGGAGATTCGATCCGGGATTTCGTCGGGCCGCTGGGAGAACCCACGGAACTGGAAGGGCTCAGGCGCGTATGCATCGTAGGCGGCGGCGTGGGCTGTGCCATCGCCCTGCCTCTGGCAAGAGCGCTTCACGATGCCGGCGCGGAGGTGACCGGCATCATCGGATTCCGAAGCAGAGAGCAGCTGATCCTTGAGAAGGATTTTTCCGCGTGCTGTCAGGAGCTGACCGTAATGACGGACGACGGCTCCCATGGAGAGAAGGGAAACGTGACCGTGCCGCTGAAGCGCATGCTGGAGCAGGGCAGAAGCTTTGACTCCGTGATCGCCATCGGTCCGCTGGTCATGATGAAGTTCGTGGCGCTGACCTGCCGGCCTTACGGCGTACCGTGCACAGTGTCCATGAATCCCATTATGATCGACGGGACCGGCATGTGCGGCTGCTGCCGCCTGACGCTGCACCGCGGGGATGAAACGCTGACGAAGTTTGCCTGTGTGGACGGCCCTGACTTCAACGCCTATGAGGTGGATTTTGACGAGGCCATGTCCCGCAGCCGGATGTACGGCGAATTTGAGAGAAAGGTCCGGGAGGATACCTGCCGGCTGTTTCGCGGGGTGGAGACATGAGACCGGAACCGAAAAGACGGGAGATGCCCGTACAGCCGCCGAAAGAGCGGATCGGCAATTTTGATGAAGTGGCCCTTGGATATACGGCGGAGCTGGCGGAGGAAGAGGCGAGACGCTGCCTGAACTGCAGGACCCGTCCCTGCGTGGAGGGCTGTCCGGTCAACGTCGATATTCCGGCATTTATCCGGAAACTGCAGGAGAAAGACGCGGAAGGCGCTTATCAGGTCATCAGGGGCAGCAATTCTCTCCCTGCGGTGTGCGGGAGAGTATGTCCGCAGGAATCGCAGTGTGAGAGCCGCTGTACCATGGGACTGCGGTTTGAACCTGTGGCCATCGGGCGGCTGGAGCGCTACGCCGCCGACGTACACAACGCCGGGGCGGAGGCGCAGGACGCGCCGCCGACGGACAACGGCCATCGCGTGGCGGTGGTGGGATCGGGCCCCTCCGGACTTACATGCGCCGGGGATCTTGCCCGAAAAGGCTACAGAGTAACGGTATTCGAAGCCCTTCACACGCCGGGCGGGGTACTGGTATACGGGATCCCGGAATTCCGTCTGCCAAAAAGCATCGTCGCACGGGAAGTCAGCGCGCTGACGGCCATGGGCGTAAAAATTGAGACGAACGTCGTCGTCGGGCGCACGGTCACGGTAGACGAACTGTTTGAACAGGGATTCGAAGCCGTGTTCATCGGGTCCGGCGCGGGCCTTCCGGGATTCATGGGCATTCCGGGAGAATCGCTGAACGGGGTCTATTCCGCGAACGAGTATCTTACGCGCGCCAATCTGATGAAAGCCTACCGGGCGGACGCTGAAACGCCCGTGATGAAAGGCGGAAAGGTCACGGTGGTGGGAGGCGGAAACGTCGCCATGGACGCCGCCCGTACCGCGCTGCGCCTTGGCGCCGACCGGGTGACGGTAGTGTATCGGCGTTCCATGGAGGAGCTTCCGGCACGAAGGGAAGAGGTTGAACACGCGCAGGAGGAGGGAGTGGAATTCCGCCTGCTGTGCAGCCCTGTAGAAATCCTGGGATACCGGAATGAAAACGACCGGCAGGACCCGAAAAACGGATTTGTGACGGAAATGCTCTGCATCGCCATGGAACTTGGAGAACCGGACGAGAGGGGGCGCAGAAGACCGATCCCTGTGGAGGGAAGCGAATTTACGCTGGAGACGGATACCGTCATCATGGCGCTGGGGACGTCGCCCAATCCGCTGATCAAAAACACGACCCGGGGGCTGGATGTCAACAGCCACGGCGGCATCGTTGTGAATGAGGACGGGCTTACCAGCCGGGAGGCGGTCTACGCCGGCGGAGACGCCGTGACGGGAGCCGCGACGGTGATCTCCGCCATGGGCGCCGGCAAGAGAGCCGCCCATGCCATCGACGAATATCTGAAAGGAAAAGGCTGAGCGCTGCGGCGCCATGAGCACTGAGGAGGGAACAGTTATGAACATCTGCTGCCTGGATCTGGAGGGAGTTCTGGTTCCGGAAATCTGGATTGAGTTTGCTGAAAAGACGGGACTGCCCGAACTGCGGCTTACGACCAGGGATGAACCGGACTACGACAAGCTGATGGACTACCGGCTCCGGATCCTTCGGGAACACGGGCTCGGGCTCAGTCAGATTCAGCGGGTGATCGCGGACATTCGGCCGCTGGAAGGGGCGAAAGCTTTTCTGGATGAGCTTCGCGACCTTTCCCAGGTGGTGATCATCAGCGACACCTTCGAACAGTTTGCAAAGCCACTGATGAAGCAGCTGGGGATGCCTGTGATCCTGTGCAACACGCTGCATACGGCGCCGGACGGGACGATCACCGGCTATTCCATGAGATGCCCTCAGACGAAGCTCACCACGGTGCGGGCGCTGCAGTCGGCGGGATGCGAGACCATCGCGACCGGGGACAGCTATAACGATCTGGCCATGATCCGCGCCAGTAAAGCGGGCTTTCTGTTCCGGAGCACGGAAAAGATCCGGCGCGAGAATCCCGATATTCCCGCGTATGAGACCTATGAGGAACTGCTGCGGGCTTTTCGCAGCGCTCTGTAAGGCGTAAACGGAGTGCGCCGGGCCTCTGACTGTCGGTCAGAGGCCCGGCGCTTGTTTACGGATGGCGAACGGTGATCATCAGCAGAGGTTTTTCGTTCGGAATGAAAAACCGGAACCGGGGATGATCCAGCGGCTGCAGACGCGCGTTGAGAGAGGCCTGTATGGAGGCCTCCGATTCTCCGGGATTATAATGGCGCATGAAGGATTCCGCGTCCGTCCGGTCGGTGGAGACCTGGCCGAAGGGAGCAGTAAAAAACCGGTAGGAATGTGGAATGCCCAGTTCGCGCAGGCGGTTCAGATCGTCGTTGAAATAGGTCTCCTTTGTCTGAACGCCGACCGATGAAAAACTGCGCTGGCTGGTGGCGTTCTCTACGAAAAACAGCGTGTCAGCCCAGGAAAGCCCCGCTTCCAGAAAGATATCCACGCCTCCCGCCAGACAGAAAACAGCGCCGTCAAACCGATTCGGCGGAGGAGGCGCGGTCAGAAAATCGCCGTTTACCGTCTCTACGCGGGACAGACCGCGGCGGTCCAGCTGCCGGCGCAGATGATGGATGGCGGCGGGATTCAGATCCATGGCCGTCAGCCGGCCGCAATGCGGAGCCAGATGCATGACAAGGGCACCGATCCCACACCCCACATCCACCACAGAAGGGGAAGAAGGCAGATCTTCGAGCATGTATTCCGCCACTTCCCTGTGAAAACTTCGGTAAGAAATGGCATTGCTGTACCACCTGATGGCGTCTTCCCCCCAGGCGTAGAGGCGCTCCTTCCCGGTGCTCATCGCCGGAGGACCTCATGGAACCAACAGAAATCGATCATATGCGCCATTCGGGAATGACCTCACTTTTACCGCTGCGCGGATGTTTCATAAGATGATGGACAAAGTATAATCAGCGTGCCTGCCAATGTCAACATCCGCCGCGGATGAGCTCCTTTTCTTTTTCTGGCGCGTGTGATACAATGATTCGGCCCAAAAGGAAAGGCAGGCCAGGCAGTTGAGAAAACACCCCGAAGGAGAAAAAACGACACAACGGCTTCTGACGATGGCCGGGCTGGCGGAAGGAGCGCGCGTCCTGGATATCGGTGCAGGAGACGGGGAAACGCTCCGTCTGCTGCAGGCGAAAGGCCTGCGTGCCGAAGGGATCGACCGGATCGCCGGAAGAGGAGTCCGGCGGGGAGATATGAAAAGGCTGCCATGGCCGGACGCATCCTTCGACGCTGTCATGGCCGAATGCAGTCTGTCCGTATGCGGCGATACGGAGAAAGCTCTGGAGGAAGCCAGGCGGGTCCTGAAACCGGACGGACTGCTGATGGTCAGTGACGTATACGGGAAGGAACTCCGGACGGCTCCCGACCTGTCGCTCGGCCGCCCGGCGACCCGGGCCGGATGGAGAAGGATCGCCTCGGGATTCCGGCTGCTCACCTGGGAGGATATCACCCCGCTGTGGACGGAATATCTGATCCACGCCCTTTTTGCCGGGGACGATCTGGGGGACTGTGGGTTTTACGCCCGCCTGAGAGGAAAGAAGACGGGGTATTTTCTGGCGATATGGAAACGGAGGAGAAGGAAGTGAAGTGCGGAGGCATCATCACGGCGGCAGGACTTTCGTCAAGGATGGGGGCGTTCAAGCCGCTGTTGGACCTGAACGGATGTCCGATGATCGTCCACACCGTGCTCAGCATGAAAAACGCCGGCGTGGATCCGATATGCGTGGTGATAGGATACCGCGGGGAGGAACTTTGCCCCATTCTGGAGGAGCTGGGAGTGATCATCGCGGTAAACCCGGATCCCGCAGGCAGCGACATGCTGACGTCCGTCCGCATCGGCTGGAACAGGCTTCCCGACAGCGACGCCGTATTTCTGCTTCCTGCGGACATGCCGCTGATGGCTCCTGACGTGTTCCGCCGGCTGCAGCACGAGGCGGAAAAAGAAGGTCCGATCTGGGCTTCTGCGACGGTAAAAGGGAAACGAGGGCACCCGGCGCTGCTCCTGTCCGCCTGCCGGGCCAGGGTGACGGAGTATCGCGGTGAAGGCGGCCTGCGGTCAGCCATGCTGGGAGTACCCCCGCTTCTGGTCGAAGCAGGAGATGAAGAGATGAACCGGGACGCGGACCGACCGGAGGACCTGGCGGCCATCCGCCGGACCGCCATGGAGCGGCTGGGGCTCTCCGATGAGCGGTGCCATATGCTGTGGGATCGGGCCGGAACACCCGAACCTGTGCGCCGTCACTGTGCGGCGGTGGCGGATCTGGCGGAAGCCATGGCACGGGATCTGATCGCCTCCGGCGGAGCCGTGGACACCCTGCTGTGCCGGTCCGCGGGGCTTCTGCATGACATGCTGCGTTCGACCCCTCACCACGCGGCGGCGGCGGAAGGGGAACTGAAACGCCTGGGATTCGTCAGACTTGCCGAGGCTGTGGGAAGCCACATGAGCTTTCAGGACCACCCGGACGGGTTTTCCGAACGGACGATCGTTTGTCTGGCAGACAAGCTGATTCGGGAGGACCGGCGCGTGAGTCCTGAGGAGAGGTACGCTCCCGCTCTGGAAAAACATCCGGCGGGAACACCGGTCGGAGACAGGATCCGCGCGGACAGAAAGCAGGCGGAAAGGCTCTGCGAAAAGTTCTTTCTGCTGACGGGAAAGAGGCTGTTCGGATGAAGATCAGCTTTCAGGACGGACTGATCTGCCGGCAGGAGGGGTTTCACGTTCTGACCCGGCAGGCGCTGGAGGAAAGGCAGCTGGAACTGCTGAACATGCAGCTGAGACGTGCCGTCCATAAGGGAGCGTTCTACCGCGATTATCCCGAGCGTCTGGACAGCCTGGAACAGCTGAGTCAGCTGCCGTTCACCGATGAGCGGACGCTGCGGGACAGCTTCGCCGAACTCTGCCTGTCTCCGGGAAGAGAACTGGTCCGGCTGCGTACCTCAGGCACGACCGGAACGCCGAAGAGAATGGCGTATTCCAAGTACGACTGCGAAAGGACCCGCATGTATTTTGCCGTGGGACTGACGGAACTGATCTACCCGGGAGACCGCGTGCTGTGCGCTTTTCCCCAAACGGATGAGAACAGTCTTGGCGGACTGATCGCGTCTGCGGTGAAGACGATCGGAGCGGACATCCGCTGCCTGAGCGGCGGGGAGTCCTTTGGAGAGATGACGGCGCTGGCGGAGTCCGACGGGAGCAGCGTATACGTTGGCCCGCCGGTGCTTCTGCTGTCACTGCTCCGTCTTATGGGGAAGAAAACCCCTCTTCGCAGGGCTCTGGTCAGCAGCGACGTATGCCCATCGACCGTCAGGGCTGCCTGCGAGGAGGCGCTGGGAACGCGCATCTTTACCCATTACGGTCTGCGGGAAAGCGGCCTGGGCGGGGCCATGGAATGCCAGGCACACGAGGGCATGCATGTACGCGAGAACGATCTGATCTTTGAGATCGTCGGCGAGGAGGGAGAGCGCCTGCCGGATGGCGCATGGGGGGAACTGGTGCTCACGTCCATCGGGCTTGAAGCGCTGCCGCTGTTCCGCTACCGCACCGGGGACAGGGGACGGTTCGTACCGGGCCGGTGCCCGTGCGGAAGCGTGGTCCGAAGGCTGGAGACCACGGGCCGTCTGAAGACGCCCGCCGGATCCCGGCTGGACGACGCCGTTTTCCGCTGCACTTCCGTCATCGACGCGAGGATGGAAGAGGGAACGGTGAGTCTGCTTGTCCTCGGGGACGAACGGCAGGCGAGGCGGGAACTGGAGGCACTGCTGCCCGGGCGGCCCCTGCGGCTGCGCGCCATAGAACGAGGAGACGGGCCCTTTTTCAGGGGAAAGAGAAACGGACTCAGGAGATAGAAACGGAGGAGAAGCGATGTATTATCTGGAACAGCTTGTCGCGGCGAGGGACGCCGCGGGAGACCGGGAAGTGGTGGTGGTCTGCGATTTTGACGGGACGATCACGACAGCGGACAGCGACGTTACCATGAACGCCATGGCGAAGGCCGTGGGGTATGACTCCTCTTTTTCCCAAGCTCGGGATGAGCTTTACCGGGAGTACGCACCTGCGCTGGAGCAGGCGGCGGAAGGGGAGCGCGCCGCCCTGGAAAGAAAGTGGTGGAACGGGCAGATGGCGCAGTTCCTGCGTTATCCGATCCCGCCGGAGGCCTATACGGACGCACTGACGAACCTGCATTTCGAGCTGCGGCCCGAGGCCGCGGAGCTGCTGCGATACTGTGAGGAGAACGATGTTCCGGTATTCATCGTATCTGCGGGGCTCGGAAACCTCATCATACCGATCCTGGCATGGTCGGGATTGCTTTCGCCCAATCTCCGGGTGCTTTCGAACTTTGTCCGATACGACGGAGAAAAGGCGGTCAGCTACACGGCGCCGGTGACGCCCTCCAACAAGAGGACCCATCTGCAGATGGAACTGTCGGCCTTTGACCATTATATCGCCGTGGTGTACGGCGATAAGGAGGAAGATCTGGATCTGCTGCCGCCGGAGATCAGCGTCCCGGTGAAAGCGCGGTAAACGGAAAGAAACGGGGGCGGAAAAGCATTCAGCTTTTCCGCCCCCGTTTCATGGCGCCGGTCAGAAATCGATCTCGTATTCCAGATAACGCCGGGACTCACTCTGTGCCTCGCTCACGACGGAAGCGTTTCCGGCGCACTTCATGGCGCCGAGCGCAGCGTCGATCTTCGCGGCTTCGCTCTCCTTAATTCCGGAGGAACTGCTGAGGCGGACGATCAGCTTCTGATGAGTGATCGGGTTCGGAGACAGCCGGAGCTCGATCAGGGAGCGGATCGCCGGATCCTTTCTCAGGTAGACAAGGGTGGGATGGACAGGCTCGTGGCCAGGAAGCGTCATTTCCGCCGCGATCTCGGAGATCACGGCGGCGCTGTCCAGACGCGCGTGATCTGCGGAGGCGGAACCCCGTCCCGTTATGGACAGCCGGCCGGAACCACCCTGCCTGGTCAGCGTCCGCTTCTCCTCCTTATATGTGACGCGGAAGTGTTTTGCCCCGAGGGCCTGCGCCAGCTTCTGCAGTTCCGTGATCCTTGCAGTTTTCATGTAAGGGAAATACTCATCCAGAGCGATGTAGTTGGTACGGTCCGCAGGGTCTACGTAGTAGATCTCACTGTTTGTGTCGGGATAGAAGGAGAGACCGGATTCCGCCAGATGGTCCGTATACAGATTCACTACCCGGACGTCTTTCGGAGAGGAATCATAACCGATGGAGCCCTGACAGGCTTCACTGGCGGCCCTCCTGCGATCCATCTGAGTCAGCCGGATCAGTTTGGACATGGTAAAGTCCGGAGTGCCTATGTCCTCCGCAAAAATGGGACGCAGGTTTTTCATGTCCGCTTCCCATCGTACCTGAGCGACTTTTTCGCTGATCTGAGCGCTGCCGGTCTTTACTCCCTCATAAACGGATGAGACCGTTCTGCCTGCCTTTTTCCAGGCCTTGTCCGCCGCCTCGGCGACGTCCTCAGCGTCGATCTCCTTCAGATCATGCTCCTCAGCGAACGTCCGGGCGGCTTCCTTCGTGCGGTCGAAAAGGTCTGAGGCGGCTTTACCGGCTGACTGTACAAAGGAAAAAAGATCGGGCTTCTCTTTGGCCATGGGAAAACCATCCTTTCTGTTCTGAAAATGACGTACGGGATCAAAATGCGGCGGTCGGGGGACGCCGGCGGCAAAAGGAGAGAGGCTCCGCGGGGCCTCTCTCCTGTGCTGTATTTTACTCAGCCGGCTCCGCAGGAACTTCTTCCGACGCCGGGGCCGTTTTTGCCAGCTCTTCCTCTTCCAGGATCCGATAAGCGACCTTGCCGACCAGCGTCTTGGGCAGTTCCTCACGGAACTCGATGTCGTAGGGCATGGCGTAGCGGGCGATGTGCTTGCGGGCATACGCCATAAGAGTATCCTTCGTCTTCTGGTCTGCCGGTACGCCGGGCTTCAGCATGATGAAGGCCTTGACTTTCTGCATCTTCAGCGGATCGGGCACACCGATCACACAGCTCATCTGCACAAGTTCATGGGCGTCAAAGATGTTCTCCAGCTGACCGGGGTACACGTTGTACCCGCTGGTGATGATCATGCGCTTGATCCGCTGGCGGAAATAGACGAATCCGTCGCTGTCCATGATGCCCAGATCGCCGGTATGGACCCAGGTCAGTCCGTCGGCGTGAGTCTGAAGGGTGTCCGCCGTCTCCTGCGGACGGTCCAGATAACCCTTCATCACGGTGGGGCCGGACAGGCAGATCTCGCCTTCCTCTCCGTACGGGACCTCTTCCTGCGTGCCGGGCTTCACGATTTTATAGTACGTATCCGGGAAGGGAATGCCGATGCTGCCCTCACGGGACTGATGATACGGAGTGAGGCAGGAGGCGGTGACGCATTCGGTCAGACCGTAGCCTTCCCGAACCTGTATGCTGGCGTGGTGATCGAACAGGAACTGATCGAACCGCTTTTTCAGTTCGACGGAAAGACTGTCACCGCCGGAGTACACGCCCTTGAGACAGCTCAGGTCGGCGTTCTCCATCTTCGGCAGCCGCAGCAGAGCCTCATACAGCGTGGGTACGCCGGCAATCAGATTGCAGCGGTATTTGACGAGCATCTTGGCGTAGCTGGCCGGTGTAAAGCGCGGCACGAGAATGCAGCAGCCGCCGCTGGCCAGCATGGAATGGATGGTGACGCCGAGACCGAACCCGTGGAACATGGGCATGACGGCCAGCATCTTGTCTCCCGGCCGGAACATGGGGTTGGTCGCGATGATCTGCTTTGCCAGAGCGTTGAAATTGCGGTTGGTGAGCAGGATGCCCTTGGTGGTCCCCGTCGTGCCGCCGGAATACAGGATGACGGCAACGTCGTCCCCTCTTTTATCGTCTCTGTATTTCCAGTAGTTGCTGATCCCGCGGTGGATGAACTCATGCCAGCGGATCACAGGGGCGTCCTTGGGGATCTTCTCCTGCTTCCGGCCCTCCGTCAGCATGTAGCCCGCCTTGACGGGGCGGGACAGCGCGTCCTTGATGGAGGCGATGATGATGTTTTCCAGATTCACGTTCTTACGGATGGCCTCGAATTTTCCGTAGAACTGATCCAGCGTCACGGCGTACAGAGAACCGGACTCCTTAATGAAAAACTCGATCTCCTTCTCACTGGACAGGGGATGGATCATATTGGCCACCGCGCCTACCAGATTGGTGGCGTAAAACAGGCTCACAGCCTGGGGGCAGTTGGGCATGGCGATGGTGATGCGGTCTCCGGACCTCACACCTATGGCCTTCAGCGCCCTGGCGCAGGTGTGGATGGCTTCCACCATGGCACGGTAGGAGGTCTTCTTTCCCATGAACACATACGCCGTTTTGTCCGGATACAGTTCAGCCGCCTGCTCCACGGCCTGGGCCATGCTGCAGTCGGGATACTCCAGCGTTGCGGGGACCTCGCCTCGGAACGCGAGCCAGGGGGCTTTTACAGGGGTCGTTTCACTCATAATCTACTTCCTCACTCATGGGTTTTTCCAATTCCTCCGGATGCTGCAGAAGATAGCTGAGCAGTCGGATGGATTTTGCATAGTAATATCCGTCGGCCAGACGTTCGTCGACGGTCAGACCGAGATCCAGGGATTCTCTCATGACGCAGGAGCCGTCGGGAGAGAATACGGGGGCGATCTTCTTTTCGCCGACGATGCAGAACAGGGAGCAGGTGCCCCAGTTCGTCAGGTGATGGTAGCCGCTTTTCAGTTTGATGGAGCCGAGATTCGACAGGACCACGGAGCTGTAATAGGGATCCGTGTCAATGAGGGACTGGGGGACCCAGCCGTGCCGGTCCAGGCGAGTGATGACCCACACGATGAATTTGGACAGGAAGCGCGGCATCTTGTTGAACATGTCCATGGCGTCGGACGACGCGTCGACGGCCCCCTCCTTCTTCACCGTGGTGATCTGCTTTTTCAGATCATCCCGGATGGTGAAAAGAGTGCTGTCCGGCCTGCCGTGGATGAACGCCAGACCTTCCTCGGCCTGATCGTTGAACTGCTTCTTGACCACGAAGGAGGCGGACACCTCGTTGCGTTGATAGAAATTCTTGTTGGCGATGAAGCGGTTCATCTTCGGACGCAGAGTGATGACCTTGATGATGGCGGCCACGATGATGTGGAACATCGTGTACCGGAAATCGGGATCGGACGCATTCAGGCGGTCTACGTAGCCGTTGATCGCCTCCAGATCCACCTTCAGGGAGATGTAGGCCTCGTTATCGCAGCGGTTGGGGTAAAGAAGAGGCGTAATAAAATGCATGGGATCCAGCTCACGGATCAGCTGCCCGTCCTTCCGGTCACCCATTCTTCGTTTGCCTGTTTTCGTGATGATCACTTCCTGTCAGATTGTTGATTCTCGGTTTTCAGAAACGGTGATTGCCGCGGCCGCCAGGCCTTCCGGGGCCTCCGCCCCTGTGTCCGTTCATGCCGTTCGGAGAGGGCCGGCGCGGCGCGCTGCCAAAAGGCGCACCGGAGGGCCTCGGCGGGTTTCCGCGCGGCGCGGGCGGGGCTGGCCGGGGCGAAACGGGTCTCGGCGTCGGCCGGGGCGCCGGGTGGAAGATGCCGAAGCTGCTGTAGCGGCGGGCGCTTCTCGGAGGCGGAGCCGGTCGGAAGGCAAGGCGGAACAGGCTGGGACGAAGACCGGACGTCCAGCGTCGGAATTCTCTCACGCGGTTCGCGGCGGAAAGCATGGCCAGCGCGCTGGCGGCGGCGGGCAGAAAGCTTCCTGTCCGGTCATACACGGAGGCGACCGCCGGCTGCGGTGCGTTTACGTATCCCTGAGAGTTGCATACGGAGACGGACATGCCGTACTCGGTCAGCGCCTGCGCCAGATACATGGCCTGGGCCATGGTCATGCTGCAGGCGATCTCCATGGGGACCATGGCCAGAATGTTCCGGGCTTCCGAGGCAGTATACCCCAGAATGTCCCGCAGCAGCGCGCGGGCATTGGCGGCGCTGCAGGAGCCCCGGCTGAACAGGATCACGCGGTAATCGGAAGCTGAGGCCGGATCATAAGACGGCGTTGTTCCGCTGATGGGAGCCGGCGTTTCCGCAGACGGATCCGCGGAGGAAACGGCTGTCCCGCAGAGGGGGCAGAATCGCATTCCGTCGTCAAGGGCTCTGCCGCAGTTCACGCAAAAAACCATAAGAGTACCTCCTGAATGGGGTCCGATCCGTACCGCCGATCACGCAGCGGGGGACCGTTCCTGCCCATCATAACACCATGCGCAGGAAATGGCAATTTCAATGCATCGCCGCCGCAAGCCCGCGGGCGTCCCGTCAGGCGGGCATGTGGCCGATCAGCAGCGCCAGAACGATCTGGCTTGCCAGGTTTGCCGTAAGAGCGAAGGAAATGGCTTTTTCCCGCTTCTGTTCATTCAAAAGGGCGATGCACGCAGGCAGCTCGATCAGGAATACCAGAGGAGCGGACATGATGTACAAACGGAGCCGCTCTACGCGCAGAAACAGACCGGCGATGATCATATGATGAATGGACTGGGTTATGAGATTGAGGATGAGGAAAGCCAGCCAGCTCCGGGCCCGTCGGTAACCATACAGACGGAACACCACGCTTTCGACGGCGAGGGCGACAGCGATCCACAGAAGAAACAGCAGAGGGGCACGCAGAGGGGGAAGCCCGGCGGTCAGCGAGTTGTTTTTCCAACGGTAAAAAACGTAGTCTTCGGATTGCTGGCCGGTGCTGCTGAGCATGTCGTCCGTGACGGGAAGACGTCTGATCTCGTCCCCGGCTTCGAACACCAGAACAGCGTCCTTCAGATCGTAGGGATTTCCGTACCAGGCGGTGATCCGGATGGTTGCCTCCCGGCGCAGGAAATAATGAGTTTCCCAAAAACGGCGGTTGCGCTCCAGCTTTATGGGAATGATCTCGCCGTTCTTCTGCAGTTCAATGGTAACGTCCATGTCCCGGGGCGCGTCGGACGTCAGCACGGTGAAGATCGGAGGATGATCGGGGAGGAGACCGGCGGCGAATGCCGGCACGGTCAGAGCGACAAGCAGAGTCAGCATCACCAGCAGAGCTGTCGCAGCACGTGCAAGAGGTTTCATGGGGCGTGGGGCCTCCTTAACAAGAGCATTATTCTTCCGGACCGAGGCGTGCCAGAACGTCGGTGAACCAATCCGGGAGAGGGGCGGTGAACGACATGGGCTTGCCCGTGGAAGGGTGGATCAGCTTGAGAAAAAAGGCGTGCAGGCATTGCCCGGACAGGCCCTTTTCCGGTTTTTTATGCCCGTAGACCATGTCTCCCAGCAGCGGATGACCGACGTGAGCCATGTGTACCCGTATCTGATGGGTGCGGCCGGTCTCCAGCCGGCACTCCACAAAGGTGTACCCGCTGTATCTTGTCAGAACGCGGTAATGGGTGACGGCCGGCCGGCTGTTCCTGTCGGTAACGGCCATGCGCTTGCGGTCCGTGGGGTGGCGGCCGATGGGAGCGTCGATGGTGCCCTCGTCGTCCCGCAGACGGCCGCAGACGACCGCCTGATAGATACGGGAAAGACTGCGGTCCGCCAGCTGAGCCGACAGAGAGGCATGGGCGGCGTCATTCTTTGCGGCGACCAGGAGACCGGAGGTGTCCTTGTCGATCCGGTGCACGATGCCGGGGCGGATCACGCCGCCGATGCCGGACAGGTCGGAGCCGCAGTGGTACAGCAGCGCGTTGACCAGAGTCCCGTCGGCGTGACCGGGGGCGGGATGAACCACCATGCCCCGCGGCTTGTTGACGACGATGATGTCGCCGTCCTCCCAGACGATGTCCAAGGGGATGTTCTCCGGCCGGGCCTCGGAAGGCTCCGGCTCGGGAAGGGTGACGGCGATGACGTCGCCCGCGATGACCCGTGTATTTTTCTTAACGGCCCTGCCACCGCAGGTGACAAGGCCGTTTTCCATCAGTTTCTGGGCGGCACTGCGGGAAAGCCCCGGCATCTGCTGCCCGAGGACAAGATCCAGGCGCTCGCCGTCAAAGCCGGCGGGGACCTCAAAAATCGTGTCCATATTCCCTCATGATGTCTTCCAGAGAGTATTCTTTTTTCTCTTCCGCATCCTTCTGAGCCGCTGCAATGTCCGCTTCGGTGACCATGGGATTCCGGTAGACGACGGTGACGTCGTCGCCTTCGGGTTCGATCTCGTCCGCGGTCTCCCGGAGCTGCTGCTCGGCGGCCTTGATCTCGTCCGCGGGAATGGAGATGGTGCTTTCATCCACATCGGGGCCGTACTTCCTGTTCAGCCGTTCCTTCTTGCGCTCTTTCGGAGTGAGCTTCTGTTCCCCCGCGTGCTTGTTGCCGAACAGAATGAACAGAATGAACAGGACCGCTCCGATCGTAATGAAGATGTCCGCCACGTTGAAAATGGCAAAATTAACGAACAGGGGATAGAACATGTCGACAACGTATTTGAGGATCACGCGGTCGATCAGATTGCCTACGGCGCCGCCCAGAATGAAAGCCAGGCTGAGCTTTCCGAATCCGGACCATTTCGAGACGATGAGCAGCACGATGATTCCGACGACCACGACGGCGGAAACGATGGTCAGGATCAGCGTGTAGTTATCCAGCATGGAAAACGCGCCGCCGGAATTCGTGTGATAGGTGATGCGCAGGATGCCCGGGATCAGATCCAGGCTGCCGCCCATGCCGTATTTCAGCGTGACGAAGTACTTGGCGCCCTGGTCGAGCAGGATGATCAGAAAGGCGATGATGAAATAGATCATAGCGGAAACCTCCTTATTCGGTGACGGCGGCCGCGCAGCGGGGGCAGAGCTCCGGATGGGCGGCATTTTCTCCAACGTGTTCATCGTGGCACCAGCAGCGCACGCATTTGGGAGCTTCGCTGGGAACGACGCTCACGGTGACTCCCGGATACTCCGTGCCGGCGTATCCGGCTCCGTCGCCCGGTTTGATGATCACCTTCGAAACGATGCAGTACTCCGCCAGTTTTTCCGGCGTCATCCGTTCAAGATCTTCACAGACGTCCGGTCCGCCGAAAAGCGTGATCTCAGCGTCCAGCGGCTTGCCGACCAGCTTTTCCGCCCGGGCCAGTTCCAGCGCCTTATTGACGTCCGCGCGCACGCGGAACATGCGGTCAAAGGCGTCCAGAGTCGCCGCGTCCAGCGTCCACTGCCCGTCGGGGCGGCGGATATCGTTGAGCATCACATGGCGCGGATCGTCCCCCGCGGCGTGAGGCATGGCCAGCCAGATCTCGTTGGAGGTAAAGGCCAGGATCGGGGCCAGAAGACGCACCATGGTGTCGAGGATGTGCCAGATGGCCGTCTGCGCGCTGCGCCGTTTCAGACTGTCCGCCTTTTCACAGTACAGCCGATCCTTGATGATATCCAGGTACAGGTTGCTCATCTCAACAACGCAGAAGTTGTGGATGGCATAGGTCACGGCAAAGAATTCGTAGGAATCGTAGGAGGCCAGGCACTTTTCCGTCAGAGCGTTCAGACGGGTGAGCGCCCACCGGTCCAGCGGATCCATATCGGAGAACGGAACCGCCTGGTCGGGATCGAATCCGGCCAGGTTGCCCAGAATGTAGCGGGCGGTGTTGCGGATTTTCAGATACTTGTCGCTCAGCTGCTTGAAAATGGCGTCCGAGCAGCGCATGTCCAGATGATAATCGGCGGAGGCCGCCCACAGACGGAGCAGATCGGCGCCGTATTTGGGGATCAGCTCATCGGGAGCCACGCTGTTGCCCAGCGACTTGTGCATGGCCTTTCCTTCGCCGTCCACCGTCCAGCCGTGGGTGAGTACGGCGCGGTAAGGGGCGCTGCCGCGGATGGCAACGGCCGTGAGCAGACTGGACTGGAACCAGCCGCGGTACTGGTCGCCGCCTTCCAGGTAAAGATCGGCGGGCCAGCAGCCGGGCGCGTTGCGCTCCATGGAGGAGATGTGGGTGGAGCCGGAATCGAACCAGCCGTCCAGCGTGTCCGTCTCCTTGGTGAAGCCATGGCTGCATCCGCAGTGCGGGCAGACGAAGCCCTCGGGAAGAAGTTCCGCGGCGTCCCGGTCGAACCAGGCGTTGGAACCCTCCCGGGCGAAGATCTGCGCCACCTGTTCGATGGTCTCCGGCGTGCACAGCGGTTTTCCGCAGTCCGGACAGTAGAAGACCGGGATCGGGAGCCCCCAGTGACGCTGACGGGAGATGCACCAGTCGGCGCGCTCCCGGATCATGGACACCATGCGGTCGTGGCCCCAGGACGGGATCCACGTCACATCGCCGCAGGCACGGACCGCCTCTTCCTTGAAGGCGTCCACGGAACAGAACCACTGCTCCGTGGCGCGGAAGATGATGGGCTTCTTGCAGCGCCAGCAGTGAGGGTAGGAATGGGTGATCTCGGACCGGGCCAGCAGTGCGCCGCTGGCCTCCAGGGCCGGAAGCATCACGTCGTTGGCCTTGCTGATGTGGGTCCCGCTGAAGACCTCGTCGGTCATGATGCCGCGGTCGTCCACAGGAACGACGATGCCGATGGAGGTGCCGCGTTCCCGGTCGTATTTCTGACAGACGGCGTAGTCGTCGGCGCCGAAGCCGGGGGCCGTGTGTACGCAGCCCGTGCCGGCGTCCAGAGTGACGTGCTCGCCATTGAGGATGACCGATTCCCTGTCCAGGAAGGGGTGACGGGCCGTCATCATCTCAAATTCGCTGCCGGGCATGACGGCAAGGATCTCATAGGAGGGGATGCCGGCGGCTTCGGCCACCTTGTCCGCCAGTTCCTTCGCGACGATATACGTTTCGCCGGAAGGCACCTTCATCAGCGCATACTCCAGCCGCGGGTTCAGGCAGATGGCCAGATTGCCGGGCAGCGTCCAGGTGGTGGTTGTCCAGATGACGAAATAGGTCCGGGACAGATCCGTAATGGGAGCCAGACGGCCTTTGTCGTCGGCTACGGCAAATTTGACGTAAACCGTGGTGCAGGGGTCGTCGGAGTACTCGATCTCCGCCTCCGCCAGGGCCGTCTCGTCGGAGGGACACCAGTAGACGGGCTTCATTCCCTTGTAGATGTACCCCTTTTCATACATCTTTCCGAATACGCGGACCTCTTCCGCTTCCAGAGCAGGGTCCATGGTGAGATAGGGGGCGTCCCAGTCGCCGAGAACGCCGATGCGCTTGAACTGCGCCATCTGCTTTTCCACGAAATCCTGAGCGAAGGCCTGGCAGTCGTTTCTGAATTCGGAAACGGTCATCTTGTGACGGTCCAGCTTGTGCTGCTTGATGATGGCGCTCTCGATGGGCATCCCGTGGTTGTCCCAGCCGGGCGTGTAGGGTGCGCAGAAACCGCTCATGTTCTTATAGCGGACGATGAAATCCTTCAGGCATTTGTTCAGAGCGGTGCCCATGTGGATGTAACCGTTGGAGAAGGGAGGGCCGTCGTGCAGGATGAAGGACGGCCGCCCCTCGTTTTTCTTCAGGATCTCATGGTACAGATCCATGTCGTACCAGCTCTGCAGCATGTCCGGCTCCCGCTTGGGAAGACCGGCCCGCATGGGGAAGTCCGTTTTCGGCAGATTCAGCGTTGCGTTATAGTCCTTGGCCATGTGGCTTTCTCCTTCATTGGTAGGTTCTTTGCCCGAAAAAGCGCCGCAGGAGCGGCGCTTTCCGTACGTGTCAGTCTCGTGATGGATCAGTCGTCCTCACCGTTCATGTTGGTTCCAAACCGCAGATTGTCGAAATCGAACTTGGGACGGATGGTGTATTCGCCCTCGTCGTCGTACCTGGGCTTCGGAGGAGCGGCCGGCTCGGGCTCCGCGGGAATCTCCGGCTCGGAAGCGGGCTCCTCGGCAGGAACGGGTTCTGCCGCCGGCTCCGCAGCCGGCTCCGCGGGGATCTCCTCCTCGGTGAGCTTGGATACGGCACCGTCAATATCATGAACGGCGTCCATGATGGCTTCCTCACGCTTCTCTTCAGGGGTGGGCTCCTCTTTCGGCGCGCGGGCGCGTTTTTCCATTTCCAGCGTGGGGACCGCGGCCAGGAAGCTGCCGATCTTTTCCGTCAGGGCCGCGGCTTCCCGCGTGTAGGCGGAGGTGGCTTCCTTCGCTACTTTGAGACGGGCTTCCTCCTCCTTCACCTGGTGGGAAATGTCGGCCAGACGCTGCTCCGCCTCCGCGGTAGCTTCCGAGATCATGGCCTCGCTTTTTTCCTTGGCTTCCTTCACCATGTTGTCGCCCATCTTCTGAGCGGTGAGCAGCGCCATGCGCATGGCGTCCTCAGTGGAACGGTATTCCTCTACCTTCTCCACAAGGACCTTGATCTTGCTCTTCAGGATGGCGTTTTCCTTATAAAGAGAACTGTAGTCTCCGGTCAGCTGCTCCAGAAATTCGTCGACGACGGCCATGTCATAACCGCCGAAAACCGCCTTTACAAATTCTTTTTCGGAAATCTCCTGAGGGGTAAGCATAATGCATCAACCTTTCTTTAGAAATACAGCCCGTTGCTTTCCAGCTCGTCGATCAGGTCGCCCATCAGGTCCACGTTATAGGGCGTGATGATGTAGGTGTTGACGGCGACCTTCTTGATCTTGCCTTCCTGAGCGTAGGCGACGCCGCTGAGGAAATCAATCAGCCGGCGCGCGATATCCTTGTTGGTCTCTTCCAGATTGAGGACCACGGTACGCTTTTCGCGGAGATGGTCGGCGATGTCCGCCGCGTTCTCGAATTTCTCGGGCTTGACGAGGACTACCTTGAGAGCGGCGGTCGCGTGGATGTTGACGACCTTGTTGCTGTCCCTCTTTTCCTCAAAACCGCCGTAGGAACTTCTGGCCTGCCGCGGGGTCTTTGGAGTTACCGGGATCTGTTCGGGCGCCTTGGCGGAAAAATCGTCAAATTCCTCTTCGTCGTCATCGTACGGACGCGCCAGTTTTTTGATTTCATCTAAAAAACCCATGGTAGATGCCTCCTGCAGATTTCAATTTTCATCTATGGGATGACCCGCCGCGGTACGGCGGATATTATATCAATACATTCTACATTATCGTATTTTTTTCGGCAACTGTCAACATCAAGTGAGGAAAAACGGAAAAAAAGGCGGTCGGATCTCAACGCACGACCTTGCCGTCGCTCAGTCCCTCCGTGGTCGTGATGACGGTGACGCCGGCGCTGAGCATGCTGCCCTCCGGGGCGCTGACCAGCGTAAAGCCGTCCTCCCCGCGGACGAGGATCTCCACTTCCACCTCATGCGCCTGAAGCCCGGCAAGCACGAAAACGTGCGGGCGGGAATCCGGGTCGCACACGGCCTCGTCCGGCACCAGAATGCCGGTGCTGCGCGAGAATACCACATTGGCGGAGGCTCTGCGCACGGCGCTCACGTCCGCAAGGCCGGTGTCACATACGAACACGGCGGCGCAGTTGCCGTCCGTATCCGCGGAGCTGACGCTGACGATCTGCATGGAAACGGTTTTTGTGTAGCCGTCGGTGAATTCCAGCGTGACGCTGCGCCCTTCCGCCAGTTCCGCCGCCCGGGCGGAGTCCATCACGCAGGCGTAATACCAGCGGGTCCCGCTGATGAGCTTGCCGAACCCGTTCCTGACGCGCGTCCCGTCGAACAGGAGGAGCAGCCGGCCGGGAGTGAGAGAGTCCAGATCCGCAGGCGAGACGGACTCATAGCCGTCCACCACGCTGGAAAACAGCCCGGGAGAATCGGCGGTCACCAGAGAATAGCCGCTCTGCATGGACTGGAGCGTCTCCAGTTCCCGGCGGGCTTCCTCCAGCTCCTGCTGCGCCTGTTCCACGGAACTGCTGGTTCCGAACAGCACATAGCGGGCCTGACTGGCCAGCGTATCCAGACGGTCGAACCGGCGGGACGCCACGGCTGCGGAAAGGTCCGCCACCACGGCGGCGGGGCTTGCCGTTTCGGTCTCGCCAAGGGCCGTCTGAAGGGCGGCGATCCGCTCCTGAAGGGCCAGAATGCGATCCGCCTGCTCCAGAGCGGACTCATTCGTATAGCACACGGCGACAACGCCGTGTGCGGCGATCTTCTTGCCGTCCTCTACGGGAGAGACGACCCCGGATGCGGTCAGCACCTTTTCCTCCCGTACGATGTATCCGTCGGCGGAAACCGCGTCGGAAACCGTGGCGGAGACCGCCTGAACGGTTTTCAGAGGATGGACGAAGGTCCGGTAGATGTAAAAACCGAAATAGGCCAGTATGGCCGCCAGAAACAGACAGAATACGACCCTGATCAGCGCGTTGCTTCTTTGCATGGCGGCTCCTTTCCAAAGTGATGGTACAGACCGGCAATCTGCCGGGCTGCTGCGTCCGGATCCGGCTGCCCGTCCCAGACGATCCAGTGAAGGGCGGCGTCCCGCCGCAGCCAGCTGAGCTGCCGTTTGGCATAGCGCCGGGATTCCCGCTTGATGTCTTCCGCTGCCTGCTCGCCGGAGATCTCACCGGCGAGCGCGCGGACAAGTTCCTTGTATCCGATGGCCTGCATCGCGGTATGGGAAGCGGTCAGCCCCTGTGAGAGAAGGAAGCGGACCTCGTCGGCAAGACCTTCCGCCATCATCCTGTCCACCCGGCGGTCGATGCGGTCGTACAGATCCTGACGCCGGGCGAAGGTGAGGGCGAAGCGCAGCGACTCATACCGCGGAGGGATCCGTTGGCTGGTGCGGTCGTGCTCGGAGAGGGTGACGCCGGTCAGCGCGTGCACCTCCAGAGCGCGGACGATGCGTTTCCTGTCGTTGGCGTGCAGGCGTGAGGCCGTCTCCGGATCCACCTCGGCCAGCCGCGCCAGCATGGCCTCCCCTCCGACGCTGTCGTATTCCCGGGACAGACGGTCCCGCAGATCGGGGGAGCCCTCCCGGGCAAATTCCCGGCCGGCCAGGAGCGCGTCGATGTACAGACCGGTGCCGCCCACGATCACAGGCACTTTTCCGCGGCTGAGGATATCGTCGCAGCAGGCGGAGGCCTCCGCCACATAGCGGGCGGCGGAGTACGGCTCGAAAGGCGAAACGCACCCGATCATATGATGGGGAACGCCGCAGGTCTCCGTGGGCGTCGGCCGGGCGGTGCCGATGCGCATCAGCCGATAGATCTGCATGGAGTCGGCGGAGACGACTTCTCCGCCCACCTCCTGCGCGACGCGTACGCCCACCGCCGTCTTGCCCGTGGCGGTGGGACCGGTGATAACGAGAACGAGTGGGGGCATGTTCCTCCGTTCCGGCCGCCCGAAGCGGCCACGCCTGACGGCAGTCAGGTTCTTCTGAAGCTTTTATCCAGGGATGCCCGGCTCATTTCCACCGCCACGGGACGGCCGTGCGGGCAATAACGGATCTCCCCGGACATCACACGATCCGCGATCAGAGCCAGCTCCTCGGGATCGGAGACGCTGCCGGCCTTCACGGCGGATTTGCAGGCCATGGTGGCCAGAATGCGGTCGGTGCGGCTGTCCTCCGGCGGGCCGCCCCGGCGGAATACGGCGCAGAGCTCGTTGAGCACGGTCTCCGCGTCGTCCTGGCTGACATGAGAGGGCAGACGGCGGACGGCCAGCCGGCCGCGGCCGAACGTTTCCACGGTAAAGCCGAGCTCATCCAGTTCCGTTTCGTGCTCCAGCAGAAGTTCCGTATCCTCCGGCGAGAAGGAGCATATCACGGGGAGGAGCAGCGGCTGCGCCATGGTCTCCCGATCCTGGGCCTTCAGACGGTCAAACTGCATGCGCTCGTGAGCGGCGTGCTTGTCAATGAGCCACAGGCTGTCTCCCTGTTCCACCAGAATATACGTCTGCAGGGCTTCTCCGATCACACGGTAGCCCTGAGAGGACGGAGCGGCGGGACGGGAAGCCTGAGGCACGGCCGGCGCCGGATCCGGGAGGTCAAGACCCGTCTGTTCCGAGGCTTCCAACGGAGGAAAAGACTCCTTCCTTACCGGGGCGGGAGGTTCCTTCAGGGGCAGCTCCGAGGCGCGCGGCCGATCCGCCGCGACGCTGCGGAAGCCTCCGGAGGAACCGATCCGCTTCCGGTATTCGTCGCTGCTCATGGAAGCAAAGCCGCCGGCTTTGCCGGAGCCGCCGGGACGGGAGACCGCGGATGCTGCCCCGGATTTCGCCATGGGAACGGCGGTCAGGGAGGGGGGCGTCCCGGAGGAAGGTGCGGCGGCCGACGAGGCCGGGGCGCTGTCTTCCCTTGAAGGACGGTCGATCGGTCTTGTCTGTTCCAGCGCTCCGAGGGCAGCGTAATAGACGGCGTCGTTCACCGCTTTTTCATTGGAAAACCGGACTTCGCGCTTGGTGGGATGGACGTTTACGTCGACGGAGCCGTACCCCAGACGAATGAAAAGCACGCAGGCCGGGAAGCGTCCGGTAAACAGATTGTTGCGGTAAGCCTGCTCAAGGACCGCCTGCAGCGTCCGGGAATGTACGATGCGCCCGTTGACGAAAAAGAACTGACTGCTGCGGTTGCCTTTCACATGGGAAGGCCGGGAGATGTAGCCGGAGACGGAGACGGTCCCGTCGTCCAGCTGAACGGGCAGGAGCCCGTTGAAGAAATCTCTTCCGAACAGGGCATAGATGCAGGATTCCAGACGGCCGTCACCGGGCGTGTGGAATTCCGTGGAACCGTCCTTAACGTATTTGACGGAAACGGAGGGGGCGGAAAGCGCCGCGCGGATCACCGTTCCCGTAACGGCGGAGCCCTCCGCACGGTCGGTCTTCATGAACTTGAGGCGGGCGGGCGTGTTGAAAAACAGATCCCGCACGATCATGGTTGTGCCCTTGGGGCAGCCGAAGGGTTCGTTGGAAAGAATGCGGCCGCCTTCGTTCAGCACCCGGCGGCCTTCGCCGTCGTCGGTGCAGCAGGTGATGACCTCCATTCGTGAGACGGCGGAGATCGCGGCCAGAGCTTCTCCGCGGAAGCCGAGCGTGGAGATGGCTTCCAGCCCCTTCGCGTCGCGCAGCTTGCTGGTGGCGTGACGGAGAAAAGCCGTTTCCACGTCGTCGGGAAGAATGCCGGAGCCATTGTCGGTGACGCGGATGTAGGCCATGCCGCCGGAACGGATCTCCACCGTGATCTGAGTGGCCCCGGCGTCCATGGCGTTTTCCACCAGTTCCTTGACCACGCTGGCGGGACGTTCCACCACCTCACCGGCGGCGATCAGATCCGAAGTGTGGCGGTCGAGCTGAATGATGTTTGGCATAAAAAGCCTCCGGTAACAGTTTGGCGGGCCCTCCGGCGGGGGAGGACCCGCATGTTGATGCTATTGATAGTTTCTGGGAAGTCCCTTGACGTTCACCGGGTCGACGTCCATGTAGGCAACGTCGCCCACGGTGCAGTCGATGTCCGTCACATCGATCAGAGTATGCTGCATGCCGATGTTCCCGAGTACTTTCGCCCGCTTGTTGTTCACGCGGACGTAACGCCCGATGCTGCGGCTGCGGATGCGGTCGATGAAGCTGCGCTCCGACTTGTGCCGGTCAACGCCGAAGCCGTGGTAGTACCCGACGGAGAGGACGGCGATCTTGGTGGGCTTGTGGATGTTGATGCCGTGTTCGGCGCCGATGTGGTGCCCCTTGCTGTACCATCCGACCTCTTCCAGCCCGGCCTCGATGTAGCCCACCCGGGCCAGGGAGGGAATGGCCTTTCCGGGGATCCGGCCGGACAGCGCGAGATCCATCAGGACGGCGTCCATGCGGCCGAAATCATAGCGGAACAGCGCGGCGCTGTCGCAGCAGTGGGCGATGCCCACGTCGAAGCCCATGGCCTCCAGCCGGTCCAGAACGTCTTCGAACAGCTTCAGCTGGGCCATGGTCTGCCTCTTGCTGCGCCAGGAACAGGAGAAGGTGGTAAAGGTGCCGATGATCCGGAGATTGGGCATGTACTTATAGACGGCGGCCACCCGGTCCAGCTGGGCCGGATCAAAGCCGTAGCGGCCCAGCCCGGTGTCGATCTTGATCTGGACGTCGGCGATGACTCCGCGGCTGTCGGCGATGCCGTTCAGCGCCACGGCGGAGTCGTAGGAACCGACCGTGCAGATGACGCCCAGCTCCAGAAGAGCGTCCAGCTCCTCCGGATCGGCGGTGGAGCGGAGCATCATCAGCCGCTCCTTTTCAAACCCGTTGGAGCGCAGCTGGCGGGCGTCCCGGACGTCGGAGATGATATAGTCGCAGATGCCTTCGTCCTTCAGCAGGCGGGCCATCTCGAGAAGACCCATCCCGTAGGCGTTGGCGGAAAGGTCCGCGTAGATGGTGGATCCGTCGGCCTTTTCCTTCACGGCGCGTATGTTGTTGCGGATGACGCGCCGGTCGATCACAAGATTTTTCATAGCGAGATCCTTTCAGACGGTCACACGGATGCTCTCTTGCATTACTCCGGACATTATACACGAATCCGGTTGAAAGTTCCATATGAAAATGTTAAAATCCCAACGGCGTTATGCATATCGTTTCAGCGGCAGGAAGGGTGCGTATGAGCAGTCAGAGAACGGAGATACCGGCGGAGGAGATCCAGCGGCAGAAGATGATCTGCCGCAGCCTGCGGGAGAGGTTTGCGGCTCTGCCCCATGTTCCCCTGGCTCTGGTGGATACCTACGGATGTCAGCAGAACGAGGCGGACAGCGAACGGCTCCGGGGCATGCTGGCGGAGATGGGGTTCGGCTTCACGGACAACGAGGCCGAGGCGGACGTGGTGGTAGTGAATACCTGCGCCGTCCGGGAACACGCGGAAATGCGCGTCCTGGGCAACGTCGGAGCCCTGAGCCATACGAAGAAGGCCAACCGGGATCAGATGATCGCGGTCTGCGGATGCATGGCGCAGGCGCCGGGCATGGCGGAGCGCATCCGACGTTCCTATCCCTATGTGGACCTTGTGTTCGGACCGCAGGTGATGTGGCGCTTTCCGGAACTGCTGGAACGCCGGTTGTCTGGAGGAAAACGCGTGTTTGAGGTCCCCGACGAGCCCGGTTCCATAGCGGAAGGGCTGCCGGTGCGCCGGAAGGACGGCGTAAAGGCGTGGCTCTCCATCATGCACGGCTGCAATAATTTCTGCACCTACTGCATCGTACCCTACGTGAGGGGACGGGAGCGCAGCCGCCGGCCGGAGGAGGTCCTGGAGGAAGCCCGGCAGATCATTGCTGACGGACGCAGGGACATTACGCTGCTGGGGCAGAACGTGAATTCCTACGGCAGGGATCTGGATGAGCCCGTGGATTTTGCCGATCTGCTGCGCAGGATCAACGATCTGCCCGGGGATTTCGTCATCCGATTCATGACCAGCCATCCCAAGGACGCCTCGGAAAAGCTGTTTCGCGCGATGGCGGAATGCGAAAAGGTAGCCCGGGTGATCCATCTTCCGTTCCAGGCGGGGAACGACCGGGTCCTGAAGGCCATGAACCGGGGATATACGAGACAGGATTATCTGGACCGGGTCTCGCTGGCCAGGAACCTGATGCCCGACCTGGTGCTCACCAGCGACATCATCGTGGGATTCCCGGGGGAGACGGAGGAGGAATTCGAAGATACGCTGAGCCTGCTGGAGCAGGTGCGTTTCGACGCCCTTTTCACGTTCATCTATTCTCCGCGCCCGGGGACTCCGGCCGCCGGAATGGACGACCCGTTTACGAGGGAGCAGAAGCAGGCGCGGTTTGACCGTCTGCTGGAAACGCAGAACCGCATCTCCGCGGAAAAGCACCGGGAATACGTTGGACGTGTTCTGAGAGTGCTGACGGACGGGACGGGGCTGAGCAGAGCGGGCCTCCCCGAGACCACCGCCCGCACGGACGGCGGCCGGCTGGTGAGGATACCGGGCGAACTGCCCGTCGGACGTTTTCTGAATGTGAAGATCACGGACAGCACCACCTGGGCGCTGTTCGGAGAACCGGAGGACCGGAAATAAGGAGGAAGCTATGGACGCAAAGGTAAGGCTGTTTCGCGACGGCGTTCTGCTGAAAGAAACCAGCGGAAAAGTGGGAGATACCCTGCTGCACTGCGTAACGGCGGCGGGAGAGTTCCTGGACGCGCCGTGCGGCGGGCAGGGCAAGTGCGGCAAATGTCTGGTGCAGCTTGCCCCCGACGGGGAAAAGGTGAAAGCCTGTACGACGCTTCTGGAAGGAGATACGGACATTTATCTCCCCGATGAGATGAACGAGATGAAGATCGCGGAGGAGGGGCACGGCGCCGGTGATTCCGCGGAAGGAACGACGGGCCCCTACGGCATCGCCGTGGACATCGGCACCACCACGGTGGTCGCCCATCTGACGGATCTGCCTACCGGAAAAAGGGTGGCCACGTCCAGCGGCGTCAACGCCCAGCGCCCGTTCGGGGCCGACGTGATCAGCCGCATCCAGTACTGCGCCGCCCACGGCCATGAAAAGCTGACGGCCGCGATCCGCGGTCAGCTGGCGGATCTGATCCGTGAAAACATGCGCAAATCCGGCGTAAAGCAGGAACAGATCACATATCTTTCCGTCGCGGGCAACACCATCATGCAGCATCTGTTCGCAGGGTATTCCCCCGTGGGGATGGGCGTGGTGCCCTTCACCCCTGTGAGCCTGTTCGGGGAGGAGATCCCGGCCGGCGACGATATGCCCGTAGCGCCGGGAACCATGTGCTTCATGGCCCCCTGCGTGCACTCCTATGTGGGCGGTGACATCACCATCGGAATGATGGCCTGCAATCTGGACGAGGAAGCCGGGCCGGTGGTGTATCTGGACATCGGCACCAACGGCGAAATGGGCCTGAAGGACGGGGACGAATGGTATGTGTGCGCCACCGCGGCGGGGCCCGCCTTCGAAGGGGCGGAGATCACTTACGGCATGGCCGCGGTGCCCGGCGCCATCAACCACGCCCGCTGGACCGACGGCAGGCTGGAGATCGATGTGATCGGGGATGTGCCCAGCACCGGCATCTGCGGTTCCGGCCTGTTGGACGTACTGGCCGCCATGCTGAAAAACGGGGTCGTGGATGAAGGCGGCCGCCTTCTGGGCGCCGATGAACTGGAGGGCCCCGTTACGGAATACATGGGAACGGTGGACGGAAAGAATGTGTTCTATGCCGACCGGTCGACCGGCGTGTGCGTGACCGCGGACGACGTGCGCAAGCTGCAGCTGGCCAAGTCCGCCATCGCCGCCGGCATACGCACCATGATGAAGGAAGCCAACGTCACCGAGGTGAAGAGTTTTCTGCTGTGCGGAGGGTTCGGAAGCTACATGGACAAGACCAGCGCCGCGCGGATGGGCCTGTTTCCGAAGGAATTCCTGCCGGTCGCCAGGACCATGGGCAATACGGCCGGCGAAGGCGCGGCCCTGGCGGTGTGGTCGGAGAAGGACCGCCGCAGGGTGGTGGATCTGTGCGCCCGATGCACCTACATCGAGCTCTCCACGAGCCGGACGTTCAACGACGAGTTCATTGAGCAGATGATGTTCATCCCGGAAGAGGAATGGGAGAACTGAAACCGTGCGCGGATGAGAAAAGAGGATGAAGAGGAAAAAGGGAAACAATAAAACGCGGCGTAAATGCCGAAGGAGGTTCTGTTATGCTTGACTACGAAAAACTGTTTGAGATCGCGAAGGAATGCGGATTCAACTCCTGGGGGAAGCTGGACGTATCTACCCTGAGATTTCTGCCTGAGGTGAGGGACATGTGCGCAGCCAATACCTGCGGCATGTACGGAAAATCCTGGGCCTGCCCGCCGGGATGCGGATCGCTGGAGGAAATGCGGGACAAAGTCAAAAATTATACCGCCGGCATCCTGGTGCAGACGGTGGGCCAGATGGAGGACAGCTTCGATTTTGAGACCATCCAGGAGACGGCCGAAAAACAGAGCGAAAATTATTCGAAGATGTGGAAGCTCATGCGGGAGATGTATCCGGATATGATGGGCATGGGCACCGGGACCTGCACCCGCTGCAAGACCTGCACCTACCCGGACGCCCCCTGCCGTTTTCCGGACGAACTCGTCAGCTCCATGGAAGCCTGCGGCCTTGTGGTGAGCGAGGTGTGCACCGCCAACGGCGTGCCCTACAACCACGGGAAGGATACGATCTGCTACACGGGCTGCTTCCTGCTGGAATGAAGGACGAACTCATCGTCACGGGTTACTGCCGCAAGCTGGACGGGAGCCGCGTGCTGTGCTGTGAATGGGAGAGCGGCGGATGGAGCACCGACTGTCTGTATCCCGCCTGTGAATTCGCGTCCGTATGCAGCCTGATCGAAAAAGTGAAAAAACCCTTGGAAGAAACACAGAGCCTGTGATATACTGGAAAGACAAAGAAACTGGCGGCAGGGCGGGGATCCCGGTACTGTGCCGCGGAATGGAGAGGAATTATGCTCAATCAGAAAGAAAACTATCTCCGGACTCTGCATCATCAGATCCCGGAATACATCCCGAAGTATACCTTCGGCATCCTGCCTGGGGATCCCTCGAATCCTCCCAACTGCATCCTGGAACCGGAGATCCTGGCCGATCACCGCTGGCGCGGCGGAGGAAAGGATCACTGGGGCGTGGAATACATCTCCAGCCCGGAGACGGCGGGCGCGCTGATCCCCAAGACGTGGGACTACATCCTGCCGGACATCACCAAGTGGCGTGACGTCATCAAGGCGCCCTCCCTGGAAGGCATCGACTGGAAAGCCATGGCAAAGAAGAGCCTGGATCACTGCGGCGTCAACCGTGAGGAGACGGCCATCGCCTTTAACCTGCATTTCGGCTTTTTCCAGAACCTGATGGCCTTCATGGGATTTGAGGACGGCCTGATGATGTTCTATGAAGAGCCGGAAGAGGTCGAGGCTCTGCTGGACTACATCTGCACGTTCTACTGCACCGTCGCCGAGAAGATCATCGACTACGTGAAGCCGGACGTGTTCACCATGATGGACGATACGGCTTCCGCCCTCAACATGTTCATTTCTCCGGACATGTACCGGGAGTTCCTGGTGCCCTGCTACAAGCGTCAGGCCAAGTTCGGCATCGAGCGCGGACTGCCCATCACGTTCCACAACTGCGGCCACTGTGAAGCGGTCATTCCCGACATGGTCGATTTCGGCGTGACGGCGTGGGATCCCGCCCAGCCCATGAACGACCTGAAGAAGATCAAGGCGGACTACGCCGGCAAGCTGACGATCATGGGCGGCTGGCACGCCGACGGGCGCCTGCTGAGCGCCGACTGCACGGATGAAGAGATCCGCCAGTCCGTATACGACACCGTGAACATGCTGGCTCCCAACGGCGATTTCTGCTGGATGGGCAGCTTCATGGGAACCGGTCCCAAGGATACGGTCAGCGCCCACAAGAACAAGGTGCTGAGCGAGACCTTCGACGAGATCTCCCATACCTTCTACAAATAAGAAGCGTCATTGTGCCGCGCAGGCCCGCGCCGTCGGGCCTGCGCGGATTGTAATACCCTGTGGAAAGGAAGCGAGCGTGACATGAAAGTACTGATCTTCGGAGGATTCCTCGGATCGGGAAAGACGACCTGTCTGATGCAGCTGGCCCGCTACATCGTGGAAAACAGCAGGTCGGACAAGGAGATCAAGGTGATGATCCTTGAAAACGAGATCGGTGAGGTGGGCATCGACGACGCGTTCCTGCGGGGCGGAGGCTTCCAGGTGGACAACCTGTTCGCCGGCTGCGCCTGCTGCAGTGTGTCCGGAGAGATGGTGACCGCGGCCGGCCGGATACGCAAGGAATACGACCCCGAATGGCTGATCGTGGAGACGACGGGCCTGGCCTACCCGATCCGCATCCAGGAGAACCTTCAGATCGCCCTGGGGATCGAATCCCGCATCGGCGTTCTGGTAGACGCGTCCCGCTGGCGCCGGCTGCGCATCCCCATGGAGAATCTGCTCATGGGGCAGATCCAGGGATCGGACGCCGTGCTGGTCAACAAGATCGATCTGGTGGAGGAAGCCACCGTGCAGGCCGTGGATAAGGACATTCTTTCCTTCGAGCCGAAAGCGAACATCTATCACATTTCCGGCCTGAAGCCGGTGGAAGAGACCGTGTGGAAGGGAGTGCTGGGAGAATGAGTGAGGAAGAGATCCTGGAACAGCGGCCGGAGCCCTGCGGCTGCGGGAATCACGAGCATGAGCATACGCACGGCCACCATCACGAACATGAACACGGGGAACACTGCGGCTGCCATGAGCACCATCACCATCATCATGAGCATGACGGAACCGGCGGCTGCGATGAACACCATCACGACCATCACCATCATCACGAGCACGGCGATGACTGCGGCTGCGGTCACGACCACGAACATGAGCACAAGCAGCTCCATGAGCAGAAAGTGCCCGGCGTGGTCTATACCCAGGTGAAACTGCACGACGACGCGAAGGTGGTATCCGGCAGCCTGGAGCTGACCGGCGACTACGACGCGATCCGCCTCGGACTGGGAGAGGGACTGAAGCAGTTTGCCGCCGCCGTCAATGAGATGGGCGGCGTTATCGGCCATATCAAGGCCTCGGCGGAGAAGGTGCGGACGGAGATGTTTTCCGTTACGGATCAGGACGTAATGATCAAAACGGCTCCGGAGGAGCGCGTCTCCATCATTCTGGCGGCCATCGTGTTCTTCATTCCGGAAGAAAAGGCCGAGGAGCTGGGGCGCAGAGCGCTGGAGTCGGCCATCCCCCGCTGAAAAGTACGGATTTTGCTCTTTACACGGCGGAGCCGATTTGATATAATAATCGGGCGGCAAAAAGGTATGCGCCCGTAGCTCAGCTGGATAGAGTGTCAGACTCCGACTCTGAAGGTCGTGCGTTCGAATCGCATCGGGCGTACCAAAGGGGCTGTTGCACAGTGGATCTCCGATCCGCGGTGCACAGCCCTTTTTCTTATCCCGCTGCCCGGTGGACGGGCGGGAACGGGAGCCGGCTGCTGTGGAGGTGTCGATCTTTGAGAAGCATAAGAAGCGTATACAAGATAGGAAACGGGCCGTCCAGTTCCCATACCGTCGGCCCTTACAACGCGGCGCGTCTGTTTGCGTCGCGTTATCCGGAGGCGGACGAATACGAGGTCACACTGTACGGCTCCCTCGCGTTTACCGGAGAGGGGCACGGCACCGGAAAGGCGATCCGTACGGTCATTCCTTCGGCGAAGATCGTATCGGACAAAAAGGAAAAGGACCTGCCTCATCCGAACACCATGTGGTTCCGCGCCAGACGGGCCGGGGCCGAGATCGGCGCTCTGCGGATCATGAGCGTAGGCGGGGGCTCCATCCGCATCGAGGGAGAGACCTCCCCCGACGACGCCGATGTGTATGCCGAAAGAAGCTTTCATCAGTTCAGGGAAGCCTGCCGGCAGTCCGGCATGACTCTCCTGGAATATGTCTATTCGAAGGAACAGCCGGATATCCGGGAGTATCTTCTCACCGTATGGAACGCCATGCAGGAGGCGGTGCACAGGGGACTGGCGGCGGAAGGGATCCTGCCCGGGGGCCTGAATCTGGAGCGGAAGGCAAAGCACCTGTACACCATGCGCTGCCATAACGAGCCGTCGGACGTCACGTTCGACCGGAAGCTGGCGGCCTACGCCTTTGCCGTCAGCGAAGAGAACGCGGACGAACAGATCGTGGTCACGGCGCCCACCTGCGGCAGCTGCGGGATCATCCCTGCCGTTTTCTATTACATGAAGCATGACCGGGGCTTTTCCGATGAAGAGATCGTTGACGCTTTGGCGATCGCGGGGCTGATCGGGAACATCATACGGACGAACGCCAGCGTATCCGGCGCGGAATGCGGTTGTCAGGCGGAGATCGGCAGCGCCTGCTCCATGGCTGCCGCCGGGCTGGCACAGCTGTACGGCCTCTCTCTGGCGGAGATCGAGTACGCCGCGGAGATCGCGATGGAACACCAGCTTGGCCTGACCTGTGACCCGGTCAGGGGACTGGTTCAGATCCCGTGCATCGAAAGGAACGCCATCGGAGCCATGCGTGTCGTCAACGCGGTCAATATCTCCCGTTTCCTGTCCGATACCCGGCGGATCTCGCTGGACGAGGTCATCGCGACGATGTACGAGACGGGGATCGACATGGATGAAAAATACCGGGAGACCGCCCACGGCGGACTGGCTCAGATCCATTCCGTTTACGAGCAGCTCGGACCGGACAATTTTGACAGGATCTTCTGAGAACTGAGGATAAGGGAAGCCCGTCCCCTTCCGGGACGGCGGGGAAAAAACGGCGGAGGCCGGTACGCGAACGTTTTCTGTCGCGCACCGGCCTCCGCCGTTTATGGGAGAAAAATGTAATATGCGGATGCTTGCCGTTCAGCCGCCGATCTGGCAGTAAAGGCCGTAGGATTCCACAAGCGCCTTCAGCTCCTGCATGTGCTCGTCGGACGGGACGGTCACGGAAAGATCCATGGCCTTGCCGAGGCTTTCGTTCTTCGATTCCCCGAGGCGATGGTAGGGAAGCAGATGTACGCCGACCCCGGGCCCCAGCTCCTCCTTCACGAATCGGGCCGTCGCCCGGATGTTTTCCTCGGAATCATTGTATCCGGGAATCGTGGGGACACGGACGGTGACCTCCTTCTTCAGATCCCGCACCGCGTGCCGGATGTTGCTGAGGATCTGCTCGTTCGGCACTCCCGTGAGTTCCCGATGGGTATTGGAGTCCATGTGCTTGATGTCCAGCAGAGCCAGATCCACATAGCGCAGCACCTGGTCGAAAATGGGTTCCGGGGCGAAGGAAGAGGATTCGATGGCCGTATGGAGCCCATGCTCCTTCGCGGCGTACAGCAGGGCCTCGGTAAAGTCGGGATGGGCGAGGCATTCTCCTCCGCTGACGGTCATGCCGCCCCCGGAGGCGTCGATGAACAGCTTGTCCCTGAGAACCTGGTCCAATACCTCGCGTACGGTCTTTTCCTGTCCGACGATCTCGCGGGCTTCGCAGGGACAGACGTCCACGCAGGCGCCGCACTCCACGCACAGAGCCCGATCCGTGAGGGCACAGGGCTTGTCGTGCAGCTCTCCGATGGAAACGGCCTTCTGCGGACATACGGCTACGCAGCGGCCGCACGCCGTACATTTTGCGGCGTAGGTCATCAGCTGAGGGCGCGCCAGATTGGATTCCGGATTGGCGCACCACCGGCACCGCAGCGGACAGCCCTTTTCAAAAACTGTCACGCGGATGCCGGGGCCGTCGTGGATGGAGTACGTCTGCACGTTGAAGATCGGCGCCGTCAGCTCCATGTATCGGTCGGTCAAGACAAATCAACTCCTTTGGGGATGATCAGATATGGGTGTTCTCCGTGCGGGCGATGACCTCGTCCTGCAGGCCGGGCGTCAGCTGTACGAAATACGTGCTGTATCCGGCCACACGCACCATCAGATCGCTGTGGTTCTCCGGATGCTCCTTGGCGTCTTTCAGTGTCTCCTGATCCTCCACGATGAACTGAACGTGCTTGCCGCCGTTGGCGAAGTACGCCTTGATGACGCTGGCCAGCTTCATCTTGTCGCGGTCGGTGGCAAGAGCGCTGGGGGAGAACTTCATGTTCAGCAACATGGCCTGGAACTCATCCTGCGGGATCTTCATGGCGGAGGTAAACACCGCCAGCGGACCCTCGTGGTCACAGCCGGCCATGGGGGAAGCGCAGGCGTCGGCCAGAATGTCGCCTTTGTAACGGCCGTCCGGCATCGCGCCGCACAGAGCGCCGCCGGGCTGATGACTGGTAACGGAGATGGCGGAGCAGCGGAAATGCCCGCCCAGAGAGGACGGCGTCTGGTTGGCGATGTCCACCCACCAGCGGTAGCACTGACGCACCATGTCGTCGGCGTCCTCGTTGCCGTTGCCGTAGTGAGGCAGCTCCAGGCAGCGGCGGTGCAGGTCCTCATAGCCTTCCCAGTTGGCGTCCATGGCCTTCTTCATCTCGGGCAGCGTGCACACCTTTTCCTCAAAGCAGAGCTTTTTGATCGCGTACAGGCACTGGGCCAGGTTCACCATGCCCACAGGATTGAGCAGCTGGTTGCTTTCGAACGGATACTCCTGCGCGTAGCAGTCCAGACCGGACTTGATGCCGTTGGCCATGAAGGCGGCGCGGAAGGGATCGGGAAGCAGCTCCTTGAAAACGGCGCTCTCGATGTTCAGCTTTTCGGCCGCGGTCTCCACGAAATAACGGTATTCGGACAGGAAGTCCGCCATGAACTGGTCGAAGGTCTCATACTTCGTCAGATCCCCGGTGATGGGATGGCCCACCTGCTCCTCAATGTTCTTATCCCAGCCGTTGTTCATGAAGATGTCCAGCATCAGCGGGCAGACGAACATGGTGATGCCCATCGTGCGCGTGCGGTACTGTACGTTGCCGTCGATGCAGCCGGTCATGCAGTAATCGCGGGCGACCTCGATCGGGAGACCGTCGTCCGGGTTGTGCACCTGGGTGAAGTAATCAATGTAGGACTTGTCGCCGACGAAGGCGGGCATGGAGCAGCCCTCCGCCTGGCAGGTCAGAGCGAGAAGCATCACGTCGTCCGGGGTGGAATCGCTCACGCGCAGCGTGACGGTGTGATGCGGGGCGCGGACGTCGCGCACCGCCTGAAGGATCAGACGGGTCAGCTCGTTGCAGGCGTCGCTGCCGTCGGGCTTGACGCCGCCGATGGTCATGTTCATCCAACGGGCGCCGCCGGAGGTCCTCTTGCGGATTTCGCGGCCGGACTGCTGGTTCATCTCCATGCAGCGGATGCGCAGCATGCCCAGCAGTTCCAGCACCTCGTCGTCCGTGATGCGGCCGGCTTCGATGTCCGCCTTGTAGAAGGGGTACATGTACTGGTCGAAGCGCCCGATGGTGGGAGTGGGCGCCGGGTTCACCATCATGAACATGAACCAGAAGCACTGCATGGCCTCACGGAAGGTGCGGGCGGGCTTCGCCGGCACGTTGGCGCAGATCGCGGAGATCTCCTCAAGCTCCTTTTTCCGGCGGGGATCGGACTCCGCTTCGGCCATCTCCGCGGCGAGGACGGAAAAGCGCTTTGCGTAATTGACCAGTCCCTGAAGCGACAGCTTCATGGCCTGCAGGGTGATGCCGCGCTCAAAGGAACGCTTGTCGAAATAGCGGTTGTTCTGGATCTCCTCATCGCATTCCGCGATCATGGCGTCCAGGCCCTTGTTCAGTGCCAGTCCGTAATCGATGCACAGCAGGTTCCAGCCGGGGCCGTTGCCCAGACCGGAGCAGGCGGCGCCGCCGCCCACGCGGTTGCCCAGAGTCTTGTCCTTCTTCCAGGGGGCCAGCATCATGCCGCTGCGGGCAAACACGTCCAGGCGGTCGTTCTCCGCGATGATCAGATTCGCTCCCTGATACATGCCGAAGGGATGGAACTGCTCGTTGATGCGCAGCATCTCCTCCTGGTCCTCTTCACTGAAATCGAACCCGTCCTCCCGGAGGTATTCGCACTCTTCCCGGCTCCATTTGCCCAGGCCGGCTTCGATCTCCAGACCCCAGGGCTTGCTGGCCGGGTTGCCGACGAATAGTTCGTCCTCCCCGATGAAGATGGGGAACTGTTCCAGCACGTTCTTCAGGGTCTGGCCGCGGCGAAGGATGGCCGGATAGCCGGCGCACTCCGCTTCGGTCCTGGTGATGATTTTGAATTTTTCGATGCCGATGTGCTGGTAATTGGTTTTGATCTGACTGTACATCCGCTTCAGTCTGTCCGTCAATGGGTCCACGCTCCTTGTCTGTTTGTTCGTAGTTTTATGGTTGCCTGTATGGTATCGATCCCCGGAAGGATCAGAGATTCAGTTCCGTGCGGCTGATGAGATCGTGCTGGCCCTCGGGAGCCAGCTCCACGAAGTAGGCGGAAAAGCCCGCGATGCGCACCACCAGGTCCCGGTATTCCTCTGGATGTTCCTGCGCCCGCCGCATGGTCCGGGTATCCACCACGTTGATCTGCATCTCCATGCCGCCGTTGGCGAAATAGGTCTTCATCAGAGTGGCCAGCTTGCCGATGTCCTGCTCCGTCTTCACGGAGTTGGGATCGAATTTCATGTTCAGCAGGGTGCCGTTGGAATAGTCGCTCTGGTTGCTGAAGTGAAGGATCGAAGACAGCAGCGCAGTGGGGCCGTGCCTGTCCTGCCCCTGCACGGGGGAGATCCCGTCCGCCAGAGGCTCGCCGCGGAAGCGGCCGTCCGGAGTAGCGGGCGTCTGCTTGCCGAACAGAATGTTCGTCGTCACCGGATACATGCCGGGCGCAAAGCGGTTGCCGCGCGGCCCCGTATGGGAGGTAACGGCCTTCGCGAACATCTCCGTGATGGGTGTGACGTACTTGTCCGCCTCCGGATCGTTGTTGCCGTAATGGGGAGCCTTCGTCTTCACGTATTCGTGCAGCGCTTCATACCCCTCCCAGTTCTTCGCCAGGGCGTCCTGCAGCTCCTCGGCGGTACAGATCTTCCGGTCGAACACCAGATGCTCGATCATCTGCAGAGAGTCCGCGGCGTTGCCCAGCGCGATGCCGGCGATGCCGGTGGAGTTGTACTTCGCTCCGCCGTACATGACGTCCAGCCCCTTTTCCATGCAGCCGTCGATGGTGGCCGATACCACGGGAAGCGGCATCGCCTCGCGGGTCGTGTACTCATAGGAGTTGGCGCAGGCGCAGTGAAGATTCACAAAGAACTCCACCTGCCGGCGGAAGGCGTCGTAAACGTGGGCCATGTCCGGCATGTCCTTCAGGTACCCGGTGGGAAGACCGACGCGTTCCTTCCGCGGAGGGCCTCCGCGGCTGGGCATGGGGTTGAAGCCGTCGTTGATCGCCAGGTACAGGGCGTTGGCCAGGTTGAAGTAGCTCTCTGCGCCGGGGCCTCCGCAGGCGGGCCATTCGTCGCCGCAGCCGGCAGGCTCCACGCAGCCGATCAGGCAGTAGTTGCGGGCGCTTTCGGCCGACAGGCCGCGCTTCATCAGGGCGGGGACGATCACCGCGTCGTTTTCGAAGGTGGGAACGCCGCCGGAGATCTTCGTGGTCTGGATGGCCGCCTCCCAGAGTTCCGCGGGGGTGCCGGGGTGGATCCGCAGCGCCTGCGGGGGATCGTGGAGGACCAGACGACCGGCGGTCTGCAGCATCATGTAGGTCACGGCGTTGGTGGCGTCGTTCCCGTCACGGTCCGTCCCGCCCAAAGTCATCAGCTGTCCGCTGGTGTAGCCCGGGCCGGATTCCGTGGGCAGCAGGCCCACGACCTTGTTCATTTCCGCGACCTTGAGGTAGAACAGGTCCAGCAGCTCCTGGGCGTATTCCGGTGTGATGCGGCCGGCGGCGACGTCCGCCTCGTAAAGGTCGATCAGGTACTGATCCACACGCCCGAAGGAGAGCCCGTGCAGGTTGCCGTCCAGCGCCAGTACGGTCTGATACATGAACAGGCACTGCAGGCCGTCGTAGAAGGTCTCGCACGGATTTTCGATCACGCGCTCCAGCGTATCGACCATCATGGCCAGCTCTTTCCGGCGGCCGGGGTCGGCGCAGGCCTCCCACTGGCGGCGGGCTTCCGCCGCGTAGCGTTTCGTCAGGGTGATGACGGCGGAGCAGACGATGGAAACGGCGCGGTAGAAATTATAGTTGTCGATCGTCGTTCCCGGAATTCCCTGAGCCTCCAGCTCCTTCACCTTCCGGTCCGCTTCGGCCTTGATGGCGCCGAAGCCCTTGTGGATGGCCTTGTTGTGGTTGGCGCAGAAATGCCCGACGGGAGCGGCGTGCCCGCCCCTGGAACGGAACGTCGTCACCCCGTTGCCCTCGTGGGCGTACAGGAAGTCCGGCACATAGGCGTCCGCCTGAGCCCCGTGGGTGTGGGTCAGCCAGAAATCATAGGTGTCCAGGATGTACCGCTTGTTTTCTTCCGAAATGTCGTAGGGATCCACATACCGGGTGGGCAGGGTGTCGATCTCGGATTTGATCCAGGCAAAGCCCGTCTCCGGGTACAGAGCGCAGGAACGGTACTTGAATCCCTGCTCTCCGACGATCACCTCATCCTCATAGATGTTCACGGGGATGTTCTCACAGATGTTCTGCAGATTTTTCGCGCGCTTGAGGATGCCCGTCAGGTGCGGATTGTTCATATAGAATTCCGTCACCAGCCGGTATCGGGCGGTACAGATCTCTGGCTTGGTGGTGCGGTACTTCTCCCGCATTTTCTTTACCCGGTCGGTGACGGGCTTCAGTTCATACATGGCAGCTCACTCCTTCCTGAAAACGCGCCGCGATGCAGTGCTACCATTTTATATCAACAATACTAAACGAAAACGGGGCGATGACAAAGCATATATTTGTTGTGGGAGAGAAAACTTTTTGTTGTTGGTAGAAAACCGCCGCCCGGGCTTCCGGGCGGCGGCAGGTTCGCGGGGATGGGGATTCAGCGGTAGGTGAAAAGATGCTGGTGGAGGTAGTCGGCCATGTAGTCGAAAAACTTGCTCTGGACCGAATGGCGGGACCGCGGTGCTCTGGATATCAGGGAGCTTGCCACGAGTACCTCCGGCTCCAGCGGGACGACGGCGCAGCGGGTACAGTGCTTGACAACGGCCGGGGCGTAGCAGTCACGGAGAAGGATGGCGGCGATGCCGTCGTCGATCAGCTTGCCGATCATGATGTTTTCCGTGGAATACATGAAGATGTCCTGACGTACGCCGGCCTCCGTGAACAGCCGGCTGACGAGCTCCGTGATGGAATCCGCCCGCCCGGCCTGTATGAACCGCAGCGCGCCCAGATCCTGAAGGGAGACCGAGCTTCGGCCCGCAAGGCTGCAGTCTGCGCTGCAGATCAGTACCAGCGGGCTGTATTCGTCGATCCGACGGTAGATGAACCCCGGCTGCTCCTCGCGGTGAAAGACCCAGGCGGCGTCGAGTTCGCCCGCGCGGAGGGCTTCCTGCAGGGATTCGGAGCTTTCAAAGGAGATGGCGGAAACGTTCGTCGGCCGATCCGGATGGTCACGGCTGTACAGTTCGGCGCACAGCGTGATCGAACTGGCGAACTTGTTGTCTCCCACCACGCCGATCAGCGTGTCCGACGCCTGGCTCTTCCGGTATTCCTGGCAGAACTGCTCCAGCTGATCCATGTCCTCCGCCAGACGGGAAGCGTACAGATAGAACTCCTTCCCGAACTGCGTCGGCGTCACGCCGGACTTGGAACGCACGAGCAGCTTCAGGCCAAGCGAGTTTTCCAGGCGCTGGATCCCCGCACCGAGCCCCTGGGCGGAGAGAAACAGCTTTTTCGAAGCTGCCTGGATGCTGCCGCAGTCGCACGCTTCCAGAAAGTAACGGATATACTCGAAGGACAGCACGGGATCACTCCTCTTCCGGTGGGGTTTCCGATTGTTCCGCTCTCATTTTATCATAGGCATCGCAAGGGTATCAAGTTTTACTTTGGTTAATCAAAACGGATAATTGGTAGCCGCGCCGGGGCTCTGACATTGACTTTGAACAATGCGCTATTGTAACATTACTACCTGTAGGAGCCTCTTTCGGCGGCGGTCGGAGGAGGGGACCCGGGCGCGCCTTCCTGGCGCGCAAGAAGAGAGAAAAGGAAACACGTTAGGAGGAACAACATGCGAAAACTCGGTAAGAACACATAGTTTTACGGCAGCTTCCTGATCATGATCATCCTGTATCTGATCATTTCGAATCTGCCTCTGGCGGCCGACGGTCCTCTGACCCGCAAGGGTCTGCAGAACCTGGCGCTGCTGGTGTCCTGCGTATGGGGCTGGTGCACCATCGACATGGTGATCCCCACTCTGATCGGCTTCATCGCCATGGGCTTCATCAGCGGAAACGGCATCGCCGCTTCCTTCATGCAGGGCCTGGGAAGCTACATCGTCGTCATGCTGCTGCCGCTGCTGATGATCTGCGGCATCATGATGAGCACGGGATTCACCAAGGCCATCGCCATGAAGATGGTCAACACCAAATTTGCCAACGGCAAGCCCTGGGTCATCATCACGCTGCTGATGGTCGTGGCCGCGGTCCTGAGCCTGGTGCTGCCCGGCATGGCCGTCGTTCTGGTCATCTGGGATCTGGCCTACGGCATCTTCGAGAGCTGCGGCTATGACAAGGGCGACAAGACCCCGAAGGTCATTCTGATCGCCATCTGCTCCGCCGCCACCGTCGGCATGATGAGCTCTCACCTGTCCACGGGCGTCATTCCCGCCGTGGGAATGATCACCGCCATGGATCCCAGCGTCGTCTGGAAGCCGCTGACCTACACCGGCGCCTCCCTGATCATGCTGGCCGTGTTCCTGGTATGCAACGTTCTGCTGGTCCGGTTCGTGTTCCGGCCCGACGTGGAAAAGCTGCGTGAATACAAGGCGCCGGCGGAGAAGGTCCCCTTCACCGTCGATCAGAAGATCGCCGGCATCCTGCTGCTGTGCTTCGTGCTTCTCGTTTTCATCCCCGCGTTCCTGCCTCAGGGCAGCGGCGTGCGCAACGTGCTGGAAGGCCAGTGGGGCCTCATCGGCTTCGGCTTCCTGACCGTCATCGTCGCCCTGCTTATCCATAAGAAGAACGGCACTCCGTTCATGCCTTTCGCTGAGATCGAAAAGAGCGGCCTGTCCTGGCAGCTGATCCTCATGCTGGCCGCCATCCAGGTCATCTGCGGCTCCATGAGCGCTCCGGAGTACGGCGTGTCCGACTGGCTCGTCGGTCTGTTCTCCCCCATCCTCGGCAGTGTCAGCCCGTTCGTTGCGGTCCTGCTGCTGGTCGTCCTGGCCGTCGTTGTCACCAACCTGCTGGACAGCGCCATCACGTCCCTCGTGTTCTGCGTGCTGACCATGACCATCGCTCACACGATCGGCGTGAACCACCTCGGCCTGCAGGCGATCATGATGAAGGCGGCTGCCTACGGCATGCTGCTGCCCGCCTGCTCTCCGCTGCTGACTCTGCTGTACGCCAAGGAGCCCGACGGCTGGATCGACAGCAAGGAGATCCTGAAGGAAGCCGCGCCCCAGATCGTCATGGGCATCGTGATCTTTACGGTGATCGGCTACCTGACGATGAACTGGTTCTGATGACTGCCGGCGCGCACCGGCGTCCGCTGGGAAGGAGTATCGCGTGAAACAGAAGGAATATCAAAGCAAGCAGATCATGCCCGGCATCTGGGTACTGTACGGCTTTTCCGAGGAATGCTGCATCTACGTGGTGGAAGGCGAGCGGAAGGTGGCCTTGATCGATAACGGCATGGGCACCGGAGACCTGCATCGGGCGGTGGAAAAACTCGCGCCGGGCAAGCCGATCGTCGCCATCAACACGCACTGCCATTTCGACCATTCCGCGGGCAACTTCCAGTTCCCCGAGGTATACATGCATCCCGCCTGCTATCCCGATCAGGATGAGACGGAGTCCACGCCCTGCCCCAGGGAAGTGGAATACGAGGATCTGCCGCGGTACGATACGAAGCGGATCCCAGTCCATGAGGGCGACGTGTTCGACCTCGGCGGGGTCACGCTGGAGGTCGTCGAGACCCCGGGCCACACCCCCGGGTGCATCTGTCTGCTGGACCGTACGCACCGCGTGCTGTTCGGCGGGGACATGATCGGCAGCAACGCCCACAACATCTGGATGCTTCGGAGCCTACCCTGGGTCACCTTCTCCACCGTTTCCATGGAGTGCTACCTGCGCTCCCTCCGGAAGGTGGAAAAGCTGGGTGACGCCTACGACGGGTTCCTGGGCGGACACGACGCCTGTGTTCTGGGCAAGGAATATCTGACGGAACTGATCCGCATGGCGGAGTCCATCATCGACGGAACGGCAAAGCCGTACCATCCGGAAATGCCGTCGCCTCCCGGTCAGCCCCCGGTGGTCTGCTGGAAGCTGGACGGAGAGAACGTGCCCACGGCCATCCTCTATCAGGACGAGGTCATCTTCGACCGTAAATAAGGAGAATAGTTATGGCTGAAAAACGTACCGCGACGAAGGTCGCGGAAGGCGTGACGCTGATCAAGGGCATCGATTTTGAATGCTGCATCTGGCTGGTGGAGGGCACGGAGTCCGCTCTGCTCATCGACACCGGCCTCGGGATCGGCGATCTGCGCGCCGAGGTGGAGGAGTTGACGAAGCTTCCCTACCGGGTGGTGAACACCCACGGCCACGGAGATCACTCCGGCGGAAACTACGCCTTCGACTGCGTGTACATGCATGAGGCGGCGGCGCCCTGCGCGGACATCGCCATGGAAATGACCGGGATGGTCGCCTCGCCGGAGGAACTGGCCGCGATCCGGAAACGGATGGAGGAAAAGCCCACGGAGAGGAGATTCATCCGGGAGGGAGACGTGTTCGATCTGGGCGGCAGAAAGCTGGAAGTGATCGAGACGCCGGGCCACACGCCCGGAGACGTCACCCTGTACGACAGGGTCAACGGCCTGCTGTTCAGCGGGGACTGCATGCTCAAGGCCATGGATGTGCTTCTGGTGGTACCGCAGACGGTGTCCGTCGAGTGCTACGCCCGGAGCATGCACAAGCTCACGGCGCTGGAGGGCGTGAAGGGCTTCTGCAGCGGGCACGACCAGTGCGTCATGCCTCGGTCCTTCCTGCAGGACTGCGCGGACTGCGCCGATGAGATCCTGGACGGCACGGCGGACTGCAGCGAAGTGGAGTCCGGCCTTCCGGACGGGGAAAAATACTGCATGCGCGCCGTTCACGGCGACGCGGCGATCATGTACCGCAGCTATAAGATCCGCTGATCTTTCCCTGGGGACCGGCGGCGGAGCACGGCTCCGCTGCCGCTCCCCGGGATCATTTTGGCTTTCTTCGGGCTTCCGGAGAGGAATAGGAGATAAACAATGGCGATGACACCAAGGGAAAACGCGCTGACGGCTCTGGAGCACCGGGTGCCCGAGCGCATCGTAAATCTGATCAAGGACACGAACATGCTGGCCACCTACATCCTGGCCGAGAGAGCCCCGGCCATTCCCGGCAGACCTTTCGGCAGCGACGGGGTGGACTGGTTCGGCGTTCATTGGAAATATGAGGAGTCCAGCGGCGCGCCCATGGTGGACCCGTCCTATCCGCCGCTGATGGACGACATCACCGAGTGGGAGACCGTGGTGAAGTTCCCGGATCTGTCGAAGTACGATTTCAAGGCGGAGGCGGAGAAGGAACTGAACGCCCCCACCTACGACCCGGATAAGCTGAATCAGGTGACCATCATGCAGGGGCCGTTCGAGCGTCTGCTGTCCCTCATGTCCACGGAAGACGCCCTGTGCGCTCTGCTCATGGAGCCGGAAGCCTGCGCCGCCTTCTTCAACCGTGTGGCGGACCACAAGATCGAACTGATCGACCGGCTGGCCGAGGCCTATCCCATCGATCTGATCGACCTGCACGACGACTGGGGCACGCAGAAGAGCACCTTCATGTCCGTAGACACCTGGAAAGAACTGCTGGCGGAGCCCATGGGGCGCATCATCCGCCACGGCAAGGAGAAGGGGATCCACATTCAGGTCCACTCCTGCGGAAAGGTGGAGCCGCTTCTGCCGGAGATGATCGCCATCGGCCTCGAGCACTGGTCCTCCTGCCAGGGGATGAACGACATTCCGTCCATCGTGCATAAGTACGGAGACCGCATGACCTTCTTCGGGTGCATGGATACGCCGGAAGTGCAGGCGCGCGGCGTGACGCAGGAAGAGATCGACCGCCTGACGGCGGAGCGCATCGATCGGATCTGCCGCGGCGGCGCGGTGTTCCCGCTGGGCAACAGCACCGTTCCCGGCCTGCGGGCTGCCGTGGACAAGGCGCTGGCCGCGAGAGAGGATTTCTTCACGAAACCGGAGTACAGGGTGCTGCCCTGAAAAAACAATCCTGAATTTTGAAAATGACCCGGTGAGATCGCAGATCTCACCGGGTCATTTCGGCATTTTGGAGAAAACAGGGGCGACCGCAGAAAGTGTTGATGCACCATTCGGTACAGATTTAGCATTTCCCACGGCTCGGCTGATCCTGCATAATAAAAGCAGTTCAGTTTTATAGCTGAAGACGGACGCGACTGTTTTAACGGAGGTCGGGAAGAAATGGATGTCAAGGAGAACTATCTTGCGTTTCTGAATCACGAAGAAACACAGTGGATTCCTAGCATGTTTGAGGATGTGTATATGTGCGGGAATGATCATGAGACTTTTGAGAACGGTCCTGCCGGAGGGGGAGTGGATGGTTTTGGCGTGAAATGGATCGCTACGCACTCGGCGGCAGGCCAGGGGGTTCCTGTAGCGCATCCCATAGTGCTTGAGGATGTTACTGCATGGGAGGACTTCGTGGTGTTTCCGGATCTTGACGCCGTCAACTGGGAGGAGTACGCAAGAACAGAGCTGGCCGGCATAGAGAAAAGGGACAGGGTACTGGAATACCATTCGTGGAACTCGCAGTTTCTGCGTGTAACGCATCTGATGGGCTTTGAAAATGCCCTGTGCGCGTTTTATGAAGAACCGGAGGCCTGTGCGGCGCTGATGAGCGCAATTACGGACTATAAGATCAGACTGATCGAGCGTGTACACGATTACTTCAGGCCAGACAGTTTCGTGCACTATGACGATGTGGCGACGGAGAGAGGGCTTTTCGTATCGCCCGAAACATATCGGACGCTGATAAAACCTCAGCATAAGCGCATGAACGAAGCCGCTGCGGCCTACGGCATGATCCCGCAGATACATATGTGCGGATACTGCCAGGATATCATCCCCGATCTGATCGAGGAAGGCTCCGCCGCCTGGCAGTCTGCTCAGCCGACAAATGACATCTGTGCCATTCTGGAGCAGTACGCGGACCGAATCGGGGTGACCGGCGGATACGATACTCAGGGAAGGCCGGGAGCACCGGATGCCACAATTGCTGAGATCACCGCGGAAGTGGACAGATGTATGGAGCAGTACGGAAAATACGGAAAGAGCTATTGTTTTCTCGGCTTTCTGCTGGGACAGACAGGAGATGCCGAGATAGAGGAGAAAATGTACGCGCTCATATCCAGAGCGTCGGAGAAACGCGGGAAACACGGAGGCATGTAATACGGCACTGCCTGAAATCTGCCGCATTTGCGGAAGTATGAGGAGCAGAAAGACGATGAACGTGACTGTGTGCAGAGGGCACAGACCATTACTACCAGGCCTGGATTATTGTGTTTTAGGATAGCTTATCTGCACCAAACGGAACAGAAACGGTTCTTTTCCGGTGAAGAGAGTGAGACTATAATCAGAGAAGAATGCTGAGAACTGCGGTATCAAATCATAGCAGACGGACGGGGTGTTAAGATGAACCTGATGGAATATCCGAGAGAGGATTATAGTATTTCCCATTTTGCCAGGGCGAACAGTTATGAACTGGCAGGGAGGGAACTGTATCTGGTCATGGACAGCGGACTTGACTACATTCTGACTATCGATGAGGAAAAGTGCAGCTGGCACATTAAGGGAGAGAGCGCGAAACAGGCCCCCTATATGTGTTTCAAAGCCGACGATACGACTTTTTTCCTGAGTTTTGATGTCAGCGACCTCGAAAACCACACATATGTGCTGGATTTTGAGCAGAGACTGGTGACCCAGCTGATATGCAGGAAAGGTGTGCATCCTGTGAATCCGCATATCATGGAACGAGTCTTCACTTTCGGCGCTATCCGGATGCTTGGATACAAGCTTCCCTACAAACGGCACACCTTCTCCGCTGAACATCTGGGTACGACGGTGCAGTGGCGGTGGTCGCCGCAGCTGTTCACGCGCCACGCTTATCTCGAGAGCGACTGGTATCGGATCACCTGGGAGGATGAAGGGGCGGCAGCCGAGGATTTTGACGAGACGAACGAGATGCTGCCTTCCACGGACGAACACGCGAAATATATTAAGATCAAGGAAAACATGTTCCTGTTTTCCCTCACCGAGGAAACGGAAGAGAGAATGCTGGGCGATCTCCAACATTTCCGCTGTGACAATCTGACGCTCCTTCAGAATTACGACCGCATGATGCAGGTCGGACGGGGCGTGGGAGATGTACAGAGGTCGGGAGAGGCGGGATACCGGCACATCTTTGTTCCGCTGGCGGCATTCGGCTCTCCCGTCGAACTTCCTGAGGCGTTCCTGAATGCCCGGAATCCGTTTACCGTGTAAGGAGGGATGACGATGAACAAGACGAATACAGGAGCCCATTACGGGTTTACTCAGTACTGCTATCCCAAGGATTACGAGTTGAGCGGGAAGAGGTTTGAACTGAAAGAAGGGGCTGATACATTTATCCTGGATTTTCAGGACCGGGAGTTTGTGAGCTGTACGGATAACAACGGAGAGTGCCTCTCCCAGTATGAGGCTCTGAAACTGGATGACCGCACACACATCGTTTTCTTCGGCGAGTTTATCACGACAGCGGTACTTGATCTGGAAAACGGATTTGCGGTCCTCAGTGACCTGAAAGGGACCCGGTATTCCTTCTGTGAGATCAGCGGCATGCAGCAGAAGGGGCACAGGCCCGGATATACCGAGGATATGACCGGCACGCATGTCAGGTGGTATTTCGGGAACGAGCGGTATCTGGAAAATACGTATAACGAAGACGGCACCTGCACCTGCATCTGGTCTCCCCGTACGGACCGGCAGAGAACGATCCCAGCAAAGTACATTCGGGTAAAAGACGGGATTTATCTGTGTCAGTTGGATTCCACGTCTCCCTTCCGTTCGGATATCCCTCAGGGGTTTTCCAAGATCATCATGCTGCAGAGTTATGAGCACCTGGAGACCGTAGGATGCATCTATTCTCCCGCACTCAACGAATGGCGTCTGATTTCTGGATATGCGATGCCTCCCGAGGTATGAAGCGCCGAAGAAACCAAGAAGACCCATCGATCCAAGCGCCAGAAAGCGCAGGACGATGGGTCTTTTTCCGTGCTGATCTCAAAGAAGGGAGAGATCTCTGAGTTCCTCCATGGGGCGAAAACGGAACAGGCGTCCGATGGCACCTGACAGGGTCCGGCTCAGAGAGCGGTTGAGTTTCCTTACTTCCTCATTGTACATGCCGGCTGCCTGTGCTTCCGTCAGCCAGGCGCCCGTGGCCAGCTTCGCCGCCGCTACGGCGATGCCGTTGTCCAGATGGTCCGCCAGTTTCTTCTTGGCCAGAGCCTGCAGCTGATTGGCCAGAGCGACACGTCTTCGGTCCGCGCCGGAAAACGTTCCGGCATAGTCCCGCAACAGGGCGAGATATTCGGCCTGAGAATCATCAGGAAGTACGGAAAACACGGATCGGACATGGGAAAACCAGGGCTCGAGATCGATGGATTCCAGAAGGATGCCAGCCTTCGCGCGGAAACGCTCCAGCCTGAAATAGGTCTCTCCCGCGGCCAGGATTACGGTAACCAGAATCAGGACGACGACAGCGATCAGTTTATCCATATTCTTTCTTCTCCCGGCCATATCCGGAGACTTTGAGGACATTGCAGAAAGTTTCGATCGCAGGGTTGCGGTTGTTTTTGCTCCAGGCGATCACATCGTTGTATACATATCTGATCTCTGGAAGATCGAGGCAGAGCACGTCCGGGGACGAGCAGATACGATGATTTTCCGGAACGGTCGTGATGCCTATGCCTGCGGAGACCCACGCCGACAGCGTGGAAATATCCGGTGCCTCGATGAAATTGTGTATGCCCATGATCTCCAGATGAGATTTCTGAATCTCCATGGTAATTTCGCTGTCTTTTCTGCTGAGCAGGATAAAACGGTCATCCTGAAAATCCTCAATGGAGATCGTGCGCTTTTCCGCCGCGGGATGGGTAATCGGTACGATGAGATTGGTATGAAGAGAATTTATGACCTGATAATCCAGCATGTCCTTGAAACGGCTGATGCTTTCTTCATCAATGATGATGGCGTCCACGGTTCCGTTGAGTACCGCATCGATGATTTCGGCGTTCAGAAAATATTTGATGGACAGAATGAAATGTGGCATGTTGTCCACCTGATACCGGAATGCGGCGGCGTAGGTATCTCCGATGTTCTGCCCTTCCACGGTGCCGAGGATCAGATGCATGGACTCTGTACGAAGATTGTTCTGGATTCGATCCATCAGGGCAGAATACTGATCTGTGCAGTCCTGCAGAAACTCTGCGAAAAGCCGCCCGTTTTCCGTCAGCTTCACGGACTTCCTTTCGCGGGTGAAAAGAGAAAAACCCAGCTCCTCTTCCAGGTTGGATATATGCCTGCCGACGACCGGCTGAGACAGGAACAGAGACTCAGCGGCTTTGGTGAAATTCTCGTATCTGGCTGCGGCCAGAAAACATTTGATCTGAGCGTCATTCATCCAAAAACTCCCTTCCGGCAGCAAACCAGACCCGCAGTATCGGCTCTTTGCGGGCCATCGGTAATGTACACTTTTTAGTATATGTGACGGGCTGGGTTTGTCAAGGAAAAGCAGCTGGTACACGGAAACAGGAAGGTCGGAAAAGACGGCTTTCTCTTGCATAAGCTCTAAATTCTGCCGCACAACAGTAATGTTTTTGCACCAATTGGAACAAAAATGCAATTTCACACAAAAAGCGGGCTACTATATAATTGAGATGGGTGAAAACAAAAGATATTCTCCCGAAAAACGAGATGCGTAAGAACGCATCGGCTGCAGAGACAGCCGTGTAGAAAGTGAAATCAAATGAAAAAGGAAAGAGGTAGAATGATGAAAAAACTGCGTACCCTGGTTTGTCTGCTTCTCGTCGTCCTTATGGTTCTTGCCCTGGGCGCCTGCGGCAGCAAGAAAAGCGACGACGCCGAGATCAGCAAGGCGGCTGTTCCCGGCAAAGAGGGCAGCGGCTATAAGTATGACTCCGTGACTATCGGCTGCTCTATCATGCCCAACTTTATCACCGGCACGACGCCCGCAGAGAATGACGGCGCCTGCAGCCTTGTATTTGACGAAGTTTTCAAAGTGGATCCTGTAACAAAGGAAGTCAAGTCCGAAATCCTGGAGGACTGGCATTTTGAGGACGATACCACGCTTGTCATGAAACTGAAGGACAACGTCTATTTCTCCAATGGCGACAAGGCCACGGCGGAAGACGTGCTGTTCAGCTACTCCAGCCATGTTGACAGAAGTTCCGCATATATCTGGGAGTTCAATATTCTGTACGACGAGTGCGAGATCGTAGATGAGCTGACCCTGAAGATGAAATTCTCCACCTTCTACTCTGCGTTCTTCTCCTCCTATATCATCTATCTGTACGACAAGTCCTGGGCAGAGTCTGTGGGCTGGGATTCTCTGGATTGGCAGAAGCCTGTCGGCACCGGCCCGTATGTCGTCAGCGACTATAAGATCGACGACCATGCAACGTTTACGGCGCGCGACGATTACTGGAACAAGGACAAGGATCCTGTGACCATCCGTGAGTGGGTACTGAAATACTATAAGGACACCTCCACTATGGAAATGGATCTGGAAGCCGGCAATATCGCCATGTGCCAGTTCTCTGCTTCCGAATATGAACGTTTCCAGAAGGACGGGGGAAAGGGCTACGATGTCCTCACCGGTTCGGCCGGCGTCAATCATTTCTTCCAGATGGGCTTCCTGGAGAACGACTGCTGGTATGACAAGAACATCCGTGAGGCCTTTGCCGTCGGCATTCCCTGGGATGAGTTCGGTCAGGTCGTCCTCGGAGTGACGTGGAAGCAGGCGACGTCCAGCGTTCCCAGCGACTCGCCCGAGTATAAGAACGTAGGCACATACAAGTATGATCTGGAGAAAGCGAAGCAGTTGATGACTGCTGCCGGCTATTCCGAGGAGAAGCCTCTGGAGATCCACACGGTTACCATGGAGAGCCCCTACTTCAGTAAGTGCTGCGAAGCTTTCGAGTACTACTGCAACCAGATGTATGTCAAGTTTACGTTTGACCTGAAGGATATCGCTGCCACCATCAACGACTGGAATACCCCCGGCTCCGGCGTGGAATGCGGCTTCTATTATGATAACTTCGGCTCCCAGGATGGCCAGTATGTCCGCGGCCTTGACTGGGCGGCGAATCCGAACGGATCGAACTGGACGTTCATCGATGACGAGTATTACGACAATCTGTATCTTGAAGTCGCTGCAAGCACCGACCTTCAAACGCGCATCGCGAAATCTCAGGAACTGCAGCAGTATACCTATGACGAGTTCCTCGCCATTCCCTACTCCGAGATGACCTTCCAGGTCGGGTATCGTACCGATGTGTTCGGAAAGGCTCAGATGGAGCGTGCTGTCATGAACAGTGAATACTGGAATCTGGCAAACATGAGCTACGCCTCTGCCTGGAACTGAGTGCTGACCGAGTTGCCGTACAATTAGATCAAAAGAGTGCGGGAAGCCACACCATCTGTGTGACTTCCCGCTGTATTACCCGATAATCCGATAGGGGGCATTATCTTGGCAAAATATATCATCAAGAGGATCCTCTGGGCAATACCTGTTCTCCTGGGCGTTCTGATCATCGTTTTCACGATCACATATCTTACGCCCGGCGATCCGGTGCAGACCATTCTTGGTAATGGGTACACCCCTGAGAAATATGCAAAAAAAGCGGCGGAGCTGGGACTGGACAAGGGATACCTTGCCCAACTCGGAAGCTATATATGGAATGTTGTCACGAGATTTGACTTCGGCAAGTCCTATATGACGAACATTCCTGTCATCACGGAACTGACAACCCGTATGGGGACCACTTTCAGCATTGCGTTCCTGAGCATTATCGTGACGATCCTCATCGGCATTCCCTGCGGAATAATCGCCGCCATCAAACAGTACAGCGCTCTGGACTACGGTTTTACGTCTTTCGCGTTGATCTGCTCCGCGATTCCATCATTCGTGATCGCTCCGGTGCTGCTGGTCGTTTTCGGCGTCAAACTGCGATGGCTTCCGCTGTCCGGACTGGATGAATGGAAGTCCTATATCCTGCCTGTTTTCGTCAATGCTCTTGGCGGCATCGCTCTTCTGACACGTATGACAAGGACCTCCATGCTGGAGACGATCCGGCAGGATTATATCCGTACGGCCCGGGCGAAAGGACTGCGGGAGAGCGTCATCATCTGGAAACATGCCATGAAGAACACCATGATCCCTGTCATCACCGTGACGGGAAGCTGGCTTGCCATGCTTATGGGAGGTGCGCTGATCGTTGAACTGATCTTCTCAATCCCCGGACTCGGCACCTACCTGTACGGCGGCATCTCCAACAGGGATTATCCGATCATCAACGGGTCGGTCATCCTGACGGCTTTCATCGTATGCATGATGAGTATCGTAGTGGATATTCTCTACGCCGTGGTCGACCCGCGTATCAAAGCCCAGTTCTCTTCCGGAAAGAAAAAGAAGAAATCAGTACAAGCGGCAAAGGAGGCGGCTTAAATGTTTCGGACCAAGAAACAGAAGGAAGAGCTCGCCAACGACCTGGTTGCCCTGAGCAAGAAAAACACCCGCACGGCGGATATCCTTTCCCGCCTGGTGCGCAATAAGCTCGGCATGCTGGGAATGATAATCATAGCTATACTGCTGATCCTGGTCATCTTCGCCCCGGTCTTCACAGATTATCCCTATGATGCGCAGAGCTTTCCCGACAGATTCATCAACCCATGCTGGGAACATCCTCTGGGTACTGACAATTTCGGACGTGATCTCTGGTCCCGTATGCTGTACGGTGGCCGGATCTCTCTGCTGGTCTCACTGGTAGCGATCATCATTTCCAGTGCCGTAGGCATCACGGTAGGCGCCATCGCAGGTTTCTTCGGCGGCCGGATCGACAATGTCATCACACGGATCCTGGACATCCTCATGGCAATCCCTGCACTGCTGATGGCCATTGCCGTATCGTCGGCTCTCGGGACAGGACCCATGAAGACCGCCCTTGCCATCGCCATTTCTGGGATCCCGTACAGTGCCCGTGTCATGCGTTCCACAGTCCTGACGATCAAGGACAATGAGTACATCGAGGCGGCACAGGCTACCGGTTCGACCAACGCACGCACTATTTTCAAACACGTACTGCCCAATACCATCGCCCCTCTGATAGTCAGCGCGACCCTGGATATCGGCGGCAATATCATGGCCATCTCCGGCCTGAGCTTCATCGGACTCGGTGTTCAGGCACCGACGCCCGAATGGGGTTCCATTCTGTCCGCAGGAAGAGAATTCCTTCGAGATTTCCCTCCCATCGTTATTTTCCCCGCACTGTTCATCGGCCTGACGCTGTTCGGCTTCAACATCCTCGGCGACGCGCTTCGTGATGCGCTCGATCCGAGACTGAAGGATTGAGGTGATCACATGAGTCTGCTTGAAATCCGTGATCTTACGATCCAGTACAAGACCCGCAAGAGCGTGGTAGAGGCTGTCAATGGCATCAATCTGAAAATCGATGAAGGAAAGACCCTCGGCCTTGTGGGCGAGACAGGGGCCGGAAAGACAACAACGGCCCTGGGAATCCTCGGGCTTGTTCCGAATCCGCCCGGCGTGATCGCCGGCGGAGAGATCTATTTTGAGGGAAAAGACTTACTGAAGGCCAAAGACAGCGAAATCCGAAAGATCCGTGGAAATAAGATCTCGATGATCTTTCAGGATCCCATGACGGCGCTGAATCCCGTTATCCGTGTCGGCGACCAGATTGCGGAAGTCATTGCCCTGCACAGCGGATGCTCCAAGTCGGAAGCCTCCGCAAAAAGCATTGAAATGCTGGAACTGGTCGGCATCCGCGCCGAAAGGAGTACGGAATATCCTCACCAGTTTTCCGGCGGAATGAAGCAGCGCGTGGTCATCGCCATGGCGCTTGCCTGCCAGCCGAAGCTGCTGATCGCTGATGAGCCTACCACTGCGCTGGACGTGACCATCCAGGCACAGGTACTGGAGATGATGAATGACCTGAAGGTCAGACTGAATACCTCCATGCTCCTGATCACCCACGATCTGGGCATCGTAGCGGAGACCTGCGACGATGTAGCGATCATGTATGCAGGCCAGATTGTGGAATACGGAACGCTTGCCCACATTTTCGACAACCCGATGCATCCGTACACCATTGGCCTGTTCGGATCGATCCCGTCCCTGGACAAGGACGTGGACAGACTGACACCGATACCCGGCCTCATGCCGGATCCGGCCAATCTGCCCAAAGGGTGCAATTTCTGCGAGCGCTGCACCAGGAAGTGTGACAGGTGCGCAGAGAGTGAACCGGAATACCTCGAGGTTGAGCCAGGCCATTTCGTACGCTGCTCGAATCTGAACGGAGGTGCCGAGAATGTCTGAGATCCTTCGTGTTGAACATCTCAAGAAGTTTTTTGACGTACCCGCCGGTACGCTGCATGCGGTGGATGACGTGAGTTTTACCATTCAGGAAGGCCAGACCCTTGGTGTGGTCGGCGAGTCCGGCTGCGGGAAATCCACACTGGGACGCACGGTTCTCAAACTCATCGAACCGACTTCCGGCAAGATCTTTTTTGAGGGCAGGGACATCACAGATATCAGCAAGCATGAAAACCGTGAATTGCGCAAGAAGATGCAGATCATCTTCCAGGATCCTTTTTCCTCCCTGAATCCCCGGTTCTGCGTATCTGACCTGATCGCCGACCCGCTGAAAACATTCGGTATGTATGGGAAGAAGGAACTGGAGGAGCGCGTACTGGAGATCATGGATCTGGTCGGCCTGTCCCGCCGTTATGCTTATTCCTATCCTCATGAACTGGACGGCGGCCGCCGACAGCGTATCGGTATCGGGCGCGCTCTCGCACTGGATCCGGAATTCATCGTGTGCGACGAGCCGGTCTCTGCTCTCGATGTGTCCATTCAGGCACAGATACTGAACCTCCTGCAGGATCTGCAGGACAAGCGGAAACTAACCTATATTTTTGTCACTCACGATCTGTCTGTTGTGAAGCACATCTCCACGGATATCATGGTCATGTATATCGGAGTCATGGTCGAGAAATGCCCCGCCAAGGAACTGTTCGCACGGCCGCTGCATCCCTATACCAAGGGGCTTCTCTCCGCTATTCCCGTACCCAATATCCATCATGAACAGAAACGGGTGCAGCTTCAGGGTGAGCTGTCTTCTCCCATCGACCCGGCGGAGGAGTGCCGTTTTGTCAAGAGGTGTCCCTACGCGACAGATATCTGCCGGTGCAAACAGCCGACCTATGAGGAAGTGACTCCCGGGCACTTTGTGTCCTGCCATAACGTCCGTGAGATCAACGGTCTCTGAGAAGGAGGCAAATGAAGATGAACGAGATCAAAGGATATCCGAATCTGTTTCAGCCGATCCGCATCGGTAATACCCTGTTCAGAAACAGGATCTTCTCAGCGCCTACAGGGCTGTACGATCTGACACCGCAGAGAGTGCCGACGGACGACTATATCGCGTACTTCGAACGTAAGGCCAAGGGAGGCGCCGCCTCCGTCAACATCGGTGAGTGCTATGTGGACGACGTGGGGATTCCCAATGACGATTATGAGGTCATCCATCTGACAGATCATCTGGACAATCGGCGCCCTCTGGCCAAACTGGCCGACGCCATCACGCGAAACGGCGCGGTAGCCACCATCGAGCTTCAGAAACCCGGTATGGCCAGTTCCCAGAGCTCCGAGGACGAGGAACTGCTGGGACCCAGTGACGGTGTCTGCGTCTTCAACCATGGAATCCGCTGCAAAGGAATGACGGAGGAAGAGATCTACCGGACCATCGACGCTTTTGCAGAAGCGGCGCTTTATGCAAAACAGAGAGGTTTCGGAATGGTCACGGTCCATGCGGGGCATGGATGGCTGCTGCATCAGTTCCTGTCTCCGTTCACAAACAAGCGCACCGACCGGTGGGGAGGTTCGCTGGAGAACCGCGCCCGCTTCACGGTGGCCGTGATCGATGAGATCCATAAGAGATGCGGAAAGGGCTTCCCGGTGGAAGTCCGCATGAGCGGAACGGAGATCATCGAAGGTGGATTCACCATTGCGGATGGCATCGATATCGCCCGTCAGCTGGAAGGACATGCCGATCTGATCCACGTCTCCGTAGGCAACATCTTCGCACCGAATCTCATGCACCACACACATCCCGGGATCTTCTCGGAGGACGGCTGCAACGTTAAATACGCCGCGGAGATAAAAAAACATGTGAGAACCCCGGTGGCTACGGTCGGGGCACTGTCGGATCCCGATCATCTGGAAGAGATCATTGCGACAGGTCAGGCGGATGTAGTCGAATTGGCACGGGGACTCATCTGTGAACCGGATATGGCCATCAAACTCCGGACAGGGAGGACTAAGGAAGTCCGCCGCTGCCTGCGCTGTTTTGAATGTGTGAGACAGGACTATCTCAACGGTCACCTGTACTGTGCGATCAATCCGGAATCCGGGAAGGATTACGAGATCGGGAGTTCAGGACCGGTGAAAGAGCATAAGCGGGTGCTGGTGGCCGGAGGAGGAATCGCCGGCATGCAGGCTGCCATTACGGCGGCGGAAGAGGGCCATCAGGTCGTCCTGTGCGAAAAGACTGACAGTCTGGGCGGTGTCATCCGATGCGAGAAGAACGTACCGTTCAAGAAAAGGATCGACGAGTATATCGAGCGTCAGAAGTATATGCTGGAGAAGCTCGGCGTCGAAGTGCGGATGAATACGGAAGTAACACCGGAGATGCTCCGCAGAGAATCTCCGCAGGCCGTGATCGCGGCCTTGGGTGCTGATCCCGCGCGGCCGCCGATTCCGGGCATCAACGGACAGAACGTGCGTATGGCTGCTGACGTATTTGCCAACCCTGCGTGTGCGGGAAAAAGCACTGTGATCCTGGGCGCCGGCCTGACCGGACTGGAACTGGGGATCTATCTGAAGATGCTCGATATCGGGGTGGAAGTCATAGAGATGAGTCCTGAAATGCCGGTAAGCGAGATCTATTCGGCAAAACTGGCGGAGATGGGTATGGCTGTCCGGTATGAGACCAAAGCCGTGGAGATCACGGCGGACGGAGTACGCTGTGAGACGCCGGAGGGAGAGCTGTTCCTTAAGGCGGATACCGTAACCGTTGCTCTGGGCATGAAGCCCAGATGGGAAAAAACGGAAGCACTGTCAGGATTTGAAGGCGAGTTCTATATGATTGGAGACTGCCGTTCCCCCAGAAACATCATTGCGGCTACCAGCGAGGGCTGGACTGCCGCGCGGAATATCGGAAGACACTGACAGACAACACATAAATGTCCCGGCAGAAACCCAGAAAAGGATTTCGGCCGGGACATTTCACTTGCTGTGCACCTCCTGAGAAGAGAGAATCGGAGATAGATGAGGGATACCGCCGAAAAAGTTGAGTCCGCTGGGAGTAAGGAGTATAATGCAGGCAGAAACGATTATTCGGAAGGGAGCTGACGCAATGGAGATCGTAAAGACCGGAGTCAAGGACGATATCGGATTTCCCGTGCTGAAAAAGGTCGGCGAGCCGGAACCGGTGATCCTGCCGGAGGAAGACCCGGTGGAGGCGCGTGCGCGCTATGAAGGCGCCCGGTTCGCGCTGGAAGCCGCCTCCGGAGGAAAGAATACGCTGCTGTTCGACGATCTGGGGCGCCCCTCCGTCATGGCCCGCGTCCCGATGTTCCTTTGGTCGGACGTGGTGGACGGCGCGCCGCAGGAGCCCTGCTCCGCCTTCATCGTCGGCGGCCGGGTACTGGACGAGATATGGATCAGCAAATACCCGAACGTCATCGAATACGGCAGGGCCTACAGCCTGCCCGGGCGGGATCCGGCCCATACGCTGAGCATAGACGAAGCGCGGGCCGCCTGCGCCGCAAAGGGGAGGGGCTGGCATCTGCTGACCAACGCCGAGTGGTGCGCGCTGGCCCACTGGAGCGTCCGAAACGGTACCGTGCCCCGGGGAAACGTGACCTTCGGCTGCAATTCGAAGAGGCCCTGGGACAGGGGTGTGCTGGCCGAGCAGCCCCGCGGGCGGGGGTTTGAAGACTCGATGCGCACGCTCACCGGCACGGGGCCGGACAACTGGAACCACGACGGCGGCCCCTGGGGCGTATCGGATCTGGTGGGCAACGTGTGGGACTGGGTCTCCGGCATCCGGACTGTGGACGGCGAGATCCAGATCATCCCGGATAACGACAGCGCGATGAACGTGGACGAGGGGCCGGACAGCCCCTGCTGGCGGGCGGTGCTGGAGGACGGGAGCCTCGCGGCGCCTGGGACGCCCGGCACGCTGAAGTACGACGCCGTCTCCCCGGGGACGGACTCCCCGGAGGACGTCATGATGCGTGGCGGTTATCGGCTGAATACCGAGATGGTGAACTTCAACTACACCGGCGATGAAAAGGATACGTCCCACCGCGCCTACGGGTTTGCCCGTTTCAGCGATCTGGCGCCGGCCGACGGCGTGACGGTACCGCAGGTGCTCCACCTCCTGGGCGCGGCGCCGATCCCCGGCGGATACACTGACGGCAGCGTGTTCTTCCTGCGCAATTACGCCGAGCGCGTCGCCGCCCGCGGCGGCAGCTGGTTCGACGGTGAGGGAGGCGGCGTCTGGGAGCTGTATCTCCGCGAAACGCGGGCGTTCATCTACCCGGACATCGGCTTCCGCTGCGCCTGGGCGGACGTGTGAGAAATGAAAGAAAGACGCCCCCTTTCCCGCTGAGGGAAAGGGGGCGTCTGCTGTCTGCGGCCGATGGGAAGATCAGAACCGGTTCTCGTTTCGGGAGATGATGTCGTTCTGCAGGTCGGTGCCCAGCTCGATGAAGTAGGCGGAGTAGCCGGCGATGCGGACGACCAGATCGCGGTACTTCTCGGGCTCCTCCTGCGCCTCGCGCAGGGTGACGGTGTCCACCACGTTGTACTGCACCTCCATGCCGCCGTCCTCAAAGTAGGACTTCGTCATGTCGCGCAGCTTGTCGATGCCCTCCTGGTTGGACAGGACGGAGGGATGCATGCGCATGTTCAGCGCGATGCCGCCCAGGTAGTGGTGATGATCGAACACCAGCGTGGACTGGAACACGGCGGTGGGGCCGTTCTTATCCCGGCTCTGGGCGGGGGACATGGCGTCCGCGATGGGCTCGCCCGTCTTCCGGCCGTCCGGGGTGGCGAAGGTGATGTGGCCCTGCTGCACGTGGTCGGAGGCGCCGTACAGGCCGCACTTGTACACCTTGCTGCGGGTGGAGTGGAACTCCTGACAGATGCGGTAGTACAGATCCACGCACCATTTCAGCTCCATGTCCGCGTAGGGGTCGGCGTTGCCGTAATGGGGCACCTCGTTCAGCAGACGCTGGCGCAGGGGCTCGTAGCCCTCCCAGTTGGCGATCCAGGCGTCGTACAGTTCCCGGGTGGTCAGGAAGTGATTGTCGAAGCACATGTACTTGATGGTGGTCAGCGAGTCGGCCAGGGTGGCAAGGCCGGTGGCCGTGCCGCCGTAGGAATTGTACTTGGCGCCGCCGTTGACCACGTCCTTGCCCTTCTCCATGCAGCCCTCGATGGAGATGGAAAGAATGGGCTGCGGGCAGGTGAAGGAGGAAACGTACTCGGCGTAGTTATTGGTGGAGATGAACATGCCCATGATATGGCGGCCCATCTTCTCCACGGCATCCCGCACCTGCTCGATGCTGGTCATGTTGTAGAGGTAGTCGGTGGTCACGCTGGCCTGCTCCCCGTTGAAGGGATTGATGCCGTTGTTGATGGCCATGTTGAAGATGCTGCCCCACCATACGCTGGCGTGCGGCGGCAGCATGCCGTTCGGGGCCGGATAGTCGGTGCCGCAGCCCACGATCTCCTGACAGCCGATGATGCCGTAATCCCGGGCGTCACGCAGCTCGAAATCCAGCTCCTGCATCAGGGCGGGGATGATCACCTCGTCGTTCTGATACAGCGGCAGGCCGCCCACCAGCTTGCTGGTGGCCAGCGCGCAGTCCCAGAGCTTGTCCGGGCTGTTCTTGTTGAACCGCAGGGAGATGGTGGGATCGTGCAGCTTCAGACGGCCCACGGTCTCCAGCACCATGTAGGTGACGGGGTTGGTGGCGTCCTCGCCGGTCTCCGGGTCGACGCCGCCCAGGGTGGTGTGCTGGTAGGTGTTGCCGATGCCCGTGGTGCTGACCAGACGGGCCGGGCCGGCGCCGTAGTAGCAGTTGGCCTTCAGGAAGAACGCGTCGGTGATCTCCTGCGCGTACTCCATGGTGATGCGGCCTTCCTCCAGATCCTTCTTCAGGAAGGGCCAGGTGTACTGGTCGAAGCGACCCAGCGCGGGGGAGGGGAACAGGCACTCGATCTGCAGGCACACCTGATACATCATAGTGGCCTGGCAGGCCTCCCAGAAGGTGCGGGCCGGATTCTCGGAGATCCATTCCAGTCCGTCGGCCATCATTTCCAGCTCCGCCTTCCGGGCCGGGTCGGTGCAGGAGGCAGCCTTCTCGGCGGCGCAGCGGGCGTAGCGCTTCACCAGGGTGATGCACCCGTCGCAGGTGATGACGGCGGCCTTGTAGAACAGGTACTTCTCCAGGTCCTCACCCATGGTGAAGCCGTAGTGCTCGTCCAGCCAGTCCTGCGCCTGCTTCCGGATCGCGGCGTAGCCCTTGTTGATGATCTTGGGATAGCCGGCGATCAGGTGGCCGGCGGGCAGGGCGACGATGGGCATGCCGCCCTCGGCGTAGCTGGACACGTTCAGGCGCATCAGCTCCGCGTGGTGATCGGGCTGCCAGGCGTCGGCCATGGCGCCGGTGGTGCGGGTCTTCCAGAACTCCCAGCACTCCCGGATGGTCTCCACGTCCTCGGGGCTGACGGAGTGCTTGATCTCCTCCCCGTCGGGGTTGTGGTACAGGCCGTCCTCGCCGATGGTCCACTCACCGCTGGCTACGGGCTCCAGCAGCCAGGGAACGCCCGCGCCCCATTCGGGGTACACGGGGGCGGAGAAGAAGTGAGGGCCTTTTCCGCCGACGATCAGCTCGAAGTCCTTGATGAACACGGTCATCTGCTCGCACAGATCCTTGAAAGCAAGGCTGCGCTTGATCAGCGGCGGCATGCGCTCGTTCTGACGGTACGATTCGGTGACGATGCGCATGCGCTCCGCGTCGTTGCGGATCACACGGTCGCGGATCAGCTCCCGCATGTGCTGGATGCGCTCGGTGGATGGGCTGAATTGATACATGGGATACCTCCTTATCTCTGCGTCGGCGGCGCGGGTCGCGCCGGAAAGGGGCCGCCGGCCTTCTCCGGCGTTTCGTAATTTACAGTCCGTAGATCTCGGAATATTTCTTCTCCAGATAGTCGGTGTAGTACGCCGGATCGAAGGGAGCGCCGCAGCATTTCTCCAGCAGCTCCAGCGGATCCATCGTCTGGCCGTACTTCCACAGGTGCTCCTCCAGCCAGGCGGCGATGGGAGCCAGATCCCCGGCGCCGACGCAGGCGTCCACGTCCACGTCCCGCTTCATGGTCTCCAGGATCTGCACGCCGTAGGCGGAACCCAGAGCGTAGGAGGGGAAGTAGCCCACGTTGCCGCCGGACCAGTGGCTGTCCTGAAGCACGCCGCGGCGGTCGTCCGGCACGTCCACGCCCAGATACTCCTTGTATTTTTCGTTCCAGACCCGGGGCAGATCCTCCGCGGTGATCTCTCCCGCGAACAGGGCCTTTTCGATCTCATAGCGGATCATTACGTGCAGGGAGTAGGTCAGCTCGTCGGCTTCGGTGCGGATCAGGGACGGCTCGGCGCGGTTCACGGCGCGGTACAGCATCTCCTCCGTCACGCCGGCCATCTGCTCGGGGAACAGCTCCCGCAGCTTCGGCAGCAGGACCTTCATGAACGGACGGCTCCTGGCGATCAGGTTCTCGAACAGGCGGGACTGGCTCTCGTGGATGCTCATGGAGCAGCCGCCGGACAGCAGCGTGCCCTCCAGCTCGTCCCCGGAGTGCAGCTCGTACAGCGCGTGGCCGCCCTCGTGGATCACGGAGAACATGGAATCCAGCACCTCGTCCGTGTGGTAGTGGGTGGTGATGCGCACGTCCTTCTTGTTGAAGCCCGTGGTAAAGGGGTGCTCCGTCTCGCCGATGGAGCACCGGTTCCGGTCGATGGTCTCCACCTGCATGAGCCAGTCGGAAAATTCCCGCTGCTTTTCGATGGGGAAGAAGCCCTTCACGAAGCTGTCGTCCACCTGGGGCCGCTCCATCACACGGTGAAGCAGGGGCACGATCTTCTCGCGCAGGGCGGAGAAGAAGGCATCCGTCCGCTCTTTGGTCAGGCCCTTTTCGTACTGATCCAGCTGTACGTCGTAGGGATCCAGCTCCGGCCGGTAATAGCCGGCAAAGCGGCGGTTGGCGTCGAAGATCTTCTGCACCAGGGGGCAGAAGGAGGCGTAATCGCTCTCCGCCTTGGCCTTGTGCCATACGGCGTCGGCCTCGTTGAGCAGGGCGGTGTAGGCGACGTATTCCTCCGCCGGGATGGCGGAGAGATATTCGTTGTCGCGGTCGAACATCTCGATCTCCCGCCGCTGCAGGGGCGTGAGCTGCTCCTTGTTCTCACGCAGAACGGCGGCGGCCTCCTTCAGGGCCGGGCCCGTCATCTGCTCGTAGAACAGGCCGGAGAGGTAGGAAAGGGTCTCGCCGCGCCCCTCGGCGGAATCCGCGGGGGCAACGGTCATGGCGTCATAGCTCAGAACGCCCATGGCGTGCTGCAGGGCGTGCGCGTTTTTAACGGTGGAGCGGAACTGCTCCAGGGCTTCCTGTACGGTCATGGATACGGTCTCCTTTGTCGTTTTGTTTTATTCCGGCAGTCCGGATCCGGCGGGGCCGTCCGGGGCGCCGGCCGTCGGCGGGGTCTGCCCCCCGGCGCCGGGGCGGAAGGTCAGGATCCCGTCGATCTCCTCCGCCGCGTGCACGTACCGGCGGTAATCGGCGCAGGCGTCCCGCTCGGCCGCGGGGATGCCGTCGGCGCCGCCGTGGATCCCCACGCTGTCTTTGTTCAGGCGGAAGGTGAGCGTGTCGAAGGGAAAATCACGGACCCGGATCGTGACGATGAAGTCGAACAGATAGTGATACTGAGGAGGATCGAAGCTGACGGATTTTCCCTTCTCGTCCTTCTGCAGGTCCTCCACCCGATCCTCCTCCACGGTGCAGGAGCAGTCGACGACCTTGTCGTAGGGGATGACGTCTGGGTTCTCCAGCGTTACGTTGTCCGTGCGGACGATCATGAACTGGCGTCTTCCGGCGTCCATGCAGATCCGCTCCGTGTCGCCGTAGCTGCGGGACGTGTCAAAATCCGCCACCAGCTGGCGGTTGGCCTCCCGGAGCACCAGCTGCCGGCGCAGCTCGTGCAGGGTGGCGCCCTTCTGATCCCCCGTCCAGGGGGAAAGTCGGGCGGCGCAGGCCTTGCACACCGTGCCGTCGGCGGCCTTCAGCCGGCCGGACAGCCCCAGCTTGTTTCCGCAGATGTCGCAGGTCTTCTTTTCAAAAAGTGCCATGATTCAAACCTCCGTTTCTCGCGGCCGCGGGTCATCCCACGACCTTGATGCCTTTTTTGCTCAGGAAACGGACCGTGCACAGCAGGCCCTTTCCGGCGTATTCCAGTTTCAGGAAGAAGTAGACCCAGAAGGGGGCCAGCTTCCACACGTGCGCCGCCAGATAGCCCAGCGGCAGGCTGAACGCCCAGAGAAGTATGATGTCCGCCACCATCAGGAAGCGGGTGTCGCCGCTGCCCCGCAGCACGCCCTTGCTCACGCAGTAGGCCAGCATCTCCAGCGGGGAAAACCAGATCAGATACCGGAACAGCTCCATGCACACGGCGCGGGCTTCGTCGGATACGGTGTACAGGGTCAGGTACGGCCCCTTCAGCGCGAAGATGATCAGCGAGTACACGGCGCCGAGCGCCACGGCGATCACGATGTAGGCCACGCCCTCCCGGTAGGCCCGTTCCTTGTTCCCTTCGCCGATGGTGTTCCCGATGATGACGCCGGACGCCGCCGCCATGGCGGTGTTGGTCACCGTGATCAGGTGATTGCCGGAATTGACGATGGAATGGGCGGTGATGAACTCCTCGCTCATGTGGCCCACGATCACTCCGGTCAGGCTGAGCCCGACGCCCAGCAGCGTATCGGAGATCATCACGGGCAGGCTGAAGCGCACGTACTGCCGGGCCAGGGCCCGGTCGCGCAGGAACGCGTGCTTCAGGCGGAAGCCGAAGTTCTTCTCGAACAGCACGAAATAGCCGCAGATGAACAGAAACTCGAAGGTGCGGGCGATGACGGTGCCCACGGCGGCGCCGATGACCCCCAGGGCCGGGGCGCCGAACTTGCCGAAAATGAACACCCAGTTGAAGAACAGGTTCAGGAAAAAGGCGACGATGGAGCTGATCAGCGGCACCTTCACGTGCCCCGTGCTGCGCAGCAGCGTGGTCACCGTCGTGCACAGACCGTTGAACAGGAAGGTGCAGCCCAGCAGCCGCAGATAGCCGAAGCCGGCGTCGATGATGCCCTCATTGTCCGTGTAGATGCGCAGGATGGCGCGGGGAAAGGCCACGGTGACGGCCAGGAACGCCGCGCTGACGACCACGGCGATGCGCAGCACGGTGGCGGCGATCACCTTCATGGAGTCGTACCGTTTCGCGCCCCAGTACTGGCTGGCGATCACGTTGGCCCCGCTTCCGATGCCCATGAAGATGAACAGGAAGATGGTGAAGAACTGGGTGGACAGGGAGACGCCGGAGATGGCGGTCTGGCCCAGCCGCCCGATCATGATGTTGTCCAGGAAATTGACGCCCACGCTGATGAGGGACTGCAGCATGACAGGCACCATGATATGCAGCGTCTTCCGGTAGAAGACGGGGTTTTTCAGCTCGGAAAAAACCATGGAGAATCATCTCCTTGATGTGGTCGTGTGACGACGTTCAGTTCTCAGATCCGGTCAGGGCGGAGCCCTGACGCACGTCGTGCAGGCGCAGGTGCGTCTGCAGGGCGTTCCATACGCGCTTCTTGTCCGCGCTCCACAGGGGCGCGATCAGGTCGGCCTTCGCGCCGTCCCCCGTCATGCGGTGGATCGTCACGCGCGGAGGCAGATGCTCCAGGCACAGGCTCACCGCGTTGAAATACGCCTCCGGAGTCATGGCTTCGAAACGCCCGGCGGCGTAGTCCTCCGCCAGATCCGTGCCCTTCAGCACGTGCAGCAGCTGCAGCTTCACGCCGTCGGCTCCGCTGCTTCCCACGTATTGCGCGGTGGCCGCCATGTCTTCCGGCGTCTCTCCGGGCAGGCCGAGGATCGTGTGCGCGATCACCTCCAGCCCCGCCGCTTTCAGACGGCGCACGGCGTCGTCGTACGCCGGCAGATCGTACCCGCGGCGGATGTACGCCGCGGAGGCCGGATGGATGGTCTGCAGCCCCAGCTCCACCCACACGGGCTTTTCCCGGTTCATCTCCGCCAGCAGGGCCACCGTCTCGTCCGGCAGGCAGTCCGGCCGCGTGGCTATGGACAGGACGTCCGTCAGCGGATGGCGGAATACGGGCCCGTACCGCCGCCGCAGCTCTTCCGCGGGGGCGTAGGTCCCGGTAAAGCTCTGAAAATAGGCAATGATCCCGCCGCCCCGGTTTTTGTGGGCGATGAGAGCGGCGCCGTACTCCAGCTGGCGGACCAGGTCCTCACCGGCGAAGGTGAAGTCTCCGGATCCGCGGCCGGAACAGAAGACGCAGCCCCGGGTGCCCAGGGTGCCGTCCCGGGTCGGGCAGGTGAAGCCGCCGTCCAGGGCGACCTTGTACATCCTGCGGCCGAAGCGGGCACGCATCTCCTCATTGAAGCTGTGGTAATACACCCTGTCAGAGAAGCTCCTGCAGGCGGGCGGCGATCCGGTCCAGGAACTCCGCGCTGTTCACGGCGTGCACCTCGACGCCCGGCTCCGCCAGGCCGACCAGGTCCTTGGTCATGCAGCCGGAATTCAGCACGTCCAGGCACGCCTGCTCCAGCCGGTCGCCGAAGGCGCACAGGTCGGAGAGCCCGTCCTTTTCCCCGCGCTTGCGCAGGGCGCCGGACCAGGCGAAAATGGTGGCGATGGGGTTGGTGGAAGTTTCCTCCCCCTTCAGCCAGCGGTAGTAGTGGCGGGTCACGGTCCCATGGGCGGCCTCGTATTCATAGTTGCCGTCCGGAGACACCAGCACGCTGGTCATCATGGCAAGGCTGCCGAAGGCGGTGCTGACCATGTCGCTCATCACGTCGCCGTCGTAATTCTTGCAGGCCCAGATGAAACCGCCCGGGCTCCGGATGACGCGGGCTACCGCGTCGTCGATCAGGGTATAGAAGTAGGTGATGCCCAGTTCCTCGAAGCGGGCGCGCCAGTTCTCGAACTCCTCCTCGAAGATCTCCTTGAACCGGCCGTCGTACACCTTGCTGATGGTATCCTTGGTGGAGAACCACAGGTCCTGCCGCGTGTCTGCCGCGTACTGGAAGCAGCTACGGGCAAAGCTGCGGATGCTGGCGTCCTTGTTGTGGCTGCCCTGCCACACGGCGCCGCCCTCCACGCGCTGCACCGACAGCGTCTGTTCCGTGCCGTCGTCGCCGCGGAAGGTGAGAAAAGCCTCGCCGGGCCCCTCCGTCTTCATCTCCACGCAGCGGTACACGTCGCCGTAGGCGTGGCGGGCAATGGTGATGGGCGCTTTCCAGTTCCTCACCACCGGCCGGATGGCCGGGATCAGAATGGGGGCGCGGAACACCGTTCCGTCCAGAATGGCGCGGATGGTCCCGTTGGGGGATTTCCACATTTCCGTCAGTTCGGGATATTCCTCCATGCGCTGGCGGTTGGGCGTGATGGTGGCGCATTTGACGGCGACCCCGTATTTTTTCGTCGCCTCGGCGGCCTCCACGGTCACGGCGTCGCCGGTCTCGTTCCGGTGCAGCAGCCCCAGGTCGTAGTATTCCGTCTTCAGGTCCACGAAGGGTTCGATCAGCTTTTCCTTGATCATGGCCCACAGCACGCGGGTCATCTCGTCCCCGTCCATCTCCACCAGCGGGGTGGTCATTCGGATCTTTTCCATGGTCATTCTCCTGCTGTTTCCGTATTACGCCCGGCCGCCGGCGGCGTAGTAGTTGATCAGACAGCCGCGGGTCAGTATGATCCGCTCCTCACGGCTCAGGCCGTGGCATACAAGGGTGATGTCGCTCACGCTCCCGTCGGCGCGCACGGCTCTGGCCGGGAATTCCTCCCGCCCCTCCAGAATGCCGCCGCGGACGTCCGGGACGTACACCCAGTCGCCGGGCTGCAGATCGAAGTCCGCGCCTTCCGGCAGCGTGAAGGGCACGATGCCCCAGTTGATGCAGTTGGAGCGGTAGCGCTTGGTGGCGTATTCGAAGCAGATGTTGGCAAAGCCGCCCAGCACCTTCTGGCAGCTGGCCGCCTGCTCCCGGGCGGAGCCGTCGCCCGGCTTGCGTGAAAACACGCAGGAGCCGACGGACAGATCCTCTTCGTTCCGGCCCAGCGCCGCCAGCACCCGTTTCAGGGCCTCCGGCACGTCCCCGGTGCGGTCACGCACCTGCTTGCAGCGGCCGACGTATTCCGGCACGCGGCGGGACAGCGCGAATTCGCTCAGGGCGATGGGGTTGGAGCGGTAGGAGGAGGTCTCTCCGCTGGGGATCAGCTCGTCCGTGGTGGTCACGGGGTCGTGGATGACCGCCGTAAGGCGCACCAGCATGTCCCGCTTCATCTCCGGCATCTTCGGCCAGTCGGTGATGTTGGGACCGAGGCGCAGCGGCTCGTCGGGCATGGGATGGCCCCAGCCGTTGTAGCAGCGCTTTTCGTAGATGCCGTCGTCGTATTCGTATTCCTTCGGCTCGACCTCATAGGGGATATCCGTGGCGGCGGTCAGCACGCCGCCGTTCTTCGCGGTGGCGGCGATGCTGCGCGCGTCCATCAGGGCGACGGCCGCGATCTGGCCGTTGGCGGGCTTGCTGCCCTCACGGTTGGCAAAGTTCCGGGTGGCGTGCCGGATGGACAGGCTGTTGTGGGCGGGGGTGTCCCCGGCGCCGAAACAGGGGCCGCAGAAGGCGGACTTCATCAGCACGCCGGCGTCCATCAGCGTTTCCGCCGTGCCGTCGCGCAGGATGGCCCGGCTGATGGGGGCGGAGGAGGGATAGGCGGACATCTCGAAGAAGCCGTCCCCGATCGACCCGCCCTTCAGGATGGCGGCAGCCTCCCGCAGGTTTTCGTACATGCCGCCGGCGCAGCCCACGATGACGCCCTGGTCGCACGTCACGCGCCCCTGACCGTCGATCACATGGGTCAGGTCCATCGTGACCTGGCCGCCCAGGGAGGCGTTGCAGGCCTCGGCCGTCTCGCGCAGGATGCGCTCGGGATCGGCCTGAAGCTCGTGGATCGTATAGGCGTTGCTGGGGTGGAAGGGCAGCGCGATCATGCTCTCCATGGCGCTCAGGTCGATGGTGATCATCCGGTCGTAGCAGGCGCCTTCCTCGGGCTTCAGCTCCCGGTGATCCTCCGGGCGCCGGATCGTGCGGTACCATTTCTCCGTCACGGCGTCGGTCTGCCAGATGGAGGTCAGGCAGCTGGTCTCCGTAGTCATGACGTCCACGCCGATGCGGAAATCCATGCTCAGCTTCGCAAGGCCGGGGCCGGCGAATTCCAGCACCCGGTTCTTCACCCAGCCGCCGGGGAAGGTGGCGCCCACCAGGGCGATGGCCACGTCGTGGGGGCCGATCCCGTGGGGGACCTCGCCGGTCAGCCAGACCAGCACGACCTCGGGAGGCTCGATGTCCCAGGTGTTCTTCAGCAGCTGCTTGGCCAGCTCGCCTCCGCCCTCGCCCACGCCCAGGGTGCCGTAGCATCCGTACCGGGTGTGGCTGTCGCTGCCGAGGATCATCTTTCCGCAGCCGGCCAGCTTTTCGCGCGCGTACTGGTGGATCACCGCCTGATTGGGCGGGACGAAGATGCCGCCGTACTTCCGTGCGGCGGAAAGGCCGAAGGCGTGGTCGTCCTGATTGATGGTGCCGCCCACGGCGCACAGGCTGTTGTGGCAGTTGGTCAGGGCGTAGGGCAGGGGGAACTCCGTCATTCCGGAAGCCCGGGCCGTCTGAATGATGCCCACATAGGTGATGTCGTGACTGACCATCGCGTCGAAGGCGATGTGCATCAGTCCGTCGCCGCGGTCGGTGTGGTGGGCGCGAAGGATGCGGTAAGCCATGGTCTTTTCCCGTCCGGCGGCGTCGGCCGCGGGGGCGGGAACGGGCGCGCCGTCCCGGATCATCACAGGGCGGTCGTCTTTGCGGATCATGCGATCGAGCATAGGGTCTCCTCTTTTCTTTCATAGGTCTGCCCACGGAGGGGCGGGGGATCACAGTTCCCCGGTCTGGAACATGATGGCCGTCAGGGCCGCCAGCGGCGCCGTTTCGCACCGCAGGATGCGCTTTCCCAGAGTCACACTGCGCAAACCGCGCGCCACGGCCAGTTCAGCCTCCGCGGCGTCGAACCCGCCCTCGGGTCCGCACATCACCGAAATGGTGCCGGCTCCCGCGCGGGTATCCAGGATCTGCTTCAGACCGGTGTCGGTCTCGTTTTCATAGCACAGCAGCGGCACGTCCGCTTCCGCGGCCCGGGCGACGGCCTCTTCAAAGGAGTCCAGCGCCGTCACGGTCGGGATCCGGCCGCGCCCGCACTGTTTGGCCGCCTCTTCCGCAATGCGGGACAGACGCAGGACCCGCTTGATCAGAGCGTTTCCCTCCGGACGGGCCACGCACCGCCGGCAGGGGAAAAGGACGATGGCACCGGCGCCGAGTTCCACGGCTTTCTGTACCACGTGGTCGTTCTTATCGCCCTTGGCGTACGCCATGAACAGAGTAACGTGCACGGCGGGTTCTCCCACGGAGGGGGTCCGGCTCAGGATCGTCGCCTCCGCGCTGTCGTGGTCCATCCGGTTCAGAACACAGTTGTAGTCGTTCCCGTTGCCGTCGCACACGGTGAAGACCTCTCCGTTCCGGATGCGCAGGGAGCGCAGATGTTCGGTATCGCTGCTGCTGAGGTAAGCCACGCCTCCGAAAATGTTGGAGGCGGACACGAAAAATCTTGCCATGCCGTTCACTTCCTTTAACATCTTATTATAACAGGCGGCCGGACGGCGCGCAACGATTTCGTGCGTGACGGAGCGGCCCGCGTGATGCGGAAAGAAGCCGGAGCGGCGTCCATGGCCTCTCCGGCTTCTTTGATTGCGTATCCTGTATTCAAAGCCTTTGGAGATCCCGTCAGTCCTCCTCGTCGGGGACGGTGGGATCGTACTCCAGGATATCTCCCGGCTGGCAGTTCAGCGCTTCGCATATGGCTTTCAGCGTGGAAAAGCGGATGGCGCTGATCTTCCCCGTCTTCATCTTGGACAGATTGACGTTGGAGACGCCAACCTTGTCCGACAGATCCTTCAGGCTGATCTTCCGGTCGGCCATGACGCGGTCGAGCCGCAGGATGATCGCTCCCATGGCCGCCCCCTCACAGCGTCTCATCCGCTTCGCGCTGCAGCTCTTCGCCGTACCGGAAGATCCAGGAGAGGAAGAAGAGAATGAGCGCGGCGGCGACAAACCAGAGGTGGATCATCCAGTTGAAGCTGACGGAGGAAATCCTGTCCATGTTCAGCAGGCGGTCCAGCTGATAGGCGCGGGTCTCCAGAACGGACGAAACGGAGGATCCGATCTCCACGAGGCCGCCGCCGATCAGCACGGTCCAGGCCAGTTTCCGGATCTTTGTGGAGATGCCGGCGGTGAATGGGGAGCCTTCTATCATGGGGCGGAGGACGGAACGCAGCACTCTGAGGCAGTACCAGACGGCGGCCGCCGCGACAGCCATGCAGATGAGACTGACGACGATGCTTGCTTTGATGCGGGGGTAATCCAGCCAGGCGGACATGTCGCCCGCCAGTTTCAGGGTGACGGCGCCCAGCTTCAGATGGGAAGCGTCGGCGATGATCTTCTCCCCGAGGATCAGGGTCAGGGGGATGAAGATGACGGATACGATCACGCCGGCAATGGCAAAGCCCTGCAGGATCTTCAGAACGCGGTCGAGAATGCCGGCGGTGCGTGATAGTTTTCTGTTTTCCATGATACGATTTCTCCTTACGTGTGATGAATTAACGATAATCGTTAATTCCAGATGAGAATATATCATGTCAATTTTCACTTGTCAACTATTATTTAATGATAAACGATAAAATATTAATGAAAATGTTTATGTGCTTCCGGATATGAAAACAGGGAGCCCAAAAGGGCTCCCTCAGGATCCGCAGGTTACCGTTTTTCCCGTTTCCCATACGCCAGCGTGTGCAGGGAGGCAACGAAACCTCCGACCGTGTTGCACACGATGTCGTCCAGTTCCGTCACGCCGAGGGAGAAGTGGTACTGCATCTGCTCCAGCGCGCTGCTGAGCAGAAAGCTGATCACCAGCGTGAGAACCACCCGCCAGGCGGGCGGCATGCCGTGGGGCAGAACGTTGGGCAGCGCCAGGCCCAGCGGGAAGAACAGCAGGCAGTTCATGATCAGCAGGCGCCAGGCCTCATTGCTGACTCCGTAGGTGCGGAACATGCTGCCCAGCTGCCAGATGATGGTGCGCTCCCGCCCCTCCCGGGTCAGCAGAGTGCCGCAGACGATGACGGCCAGCGCCGCCAGAAGTACGACGGCGTTGAACAGCTTCCACCGGTGCCGCGCGCCAAAGCTCTGACGGCGCAGGATAGCGGCGGCGGCCGTCCATCCCACGAACAGCACGGCCATGACGGCATAGATCATCCACATGGGGCGCGTATACACGTAAACGTACAGGGGCTTCACCTCCCGGCCTGGATATGACGGTCATTATACACGTTCGCGGGGCGGATGGCAATCGCTCCCTTCGGGCAGCTGCGCGAAATGGTCGAAATGCTCTTCCAGGATCGCCAGGATCTCCTTCAGCACCGGCGCGCTCCGCACGTCCCTGCGGTACTGCTTCAGGTACGGCCGGGTGAAGGGGACCAGCTTCAGCGTGCCCTCGTAGTTGGAGCGGAAGAAGGCCTCCAGCTCCGCCCGGTCCATGCTTCCGCCCAGCAGGGCCCGCGTGTCCGGATCGGCAAGGTCCATCTGCAGGGCGGCCATCAGCTCCAGCTTGGTGCTCACTGGCTCGAAGCCGAAGCCCAGCAGGACCACGGGCTGCCGCAGCAGCCGTCCGTCCAGCAGCTGAGGTACGCCCAGCTGTTCGGCTTCCTCCACGCCCAGCAGCTCCTCGGCGAATTCCCGGTACACGGTATTGACGGGCAGCGCGTCGAAATCGTCGGGCTCGTCTTCTCCTATGGGGGTCCAGCTGCCGGCGGGGATCACGCTCCAGGTGCCGGCGTTCTCCGCCACCGAGCGCTCGCCCCGATGGTGCAGCAGCATCAGGGGTGCGCTTTCGCCCCGCACGCGGTACAGCAGCGTGACGGCGTTCACGCCTATGCCGGCAAACCGTCCGGACGTGGCGAACAGATCGCCGACGGCGTTCCGTGCGGGCATGCTGTCCTCCAGCACCATAAGGGAGAACGCGTCGTCGCCGTTCCGGTACCGGGCGGCGTGCGTGGTCTCATATACCAGCACCTCGCAGGAATCCTGAAAGTCGAAATACGTTCCGCGGAAAAGCTTCAGCGTCACGTCGCCCCGGCGGACGTCCCCTTCGGCCCCGGCGAAACCCACCAGCTGATCGTTATTCAGTTTGCCGCAGAGCTCCGGCGCCAGCCGGAGCCTGTTCTTTACGTACCCGCTTCCGGGGTCGGGCAGGCAGGGGACGACGGGACGCACGCCGGTCCACCGGGTGCCCGGCCAGTCCGTTTTCACGGCGGACAGCGGCAGAAAACGGTCGCTGTCCGCGGGCGTGACCCACTCCGGACGGTAGATCAGATGCCGGATCCTCACGGAGGAACTTTTCTTTTCATACATCTTCCGGTACAGGTCGAGGCACTTTTCCGCGTAGGCGCCTCGCTCCTCAGCCGGCAGACGGACGCAGGCCGGAAAGCGCAGGGCCAGTTTTTCCCTGAAGGTCGGAGATCGGCCGGTTTCTGTTTTTTCTGGCCTGGCGCCTTTCTCGAACGGGCATTCGACGGATCTCTGAAAGACCCAGGCCAGCACGTCGTAAGCCTCGGTGACGTCGGCGGGCGGGATCAGCCCGGCGTCCGCCGCCAGCTGAAGGGCGTCCCGGGCGGCTGCCTGAGGGTACGGCATCTTCAGCCGCTCCAGCCTTGGCCGGAGATCGCGAAGGGAAGCCCCGGCGATCTCGTGTACGATCGTTTTCGGGATGGCACGGTCCCCTCGGGCGTACCGTTCATCAATGCTTTCGCTTTGGGAGGGGATCTCGCGAAGGAGAAGGGAACTGAGCTCCCCCTTGCGTCTGCCGGACGTATTCTTCTCAACGACCTCGCTGAAGAAAAGAGGATAGGAAAGGTATTTCATGGATGACACCTCCGGATCGGGATCGATCTTCGTCTGGGATAAGTATACTCCCCGGGACGCCGGTAAAAAACCGTCATTTTTCCGTCAAAAAACCACCCGGACCGCCATATCCGCGGAACAGGGCCGCCGGTTCCGCCGGGGCGGACCTTGTCCGGACCGGCCCGGAAGGGTATAATGAGGGAACAAACGGGGCCCCGGCCCCGTCAAACAGGCGCAAAGGAGGGATCGTCATGAAAAAAGTGCTGGCGCTGATGATGGCGCTGATCCTGGTGCTGAGTCTGGCCGGGTGCAGTCTGACCGGCCTGAAGGACGCCCTTTTCGGAAAGAAGCAGGAGGCCCCGGCGGACACGGAGCCGGTCCCGCAGGAGGAGCCGGCGGAGCCCGCCCCCGCGGAGGAAACGCCGGACCCGGGGGAGGAGGCGTCGGAGCCCGAACCGGAAGAGGAAGGACCCGTGACGGTAGAGCTGAGTGAGATCCGCTCCGCCGTGGAGGAGGAGGTCACCGCTTCGCTGAACATGCTGGAGACGATCCAGCAGCGGGAGCTGTCCGCGGAAAAGCCGGACGTGAAGGCGTGGACGCTCACGCTGACGGCGGAGGCGGACGCGGCGTACGGGCGGATCCTGGCCAGGACGGAGGCCGGCTATCTTCTCACGGCGGGCCTGCTGGCCAACGATGAGAACGTCGACTGGAAAACGGCCATGGCCGAGCTCAACGCCCTGTGGAACGCGGCGGCGGACCGCTACTACGACGGCTGGGACGACCTGCGGGAGAAGGGGAGGGATTCCCTGCCCGCGGCCGTCGGGGACGTGACGAAGCTGTACGACACCTGCTGGGCCGACGGCTTCCAGGCCTACACCGCCGGGTGGAACGCCATGCATACCGAGCAGCAGGCGGTGGAAGCCGCGCTGGCCGCCGGCGATACGGACCTCAGTCCCATCCTGAGCCGCCTGGCGCAGGAGCGGGCCGAGGAGCAGGCGCGCCGGCAGGAGGAGCGCACGAAGAAGGCGGAGCAGGAGCAGCCGGAAGAGCCGGAGCCGGAGGAAGAAGACGCCGGGTTCCGCGCCATGATGGACGGGTACGAGGCGTTCTTTGACGAGTGCGCCGCGTTCATCGAGGAGTATCAGAATTCCGAGGATCCCATGTCCATGATGAAGCAGTACCAGGCCTACGTGCAGAAAAGCGAGGAGATCTTCCGGAAGATCAACGACATCGACGTGGCGGCCCTCAGCGAGGCCGACCGGGCCTATTACCAGCAGGTCATGGCCCGCATCTACGAAAAGCTGTCCGTCGAAGGATGAGCGGACAACGGAAAAGGCAGCCCCCTCCGGCCGGAGGGGGCTGCCTGCGTGATCGGGAGGTCAGCCTTCCTTCTCCACGTCGAACACGCGGATGTCCACGCCCGAGTCGGTCCCGTGGCCTTCCGACCGGAACCGGGCGGCGTGCAGATAGGCGCCCAGCACGGGGCTGTCCGTCAGGAAGGTGGGCGTGGCGTCGAAGGGTACGGGCGTCTGACCTTTGGGGAAATAGCCGTCGTTCCTCACGAACAGACGGCAGGGGTTTCCCTCGCTGTCCTTCCCCTCGAACATGTAGCTGGCGCACATGTGCCGCGCACCGGCGGCGTTCACCGTCTGCACGTCCGCCGCGCCGGGGCGCACCGTGCCGGTGAACAGGGGGCTTTCCACGTACCCACCGAAGGGGATGATCACCGCCCCGCCGGTCTTTGTCTCCAGCGCGCTGACGCCGTCCGGGTCGATGGTGATGTGAAAGATCATGATCGGTTCCATGGCAGATCTCCTTTCCGTTTTGTCCAGTATACCACGCGCGGAAGCTTTCGTGTATAATGGAGCGGAAAACACGGAGGAGGGCGGAAATGAAGATCATGGTCAGCGCCTGCCTGCTGGGGCGGAAGTGCAAATACAGCGGCGGGGACAATTATGATGAAAGACTGATCGAAGCGCTCCGGGGCCACGAGGTCGTCCCGGTGTGCCCGGAGGTGGCCGGCGGGCTTTCCGTTCCCCGGGCCCCCTGCGAGATCGTTGACGGGGTCGTCCGAAACGACCGTGGAGAAAACGTGGACGAGGCGTTCCGAAAAGGGGCGGAGAGATGCCTGAAAATGGCCGTCGAGGAGGAGATCGACCTCGCGGTGCTGCAGCCGAGAAGCCCGTCCTGCGGGGTCGGGCGCGTGTACGACGGGACGTTTTCCGGCCGCCTGACCGAGGGCAGCGGCGTGTTCGCCGCCCTGCTGGAGGCAAACGGGTTCCGGGCCGTGACCCCTGAGGATTTCGTCTCCATGGCGGAAAAATGAAAAGCGGGCGGGGCGTTCGATGAGAACGTCCCGCCCGCTTCGGGCTTTACGCGGTCGGCATCACGATGGCGCAGATGATGTAGGCCAGCAGGCCGCTGCCGCCCAGGCAGCAGAACAGCACCCATCCGAGGCGGACGAGTGTGGGATCGAGGTCGAAATACTCCGCGATCCCGGCGCACACGCCGGCAAGCCACCGGTCGCTGGAAGATCTGGTCAGTCTTTTCATATCGTTACCCTCCCTGTGATGAGTCTGAAACATTGTCGTTCGCGCAGGCGTCGACCGCCTGTTACGGAAGTCATGATACGCCGCGCGGGCGCGCCTGTACAGGACCGGCAGGGAAGGATACGGTGGTCTATTCCGCTGTTTTGGCGAAAACGACCGTCACTCGTGTGCGTGTTTTTTCTTCCGCAGAGGCAGCTTCAGCTGCCGTGGGGGAGCTCGAGGGGGCAGGGCCCGCCTCGAATCTGATCAGCCGCGGCGAGGAGGCTGCGCAGGCAGCCCTGAGCGGAACGAAGTGACGGTTTTGGCGAAGCAAAACCGCGCGGCCTGAGGCGCTGCGGTGGATAGCCGGAGGAAAGGGAGCACTGTGGGATAAAGGGTTATCCTGTTCGTGTGCGTGTTTTTTCTTCCGCAGAGGCAGCTTCAGCTGCCGTGGGGGAGCTCGAGGGGGCGGGGCCCGCCTCGAATCTGATCAGCCGCGGCGAGGAGGCTGCGCAGGCAGCCCTGAGCGGAACAAAGTGACGGTTTTGGCGAAGCAAAAACCGCGCGGCCTGAGGCGCTGCGGTGGATAGCCGGAGGAAAGGGAGCACTGTGGGGATAAAGGGTTATCTTACCCGTGTGCGTGTTTTTTCTTCCGCAGCGCCGGGTGCACCCAGCGGGTCCTTCCGACGGTCTTGGTCCCGTACTGCACGGCGTTGCACCTCAGGCAGGCCATGCAGCGGGCGCAGCGGTCGTGCACCCAGTGGGGGCGCCCGTCGATCATCTCGATCACGCGGGTGGGGCACCGGCCGGCGCACACGCCGCAGCCCACGCAGCTGTCGTCCGACCAGAACTTCTTCACGCTGCGCATGTTGGCGTAGGCGGGATACATGGCGGCCGTGGCGGCCCTGTCCGCCAGGGTGGGGGCGTCGTCCGGCAGCTCCTGCGCGCGGATGCGCTCCTTCAGAACGCTCAGCTCCCGTTCCGCATCCGCCAGCGTCTGCTGCTGCGTCTCCTCCGGCGGCAGCTCGTACAGGGTCACGCAGTTGTCCGGCATCTTCAGGGGGAACACGGCGTCCAGGATCACGCCCCGCTCCGCCAGCAGGCCGCGCAGCATGCCGCCCGCGGCGAAGATCTTCGCCCCGCAGGTGATCACGGCCCACACGTACTCCGGCTCCTCCGTCAGCTCCAGCCGCCGCGCGAAATACCGCACCGGCGAGGGCACGCCGCCGCAGTATACCGGGAACACGAAGCCCACCCGCTCCCCGGGCGCCGGCGTGAAGGAGAAGGTCTTCTCCCGGCAGCACTTTGCCATGTCGATCACGGCCTCCCCCGTTTCCGCCAGGACCCCGGCGGCGTACAGCGAGTTGCCCGTTCCGCTGAATGTGAATATCATCGTGTGGACCTCCCATTTGTTTTTCCTCAGTATATCATGGATACGCCCGCCGGGGGAACCCGGGCGGACCGAAAAAACGGCGCTTGACTTCAGCGCTTTAAAGCGTTAAACTGCCGCCATCTGACGGAAAAGCCGGGAGGGTGCGCGCATGCAGTGGATCAGCAAGGGGAACATACTCATTATAGGGCTCGGCCTGATGGGCGGAAGCTACGCCCGGGCGCTTTCCCGGCTGGGGTACCACGTGACGGCCATCGATACGCGCCGGGAGAGCATCGACTACGCCCTGGCCAACGGCCTGATCCGGGAAGGCAGCGATACCGTCAGTCCGGAGCTGGCGGAGAAGGCGGACGCCGTCATCTTCGGCCTGTATCCGAAGCGCCTGGTCGAATGGCTCCGGGAAAACCAGCGCCTGTTCCGCCCGGGCACGAGGCTCACCGACGTGACCGGCGTCAAGACCGCCGTGGTCCATGAGATCCAGAAACTGCTGCGGGAGGATCTGGAGTTCATCGCCGCCCATCCCATGGCCGGACGAGAGGTCTATGGCGTGGAGAACAGCGACGACGGCATCTTCCACGGGGCCAACTACATCGTCACGCCCACGGAAAAAAACACGCCGGAAGCCGTGGAATGGTGCGCGGATCTGGGGCGGATCCTGGGGTTCCGGAAGGTCTCCGTCCTGTCCCCGGAGGAGCACGACCGCATGATCGCCTTCGTTTCTCAGCTGACGCACTGCATCGCCGTGAGCCTGATGACCAGCTCGGACGACCGCCATCTGGTGGACTACACGGGGGACTCGTTCCGCGACCTGACCAGGATCGCCCGCATCAACGACGGCATGTGGAGCGAACTGTTCCTGATGAACCGGGGCCCCCTGCTGGAGCAGATGGATCTGTTCCTGAAGGAATTCACCGAGCTGCGGGAGATGATCGCGGCGGAGGACGCGGAGGGCCTGCGGGCAAAGATGCGCCTTTCCACGGAGCGGCGCGCCTGGTTCGACGTCTGAAGCGCTGCGTACGGCTTGCGGAAAACCGCCGTCCGTATTACAATATTCCGGTATACTCCTCGACAGATGAGAGCCGTGGGAAGAAGGAGAAACGGTATGAGCATGCATTTCATCGGGCGGCTGCCCGATCCCGAGGAACTGAAGCGGCAGATGCCCCTGAGCGCGGTGGCCGCCGCCGTCAAGGCGCGGAAGGATGGGGAGATCCGCCGGATCTTCACCCGGGAGGACGACCGCTTTCTGCTGGTCATCGGCCCCTGCAGCGCGGATAATCCGGACGCCCTGTATGACTATCTGGAACGCCTGAAGCGGGTGCAGGAGCAGGTGGAGGAAAAGATCCTGATCATGCCCCGCATCTATACGAACAAGCCCCGCACCACCGGCACCGGCTACAAGGGGCCCCTGCACCAGCCGGACCCGGAGAAGGGGGAAGACATGCTGGCGGGCCTTCTGGCCATCCGGCAGCTGCACATGAACGCCATCGGCCGGTACGGCATGCCGGCGGCGGACGAGATGCTGTATCCGGAGAACTACCGCTATCTGGACGACGTGCTGTCCTACGTGGCGGTGGGCGCCCGCAGCACGGAAAATCAGCAGCACCGCCTGACGGCCAGCGGCATGGACGTGCCCGTGGGGATGAAGAACCCCACCGCCGGCGATCTGGGCGTGATGATGAACAGCATCTACGCGGCGCAGGCCCCGCAGACCTTCATCTACGGCGGCTGGGAGGTGCGCACGGACGGCAACGAGCTGGCCCACGCCATCCTGCGCGGCTACGTGAACAAGCACGGCAACAGCCTGCCCAACTACCATTACGAGGACCTGGCCCTGGTGTGGGAGATGTACGCGCAGCGGAAGCTGAAGAACCCCGCCGTGATCGTGGACTGCAACCACAACAACAGCGGCAAGCGGTATGAGCAGCAGGTGCGCATCGCCAACGAGGTGCTGCACAGCCGCCGCCACAACGCGGATATCCGCGGCATGGTGCGCGGCCTGATGGTGGAGAGCTATCTGGAGCCCGGCAGCCAGAAGATCGGGGAGCATGTGTACGGAAAGTCCATCACCGACCCGTGCCTGGGCTGGGAGGACAGCCGGGATATGATCCTGTCCCTGGCCGACCAGCTGTGAGCCGTCCGTCGACAGGGGGACCGACCAAAGCCTTCTCCTTGAGGAGAAGGGGGACCGCTTGCGGTGGATGAGGTGGCGTGCCGACAGGCGGAAAACACCTCCTCAGACGGGCAGAGCCCGCCAGCTCCCCCTCAAGGGGAAGCCTTCGAGAAAAATACGGCAATTCAGGTGTTTTGATAATGAACCAGACCAAGAAGAGACGGAAGGCCGCTTGCGTCGACGAGCGAGAGGAGGATGCCCAGTGTCTGAACAGTTTTTGAGAAAGCCCTACCTGTGGGAACTGGAGCACAGGCAGGATTACGACGAAAGTCAGGAGAGCTTCATCCAGACGGTCATGCAGGAGAACCTGAACCACGCCCGCCATGTGGAGAACGAGCGCATGAGCCTGCTGGTGGGCATCGCCGCCCTGGTCGCCGGCGTTCTGGCGGTGGGCGGCGGCATGCTGACCACCGCGCTGCAGGAGGCGTCGGAGCGGGACATTCTGGTATCCGTGCTGGAATTCGCCACCATCCTGCTCATCCTCGGCGTCACGCTGCTGGTGCTGCTGCTGTGCAAGCGGCTCAACACCCGCTGGAACATGACCTTCGACCGGCACATGTTCTACGCCAGGTCCTGCTACTATCTGCTGCACCGCAGCAATTTCGAGCTCAACGACCGCGGCCTGAAGGACGATCCGCACCTGATGCCCGAGGATCTGACGGAAGCGCCGACGGACGACGAAAAAGTGAAGCATGACGTGACGGAGAAGGCCTTCCAGGAGGATTTCAAGCTGAAGGCGGGCGGAAGCAGCGTCGTGCTGGAGACCATGCCGCTGTACTGCTTTTCCATCAACAAGCGGGTGGACCGGCACAACGTGGTGGATACCCGCAACACCAAGAAGTACTTCGACATTTTCTATAACGTGCTGCTCGGCATCCTGCTGCTGCTGATGGCCATCGACGTCGGCGTGGCCGTCGTATGCGCCGCGGGACTGAGGTGAACGAAATGATTAAAATGATAGCGCTGGACCTGGACGATACGCTGCTGATGCCGGATCTTTCCGTGCCGGAGGAGGTCGTGGCCAGCCTGAAGGCGGCCGCCGACGCGGGCGTGAAGGTGGTCGTGGCCACCGGCCGCATCTTCCCCTCCGCGCGGTCCTACGCCGCCCTGCTGGGGTCGGACAGTCCGGTGATCTGCTACAACGGCTCCATGATCCGCAGCCCGGACGGCGGCGTGATCCGCGCCTGGCAGCACGAGCCGGAAACGATCCGCGAAGTGGCGGCCTTCTGCAGGGCCCGGGGCCTGTATCTGCAGGCCTACGCCGAGGACGAGATCGTGGTGGAGAAGACGGTGGACAAGACGCTGGCCGATCCGGACAGCAAGGCCACCGCCATCCGGGAAATGGGCGACCTGACGAAGGCGGACCTGCTGCCGTCGCCCAAGATGATGATCTTCGATACGCCCGAACGCCTGGCGGAGATCCGCCCGGAGCTGGAGCGGGAGTTCCCCGACCGGTTCTATCTGGCCACCAGCAAGAACTATCTGCTGGAGATCATGCCGAAGGGCGTATCCAAGCGCAACACGCTGGAGCGCTTCGCGCGGGAGTGCGGGATCGCCCGGGAAGAGGTCATGGCCTGCGGAGACAACACCAACGATAAGGAGATGGTGGAGTGGGCCGGCCTGGGCGTGAGCGTGGCCAACGGCGTGGAGGAGCTGAAGCAGGCCGCGGACTACATCGCGGCCGCGGAGCGCTCCTGGGGCGTGAAGGAGGCCGTGGACCGGTTCGTCCTCCGCACAGGAAAAGCAGAATAAGAAAGCTGAAACGCCCCGACGGGCCTCCGTCGGGGCGTTTTCCGGGCCGTTGTCGACCTGCGGGGAAAATGGTATAATAACGCAAAAGCGGCCGCTTATGGGAACGGAAAAGGAGTGAAAACCATGCCGCTGCAGATCATACGAAACGATATCACCCGCGTGGCGGCGGACGCCATCGTCAACACCGCCAACCCGGAGCCCATCGTGGGCGGCGGGACGGACAGCGCCATCTATGAGGCGGCGGGCAGGGAACAGCTGCTGGAGGCGCGGAAAAAGATCGGCGCCATCGCCCCGGGGCAGGCGTTCCATACCCCGGCCTTCGCGCTGAAGGCAAAGTACGTCATCCACACCGTCGGGCCCGCCTGGATCGACGGCGCCCACGGGGAGCGGGAGGTGCTGGCGTCCTGCTACGCCTCGTCCCTGGCTCTGGCGGAAAAGCTGGGGTGCCGCAGCGTGGCCATCCCGCTGATCTCCTCCGGCGTGTACGGCTTCCCGGACGGCGAGGCGCTGACGGTGGCCCTGACGGCCATCCAGCGCTTTCTGGTGGATACGGACGAAGACATGCAGGTCACGCTGGTGGTGTTCGGGAAAAATACCACGGTGCTTTCGTCGAAGATCCGCGAGGGCGTGCGGGAGTACATCAGCGAGGCCGAGGTGCGCGCGCTGCGGGAAAAGGAGTACGGGTTCGGCGCTTCCGAGCGGGAGCAGCGCGCTCTGCGCCGCCGCAGGATGCAGAATCTTTCGCCCGCGCTGAGGGAGGAGACCGCGGACCTGGGGTTCCTGGCGGCGCCGACGGCGGCCCCGGCGGGCGGGAAGGCCGGCGCGGCGAAGGCGGCGGGGCCCGTCCCGACGGCGAAGACGGCCGGAGGGAAGCTGGAGGACTATCTGCCCAAGGGGGAGGACTCCTTCACGGCGCGGCTGCTGCGCCTGGTCAACGCCAGCGGAAAATCGAACAAGGAGATCTACAACGCGGCCAACCTTTCCAAAAAGGTGTTCTCCTCCATCTTCAGCAAAAAGAACTACCACCCCTCCAAGAACACCGTGCTGGCCCTGTGCGTGGCCCTGCGGCTGGATACGCGGGAGGCCGGCGATCTGCTGGCCCGGGCGGGGTACGCCTTCTCCCCGGCGGACACGACGGACTGCGTGGTGCGCTGGTTCCTGGATAACGGAGAGTTCAACGTGTTCGAGGTGAACTATGTGCTGTGCGACCTGTCGCAGCCGGTGCTCGGCCTCGGCTGGGATGAGCCCGCCTGACGGTGCGCGACGCTTTCCGTTGACATTTCCCAAACGCCGTGCTATGGTTAGCGGGTTCGGCGGTCAAAGACGCCGGGCCTGTTCTCAAAGACAGAAGATCATAGAAAAGAGGAAACCATTATGAGCAGAAAGATCATTGCCCTTCTGCTGGCGGCGCTGCTGTGCGTAAGCGTGCTGGCCGGCTGCGGAGCAAAGCAGGAGACCCCCGCGGAAGACGCATCTCCGGCGGAGGAGACGACCCCGGCGGAAACGCCCGAAGAGCCGGCGGAGGAGACCCCGGCAGAGGAAACTCCCGCGGAGGAGACCCCGGCGGAGGAGCCCGCCGCTTCCGTCACCGTTACGGACATGACCGGCCGTGAGATCACGCTGGACGGCCCCGCGACCCGCGTGGTGGCCCTTTCCGCCGCCGACTGCGAAGTGCTGTGCGCCCTCGGCTGCGGCGACGCCCTGGTGGGCCGCGGCGAGTACTGCAACTGGCCGGAAGAGATCCTGGACGTGCCCGTCGTGCAGTCCGGAGCGGACACGAACATCGAGCAGATCATCTCCCTTCAGCCCCAGGTGCTTCTGATGAGCACCATGGCGCAGACGGAAGAGCAGGTGAAGGCGCTGGAAGACGCCGGCATTAAGGTCGTGGTGAGCGACGCCATGGACATCGAGGGCATCTACACCTCCGTGGGCATCATCGGAAAGCTCATGGATAAGGAGGAGCAGGCCGGCGAGATCGTGAACGGCATGAAGAGCACCTTCGAGGATCTGAAGGCCAAAGCCGCCGCCTGGGAAGGCGACCAGATGTCCGTCTACTTCGAGATCTCCCCCCTGGAGTGGGGCCTGTGGACGGCCGGCACCGGCACCTTCTACGATGAGATCGCCAACATCCTGAACCTGAAGAACGCGTTCGGCGACGTGGCCGGCTACGCCGAGATCTCCGAAGAGCAGGTGATCGAGCGCAAGCCCGACGCCATCGTGACCATCTCCATGTACTACGGCGAGGGCCCCACCCCCGTGGAAGAGATCCTGTCCCGTCCCGGCTGGGACGTGATCCCCGCTGTGGCCAATGAGAAGATCCTGAATCTGCAGAACGACGAGCTGTCCCGTCCCGCCCCGCGGTTGGCGGAAGGCGCGCAGATGCTGTACGATTTCATGTACGGAGAATAAGGGCGGCCCGACCGCCCTGTGCGTCGGACAGGGAGCCGTGACCGCTCCCTGTCCCGTCTTTATGGAGTGTTGAGTATGAAGCAGCGCAGAGAGGGGTTCCGCCCCGCCACATACGTTCTGTTTCTGGCCGTCACGGCGGCGGCGCTGGTGCTGTGCGTGTGCCTGGGCAGCGTGAGCCTGCCGCTGAAGGATACGCTGCGCACCCTGGTGCGCGCGGCGCTGGGCCTGGCGCAGGACGCCCGGTCCCTCGCTCCGAGCATCGTCGTGCCGGTCCGTCTGCCGCGGGTGCTGTGCGTGGCGGCGGTAGGCGCCGCCCTTTCCCTGTGCGGCGCGGCCATGCAGGGCCTGCTGAAAAACCCGCTGGCGGACGGCTCCACCATGGGCGTTTCCTCCGGGGCCTCCCTGGGCGCGATCATCGCCCTGGCCTTCGGCGTTTCGGTGCCGGGCCTGCCCTTCGCGGGCACCACGGTGCTGGCCATCCTGTTCGCCTTCGGTTCGCTGCTGCTGATCCTGGGCGTGGCCTACCGGCTGGATTCGTCCCTCTCCACCAACACCATCATCCTGCTGGGCGTCATCTTCTCGATGTTCGCCAGCAGCGTTTCCAGCTTCATCATCACCTTTGCGGGGGAGCGGGTCAAGACCATCATGTTCTGGACCCTCGGCTCCCTGCAGGGCAGCAGCTACCAGAACGCCGCCGTGCTGTACGTCACGCTGGCGGTCTGCGGGGCGATCCTGCTGGCCCACGGCCGGGAACTCAACGCCTTCGCGGTGGGGGAGGATAACGCCCGGAACATCGGCGTGTACGTGCGCCGCGTGAAGCTGACGGTGCTGATCTGCGTCAGCGTCCTGATCGGCGTGTGCGTGTCCGTCAGCGGGACCATCGGCTTCGTCGGCCTGGTCACGCCCCACATGCTGCGGCGCCTGACGGGCCCGAACCACCGGCGCCTGCTGCCGGCCTCCGTGTTCGGCGGGGCCGTGTTCCTGATGCTGGCCGATCTGCTGGCCAGAACGGTTCTGAGCCCGCGGGAGCTGCCCATCGGGGTGGTCACGTCCTTCGTCGGCTCCATCGTGTTCGTATACATCTTCTTCCGCTCCCGCGGACGATGAGCGCGAGGGAAAGGAAGTGACGCGGAAATGAGCATGCTGCAGGTCAGCGACCTGTCCGTCAGCTACGGCGGCAGCCGGATACTGGACGGCGTGAGCTTCTCGGTGGAGGCGGGCCAGTGGCTGATGATCATCGGCCCCAACGGCGCGGGAAAGACCACCGTGATCAACGCCGTATCCCAGGGCGCCCCCTACACGGGCACGGTGCTGTTCGAGGGCACGGACGTAAAAACGATGAAAAGCCGCGAGCTGGCGCGCTGCGTGGGCGTGCTGACCCAGAACCACTACGTGGGCTACGGCTTCACGGTGGAGGAAGTGATCCGTCTGGGCAGCTATGCGCACCGCCCCGGCCTGTTCGAGAAGGGCCGGGACGACAGCGAGGCCCGGGTGGCGGACGCCGTGGAAAAAACGGGGATGGAGCGCTTTCTGAAGCAGTCCGTGCTGACGCTGTCGGGCGGAGAGCTGCAGCGGGCCTTTCTGGCGCAGCTGTTCGTGCAGGATCCCCGCATGCTGCTGTTGGACGAGCCGACGAACCATCTGGATCTGATCTACCAGAAGCAGGTGTTCGCGCTGGTGCGCAAATGGATGGACGATACGGGCGGCGCGGTGATCTCCGTGGTGCACGACCTGAGCCTGGCGCGCGCCTACGGGACCCACGCCCTGCTGATGAAGCACGGCCGCACGGTGGACTTCGGCCCGATCGGCGACGTCATGACGCCGGAGAACATCAACGGCGTGTACGGGATGGACGTTTACGACTGGATGCGTACCATGTACGGCCAGTGGGTACAGGAATGAAAAAGGCAGCCGCGGGATCGCGATCCCGCGGCTGCCTTTTTCTGCCCGGCATATTTCCCGCCGCGCTTTTTGTAGTCGGCGTCGATGCCCGCCTTCCAGCCGAGCGGCACGCCGGCCCTGCGGCGTACGCTGCCCACGGCCTCGCTCACCACGGCGTAGTTCAGCTGCGTGCCGGCGCCGTCGCTCACGTAGTTGGCGGCGCGGCTCTCGTCGATGCCGATCCTTCCGGCGGCGGCCACAGCGTCGATGTTGGCGCCCAGGAACAGGAACTCCCATCCGTACTTTTCCTGCTCGTGCCGGATCATCTCCTTCACCTTCTCCGCGGAGTACCGCCGGCTGGCGTTCTCGTACCCGTCCGTGGTGATCACGAACACGGTGTGCTCGGGAACGTCCTCCGGCCGGGCGTACCGGTGGATGGACGCGATGTGGTGGATCGCCCCGCCCACGGCGTCCAGTAGGGCGGTGCTGCCCCGGACGAAATACTCCTTCTCCGTGATGGGCTCCACCTTCTCCAGCGGCACCCGGTCGTGCAGCACCTGGGTCTCGTGGTCGAACAGCACGGTGTTCACCCAGCACTGCCCCGGCTCCTTCTTCTGCTTTTCCAGCATGGAGTTGAAGCCGCCGATGGTGTCGGCCTCCAGCCCGCTCATGGACCCGCTGCGGTCCAGAATGAATACCAGCTCCGTGATCCCGTTCTTCATATCCTTCGTGCTCCTTTCGGTATTTGTTTTCATGGCTGAAGGATATCACGCCGGGACCGGCAAAGGGTCGCCCGCCGGGCGACCTTTTACCGAAAATGAATACTGAAAACTGAAAGATGAATAACTGGTAAAAGGAAAGCCTTCCCCTGGAGGGAAAGGTGGCACGGCGGGAGCCGTGACGGATGAGGTGGCCCCGTCTCCTCGCCGCCATTGACATTCCCGGGAAATGCGGTATAATCAATTGCATAAAATTAAATGATCGGTTTCAAGGAGGAATCGCCATGCATTACGATTACAGAACCAAGGGGACCTGCTCCCAGATCATCAGCCTGGATATCGACGGGGACGTCGTATCCAACGTGAAGTTCTTCGGCGGCTGCCCCGGCAACCTGAAGGGCATCCCCGCCCTGGTGGAGGGGATGACGGTGGACCAGATCGAATCCCGCCTGAAGGGCATCACCTGCGGCCACCGGCCCACGTCCTGCCCGGACCAGCTGGCCATCGCCGTGCGCGAGGCGTACAAGGCCCAGCAGGCGCAGTGACCGCGCTGCCGCCGGCGAAAGACGGCCATCGATCCCTCAGACGCGCACAGCGCGCCGGCTCCGCCGTTTCCGGGAATGACAGGTCTTCTCCCTGAGGAGAAGGCGGTTCGGCAGGAGCCGGATCGGATGAGGTGCAGCTCCGGCCGAGGCCGGAGCGTTTCCCCGGCTCCCTTTGCGAAAGGGAGCCTGTGAAAGACTGCGGAAAAGGAAAAGCCCCCTTTTGGTAAAGGGGGGTGGTTCGGCTGGAGCCGAACCGGGGGGATCGAGGTGCCGTGCACGGGACGAAGGAGAAAGCTTATGGAAAACAGAACGACAGAGAATTACGACAGCCTGAAGATCGAAAACCAGCTGTGCTTTCCCCTGTACGCGTGCGCCCGGCAGGTGATCCGGCAGTACAAGCCGTATCTGGATGAGCTGGACCTGACCTACACGCAGTACATCGCCATGATGCTGCTGTGGGACCGGCGCTGCATGACCAGCAAGGAGATGGGCGACGCGCTGTATCTGGATTCCGGCACGCTGACCCCCATGCTGAAGAAGATGGAGGCCAAGGGCCTGCTGACCCGGCGCCGGTCGCCGGAGGACGAGAGGAACCTGACGGTCACGGTCACGGAAGAGGGCCTGGCCCTGCGGGAACGGGCGTCGGAGATCCCGGCCCGGATGGCCGGATGCATCGATCTGCAGCCGCAGGAGGCGGCCCAGCTGTACTTCCTGCTGTACCGGCTGCTCGGCCGCGGCCCCGGGGCCGCGAAAGGAAAGGAGACTGACGCGTGAACGAGATCTTTCACAGGATAAGCGTGAGAAAATATCAGGACCGGCCGGTGGAGCCGGAGAAGCTGGAACAGCTGCTGCGGGCGGCCATGGCCGCGCCCTCGGCCTGCAACCAGCAGCCGTGGGAATTCTACGTGGTGCGCCGGAAGGAGAAGCTGGCGGAGCTGGCCACGGCCACGCCCTACACCGGGTTCACGGCCCAGGCCCCGGCGGCCATCGTGGCGGCGTACCGGGAAGGCTGCTTTGCCCCGGATTACGCCCACATCGACATGAGCGCCGCCATGGAGAACATGCTGCTGGAGGCCGACTCGCTCGGTCTGGGCGGCACCTGGATGGGCATCGCCCCCATCGAGGACCGCATGAAGACTGTGGAGAGCATGCTGGATATTCCGGAGGGCCTGCGGGCCTTCGCCATCTATTCCGTGGGCTACCCCGCGGAATCCCGCCCGCAGCAGGACCGCTGGGATCCGGCGCGCGTGCACTGGGTGGACTGAGAAAGAGGCGATATCATGGATCTGAACCGTTTTACTGCGGAAAAGCTGACCGCGCATGTGACCCGGATCGTGGACGCGCTGGACGTGGCCTGCTATCTGGTGGAGGGAGAGAAGGGCGCCTGCCTGCTGGATACCTGCCCCGGCGAGGGCAACGTCCGGGCGTTCGTGGAAACGCTGACGGACCGGCCGCTGACCGTGGCGCTCACCCACGCCCACATGGATCACTGCGGCGGTGCGGGGTTTTTCGACCGCGTCCTTCTGAAGAAGGAGGAACTGCCGATCCTGGCCACGCACAAGGGGCAGGCCTTCCGGTCGGACATCTTCTCCGCCCATCACCATCTGGATCTTACGCCGGAGGATTTCGCCCCCGTGCCGGAAGAAGTTTTTGAGGATTTCCCGGACGGCACGGCGCTGGATCTGGGCGGCGTGACCGTTCAGCTGCTGCCGTTCCCCGGCCATACGCCGGGCACGGTGTGCCCCTTCATCCCCGAGGACCGGGTGCTGATCATCGGCGACGCCTGCGACGATAACGTGCTGCTGTTCGACGAATACTCCTCCACGGTCAGCGAATACCGCGCGAATCTGAAGAAGATGATCGACCGCCGCGGGGAGTACGACCGGATCCTGGGCAACCACGGCTGCTTCGAGTTCACGATGGAGCTGCTGGAGAACGTGCTGGAATGCTGCGACCGCATCCTGGCCGGCACGGACGCCCATCTTCCCATCCACATGCTTGGGGAGGACCTCCTGTCCGCCAACGCGCTGGGGGAGGATGAGCTCCGCCTGGACGGAAAGCCGGGCAATATCCTGTACACGCCGGAAAAGGCGAGATGACCCCACGGGGCGGACTGTGATCCACAGCCCGCCCCGTGTTTTCTGGTTCTGAGGAAAAGAAACCCGTTCTCTCCTCCTTTGCATAAATCATTATTCATTTTTCAGTATTCAGTCTTCAGTTTTCAGTGTTCATTCCGGAGCTTCCCTCATGCCTCCTTTGGGAGCCAAGGGGGGTGGTTCGGCTGGAGCCGAACCGGGGGGATCGAATGTGAAAACGGAAGAATGAGGATGAGGAAAAGAGCGTCGATCCCTCAGACGCGCATAGCGCGCCAGCTCCCTTTCGCAAAGGGAGCCATTGCCTGACGCATCCGGGAACGCAAGAAACGAAAGCCGGTCCGCCGACAGGAATCTGCTCCATGCCCCCTTTGGGAGCCAAGGGGGGTGGCATGGCTGAAGCCATGCCGGGGGGATCGAAATGAAAAAGAGCTTCGCCGCAGCCGGCAGCCTGTGCAAAAAATCTTGCAGAGGCCGCCGCTTTCTTTTATAATTCATTCTGTATACTTATGAGCACGGAGGCGCGGCATGGATCTTCTGGACCGGCTGGATCGGATGGACGATCTGGCCAGCGAACTGGACTACGATTACAGTGTGAACGAGCGGCACATCGCCACGATGGATCAGTTCCGGGAGGAGCTGCTGGAGCCGTTCCGGGATCCGGACCGGATGATCTTCTACCGCGGCGAGCGCATCTCCTGCCTCAGCCGCCCGCTGCTGCCCACCCTGTTCCGGGACCGCAGCCTGCTGATCCCCCCGGGGGAGTGCTGCGCGGAGATCGACTCCGACCGGCTGCTGGCGCTGTATAAGTCCTACGGCCGGTATTTCGACCTGTTCTGCTCCACCTTCGGCCACGCCCACAAGTACCGGATGTACGACCTGTGCGCCTTTTCGCAGCACTATCTGAACTGCTCGCCCCTCATCGACTTCACAAAGTCGCTGCACGTGGCCCTCTCCTTCGGCCTGAAGGGGAAGCGGGAATTCACCGACGACGGCCTGCTGTACACGGTGGAGATCTCCGAGCGGGAGAACTACACCCGGGACCGCGTGACCGCGGAGTGCTGGCTCAACGACTATCACGTGAAGGTGTACGATCTGAAGCCGGGGGCCGAACGGCCGAAGGAGGCCGTCACCACGTCGCCGGACGCGAAGATCATCGACATCGCCACCAACGACCGGATGAAGTTCCAGCGCGGGGTGTTTCTGCTGCTGACGGATTTCACCCTGGTCAACCGGCTGTACCTGACCCGCAGCGTGCGGGACAGCGTGAGCATCAACAAGTACATTCTGGACAAGTCCCTCTGCCCCGACCTGACGGAGCTGGTGGAGCGGGAGGCGCCCTGGTATTCCTTCGGCAATCTGCTGGACGTCAGCGCCGGCATACAGACGGCCATCCGGAGCCGCCGCCCGGAGCTGTAGAACGATAACGATAAAGGGAAAAACGTCCCGGCGCCCGCGGGCGGCCGGGAGAAACGGAAGATACGATCGCATGGGAGGAAGAAAAATGCTGAACGTCGTAAACACTTTTGAAAACGGGACCGCCCGCGTGGACCTGGAGGGCCGGCTGGACACCGTCACGGCGCCGGAGCTGGAGAAGCAGCTGAAGGACGCGATGGACGACGCCGCGGAGCTGGTGCTGGGCATGGAAAAGCTGGATTACATCTCCAGCGCGGGCCTGCGCGTGCTGCTGTCCGCCCATAAGATCATGGCGGGCAAGGGCGGAGCGCTGAAGCTCACGGGGGTGAGCGACATCATCATGGACATCTTCGATACCACCGGGTTCTCGGAGATCCTGAACATCGAGTGACCCGGGACCTGACGGACAGGAGAGATCCTATTGAAACGAATCAAGAATCTGGTGATCGGCGGGATCGAGACCAAGCTCTTCAACCTGATCCTGATCACCGTGCTGGTGCTCTCCGCCGCCTTCCTGGCGGTGACCCTGATCCACGGCCGGATGCTGAACCAGCTGACGGAAGAGACCGGCCAGCGCCAGCGGGAGGCCATCGGCCAGAACACCGGCATGGTGATGGACGCGGTGGTGGAAAAGAGCATGGGCGAGAGCCTGGTGCTGCGCGCCTCCGTATCGGACGAGATGTTCAGCGACCTGGCCGACCGGGTGGAGATGCTGGCCGCCTGCACCGAAAAGGCGCTGTCGGACCCCGCGGCCTCCCCGGCGCCCTACGCGGCCCCGGATCCGGCCCGCGACGGGGAGACGTACGCCCAGATGATCCTGGCCGACGGCGTGGATGAGAGCGCCATAGCGGATAAGCTCGGCATCGTGGCGGGCATGTCCTGGATGATGCAGGCCATGTACGATTCCTCGGAGGAGGTCAGCTCCTGCTTCATCGGCCTGCCGGAGGGCGCCTTCCTGATCACGGACGACCGCTCCGGCCAGAAGTTCGACGCCGACGGAAGCCCCATCGGCTACGACCCCCGCACCCGCTTCTGGTACGATCTGGCCGTGGAGAACCGCGGCCTGGTGTTCACCGACGTGGAGGAGGACGCCTTCACCGGGGACGTGGGCATCGTGTGCGCCATGCCCGTGTACGTGGACGGCCGGCTGGCCGCCGTGGTGGGGTCGGACCTGTTCCTCACCGGCATGCGGGATTCCGTGGAGGCCTCCGAAGCGGACGGCAGCTTTCTTTGCGTGGTGAACCACAACGGGCACGTGGTGTTCTCCCCGCGGGAGACCGGCGTGCTGAAGGTGATGCCCTCGGCCGACGCCTGGGACCTGCGCGAGAACGCCAACGAGGCCCTGGCACGGCTGGTGACGGACGCCATGACCGGCCCGACGGGCGTGCGCGAAGTGAAGCTGGTGGACGGCTGGTATTACATGATGGGCACCCCGCTGGATACGGTGGGCTGGGTGCTGCTGTCCGCCGTCAGCCGGGACGCCGCCGCCGAACCGGTGCGGCTGCTGGAGGAGGGCTACTCGCAGATCGAGCGGGAGGCGGTCGAGTCCTACCGGACCCGGAGCGCCGGCTCCAACACCGCCATCGCGGTGCTGACGGCCGTTCTGCTGCTGGCGGCGCTGGCGGTGGCCCTGGTGATGGGCCGCCGGATCGTCCGGCCGCTGAACACCATTACGAACCGCATCTCGCAGCTGCGGGAGGGCGACCTGGAGTTCAAAATGGAGGACGCCTACCGCACCGGGGACGAGATCGAGGTGCTGGCGGAATCCTTCGCCGACCTGTCCCACAAGACGGTGGAGTACGTGCAGCACGTGCAGACGGTCACGGCGGAAAAGGAGCGCATCGGCACGGAGCTGGAGATGGCCACCCGCATCCAGTCGGCCATGATGCCCCACGTGTTCCCGGCCTTCCCGGGGCGCAGCGAGTTCGATATCTGCGCGACGATGGATCCGGCCCGCGAGGTGGGCGGAGATTTTTACGATTTCTTCCTGGTGGACGACGACCGCCTGTGCATGGTGATGGCGGACGTTTCCGGCAAGGGCGTGCCCGCCGCGCTGTTCATGATGGCCTGCAAGATCATCCTGCAGAGCGTGGCCATGCTGGGCGGCAGCCCGGCGGAGATCCTCACCCGGACCAACCAGGCCATCTGCTCCAACAACCAGGAGGAGATGTTCATCACCGTGTGGCTGGGCATCCTGGAGCTCTCCACCGGAAAGCTGACGGCCGCCAACGCCGGGCACGAGTACCCGGTGATCATGGAGCCGGACGGCCGGTTCGAGCTGTACCGGGATAAGCACGGCCTGGTGGTTGGCGCCATGGACGGCGTGAAGTACAGGGATTATGAGATGACGCTGAAGCCCGGTGCCCGCCTGTTCGTCTACACGGACGGCGTGCCGGAGGCGGCGAACGCGGAAAAGGAAATGTTCGGCCTGACCCGCATGGTGACGGCGCTGAACAAGGTGCGCACCGGCACGCCGGAGGAGATCCTCGCGGGCGTGAGCCGGGACGTGAACCGCTTCGTGATGGGCGCCGAGCAGTTCGACGATATCACGATGCTGTGCCTGGAATATAAGGGAAACGGAGGAGAAGAGCATGAGTGAGAACGGAACGGGAGCCGTGACCTTTGCCCTGACGGGACGGGTGGATTCCCTGAACGCGCCGGAGCTGGAGAGCCAGCTGATGGAGCGGCTGGCCGGACGGGCCGGCGCGCCCGTGGTGCTGGACGCGTCGGAGCTGCAGTACATTTCCAGCGCCGGCCTGCGGGTGCTGCTGCGGGTGAAGAAGACCAATCCGGACATGACGGTCACCGGCGTGAACTCCGACGTGTACGAGGTGCTGGACATGACCGGCTTCACCGAGCTTATGACGGTGGAAAAGGCGTACCGCACGGTGAGCGTGGAGGGCTGCGAGGAGATCGGCCGCGGCGCCAACGGCACCATCTACCGCATCGACCGGGACAACGTGGTCAAGGTGTACAACAACCCCGATGCGCTGGAGGATATCCGGCACGAGCGTGAGGTGGCCCGCCTGGCCCTGGTGCTGGGCATCCCCACCGCCATCTCCTACGACGTGGTGAAGGTGGGCGACAGCTACGGCTCGGTGTTCGAGCTGCTCAACGCCAGCAGCTTTTCGAAGATCCTGGCCGAGCAGCCGGACCGGATGGACTGGTGCGTGAAGGAATACGTGGAGATGCTGCGGAAGATCCACGGCACGCTGGTGCCGAAGGGCAAACTGCCGGACGTGCGCATCACGGCCCTGGGCTGGGCGGAGTTCATGCGCGACTGGCTGCCCGAAAAGGCCGGCGAAAAGCTGGTGGCCCTGATCCGGGCCGTGCCCCACGACGACCACATGATCCACGGGGATTACCATACCAAGAATCTGGAGCTGCAGAACGACGAGGTGCTGCTGATCGACATGGACACCCTCGCCGTCGGCCATCCCATCTTCGAGCTGGCCAGCATCTACAACTCCTTCGTGGGCTTCTCCGAGTACGACCATGAGACCATAAAGAGGTTCCAGGGCTTCGACCGCGAAACGGGCCTGACCTTCTGGAAAAAGGCGCTGGCCGCCTATCTGGGCACGACCAACGAGATGAAGCTGCGCGAGGTGGAGGATAAGGCCCGCGTGGTGGGCTACGCCCGCATGATCCGCCGCTCCATCCGCCGCGGCGGCCTGGATACGGAGGACGGCCGGGCGGAGATCGACCTGTGGAAGGGCGAACTGCTGGAGCTGCTGGACCGGGTGGACGACCTGACCTTCGACCCGGACGAGCTGGAGCTGGAGGCCCTGGTGGAGAACCTGCCCTGGGTACAGGAGTTCATCGACAGCCATCTGGAGAGCACGGACTGCCCGCCCAAGGCGCAGATGCAGATCAGCCTGGCGGCGGAGGAGATCTTCGTGAACATCGCCAGCTACGCCTACGCCCCGGAGAAGGGGCGCGCCCGTGTGCGTGTGGAGGTGGCCGGGGACCCGGTGACGGTGACCATCACCTTCCTGGACCGCGGCGTGCCCTACGACCCGCTGCAGCGGGAGGATCCGGACGTGACCCTGTCCGCCGACCAGCGGGATATCGGGGGGCTGGGCATCCTGCTGACGAAAAAGACCATGGACGACGTGGCCTACGAGTATAAGGACGGCCAGAACATCCTGACCCTGAAAAAGAAGATCTGAAACGTGAAGGAGCCGCCGGAAGCATGGAAACGCCCGTAAAATTCGACCTTCATATGCACACCACGGTGTCCGACGGCACGGACGCGCCGGAGCGGATGCCGGAAAGGGCGCGTGAGGCCGGCCTGCGGCTGTTCGCCGTGACGGATCACGACGCCGTCAAGGGCTGCCGCATCCTGCGGGACGCCCTTACGGAGGCCGACCCGGCCTTTCTCACCGGGGTGGAGTTTTCCTGCAAGGACGAGCAGGGCAAGTACCATATCCTGGGCTACGGCTACGACCCGGAAACGGAGCCCATCCAGCGCGTGGTGCGCACGGGGCACGGCTTCCGGATGAAAAAGGTGCGGGCGCGGCTGGATTTCCTGAAAACGGAGTTCGGCTTCACCTTCCCGGAGGAAGAGATCGCCGCCCTTTTCATGCTGGATAACCCCGGCAAGCCCCACATCGGCAACATGATGGTGAAGTACGGCTACGCCCCCAGCAAGGAGAAGGCCATCACGGAGTACATCAACAAGGTGCGCTTCCGCAGCGAATACGTGCGCCCGGAGGAGGCCATCCGCGGCATTCTGGGCAGCGGCGGCATCCCCGTGCTGGCGCACCCGGCCTTCGGCAGCGGGGACGAGCTGATCGTAGGCCAGGAGATGGACGCCCGCCTGAAGCGCCTGACCGCCATGGGCCTGCAGGGCGTGGAGGCTTTCTATTCCGGCTTTACGCCGAAAATCATCCGCCAGATGCTGGATTTTGCCGAACAGTACGGCCTGTACGTGACCGCCGGCAGCGATTATCACGGCACCAACAAGCTCATCCCCCTGGGGGACACGGGCCTGGACGACGCCATGCCGTGGCCCGACGGCCTGCACCGATTCCTGGAAGAAGTACGGACGCGGACCATGTACGGCGGGAAGATAGGATAAGAATAAAGAAACAAGACAGCGGGCTGGATCGCAGATGGTAATCCGGCCCGATGATTCTATGGAATGAAACAAGGGAGAATGCTGCCGCTGATGATTGTTGTGCGCAAAGGCAAGTACAATACCACTTTCTGCCAACGGAGAAGAGATTTACCTGATCCGCAAGGTCATCGAGGCGTTTGAAAAAGAGCACGGAAAAATCGAAAAGTAATATGATTGACAATACAGGAGCCCGAAAGCCGCTGTCAACGGTTCTCGGGCTCCTGTTTTATGTTGGGGTACAGATTCAAATAGCGCAGAGGTATTCTTCCACATTCAAATACTGCACATCATCTCTCGTTTCAGCAGGTCCACGGTATATCACATATTTGCCTGTGATCGTGCCGAAGCGATGTTCGGTCATTCTGCATTTTTCTTCATCGATCAGGTGGCGAATCTGCTCCGGCACGATTTCTGCACTGTGCTTGATCTCATAGATTTCGCAGTTGCTAGCCGACGGATCGAACACGACCATATCAAACTCACCAATGGCGAACTGCAGCACAAAGACCTGCTTTTTGGGTTTGGCCAGTTTCGTCTCCAGGAGAACGGCGTCCTCCATCATGCGGCCCGTGATTTCACTTAGGATTCGCTCCTGAATACGGTTTCGCTCGATGATGGAAAGGTCGCTGAACGCCGGATCAAGCAGCAGGCTTTCGATCAAAGCCTTGGCTTGGGCGTAACGAAGACCAGGCTGAGCGATCACGGTGCGCGGCAGTTTCTCCCCGCCGGGCATGGTAACGATGTCCACATTCTTCGTCAGATCCAACAGGGCCAGATACTCCTGGATCTCCGCCGCATGTGCAGGCTCAAGCTCAACGGTCTGCTCTGCCTGATTTCGTATCTCCAGCAACTCCATGAGCCGTTGCGTCACACTTTGCGTGTCCACACGGTCAAGAATGTCGTTGGGCTGTTCGCGGTCACGTCGCATATTTCGGGCTGACAGAGCAAGGTCGTTGGACTTGAACTCCCGTGTCAGCACCTCCACGGTGAAGCGGTGAGTCTGATCCTCCACGACGCGGTTGATTGCGCTGGTCAGCTCGTTCTTATCATAGAGCTCCTGCAGCTTGCGGAAATGCCCCGCCTGCTGGTAGCAGCGCAGGGAGTGCTGAATGTTGTGGGCGATAGCCGTGTCCACATACTCTCTAGCGTTCTCGCTATTGGCAAAGGGCGAATCCTCGTTGTAGTTCACGCCGCTCATGCTCATGGTGCCGCCGTAACGGATATACTCGTCGATTCCCTTGATGCCCAGCACCTGCTCGAACTCCCGGTAGGGGATAAAGGTCGTGTGCAGCATGATGCAGCGGTCGTAAAGCTGCTCGTCCTCAGTGAAGAGGAAGCCCAATGAATCCGTGCCGGAGAGTACGATCTTCATACCGCTGGCGGCGAACACGTCCGAGAAAACCGCTGCTCCGTCGATGAAATCCTCCATCAGTGTGACTTCATCCAGGAACACATAACGGCAGCTGTTTTTCTCCAGCGCGCGCAGATCCTTGTTTACATCAGCTAGGGTGTTCTTCGCCGTGATTTGGATGAATGCGGTTTGATCCAGCTTCTTTTCATCCATGTCTGCAAGGATCTGGCGGATCATCGTCGTCTTGCCGGTACGCCGAAGGCCATAGATCACGAACACCTTATCCTGCTGCGGGCCGAACACAAAGTCCCGCAAACGGGCATAGCACTCGCGCCTTCGGTAGTTCAGTGCTGGTTTCAAAAACGCCCGAAGCTCAGAGCCGCGCCGAACGATTGTGACATACTCGGTTTTGTCCTCATGTGGTGCCTCTTTGGGGGCCTTCGGCAATTGCTTTTTTAGTTCTTTTCTCTGCGCCTGAAGCTCTTTCCGCTGTTCGATCTGAGCGCGAAGCTGTTCCAGTTCCTCCTCCGGGATGAACCGTTCCTTCTTCGTTTTGCCTTCATACCAGCGGTGGTAGAAATAGGTATGCCCATTGACCTTTTTCGTAGAGATTGATCCACGAGGAAGCGCATCGATTTGCTCATCCAGTCTGGCAAGCTGTTCTATCAAATCATTGGTGTCCATAAGCCACCTCCAGGATGTTCTGAAAAGATTATACCCTATTATACCATGAATTGCAATGGGGTATAATAGGGTATAAATTTAATTGTTCACCTGATCCTCACTACTATTGAGGGTCACTTTATGTAAAGGGACTTCTTGAAGTCCGAAAATCGGACTTAAGGATTAGTCATTCAAAATGATCACGTTGATCTTTCCGCTAAATGCAGTACAAGCATCCAGAGCGATCACCATCGATCCATAATATGATGAAGCATAGATGCGTTCAAATTCTGAAGCAATTGTACTGCCCTCGATGATTTCTTTCAGACCCGACGAAATAATATAGTGTTCTAACTCAACGCCCTGTTTGCTGGCATATTCTTTGGTTCTTCTAAACCACGAATCTACACCTTTGAATAGTTTTACGTCGGCTCCAATTTCTCTGAAATACTCTCTTTTCAATGATTCTCCCTTGAACTGTGAATACTTAATGAGTTCGAACATCCAAGCAAGGTTGTTGTCCATTAGATTACTTTTCGCAAGTTCATTCGATTCTCCCCAGAATTCATCTTTGTCAATTCCAAATGAGGGTATCAATGTAAAAGTCTGCATATCATCTGGCGAGAGTGTTTTATCAAAATCATAGCAAATAGCCATCCGGGGCTTTCTATTTCTGATTTGCGCATTAATCTCAGCAAACATATCGTCCCCAGTTTTCAAACTCTCATCTGGCATTTTACAAGCCTCCTTCTGTTATATTACGAACCATTATCTCCATAATTCGAACTCACAACCCTGAAGATGCTACCTACACTTTCGAGGGCTACCCGCCGTATTCGAACCGAGTTTTGCAAAAATCGCAATCTAAGCCTTTATGCTTTTTCCTTCAATCGGTACGCCCAAAACTTGCCGTCTCTTACACGTTCCAACGTTCCATCCTCGCTCAGATCCCGCAGAATCCGATTCGCCGTCGCCGGGGAAACACCGAGACCTTCGCACAGGTCCGCGTTGCGGATCAGCGCATTATCCTTCATATAATCCAATACAAACTGCCGCCGGAGGGCCGCGTTCTGCGCGTTCTTGCCGAGCGGTTTTTCTTTTTGCCCGGAAGCCTCGAGCAGCGCGGTTTTGATGGCCGAGAGCATGAACTCGATGAAGATCGTGGATTCCCCGGCATTGTTTGAAGCATTGAT
>JAFWRM010000052.1 GCA_017519975.1 Oscillospiraceae bacterium | reverse complement strand
TTCACCAATATGGAGGCCGTCATGACCGGCGATGCTTCCATCTATGTGTTCCATGCGGACACCGAAGGTCTGAACTTCCGCAGGGCTTTTGCCGATGCAGGCTTCTACCTCTCCGGCTGCTGCATCTGGAAAAAGCAGTCTCTGGTGCTTGGACGCTCTCCATACCAGTGGCAGCATGAGCCGGTGCTCTATGGATGGAAGAAAAACGGCAAACACCAGTGGTACACGGGTCGCAAGGAAACCACCATCTGGGAGTTCGACAAGCCCAAGAAGAACGGCGATCACCCGACCATGAAGCCGATTGCGCTTTTGGCATATCCGATCATGAACTCATCCATAAGCAACGCTGTGGTTCTGGACCCCTTCGGCGGTTCCGGCAGTACACTGATTGCCTGTGAGCAGTCGGATCGCATCTGCTATACACAGAGCGTCACCGGAAACTACTCGGACGTGACGCTGAATGTTTACCTGAAATACTATACCTTGGAGGTTGGCTCCCGTTCCGACTCGACAATCTCCATCAACGGGACTACCGAAACTTACACGGCACCGGCCATCACCGATTACTCTTCCGGACAGCACACCAAACTCCTGAAGACCAAAACGGTGAGGGTAAATCATAATGCGGACGGCACGAAAAGCGGCGTCGTTCTTTCGGCATACTGGCGGTTTTCCGGTACCTACAGCGGTCAATCCATCAGCTCCATTACAGCGACGGCAACCGTTACACTGGACACCATCGACAGGACCGCTCCAACAGTATCGCTCTCGACCTCAAGTATCACGGCCAGCGGCGTCACGATTTCGGCAACGTCCTCTGCAACAGCGGACATCTGGCAATACAGCATAGATAACGGCTCCACATGGACGCAGTTTTCCACTACGGCGGGAACATCGGCCAGCAAAGCCATCACCGGGCTTTCTCCAAACACGACCTATTACATCAAGATCAAGGCAAGGAAAAAGAGCAATCAGGTCTACGGCACTTCCTCTGCGGCAACAGTGAAAACGCTGGGCGGTGCGGTGGTCAACAGCGTCAATCAGGTGACAGCGGATGCGGCAACGGTCAGTATCAAGCTGAATGTCACGGTCTATGATGCCTCTTATGCATATACCCTTGATCTGAAAAACGGATCGACGACTATCGTTTCCGTTGTCGGTCTGACATGGTCGAAAGGAACTGCCGACAGAACTGTCACGCTGACTTCCACCGAGAGGACAGAGCTCCTGACCGCTATGGCAAATATGAAATCCTTCACGGGAACCTTCGCTGTTACGACTTACAGTGGAGGCAGCACACAGATTGGCTCAACTTCCTCGAAGACCGCCACAGTCACTACTACGGCGGCGAACTCCGGACCGACACTTTCCGGATTCACCTATGCCGATAGCTACGCCACGACCACGGCGATTACAGGCAACGACCAGCTTTTCATTCAGGGCCACTCCAAGCTGACGGTCACTCCCGGCACGGCAACCCCGAAGAATCAAGCCACGATTGCTAACTACACCGCCACCTGTAATGGCGTTTCGGTCTCAAACACGACCGGTGATGCACTTACAGTAGGAGCGGTATCAAAGAGCGGAACGGTCGCTGTGGTTCTGACGATCACCGATAGCCGAGGCTATACGGCAAGCGTCACTCAGAACATCACCGTGCTGGCCTACGCCAAGCCCAAGGTGAACTCTCTGACGCTCAGGCGAACCAACGATATCGAAGCTGAAATGCAACTGGTCTTCAATGGCTCCATTTCGGCAATCACCGTGGATAGCGTCCAGAAAAACTCGCTGCTGTATGTGCGTTACCGATATAAAGCGACCAGTGCCACATCGTATAGCTCGTATGTGAGCATTCTCTCGGCGGTTACCCAGAGCGGGACCTCGTTCTCGTATTCCAATTTGGAGCTCCGGAGCCTCGCAGCGGATCAGTCGTGGGATGTGCATATGCAAACGTTCAAATATGTACCGTTCTTCTTCGGTCTGGCCATGATAGCTTTCCTCCAGAGTCAAAAATGCTGAAATCATTTTACTACATGTAACTACCGGATTCAACGCAAATGGACAAATTAAAAACACAGAACCGGTCTCCTGTTTTCGGGATCGGTCCTGTGCTTTTATTTTCCGGCTTTTTTGTGTCTGTCACGCGGTATTCTATCTCATCCCATGAACTGGACCTGCAGGCCGGCGGGGTCGGTGGCGAAGAAGAATCGCACCTGCGGCATCGGAGAGATGAAGGGCGTGACGGCAAACCCGTCGGCCGTCAGGCGCTGATGAAGGGCGTCCGGATCCTCCGCGTGAAAGCCGATGGACAGGCTGGGACACTCCACCCCGGCCGCGTCCGGGTTCCGGATGATCTCGACCTCCGTATCCCCCTCCGCGTCCGAGAGAAAAACCATGTCTCTCCCCATGGGGCGCATGTCCTTGCGAACGGTCAGGCCGGCGTAGGTCTCGTAAAAACGGATCTCCTCATCAAAGGCTGGGGTCTGAATGGTTACGTGCAGGAACTTCATTTTCATTCTCCTTTTCGTCGTCACAAGCTCCATATCGTTCGCTTCCGCATACATGCGAAAGCTCATTCCTTCCGCTGCTCCTCCTCTCCCCACGAAATGCGCTGCGCTGGCGTTTCGCAGGGGTTACGATTGACGCTGATTCAGGGGAAAGCTGAGATTCGATCCCTCAGTCACGGCTCCCTTTTCACAAAGGGCGCCTTATGAGCGTCGTTTCACGGAGCTCCGACGGGCACTGCGGCTGACAGCTTCTCCTCACATGCGCATGATCAGCGCTCTGTATTGTCATTATACTCCGGTTCCTTCTTAAGCTCAAACCCGTGCTTCTTTCTTGTCATCCGGTTCCCAAAGGTATATGATAGTCAGTGGAAACCACACTGAGGGAGGACTGCCGACATGGGAGAAAACAACAGTCTGAACGATCTTCGGGCCGCCGCGATGAAATACATGACGCCGAACGCGATGAACGAACTCGGCTGCAGCTTTCGGAAGGACGGCAATCATGAAAAGGCGGCTTCCTTCTTCCAGAAGGCCGCGGAGAAGGGGCATGCCTTGGCTCAGTTCAACCTGGGCATCTGCTACTCCAATGGGGAGGGCGTGGAAAAGGATTTCTCAAAGGCCTTCCTCTGGTATAAGAAAGCCGCGGAACAGGGGGTGCGCGAAGCGCAGTTCAATACAGGCCTCTACTACTACCAGGGGAAGGGCGTGGAGAAAGACCTGGAGAAAGCCGTTTCCTGGTACAGAAAAGCCGCGGAAAAGGGGGTCGGAAGCGCGCAGCTCAACCTGGGCGGTTGCCTCATGAAGGGTGAAGGCACGAAAAAGAGCCTCTCCTCCGCCGTGTCGTGGCTGGAGAAAGCCGCTCAGACGGAAGACGAGGGCACCCGTGAGATGGCCAAATCGACTCTCGAAGAAGCCCGGAAAGAACTGCGGAGCCTCACGTACGACGCCCGGGACATATCCATCGAAGTTACCGGCATCATCACCGCGGTGCTGCTCCCAGCACTGACGTTTCTGTTCCTGTGGGTCGGGGCCGGCGAAAGCGCGAAATATCCCGTTCCGCAGCTGCTGGGCGTTTTGCTGACCATCGTCAGCATCGGAGGCATCTTCATCACCGGCTGCCTCTCTTTCGCGATGTTTACAAAGTCTGTTATCAAGACAGGCATCCCCGGCGGCATCCTCGGCGTTGTCGGGGCGCTGGTCGTCGTGACCTGCGTCGGAGGATACCCGATCATCCGGAAGATCGTTCCGATCTACGCCATAGCGGCAGCGGTCATTCTGCTGCTCGTGGCCATCGTAAAGAAAACGCGGAAGCTGGAATTCTGACAGCTGAAAAAGATATCACGAAAAAAGTGCAGGCCTGCGGTGTTTTCCGCAGGCCTGTTTCATTATTCTCTCAGATGGGCTGATCCATTGCTTGAGTCGATCCCTCAGTCACGGCTTCTGCCGTGACGCCTTTCCCTCAAAGGAGAAGGCTTGGGGAGTCTTCCGTTCGCAAAGGGAGCCTGTGTCCAACGTCTTCAGGGGCCTCGGCGGTGAACCTCATAGCTGGTCCTCTCTACGGTCAGGTCGTAGAAGGTCTTCTCTCCGGTCGGGGACTCCAGCACGAGCCCGGTATCCCCCGTCTTCGTAAAGGAGGCCTTGATGATGCAGCACTCGATGCCTTCTTCATACTCGATCCACACGGTCCCGAAGGATTCGTCCTCCAGATACACCTTATAGCTCTCGTCGTATTCGATGCCGGTGGCCTCTCCGCCACTGACCAGCAGGCTCGTATCATAGGTGTGGCTGCGGCTGTCCAGGATCGCGCCAGCCGCCGCTGCCAGGAGGATGATCAGGCTGAGGATCAGGCCCGCGACGCGAATCCTGCGGTCATTGAAGATGAACAGCGGATAGAGGATCATGGTCACGGCGCAGAAGATGGACGTGAGCAGATGCTGAGGGAAGAAATGCACCGCTTCACCGAAATAGCTGAAGAAATGGTACCCGACAAACACCAGCATGGGCGCCAGGATCAGCAGGCCCCACCATTTATCCTTCTTCATGAAGTAGCCGACCAGCGCCATGGGGAAGGTCAGCAGGGTCCAGTAGAACCAGGGGGGATAGTAGATGAAGATCTTCCACCCCTCCTCATAGAAGGGCACCTGCACCAGATATACCAGCGGCTGGCTGATCAGGAAGAACACGAAGGTCTTCAGCGCCGAATCCCACGGCGATTTGCTGTTCACGATGATCAGGATGCCGAACAGGACCCAGCACTCGAAGGTCGTGGTGATATCCCGGAAGGACGTATCCTTCGTAAACGGCAGGATGGCCATCACGCCCGTGTACACGCCGCATATCACGGCGGCGATGATGATCTTCGGCCAGGTGAGATTCAGGCCTCCGAACAGCTTTTTCAATACCTTAGTCAAACAGAACCCTCCCACAGTCGATCCTCCCGACGATCGGAGGTCCGATCACCGGCTTCCGGCTCCATTATAGCCGGGGCGTTTGGGAATGACAAGAGCGCGGCGGCGGCGTTGCATGGGGGCTTCCGTCGGGGCTGCAGGACACCTCATCCGTCACGGCTCCTGCCGTGACACCTTTTCGAGTACACGGATACGCCCGTCGATCCGGCCCGGTACTCCCTGATGATCAACGCCCACATCATGGAGCGGGAAAACAACTTCTACTTCTACAACTGGTACTGAACCTGCGGCAAAAGCAGCGCCCGGTCGGCGTTCGACCGGGCGCTGCTTTTCCATGCGTGTTTTTCCGTGGCGCGGGCGGCTCAGAGATAGCGGCCGGTGACGCTCCGGGCGCACGCCCGGATCTGCTCCGGCGTGCCGGCGGCCACGATACGGCCGCCGTCCGTTCCTCCTCCGGGCCCCATGTCCACGACGTAGTCCGCGCTGCGGATCACGTCCAGATCGTGCTCGATCACGACGACCGTGGCCCCCCGGTCGATCAGATGCTGAAACACCGCCATCAGCGTTTTCACGTCCAGCGGGTGAAGGCCGATGGTCGGCTCGTCAAACACGAACACAGAGCCGCTCTGCCCGCGGCCCATCTCGCTGGCCAGCTTCAGCCGCTGCGCCTCGCCGCCGGACAGGCCGGGCGTCTCCTCCCCCAGGGTCAGATAGCCGAGGCCGAGATCGTGAAGCACCTGCAGCCGGGAGACGACGTTTTTCAGATCCGCGCACTCCTCCAGCGCCTGGTCCACGCTGAAGGTCATCAGCTCCGGCAAAGACGCGCCGGCGCCGTTCCGCCTGTCGCGCCGGATCTGCCACGCCTTTTTCGCGTAGCGCGATCCGCCGCAGTCCGGGCAGGGGATGTCCACGTCCGGAAGGAACTGCACGTCCAGGCTGATCTTCCCGGTGCCGTCGCAGGTCGGGCAGCGCAGGGAACCGGTGTTGTAGGAAAAATCTCCGGCCCGGCAGCCGGCCTCCTTCGCGCCCCTGGTCCGGGCGTATACCTTGCGCAGCTCATCGTGCACGCCGGCGTAGGTGGCCACCGTGGAGCGCACGTTCAGGCCGATGGGCGTGGCGTCGATCAGCTTCACCTGTTCCACTCCGTCGGCAGCCAGGGCCTTCACGTGGGGCGGCAGCTTTCCGCCGCCGACGGAGGCCTCCAGCGCCGGGATCAGGCTCTCCAGCAGCAGGGTGGTCTTTCCGGAGCCGGATACGCCCGTGATGACGGTCAGCCGTCCCCGGGGGATGCGGACGGTCAGCGGCCGCACCGTGTGGATCTGCAGCGTTTCCATGCGGATCTCGCCGAGGGAGAACAGCTCCTCCTCCCCGGCGCGGCGCCGCATCCCGGCCGTCCGCGACGGAAAAAGGTACGGTCCGATCATGGAAGCCGGGTTTTCCGCCAGTTCGGCCGGCGACCCCTCGGCGATGATGCGGCCGCCGCCGGCGCCCGCCTCCGGGCCGAGCTCGATCAGATGGTCCGCGTGGCGCAGCACCTGGGTATCGTGGTCCACCAGCAGCACGGAGTTGCCGTCCGCCACCAGGTCGTCCATCACGCCGATCAGCCCCTCCAGATTGGCCGGATGCAGGCCGATGGAGGGCTCGTCCAGCACATACAGCACGCCCGTGGTGCGGTTGCGGGCGGCCCGGGCCAGCTGGGTGCGCTGCCGCTCCCCCGTGGAGATGGTGGAGGCCGCGCGGTCCAGCGCCAGATACGAAAGGCCAAGGTCCACCAGCCGCCGCGCCGTGTGCCGGAACGATTCGCAGATGCTGCGGGCCATCGGGCGCATCGGCTCGGGCAGCGACTCCGGGACGCCGTCGACCCATTCGATCAGGTCGGAAAGGGGCAGCGTGCACACGTGGTCCAGCGAAACGCCGCGCAGGCGCAGGGAACGCGCCCGGTCGGAAAGCCGGGTGCCTCCGCAATGGGGGCATGGCCCCTGCTTCAGGAACTTTTCCACGCGTTTCATGCCCTTTTCGTCCTTCACCTTGGCCAGCGCGTTCTCCACGGTGTACACGGCGTTGAAATACGTCATGTCAAATTCCGAGGCCTGATTGGTCTTCTCGCTGGTGTACAGCATGTGCATCTTTTCCGCGGGGCCGTGGAACACGATCTCCCGCTCCGCCGGCGTCAGCTCCGAAAAGGGCACGTCCGTGCGCACGCCCATGCGCCGCGCGATGTCCTTCATCATTGACCACATCAGGGTCTGCCACGGCGCCACGGCGCCCTCGTCGATGGTCAGGGATTCATCCGGCACCAGCGTCGATTCGTCCACGGTGCGCACGACGCCCGTCCCCTCGCACTCCGGGCAGGCGCCGCCGCTGTTGAAGGCAAGGTCCTCCGCGCCGATGGTCGGAACGACCTCGCCGCACACCGGGCAGCGCACCTCCTTCTCCGCCGCGTGATCCAGCGTGGGGGGCACGTCGTGCCCGTTCGGGCAGCGGTAGACGGACAGCCGGGAGAACATGAGCCGCAGGCTGTTGAGCAGCTCCGTCATCGTGCCGAAGGTGCTGCGGATGCCCGGCACGCCCGGCCGCTGGTGCAGGGCCAGCGCCGCCGGAACATAGCGCACGTCGTCCACCGCCGCTTTCGCCGCCTGCGTCATGCGGCGGCGGGTATAGGTGGACAGCGATTCCAGATACCGGCGGGAGCCCTCGGCGTATACCACGCCCAGCGCCAGGGAGGACTTGCCCGAGCCGGATACGCCGGCAACGCCGACGATCTGATGCAGCGGGATGTCCGCGTCCACGTTCTTCAGATTGTGCACCTTCGCCCCGCGGATCTCGATGTGATCCGGGACGTTCGTCTTTTTCATTCTCTTCACCGTTTCCTTCGCGCCGCCGGGGACCGCCCCGGTGATTTCCTTTTCCCTTCCGCCGTGCGCCCGGCCGCCTCACTCCAGGAGCTGTCCGATCATTTCGTCGTCGCAAGCTCCACATCGTCGTCGCAAGCTCCACATCGTTCGCTGCGTCCTCACATGCTGCGGATCGTGCATCCCCGACCACAGGTCGGGGACTTACTCCCTCCGCTGTTCGTCCTTTCCCCATGAAACGCGCTTCGCCGGCGTTTCCCGGGGGCCCCGAAAAAGCTGAGAACTCATTCATTCCGCTGCTCCTCCTCTCCCCATAAAACGCACTCCGTTGGCGTTCTATGGGGTCCCCAATAGAAGGTCGCGAACTTACTCCCTCCGCTGTTCGTCCTTTCCCCATGAACCGCGCTTCACGGGGCATTCCGATCCGTCACTCGCCCAGGGCGGCCAGAGCGGCATCGATCAGGGCCTCGTACTCGTCCGCGCCGCGGGCGCCGACGGCCGCCTCGCCCACGAGGCGCCCGCTGGAATCGACAAAATACGTGGTCGGAATATACTGCGCGGGCATGGTGCTTTCGATCCCTTCCCAGGGCAGCAGATTCCGATACTCGACGCCCGTGTCCGCGACGATCTCCTTCGCCGTTTCAATGAGTTCCGCCTGATTCCGGCCCGTCGCGTCCACCACCACGCCGGCGATGCCGCAGTCCTTCTCCTCCAGCCGCGTGCTGAGCTCCGCCAGATCCGGCATCTCGCCGATGCAGGGGCCGCAGAAGGTGCCCCACAGGTTCACCATGGTGAGCCTGTGCGCGCTGAACAGCTCCTGCGAGGTCACCGGATCTCCGTTCAGATCCGTGGTCTGGAAGGTCACCGTGCCGCCGGTCTCCGGGGCCAAGCTCTCCGGCTCATAACAGCGGATCCAGTCGGCCTCCGCGCAGGCGGCGGCCAGCCGGTCGTACTCCTCCCGGAAGCCTTCGTCAAAGGTGTAAAGGCTGTCCAGCACGTCCCTTTCCGGATCGGGGAAGACGTAAAAGCTGTACTCCCCCACGGTGGCCAGATGCCGGCAGCCGGACGTGGGAAGGCCGTAGTGGGCGCACTGCTCCGCCGCGTCCTCCAGCGTGCGTCCGCCGTCAAAGGCGTACACCAGCATGAGGTCGATGATCCTGGCCCGGATGAAATCCACGTCCTCCTGGCTGAACTCGTTCTGCTTTTCCAGCAGCTCCTCGAACTTTTCGCGCGTCATGGCGCAGTACTGAAGGCCGGCCATGTACAGCCCCGCCCCCGTCTCGATCTCGCCGCCGTAGGCGGCCTGGATCACGCCGTGGATGTTCTGCATCCAGGCGGGCAGATCGAAGCTCACGCCCGCCGCGGTCTGGTCGATGGTGACGGGCTCCTCCGCATCGGCCGGTTCCGGCGTGCCGTCCTCTCCGGCGTCGGCGGGCACGGTCTGGCCGGACGGCTCCGTATTTTCCGGCGCCTCCGGCGTTTTCGCGCCGCAGGCCGCCGCGGCCGCCGTCAGCAGCAGGGCAAGCAGCAGGCAGATCGTTTTTTTCATCATCGGGCCCTCTCTTTCTTTCGGTTCCCGGGAGCAAGGCGCTTCCCGGCCAGGGTGAAGGCCAGCGCCTTCGTCGGGCAGTTCTGCACGCAGGCGCCGCAGCGGATGCATTCGGCGCTGTTCGGCGTCCGGCGGGGATCCACGTTCATGGGGCACGCCTTGCGGCAGGCGCCGCAGTCCACGCAGGCGGACGTTTCCACCTTCATGCGCAGTACGCTGACCTTCTGGAACAGCGAGTAGAAGGCCCCCAGCGGGCACACGTACCGGCAGAAGGGCCGGTAGATGAACACGGAGGCCAGCACGCACAGGATCAGCAGCAGCATCTTCCACCGGAACAGCCATCCCAGGGCCGGACGCAGCACGCTGTTGAGCAGCACCTGGGGCACGCCGCCCTCCAGCGTGCCCACCGGGCACACATACTTGCAGAAAAAGGGCTCCCCCGCGCCGTATCCGGTGCGGTACAGCAGGGGCAGGCCGATCACCAGCACCGCCAGCACGGCGTACTTCACCAGCCGCAGCGGCCGGTCCACCTTTTCCGGGATGCGCAGCTTCGGCGTGGGGATCTTATACAGCAGCTCCTGGATCAGCCCGAACAGGCACAGCCAGCCGCAGACGAACCGCCCGACCAGCACGCCGACGGCCATCAGGTACCCCAGCACGTAAAACGGGAACTTCCGGTGCCGCGCCGTCAGCGCCGCCTGAAGGGCCCCGATGGGGCAGGCTCCGAGCGCCCCGGGGCAGGAATAGCAGTTCATGCCGGGCACGCAGAAGCGCTTCAGCGGCCCCTCGTACAGGGCAGGGCCTCCGGGCAGAAATCCCCGCACCCAGCCGTTGGTCAGCACGGCCCACGCCGCCTGAACGGCCTTGCGCGCGCGCCTACCCAAGGCCGATGCACTCCATGCAGATGCGGGCGGCCTTCGCCAGCACGTCCTCGGCCTGCCCCGCCGCCGCGCCAGCCGCGCACATGGCCAGCGCCGCGGCCAGAAGGGCCGCCGTCAGCCATCCTCTTTTCTTCATGACCCTTTCTCCCCTTCCGGTCCGCCGCCGCGCGGCGGCTCCGTTTCCGCCATTATACTACAGAGGCAGCCGGCGGGAAAAGGCCTTTCGGCACGTCCGTCCGGTCGTCTCCCCGCGGCGTCCGTCCGCAGGAAACTGTTGTTTCACCCGGCGTTCCGTGTTATAATATATTATTGGAAATATACGTTCAGAAAGGAGAACGCCATGTATACCTTCAAACCCTATACCGAGCGCGTGGCCCGTCTGCGCGACGCGGTGCGCGACAGGCTCATCGTCTCCGACGCCGAAAAGGCCCGGCTGCAGCTGGAAGCGCTGAAAAAGTACATCAAGTATCCCCCCATGCTGCAGAAGCCCTACATCTCCCTGTACGTTCTGGAGCGCATGCCCCTGAACATCCATGAGGACGAGTATTTCTTCGGCGGCCTGGGCTTCAAGGGCTGGGGCGGCGCCGGCGGCATGATGTGGCTGAGCGCGGATATCGAGAACACCTGGCCCATCCGCGAGGACGGGCTGCACCACGCGCCTGAGGACGATCCGTTCTACTCCCACCAGCTGATGGCCATCTCCCCGGAGGATCTGAAGGAGCTGCGCGAGATCGCGAAGGAGCGCGCGCAGATCCAGGGCGGCTTCGAGGCCAAGGAATGGCTCCCCGACGGCGTGGACGAGCTGTTCGTGCTGCAGGCCAATCCCTCCGGCAAGATCGGCGGGTGGCCCATCTACATGCCCCCCGGACATCTGACCCCCGGCTACCAGAACATCATAAAGCAGGGCTACGGCGCCATCCGCAAGCGCGCGCAGGACTGGCTGGATGAGCACGAAGGCAACATCATGGGCAACGACATCGGCAAGTACATGTTCTACAAGGCCGCCACCGTCGCCTGCGACGGCGCCATCACGCTGACCCGCCGCTACGCCGCCCTGTCCCGCGAGCTGGCCGAAAAGGCCACCGACCCCGCCAAGAAGGCCGAATACGCCAGCCGGGCCGAGAGTCTGGACTGGATCGCCACCGAGACCCCCCGCACCTTCTGGGAGGCCTGCCAGATGGCCATGATGTACGACGTGTTCCTGAAGGCGGAGAACGACCCCGGCGTCATCAGCATGGGCCGCTTCGACCAGTACACCTGGCCGTACCTGAAGGCCGATCTGGAGGCGGGCCGCATCACGATGGACGAGGCCCAGGAGTACGTGGACGGCTTCTTCCTGAAGATCAACACCTTCTACCACGGCGGCTTCGGCAAGACGGCCCAGACCGCCGGCATCGGCAACTCCTTCCAGCACACCACCATCGGCGGCATGGATCCCGAGACCGGTGAGGACGCGGTGAACCCCGTGAGCTACATGGTGCTGGAGACCATGGCCCGTCTGGACCTGCACGACCCGACCATCTCCCTGCGCGTGACGAAGGGCACCCCCAAGGAGATGTGGGACTGCGCCATCGCCGCGGCCACCCGCGTGGGCGGCCTGCCCCTGCTGCAGAACGACGAGGTGATCGTGCCCGCCATCATGAAGGAGCTGGGCTTCTCCCTGGAGGACGCGCGCAACTTCGCCTTCATCGGCTGCCAGGAGATCACCGGCTTCGGCAACGACTATCCCGCCCCCAACGGCTCCGCCATGGGCCATAACGGCATTTTCTGGGCCATCGCCCTGGTCATGGCCATCAACGACGGCATCAACCCGATCAACGGCGCCCAGTGCCCCGCGAAGGTGCGCTCCGGCTACCTGACCGACATGGAGACCTTCGACGACGTGAAGGCCGCCTTCGAGAAGATCTGCACCTGGATGCTGACCTGGTCGGCCTCCCTGAACAACCTGTCCGAGCATGAGTATCCGCGGGTGTTCCCCTTCCCGAACCTGTCCATTTCCACCGAGGGCTGCCTGGAGAGCGGCAAGGACGTTTCCGAGGGCGGCGCCAAGTACAACAGCTACGGCGGCACGGCCACCGGCCTGGCCACCACGGCGGACAGCCTGACCGCGCTGAAGTACATGGTATACGACAAGAAGATCGTATCCCGCGAGGAGTTCCTGAAGGCCATTCTGGACAACTGGGAAGGCCACGAGGCCCTGCGTCAGCGCGTGCTGAACGAGGTGCCCCATTACGGCAACGCCGATCCGTACGCGGACGAGCAGATGAAGTACGTGATGGATCTGTACTACAACATCACCCGGGCCTTCTCCACCTGCCGGTGCACCACCTACAAGTGCGGCACCTTCGGCGCCTCCGACCACGTGGTGCAGGGTGAGATCACCTGGGCGACGCCCGACGGGCGCAAGACGGGCGATCCGATCGCCGACGCCTCCAGCCCGTGCCAGGGGCGCGACGTGTGCGGCCCCACCGCCGTGTTCATGAGCGCCACGCAGTTCGACCACAGCCACTACATGGACGGCATGGCCCTGAACCTGAAGATCCACCCCACCTCCCTGCGGGGCGACGACGGCATCACCAAGCTGGAAGACATGACCAAGGTCTACTTCGACCAGGGCGGCATGGAGATCCAGTACAACGTGGTGGACGCCGAGACCCTGCGGAAGGCGCAGGAGCATCCGGAGGATTACCACAACCTGGTGGTCCGCATCGCCGGCTTCTCCGCCTATTTCGTGGACATGACGCCCGAGATGCAGAACGACATCATCGTGCGCGCCGAGCACAGAGTGTAAGATGCGACGGAAAAGGGAGGCCTCGTTGAGGGGCCTCCCTTTTTTCCTGAAGCCGAAGAATGGAGGCATCCCATGGAGAATCGAAAGGCACAGGAACCCTATCCCATGTTCGGCCCCGGGTCGGAGCTGTTCCCCGCGTCCCCCGAGATGCCGGACGGCGTGCGCAGCGTGACCTGGCCAACGCCGGAGACGGGGTACATGATGAACATCCTCCATGTCAAAACGCAAGCAAACGTGGCTCTTTTGTGCATGTTTTGAAAACTTTCCTCCGATTTTCGCCTCTTTTTGTGCAGCTTTGAGATTGACTTTTCAAAGAACAAGGCGCAGAATGGGCGCGACATAAGGAGTCGTTCTCAGCAGAGCGGCTGCCAAAAGCAGTCGGGAATCTGTCGGGAAGCCGGCAAAAGCTGTGCGCTGTTCAGGCATGTGCTTTTGCCTTTTCTTTTGTTACCGGATCACGGAAAGGGGTGAGCGCCACGCAGGACCAGAACACCGTACTCCTGTCAGGCTACGCTAAGCTCCCGAACAACACCACGGCGGAGACCGTATACCAGTTCCTGGCCGTAGCGATCCTTTTCGACAAGCGCACGGGCATCATTCTGGAGGCGGAGGCTTCCATGGTGACCAACCTCGCGCGGCGGTTCGTTTCCGAGCTTCTGGTCGGGTACGACCTCAACGATGGGCCGGCGGAGCTGATGGAAACGTTCGAGGAGCATTACCACGGCAACGCGAAGCGGGCGCTGGAGACCGCCATGCGCATGGTTTTTACCAAATACGAAGACTATCTCAAGGAACAGAAAGCAAAACAGTAACCAACCCATAATCGCCGTCATGTCTGCAGGCGTTCCAAAAAGAACGCGGAAAACGGAGTATGAGCCGGCTATCGAAGAAAGCCACACGCTTCTCCGGTATCCGGCTCTTTTTATTCCGTTATAAGGAGATAGAGGCCAATGAAGATCAGCAGGGACCACCTGGTCATCACCGTGGAAGGTGAGCTTTGCGCCGGCACAGAAGCCGTCGCGCGGTCTCTGGCAAAAAGGCTGCGCATCCCGTGCCATACGGAACGGATCCTCGAAGAGGCGTGGCGCATCAGCGGGATCTCACGAAAGCTGCTGAAGCGTTACGAATCCCGGCCCGTGCGCAGCGCCTTCGATCTGACAGCCACCGGTGAGGACGACATGCGCATCCCCCCGGCCCGCGCCTTTCTCCTGGCGCAGATCGCCGCCTGCCGCGAGCTGGCCCGCGAGGGGCCCTGCGTGCTGGTGGATCACCATTCCGGCATAGCCCTGGCCGACCAGCAGGATCATTTCCGGGTGTACGTCCAGGGGGAACGGGGCCGACGGATCCACGAATACGCGCTGCGCCGCGGCATCAGCGTCGAAAAGGCGCGGCAACGCTTCGACCGGGAAGACCGCCTGCACGATCAGACCTTCCGCCGGGTGTTCTCCCAATGGGGAAAGGCCTCCAGCTACGACATGAGCGTGAATACCAGCACCGTGCCGCCGGAGATCCTGGCCGAGCACATCGTCCGATATCTGGAAACGGTAACGCAGGAGAAGCTGATCCACCGCCCCGCTTCGAAGACCCAGCGGCTGCTCCGGCAGGCCGACATCGTCTACCTCGACGCCGTCCGGAGGCAGGACGTCCCCGAACGGTCGAAGCCCGACGACGGCGACGGGAAGAACGAAAACAACGTGATCGCATTTCCTTCATCGAAATGAATTTACATATATATCAGAATCATCAGAAAGGCTGGAACCAACAATGAAAATCAACAAGAACGACATGGTCATCACGATCGACACCGAGCTGGGCTCCAACGGCGAGGCCGTGGCCCGCGAACTGGCCGAGCAGCTGCACATCCCCTGCTACGCCGAGGAGATCCTGGACAAGGCCTCCGAGATCAGCGGCATCCCCGCGCGCCTGATGCACCGTTACGACGGGCACAAGGTGCGCGCCGCCTACGATCTGCTGGCGGAGGACGCCGCCTCCCTGAAGATGAGGCCCGCCTCCGAGTTCATCACCGCCCAGGTCGCCGCCTGCCGCGAGCTGGCCGCCCAGGGCCCCTGCGTGCTGGTCGACCGCCACGCCTCCATGGCCATGGAAGGCAAGAAGGACCACGTGAGCGTCTACATCCACTCCGACTTTGCCGACCGCTGCGCCCGCCTTGCCGAGCAGAAGGGCGTTCCCGCCGAGCAGATGGAAAAGCAGCTGCACCGTGAGGACCGCGCCTACCGCAGCTATTACCGCGGCAATCACAAGGGCTGGGGCGAGGCCGACAGCTACGACATCAGCGTGAACTCCTCCGACGCCGGCATCCACACCGTGACCCACACCGTGCTCGGGTTCCTGGAGACCATGACCGGTGAGAAGCTGGCCGCCGACACGGCCGTTCAGGCGGGCTGATCCGTCTTACCATCCCCGCCCCGCACGGGCGTGCAAAAACCTCTGTAAAGAATCGAGATGCTTTCTGACATGGAACTTTCACCCGCACAACTTGCCGGCCTGCTGGTCAGCGTGCTGGGCATCGCCCTTCTGGCGATCCTCAGCGGCATGAAAAAGAAAAGCGCCTCCGCCAAGAGCGGCAGCGTCGTGGTCGCCGGTCTCATCATGGGCACCCTGGTGGGCGGCTCCGCTACGGTAGGTACGGCGCAGCTGGCCTATAACTACGGCATGTCCGCCTGGTGGTTCACCCTGGGCGGAGGACTGGCCTGCCTGGTGCTCGCCCTGGGCTTCGTCGGCCCCTGGCGGCGCTCCGGAAGCGGGACCCTGATTGGGATCCTCGCGAAGGAGTTCGGCCCCGCGGCCGGCCTGGCTGCCTCTCTGCTGAGCAGCGTCGGCACCTTCATCAACGTGATCTCCCAGCTCATCGCGGGCACGGCCGTCATCGCCGTCGTCGCTCCGCGGCTCGGGCTGGTGCCCGCCCTGCTGATCACCGCCGCCTTCATGACGCTGTACGTGATCTTCGGCGGCACGCGCGGCGCCGGCGTCACCGGCATCCTGAAGCTCGCCCTGCTGTATCTGTCCATGATCGGCTGCGGCGTGATGGTGCTGATCCTGACCGGCGGTGTGAACGGGTTCCTGAGTCTCGTTTCCTCCATCGACAATCCTGACGCGGTGCGTTTCGGCAGTCTGTTTGCCCGCGGCATCGGCAAGGACGGCGGGGCCGCCCTGTCCCTGATCCTCGGCGTACTGACCACCCAGACCTATGCTCAGGCGGTGCTCTCCGCCAAATCCGACGCGGCCGCCCGCCGCGGCACCCTCGTCAGCGCTTTCCTGATCCCGCCCATCGGCGCCGGCGGCATCCTGGTCGGCCTGTTCATGCGCGCCAACCACCCCGGCATCGTCGCCAAGACCGCCCTTACGGCTTTTGCCACCACCTATCTGCCCCCGGTCCTGAGCGGCCTGCTTCTCGGCACGCTGTTCATCGCCGTCGTCGGCACGGGCGCCGGTCTGGCCATGGGCATCTCCACCATCGTGCGCAGAGACATTCTGCAGCGCTTCTCCGACAAGGTCGCCGAGCCCAGGACGGGCAGTCTGGTCGGCAAGGCGATCATCGTGCTGACGCTTCTGCTGGGCGTGGCCCTCTCCTCCGGTTCTCTCGGCGACACCATCCTGAACTTTGCCTTCATGTCCATGGGCCTGCGCGGCGCCGTGGTATTCGTGCCCATGATCTGCGCGCTGTGGCTGAAGGGCAAGGTGAACCACCGCTGCGCCATGGCGGGCATCATCGCCGGCCCCATCGTCGTGCTGCTGTTCGGCACCGTGCTGAAGCTGCCCGGCGGCATCGACCCGCTGTTCGCCGGCATCGCGGCCTCTCTGGTGTGCTGCGCCGTCGGCCTCATCCTCGGCAACCGCGTCCGCCACATCCGGCTGGTGCATCCCGAGGTCAGCCGTTCGTCTTCCACGGTCATCACCATCGACAGCGAAGCCTGCTCCGGCGGTGAGGAGCTGGCCGCGGCTCTTGCCGGCGAGCTCGGCATCCCCTGCTACAGCACCGAGATCCTGTCGGAAGCCGCGAAGATCAGCGGCATCTCGGAATCCGTGCTGCAGCGTTACGACGGCCGCGGCGTAGTTGCCGCCTACGACTTTGCCGCCTCGGACGACGCCTCCGTGCGTCTGCCCAGCACCGGCGCCATGGTCTCCGCCCAGCTGGCCGCCTGCCGCGCGCTGGCCGAGCAGGGTCCCTGCGTGCTGGTGGACCGCTTCGGCTCCCAGGCCGTGCCTCACGAAAACTGCGTGCGCATCTATCTGCACGCCGATCCCGAGCAGCGGGCCGCCCGCCTGGCTCAGGAGAAGGATCTCGGTCCCGCCGCCGCCCGCCGGCAGCTCAAGCGCATGGACCGCGTTCGCAACCGCTATTACCGCAACGGCAACCGTGACTGGGGCTACGCCCGCGCCTACGATTACGCCGTGAACACGACGGACGTGGAGGCCGCCAGTCTGGCCGCCGGCCTGGCCGACATGATCCGCTCCGGAAGCGGGAAGGAAAACGTTTCCGCCGCCGTGTGACCCCATACAGCCATCTGATGTAGTTAAAAAACGGGAGACTCCCATCTAGGGCGTCTCCCGTTTTTTTATCTGTCTGTGTCCGCGCCGCTCATTCCGGCAGGCGATTCACCCCGAATTTATCCGGCGCCAGTTCCCGCGGCTCCGCGTCCGCCGCGGGATGGCCCACGGCAAGCCCCAGCAGCGGCTGGAAGCCCTCCGGCAGCCGGAGCAGCTCGGTGCGGTCGTACTCCGGATACATGCGCATCGCCTCCAGCGATCCCCACATGAACACGCTGCCCAGACCGAGTTCGGTGGCCTGCAGGTGCATCATCATCGCCACGCTCATCACGTTGGAATACTCGATGCCCGGCTGCAGATCCTGGCGTCGGTGGGATACGAAGAACACGACGGGCGCCCCGTAGAACGGGTCGAAGCCGTCCCGGACGGCCACGTTCCGGTCCGGGATCTTCTCCGTGATGAGCCGGAGGTCCGCGGCGTCCTGCCGCCGGCGCCTCATGGCGACCGCCAGCTCATCCAGCACCGCCCGGTCCTCCACCACCGTGATGTGGATATCCTCATTCCGATTGCTCCCCACCGGAGCGCCGGCCGCCGCCAGCAGCAGGCGGTCCACCGTCGCGCGGTCCAGCTTTTCCGCCGTGAACCTCCGGCAGGACCGTCGGCGTTCCAGAAGGCCAATCAGACCTTTTCCTTCCATTTTTCTTCCCCTTGTCCCGCGGTTTCGTTACATGTTCAGTTCGGTGCGCGAGATCAGGTCGTTCTGCCCGGTGCGGTGCATCTCCACAAAATACACGGAGAAGCCCGCGATGCGCACCACCAGATCCTTGTATTTATCCGGATCCTGCTGGGCTGCCCGCATGGTGGCCGTGGAGATGACGTTGATCTGCACCTCCATGCCCATCATGTCGAAGAAATAGGTCTTCAGCAGCTGACGCAGCTTTTCGATCCCGTCGGCTCCGTTCAGGCAGCTGGGGCTGAACTTCAGGTTCAGCAGCGTGCCGTTGGCAAACTGCCGGCAGTCGATGTTGCCCACGCTGCTCAGCACGCCGGTGGGGCCGTTCTTATCCGAACCCTGCCGCGGAGAGATGCCGTCGGCCAGCGGCTCGCCGCTCTTTCTCCCGTCGGGGGTTGCCGCCGTAGTCAGTCCGAAGGCCACGTTGGTGGTCACGGGCCAGAGGCCGGCGCTCCACCCGCCGCCGCGGATGCTGGAGCCCTTCTTCACCGCCTCGGCAAATACGTCGGAGGCCCAGCGGACCCAGGCGTCCGCCTCCGGATCCCCGTTGCCGTAGTGCGGCGCCTCGTTCACAATATAGTTGTACAGGTCCTCGTGCCCTTCCCAGTTGTTCATGAGCGCGTCGTACATCTCCGCGGGCGTGCACCTCTTCGTCTTTTCATCGAAGCACAGGCGCTTGATCATCTGCAGCGAGTCGGCCAGGTTGCCGATGCCCACGCCGGCGATGCCGGTGGAGTTGTATTTCGCGCCGCCCCACATGACGTCGGCTCCCTTCTCCATGCATCCTTCCATGGTGGAGGAGACCACCGGCAGGGGCATGAACTGGCGGGCGACGTACTCAAAGCTGTTGGTCAGGCTGATGTGCATCTTCACGAAGAATTCCACCTGCTGCCGATAGGCGTCCAGCACCTGGTCGAAGGAGGTGAAATCCTTCAGATAACCGGTGGCCGGACCGGACTGCACGGCGGGCAGCGGCTTCTTGCTGAACCAGTCGTAGGCGCGCATGGGGTTCACGCCGTTGTTGATGCCCACCATCAGAGCGTTGGCCATGTTGAAAAAGTCACCGCCGCCGGTGCCGCCGCAGGCGCTCCACTCGTCGCCGCAGCCGCCGGGTTCCACACAGCCCACAAGGCAGTAGTTCCGGGCGCTCTTCAGGGGAAGACCGCGGTCCAGAAGGGACGGGATGATGACCTCGTCGTTTTCCAGACTGGGCACGCCGCCGCAGATCTTGGTGGTCTCGATACCGGCCTCCCACAGCTCGTCGGACATGTTCTTATGGATGCGCAGCGCCGTTGGGGGATCGTGCAGCACCAGGCGGCCGGAGGCCTGCAGACACATGAAGGTCACCTCGTTGGCCGCGTCCTCCCCCGTTTCGGGGTCCACGCCGCCAATGGTGATGAGCTGGCCGGAGGTGTAGCCCGGCACGCCGTATTCGCCGGAGTCGCCCCAGAACTTGTTCATTTCCGCCACCTTGAGGTAGAACAGGTCCAGCATCTCCTGCGCGTATTCCGGCGTCAGGGTGCCGTCGGCGATATCCTTTTCGTAATAATCACCCAGGTACTGGTCCAGACGGCCCCAGCTCATGCCGTGCATGTTGCCTTCGAGCGCCAGGCAGATCTGATACAGGAACAGGCCCTGCAGCGCCTCGTGGAAGTTCCGCGCCGGATTCTCCGTGACCCAGTTGAGGGTCCGGGCCATCATTTCCAGCTCCGCCTTCCTCTCGGGCCGCGTCTCCGCGGCGGCCATCTCCTCCACCTTCCGGGCGTAGCGCTTCGTCAGCGTGATCATGCCGTCGCACACGATGGCGACGGACTTGTAGAAATAGTATTTCTCGATGCTGTCGCCGTAGGCGCCGGCCTCCTCGATCGCGCGCATCTTCTCCTCCGCCTCGGCCTTGATGGCGCCGAAGCCCTTGCGGATGGCCCGGTTGTAGTTGGTGCACAGGTGCCCCACGGGGCCCCCGTCCGGGTGCGACGCCCGCTGCGTGGTGGTCCCGGAGCCGTCGTGGGCCAGGAAGCCGTCCATCAGGTAGGCGTTCGTTCTGGCGCGCAGGCAGTTCTTATCCCAGAATTCGGCCGTATCCATCACGTACTGCCCGTCCTCCGGGTCGATGGTGTAGGGGTCGTATTTCCGGGTGGAGATGTTGCCCGTCCGGATCTCGTTGGCGAGCGTGCTCGCGCCGTACTCGGGATAATACGAGCAGGAGCGGTAGGTGGCGCCCAGAGCGCCGACGATGACGTCCTCATCCTCCACCCTCAGCGGGATGTTCTCGTAAATGTACCTCATGGCGTTGGCCCTGAGCAGCTGACCGCTCAGCCCGGGGTTCTGCTGATAGAACTCGGTGATGAGCCGATAGCGGGAAATATCCACCCGCGGCGTGGTGCTGCGGTACTTTTCCCGCGTTTTCTTCACGCGTTCGGTCATGGGTTTAAGCTTATACATGTCGGTTCCTCCTTCGGGGCGTGATTCTTCTCTTTTCAGTATAACACGATGTTATGGTTCTGTGTTCAAAAAAAGAGAAAAAAATGAAAAAACCATGACCGGATGCGGCCACGGGCGGAAGAGCCTGTCGTAATACTGAATAATGAATATTGAAAACTTAAAAATGAATAATACAAAGCGAAGATCCTGCCGATTTCATTCGACAGGATCTTCGCTTTGGTGGAGACTGGCGGGCTCGAACCGTCGACCTCATGCGTGTGAAGCATGCGCTCTAGCCTGCTGAGCTAAGCCTCCAAAGGCAAGGATGATTATACAACAGCCCTGCGGCTTTTGCAAGCACTTTATTTTTCCTTTCTCCGGGTATTCCCTTTTCTCCCGCAACGTGATAGAATGAACCAGTTTATGGAAAGGAACCACCCCTATGAAGCTGCGACTGGACGATCTTCATATCTATACGGGCGACGGCTGGGTCGACGGCTGCATTGCCGTCGTTGACGGCGTGGTCGTCTCCGTCGGTGAGGCGCCCGGCGATCTTTCCTTCGATACCGTTTCCTGCGGCGGCATGACCGCCTTTCCCGGCTTTGCAGACGTTCACGTTCATCTGCGGGAGCCGGGTTTTTCTTATAAGGAGACCATCGCCTCCGGGACGGCGGCCGCCGCCCGGGGAGGATACACCGCCGTGTGCGCCATGCCCAATCTGGATCCGGTGCCGGACAGCCCGGAGCACCTGGCGGCCGAACTGGCCGCCATCGACCGCGGCGCCGTGATCGCCGTGCATCCCTACGGCGCCATCACCGTCGGGGAAAAGGGCCGGACCATGGCGGACGTCGAGGGACTGGCTTCCTCCGTCGTCGCCTTCTCCGACGACGGCAAGGGCGTGCAGAACGGCGCCATGATGGAACAGGCCATGCGCCGCGTGAAGGCGGCGGGAAAGCTGATCGCCGCCCACTGCGAGGACGAGAGCCTGCTGCGCGGCGGATGCGTGCACGACGGCGTGTACGCCGCTGAGCACGGGCTGCCGGGCATCTGCTCGGAAAGCGAATGGGGCCCCATCGCCCGGGACGTGATCCTGGCGGAAAAAACGGGCTGCCCCTACCACGTATGCCACGTTTCCACGAAGGAATCCGTCCGGATCATCCGTGAGGCTCAGGCCCGCGGCGCGGACGTCACCTGTGAGACGGCTCCCCACTACCTTGTGTTCTGCGACGAGCAGCTTCAGGACGACGGCCGGTTCCGCATGAATCCTCCCATCCGTTCCCGCGAGGACCGGGACGCCCTGCGGCAGGGCCTGAAGGACGGCACCATCGGCATCATCGCCACGGACCACGCCCCTCACTCCGCCGAGGAAAAATCCCGGGGTCTGGCCGGCAGCGCCAACGGCATCGTGGGACTGGAGACCGCCTTCCCCGTACTGTACACCGAGCTGGTGAAAACGGGCGTGATCTCTCTGGAGCAGCTGCTGGAAAAGCTGATCGCCAATCCCCGCGCCCGCTTCGGCCTGGGCGGCGGCACGATCCGCGCCGGTGAGAGGGCGGACTTTACCGTATTCGATCTGAACGAATCGTACGCCATCGATCCGGCCGAGTTCCTGTCCATGGGCAGAAGCAGCCCGTTTTCGGGCATGACGGTCTGCGGCCGGTGCAGAATGACCGTTTTCGGCGACCATATCGTCTGGAGGGAACCATGAAGAAAAGCGTTTTCACCGTCGCGGCCCAGCGGCTGCTGGCGGACAACACCTACGAGCTGACGCTCTGCGGGGATACCGAGGGTCTGGACGTGCCGGGCCGTTTCGTGAACATCCGCATCGACGGCTTCTATCTGCGGCGCCCCATCTCCGTATGCGACTGCCGCCCGGGCTATCTGACCCTGATCTACAAGGTCGTGGGCGCCGGGACGGAAAAGCTGTCGCGCATGGAAGAGGGCGAGGCGCTGGAGCTGCTCACCGGGCTGGGCAACGGGTACGATCTGAGCCGGTCCGGCAGCGAACCGCTGCTGATCGGCGGCGGGGCCGGCGTTCCGCCCATGTACCTGCTGGCCAGAAAGCTGACGGAGCAGGGAAAGCACGTGACCGCGATCCTCGGCTTCAACACCGCCGGCGAGGTCTTCTACGAGGAGGCTTTCCGTGAACTCGGAGCCTGCGTGATCGTAGCCACCGCCGACGGCTCCCGCGGGGTGAAGGGCTTCGTGACCGACGCGATGGACGGGCTGGCCTGCACGTACTTCTACACCTGCGGCCCCGGCCCCATGCTGAAGGCCGTATACGACCGCTCCGTGACGGACGGGCAGTTCAGCTTCGAGGAACGCATGGGCTGCGGTTTCGGCGCCTGCGTGGGCTGCACCTGCCGCACGAAATACGGAAACAAGCGCATCTGCCGGGACGGCCCCGTTCTGACAAAGGAGGAGATCGTATGGTAAACACCTGCGTGACCCTGTGCGGGATCCCGCTGGACAATCCGGTGATCCCCGCCAGCGGCACCTTCGGCTTCGGATATGAGTTCGCCGAATGGTACGACATCAATCTGCTGGGCACCTTCAGCTTCAAGGGGACTACCCGGGAGCCCCGGTACGGCAACCCCACCCCGCGCATCGCGGAAACGCCCTCCGGCATGCTGAACTCCGTCGGCCTGCAGAACCCGGGCATCGACGCCGTGATCAGCGAGGAGCTGCCGAAGCTGCGCCGGGTCTTCCGCAAACCGGTGATGGCCAACATCAGCGGCTTTTCCGAGGAGGAATACGTGGCCAACTGCGCGCGCATCGACGGCCAGGAGCAGGTGGGCTGGATCGAGGTCAACATCAGCTGCCCGAACGTGCACAACGGCGGCATGAGCTTCGGCACCGACCCGGCGTCGGCCCTGGCGGTGACGAAGGCCGTAAAGGCCGTGACCACCAAGCCCGTGATCATGAAGCTGTCCCCCAACGTGACGGACATCGCCGCCATCGCGAAGGCCTGCGAGGAGGGCGGCGCCGACGGCGTGAGCCTGATCAACACCCTGATGGGCCTGCGGCTGGATCTGAAGAAGCGGAGGCCGATCCTCGCCAACGTGACGGGCGGTCTGTCCGGCCCCGCCGTGTTCCCCATCGCCCTGCGCATGGTGTGGCAGGTGTACGAGGCCGTCTCCATCCCCGTGATCGGGCTGGGCGGCGTGACCAGCGCGGAGGACGTGATCGAGATGATGCTGGCCGGAGCCACCGCCGTGCAGGTGGGGGCCGCCAACCTCGTCGACCCCTTCGCGTGCAAAACCATCATCGAGGATCTGCCCCGGGTGATGGAAAAGCTGCATATCAACTCCCTTGAGGAGATCATAGGAGGCGCCCACTGATGGGAAAAGACGTGATCGTAGCCTGCGACTTTGACAGCAGGGAAAAGCTGACGGCCTTTCTGGACCGTTTTCCGGAAGAAAAGCCCTTCGTGAAGATCGGCATGGAGATGTTCTACGCTCTGGGGCCGGACGTGGTGCGCGAGGTGAAGGCCCGCGGCCACAGAATCTTTCTGGATCTGAAGCTTCACGACATACCCAACACCGTAAAAAAGGCGATGGCCGTCCTGAGCGGCCTGGACGTGGACATGGTGAACGTGCACGCCGCCGGGACCCGCGCCATGATGGAGGCGGCTCTGGAGGGGCTGACCCGCCCGGACGGCTCCCGCCCGCTGCTGATCGCCGTGACCCAGCTCACCTCCACCGATGAGGAACGGATGCGCCGGGAGCTGCTGATCGACGCGCCGATCGCCGAAGTGGTGATGCGGTACGCCGCCAACGCCCGGGACGCGGGACTGGACGGCGTGGTGTGCTCGCCGCTGGAGGCCGGAAAGGTGCACGAGACCTGCGGCGCGGGCTTCCTGACCGTAACGCCCGGCATCCGCTTTGCCGACAGCGCGAAGGACGATCAGGCCCGGGTCACCACGCCCGCCCTGGCCAGACAGATCGGCTCCGACTACATCGTGGTCGGCCGCCCGATCACGACGGCGGAGGATCCCGCCGCCGCCTACCGCCGCTGCCTGAAGGAATTTGTCGACAACGCCTGAACCACAGGCTTACAGATAGGAGTACTGCCATGAAAACTGAGATCGCAAAAGGGCTGCTGTCCATCGGCGCCGTGTTCTTCCGTCCGGACGAACCGTTCACCTGGGCCAGCGGCATCAAGAGCCCCGTCTACTGCGACAACCGCCTGATCCTCACCGCTCCCGCGGTGCGCGACATGGTGGAGAACGCCATCGCCGAGACGGTGAAGCGGGAATTCCCCGAGTGCCAGGTGCTGATGGGCACCAGCACCGCGGGCATCGCACACGCCGCCATCGCCGGCCACATCCTGGGACTGCCCATGGGCTACGTGCGCAGCGGGAACAAGGACCACGGCCGCCGCAACCGCATCGAGGGAAAGCTGGAGGCCGGTGAGAAGGTCGTGATCATCGAGGACCTGATCTCCACCGCCGGCAGCGTGCTGGACGTGGCCGACGCCCTGCGGGAAGCCGGCGCGGAGGTGCTGGGCATCGTCAGCATCTTCACCTACGGCATGAAGAAGGGGCTGGAGCGGCTGGCGGAAGCCGGGCTCAGAAACGTGAGCCTCACGGACTTCGACACCATTGCCGCCGCCGCCGCAGAGACCGGGTACATCCGCCCGGAGGACGTGCGCCGGCTGATCGCCTTCCGTGACGACCCCTCGGACGAAAGCTGGATCGGAGGCGCCCGATGAGAAGCCTGATCGACATCACCGATCTTTCCCTCGCCGAGCTGGATTCCCTTATCGCCACGGCGCAGGACATCATCGCCCACCCGGAAAAATACGCGGAGGCCTGCCACGGGAAAAAGCTGGCCACCCTGTTCTACGAGCCCTCCACCCGGACGCGGCTGAGCTTTGAGTCCGCCATGCTGGAGCTGGGCGGCAGCGTGATCGGCTTTTCCGACGCCGGCAACAGCTCCGCCGCCAAGGGCGAGAGCGTAGCGGACACCGTCCGCACCGTGGAATGCTTCGCGGACATCGTGGCCATGCGCCATTTCAAGGAGGGCGCCCCTCTGGTGGCCTCCACCTTCGCCCACATTCCGGTGATCAACGCCGGCGACGGCGGTCACAACCACCCCACCCAGACGCTGGCGGACCTGCTGACCATCCAGCGGGAGAAGGGCCGGCTGGACACGCTGACCATCGGCTGCTGCGGCGACCTCAAGTTCGGCCGCACCGTCCACTCGCTGATCAGCGCCATGTCCCGTTACGAGAACATCCGCTTCGTTCTGATCTCCCCGGAGGAGCTGCGCATCCCCGAGAACGTGCGGAGCGAGATCCTGGACCGCCGTCACATCCCCTATGAGGAGACGACCGATCTGGAAGGCGCCATGCCCAAGCTGGACATTCTGTACATGACCCGCGTACAGCGCGAGCGCTTCTTCAACGAGGCGGATTATCTCCGTCTGAAGGACAGCTACATTCTGACTCCGGAAAAGCTGAAAACGGCAAAAAGCGATCTGATCGTCATGCACCCGCTGCCCCGCGTCAACGAGATCTCCACCGCGGTGGACAGCGACCCGCGGGCGTGCTATTTCAAGCAGGTGCTGAACGGAAAATACATCCGGATGGCTCTCATCCTGATGCTACTGGAGGTGACCGTATGATCATAGGAAGCATTACCGACGGCATCGTGATCGACCACATCCCCGCCGGAAGGGGCATGGAGCTGTACCACTACCTGCAGCTGGAACAGCTGGAATGCCAGGTAGCCGTCATCAAGAACGCGCCGAGCACGAAGATCGGCAAGAAGGACATCATCAAGATCGGCGAGCTCATCGATCTGAACCTGGACATTCTGGGCTTCGTCAGCCCCAGGATCACCATCAACTACATCCAGAACGGGGAGCGGGTGAAAAAGCGCCACCCGGTCCTGCCGGAGCAGATCGTCGGCATGGTCAAGTGCAAAAACCCCCGCTGCATCACCTCCATTGAGCAGGAGCTGCCCCACATCTTCGTCCTGACGGACCGGGAAAAGGGCATTTACCGCTGCCGGTACTGTGATACCAGAGCAAAATAACAGCAAGGGCGTCGCTCAGGCGGCGCCCTTGTTCTGCCCTTCCGCCGGTCCGCTCACCCCCGCCGCCGTTTGACACCCCGGGAAAATGGATTATAATACAATTCAGGAAAGATTCGGCAACAGGAGAAAACGCACATGAAGGAATACGTACTGCTTACCGGGGGCATGGGCTTCATCGGCTCCCACACCGCCGTCTGCCTGCTGAAGGCGGGCGTGAACGTGGTGATCGCGGACGATCTGTCCAACAGCTCCGCCTCCGTGCTGGACGGCGTAGAGGCCATCACCGGCGTCCGCCCTCCCTTCGTCCGCTGCGACTGCGCGGACCGGACCGCCGTGGACCGGGTGTTCGATACCTATCCTGTCAGCGCCGTGATCCATTTTGCCGGATACAAGGCGGTGGGCGAGTCCGTCGAAAAGCCGCTGGCCTATTACCGCAACAATCTGAACTGCCTGCTCACCGTTCTGGACGCGATGCGCGATCACGGCGTGAACACGCTGGTGTTCAGCTCCTCCGCCACCGTATACGGGGAGGGAACGGGGCGGCCCTTTACCGAAAGCTCCCCCACCGGAGGCTGTACCAACCCCTACGGCCAGACCAAGCTCATGGCGGAGCAGATCCTGAAGGACCTGTGCCGGGCCGACGCCAGGTTCACCGCGGTACTGCTGCGGTACTTCAACCCCGTCGGCGCCGACGAGAGCGGGCTGATCGGTGAAACGCCGCGGGGCGTTCCGAACAACCTGATGCCCTACGTCATGCAGGTGGCGGACGGCCGCCTGCCTCACCTGCGGGTCTACGGCAACGACTATCCCACGCCGGACGGCACCGGCGTGCGGGATTACATCCACATTTCGGATCTGGCCAGCGGCCATCTGGCCGCTCTGACGTGGGCCTCCAGCCATCCCGGATGCCACGCCTTCAACCTGGGCACCGGCACCGGCACCAGCGTGCTCGAGCTGGTACACACCTTCGAGCGCGTCAACGGCGTTGCCGTTCCCCGGGTCGTCGAAGGGCGCCGCTCCGGGGATACGGCCGTATGTCTGGCCGATCCCTCCCTGGCCAATCGGGTCCTGGGCTGGCGCGCCGAGCGCACCCTGGAGGACATGTGCCGGGACGCGTGGCGCTGGGAGAAAAAGCAGAATGAAGGGACCGCCCATGAATAAGGTCCTTCGAACCGTGCTCCTCGTCCTGTTTTCTGCCGTGTTTCTCGTATCCGGCGGAATGCTGATCAAGGAGCTTCACGACCGCCGGGTATCCGCCTCCTATCTGAACAGCTCTCAGGCGTCCTACGCCCCGACGATCCCCCCGGCCGCACCGGCGGCCCCCGCGGAGCCGGAGGGCGACGCGCGGGAGCCTGGCGGCAGCGGAGACGCCGACGCCGCGCCGGCCGACACCTCCAACCCGGAGATCGTCCGGCTGACGGCCGATTACCCGGACGCCGTGGGATGGCTCACGGTGGATGGCGCCGGCGTCAGCCACCCCTTCGCCCTGGGGGAGACGAACCAGACCTACCTCCGATCCGCGCTGGACGGCAGCTACGTGCGCAGCGGCACCCTGTTCATCGATTACCGCAACAGCCGCGACATGCGCGACAGCCTGACCGTGCTCTACGGACACAACATGAACAACGGCACCATGTTCAGCAATCTTTCCAAATACCTGGACAGCGAGTACATCCAGTTCTATCCGGACGTATACGTGTCCCTGCCGGACCGCACGGATCACTATACGGTATGGGCCGCCATGGTGGCGGACGCGGTGTACGACAAGCTGTTCACCAGCGCCGGCGTGAACGGAGACATCCAGTACATCGCCGACTACGTGAGTGAGAACGCCGAGTACATCAACCGCAATCTTACGGTGACCGGAGACGACCGGCTGCTGGTGCTTTCCACCTGCAACCCCAGCTTTTTCTTCGCGCGCACCGCGGTGATCTGCGTATACGACGGAGAGGTGATCCCGTGAACGGCGTAGGTCTGAAGCATCCGCTGCCCTCCGTGGCGGAGGGAAAGCGGATCTATTACGGCGGCAGCCAGCATCTGCTCGGGCGGGTATCCGCTGGGGCGGGCTGCGGGCTGGTGGGCGCCGTGTGCCTTCTTCGCTATCTGACGGAGGAAGGCAAAACCTCCGGCGAGCTGTTCCCGCGGCAGGGCGAAGCCCCCATGGAAACGGACGCGTTCCGTGCCCTGTGCCGCTCCCTCCAGCGCCGTTATCTGCCGGTGCTGCCGCATTTCGGGATGACCGGACCTCTTCTCGCCTTCGGCGTGAACCGCCTGTTCCGCCGCTGCCGCGCCCCCTACCGCGCCCGCTGGTGCGTGTCCTCCCGGCTGTTCCTGCCCCGGATGGAGGAGATGCTGGACCGGGACATCCCGGTGATCTTCTCCGCAGGCCCAAACTTCCCGTTCCTGCCCGGCCGCCGGAAGCTGCGCCTGTACCATCGGGACCGTGACGGCGCCTTGCAGCCCGCGGGCGGCGCCGTTGCCCACTACATGATCGCCACGGACCTGAAGGACGGCTGCATGGCCGTCTCCTCCTGGGGCCGCGAGTACTGGATACGCACGGACGAATATCTGGACTACGCCCGCCGCGTCAGCGCCCCCTTCCTGAGCAATCTGCTGTACGTTACCCCGAAGGGGTGATCGCACGCATGAAAAAACCTCCGCCGACCGGCGGAGGTTTTTCTCGTTTCATTTCTTATTTACACGACTCTCTTTGCTCCGTAGTACACGCTGGTGTAATAAGAGGAGCTCAGGTCGCTGATGATCACGCCGATGCTCGTTCCCGCGGCGTGGATGAACTTGTTGTTGCCAAGATAGATGCCCACGTGGGTGATGGACGCAAACCCGTTGTTGGAGAAGAACACCAGATCGCCGGGCTGCAGATCCTTCTTTTCCACGTAATTGCTCAGCTTGTTGTACTGGCTGGTGGCGCCGTGCGGCAGGCTGTATCCGAACTGGCCGTACACATAGTACACCAGACCGGAGCAGTCAAAGCCCTCGGAGGGGGAAGCGCCGCCGTACACATACCGATATCCGGCGAACTGCTTGGTGTATTCCGCGATCTCCTCACCCTTGGAATAGGTGGGGGATACGGAGCCCAGCACCGGCTCCGGCTCGCTTTCCTGCGTTCCGTCGTCGATCGCCACATAGCTGGCGCTCATGTAGCCGGTGGTGCCGTTATAGCTGATCTTATACCAGCCGGACGTTTTGCCCACAAGGTCGATCTTCGTCCCCTTCTTCAGGGTGGCGATCACCTTGTAGTTGGTGGAGGGGCCGGTACGAACGTTCACATAGCTGCCGGTGACCTTCCCCTTTTCGTTCATCGCGTCCACCGACGGTTCAGAGGAGCTGCCCGACTGGGAGGAAGAGGAAGACGAAGAGGACGAGGAGGAATCGGAAACGGTGACGTACTTGCTGCTCATGTACCCGACGGTGCCGCTGCAGCTGATCTTGTACCAGCCGGAGGTCTCTTCAAGAACCGTCACGGCCGTTCCGGAATTCAGCATGCGGATGACGGACGACGAGGTGGAGGGAGCGCTGCGGAAGTTCACGTAATCCGCGTTCACCTTGCCGCTTCTCTCCGTGCTCTGGGCGGAGGAGGAAGAAGACGACGAGGACGAGGACGACGAGGAGGAGCTTCCCGTGCCGGCGGTCAGATCCACATAGTCGGATCGAATGTAACCGGTTTTTCCGTTGAAGGCCAGCTTATACCAGCCGTTGTCCAGCCCGGTAACGGACACCGCCGTTCCGGTGGACACCGACCCCAGAATGGAGCCGGAGGTGGAGGCGCTGCTGCGCACGTTCACGTCGGAATCGTTCACCTTGCCGGCGGCGCTGAACTCCCCGCTGGCGGAGAACCCCGTCAGATACTCGGCGCACACGTAGCCCGAGGCGCCGTTGCAGCTGACCTTATACCAGGTGTCCGACGTTTTTTCCAGAACCACGACGGTGGCGCCGCGTCCGATGGACGTGATCACGCTGTTGTCCGTCCCGGCGCCGGTGCGCATGTTCAGCGCGGAGGCGTTCACCGTGGCAACGCCCACGGCCATCTTCCCCGCGGCGGCCGCCGTAAGGATCGGCAGCGCTGCCATCATGGCAAGGACCAGGATCAGACAGAGGATCCGTTTCATGCTTCTCATAAAGGCACCTCCCGAATCAGCTGCTCAGCGCGCGGCTGAGCCAGATGTAGGCAAGATCGATGGAATCGTACAGGCTGGTCTTCTCGCTTTTTTTCACGACCCTGTCTCTGGATTTCAGGTCGGGATCCGTCAGCTGCAGCTGGACGGCGATGCGGGAAGGCACCTCAAGATCCTGCACCTTCTTCGTCTCAAGGATCTGCAGCATGGCGATGTATTTGTCGGCCATGCTGCCAAAGTAGATCAGATTGTCTTTCCTCCTCAGAGGATAACCCTTATATGTAAGTTTCAGCTTCTTCGCCAAAGAAAACACCCTCTCCAAAGGACTGTTACCAAATTGTAACACATTGTCACGGGAGTGTCAACTGCCTTTTGCCTCCAAACGGCGTCCCGTTTTCCCCGTTCCCCTCCTGTTTTCGTTTTCGGACAGAAAAAAGCGGGCTGCCGGCGGGCGGTCCGCTTTCCGCATTCCGTTTCAGTTTTTCTCCGGTTCCTCGTCCGGCGGCCGGTCTTCGTTTTCCAGCGCCCGGCTGAACTGGGTCTCGTACAGTTCGGCGTACACGCCGCCGGCCTTCACCAGATCCCTGTGCTGGCCGCGCTCCACGATCTGGCCCTCCTTCACCACCAGGATCTCGTCCGCCGCCAGAATGGTGGACAGCCGGTGCGCGATCAGGATGCTGGTGCGGGATTCGATCAGCGGATCGATGGCCTCCTGGATCCGGCTCTCGGAAATGGAGTCGAGCGCCGAGGTGGCCTCGTCGAAGATCAGCAGCGCCGGATCCTTCAGCAGCACGCGCGCGATGGATACCCGCTGCTTCTCCCCGCCGGACAGCTTCAGGCCGCGGTTTCCCACCATGGTATCCAGTCCGTCCGGCTGGGCGAGAATGAAATCCAGAATGTTGGCCTTCGCGCAGGCGTCCAGCAGCTCCTGCTCCGTGGCGTCGGGCTTCGCGTACAGCAGATTCTCCCGTATGGTCCCGTTGAACAGATAGCTGTCCTGCGTGACCACGCCTACGTTCCGGCGCAGAAAGGCCAGATCCAGCCGGCGCACGTCCACGCCGTCGAAGGTAACGCTGCCTCCGGTCACGTCGTACAGCCGCGGGATCAGATTGATGATGGTGCTCTTTCCGGAGCCGGAGGGCCCAACGATGGCCACGCTGTTCCCGCTGTCCAGCCGGAAGCTGACGTCCTTCAGGATCTGACGGTCCGGCTCATAGGAAAAGTTCACGTGGGAGAAGCGAACGCTGCCGGACGCCGATTTCGGCACGATGGCGTCGGGCGCGTTGTCGACCTCCACCGGCATGTCGAAATACTCGAAGATGCGGGTAAACAGGGCCATGGAGCGCATCCATTCCACCTGTATGTTCAGCAGACTGTTCACCGGGCCGTAGGTACGCCCCAGCAGGGCCACCAGCACGGTGATGTCGCCGACCGTCAGGGCGCTGTCGTACTTCATCATCAGGATGCCGCCCACCAGATACAGCAGCATGGGGCCTATATTGGTAAACAGGCTCAGCACGACGCGGAACCAGCGCCCGGCCATGCTCTCCTTGATGCGCAGACGGATCAGCCGCCCGTTGACATCCCGGTATTTTTCGTACTCGTGCCGTTCGCGGCCGAACAGCTTGACCAGCAGCTGGCCGCTGACGGACATCGTCTCGTTCAGAATGCCGTTGATCTCGTCCGTGCACTCCTGCGTCTCCCGCGTGATGGACCAGCGGGTCTTGCCGGCCCTGCGGGTGGGCAGCGTGAAGGCGGGGACGATGATGATGCCCAGCAGCGCGAGGATCCAGTTCTTGCGGAACATGGCCACCAGGGCCACCACCAGGGTGATGGAGTTGGACAGGATGCTGCTGAAGGTGCTGGTGATCACCTGTTCCACGCCGGAGATGTCCCCCGTCATGCGGGTGATGATGTCCCCCTGATTGTTGGACGTGAAGAACCGCTGGGACATTTTCTGCAGATGGGCGAACATGGTGTTGCGCATGTCATAGGTGATGTGCTGGGCAATCCAGGTGTTGACGTAGCTCTCCGCCACCTGGATCAGATTGGCGCCCAGAGTGACGGCGAAGGACAGGGCAAGATAGAAGATGAGCTTGCTCAGATCCCGGCCGATCAGGCCCTCGTCGATGATCTTGCCCGTGAGGATGCTGGGCAGCAGGATGAAAACGGAGGATACGATGATGCACAGCAGCGTAAGGATCAGCTGCTTCCAGTAGGGCGTCAGGCAGGAGAAGACGCGTCTGAGCAGGGCGGGCGTCACCTTGGGAAGGCTCGCCTTTTCTTCTTCCGACATGAAGCCGCGGCCGCCGTGGCCGCCGAGGGGAGGAGGCATGGCTTTCTCTCCTTTCAGTCGTCGTACCGGCACGCGACCGCCGGTGAGAGCACACGGCGCCCCGGGTCCGGGCTTTCCGCCCGGACCTCGGAGCGCCGTTTACGGTCCGATGAGCGCTGTCACTTGATCCCCAGATAGGACGTGAGCAACTCCTGCAGGAGTTCGTCTCTGTCCAGCCGGCAGATCAGGCTCCTCGCCCCGTTGTAATTGGTGATGTACGTCGGATCCTCCGACACGATGTAGCCGATGATCTGGCTGATCGGATCGTAGCCTTTCACACGCAGGGCTTCATACACGGCGGACAGGATCTCTTTCGTCTGGCTGTCTTTGGATATCACGTTGAATTTTCTGGTGTAATCGTCCATATGTCCACCCCTTCCTGTTTTCTGTTTCTATTATAACGCTCCGGCGGGATATGAAAAGCCCCCGCGCGTTACAATTGGATGACAATTTTACCGCGTTTTCACTCCATCTGCCCGGCGGAGAAGGGATTTGGCAGCAGTTCGCGCAGTTTATAGCTGACGTATCTCCCGTCGCCGCGGCCGATCAGCACCTCCAGCTCCGGTGCGAATTCCGTCAGCAGCTGCAGGCACTGCCCGCAGGGAAAGCAGTAATTGCTCCGGTCGGTAAACACCGCAAGGCGGATGAAATCCGTATGCCCGGCGCTCACGGCGTTGCCCACCACGACGCTCTCGGCGCAAAGCGTGCAGCCCAGCGCGCAGCTTTCCACATTGCATCCGGTAAAAACGGCTCCGTCTTCACATTCCAGCGCCGCCCCCACCGAAAAGCGGGAATAAGGCGCGTAGGCGTTGCCGGCGGCACCCGCCGCCATCTCCAGCAGCTTTCTGTCCGTCATGTCCGTCTCCTCCTGTCAGGATAAATTGATCGACCATTCCGTTACCGATGAAAAGATCCCGGAGACCGACGGGGAAAGCCCCACGATCTCCCCGCGATGCGTATAGACCACGTTCTGCGTATACTGGATGGGAATCAGGGGCAGGTCCTCCGCCGCCCGCAGGCACAGCGCGGCGGCGGCCGTCTCCAGCGCCTCGTCGTCCGCGGCACGTTTCACGTTCCCGATCAGTTCGGCATAGGCCGCTCCGCCCGCGTTCCCGTAACGCAGGGCCCCGCCCGGCGTCAGGAGGGTGGAAAAATCAAAATCGTGCGGCAGGGCCGCCTCGCCGTAATACAGCTCGAAGCGTCCGTTCTCCAGCGCCTGCAGATACTCTTCCCACGGCAGCGGCGTTACGCGCACGTCCAGCCCCACCCGGCTCAGGTTCGCGGCGATGGCCTGGGCGGCCGCCACCTTCTTCCCGCTGCCTTCGAACACGAGAAAGCGCAGGGTCAGCGTCTCCCAGTATCCTCCGCCGTAGTCGTATTCCAGCAGTCCGTCGTTATTGTGGTCCTGAAGGCCGGCCTCCGCCAGGCACGCGGACATCTCCGACAGGGAGAAGCCCTGCGCTACCGCCCAGGAGTCCGCGTACAGCCGGTACGCCGGATGATACAGGAGCTTTGCCGGACGGCCTATGCCGCCGAAGATCCCGTCCACGATCGCCTGCCGGTCTACGGCACAGGCGATGGCCCGACGCACGGAGACCTGCTGCAGGGCGATCCGGTTGAAATTGAAGCCGACGTACTGCAGCCGCGCCGTGTCGTAGCAGTGCGTTTCATATTCGCCGTACAGATGAAGCGAGCCGCTGTCCGAACCGCCGTCCCAGATCATATCCAGGGAGCGGTCGGAAAACTTATTCTCCAGCGTTCCTTCCGAAAACTCCTTCAGGAACAGGGTCTTTTTCGTCACGGAACCGGCGTCCCTGTATCCGGACCAGCTCTCGAGCCGGGAGGACCGTCCCACCTGCCGGTATATGTACGGCCCCGTGCCCGCAGGGGCGTAATCGTCCCCCGTGCCGGCACAGATGACGGGCACGTCCAGCAGGGCGGGAAGATTCCGGTTCTCCTCCGAAAGCTCCACGATGACCCTGCCGTCGCCGTTGTCGTAACAGGCCGAAACGGCGGACAGCCGGCTGCGGTACCTGTCGCTGCTTCTCGCCAGATTGATGGTATACGCCACGTCCACCGGCTTCAGGTCGCTGCCGTCGTGCATCACGGCGTCAATCACCGTGAACCACCAGGTCTTTCCGTCCTCCGTGCCGTATTCGCCGCACAGCACCGGAATCGGCTCAAAATGCCCGTCCAGACGGAACAGGCCCTCATAGATCAGGCTCATGAGCGCCATGTTGGAAGCGCTTTTGCAGTAGAGGGGATTCAGAGAATCCTCCTCCGAAAAACGCATGGTGAAGGACGAGTTGCGCGCCTTCTTCTTTTCCGGCTCCGTCATGTCCTCCGTTTCGCCGTCGGTCTCTTCTTCCTGTTCCGGGTCCTCGGGCACCGGTTCCGTCTTTCCGCAGCCGGCCATCGCGGCGAGCAGCAGAAGCAGGCACAGAAGGAGCGCGAAGCCTTTTCTTATTCTGTTCAAGGATCCGTCCTCCCGTCTTGCGTGAGTTTTCCGTCAGATCATGTTGGCCCGGCGGCCGCAGCAGTCCTTATACTTCATGGGAAGTCCGTTGGGGCGTTTCTTCCCGCAGGGGCAGGGATCGTTGGGGCGAATCTTTTCGCTTTTTTTCTTCACCTGCGGCTGACGGGACGGCTGGCCGCCCGCAACGGCCACTCCGGGGCCGGCGACGCGCCGGCGCTGGGGCTGGCCGCTCTTGAGCTGCACCGTAAAGATGCGGCGCACGACCTCCTCGCGGATCCCGCTGACCATGGCCTCGAACATGTCGAAGCCCTCGTGCTTGTATTCGTCCACCGGGTTCACCTGTCCGTAGGCGCGCAGACCTACGCTCTGGCGAAGCTCGCTCATGGCGTCGATATGCTCCATCCAGTACTCATCCACCACGCTCAGCAGAATGACCCGCTCCAGCTCCCGCATCACCGGGGTCTGACCGTCGGGAAGCGTGCCCAGGGCCTTTTCCTTGTTTTCGTAGAAGACGCCGGCCCGACGGAGCATGTCCTCCGTCAGAGCTTCCTTCGTGCATCCGCCCTCCGGCAGCACCGCCTCGCCCTTTTTCAGGAACAGCTTGGTCAGCGGAGCGACGGCCTCGTCCAGTTCCTCCTGCGTGGTGATTCTTTCCACGGTGCACTCGGAGGCCACCGTTCCGGTGACCACGTCCTCGATCATGGACTGGATGTACTGCTTGATGTTCTCTCCGTCCAGCACCTTGCGCCGCTGTTCGTAGATGATGTTGCGCTGCTGGTTCATCACGTCGTCGTATTCCAGCACGTTCTTACGGGACTGGAAGTTGCGGCTCTCCACCCGGCGCTGGGCGCTTTCGATGGAGTTGGACAGCATCTTCATCTCGATGGGCGTATCCTCATCCGCCTTCAGTGTCGTCATCAGGCGCTCCACCCGCTCGCCGCCGAACAGACGCATGATGTCGTCCGTCAGCGCGATGTAGAACCGCGTTTCGCCCGGGTCGCCCTGACGGCCGGACCGGCCGCGCAGCTGATTGTCGATGCGGCGTGCCTCGTGGCGTTCCGTTCCTATGATGAACAGGCCGCCGGCCTCCCTTACACGTTCGGCCTCCGCCTCCGTTTCCTTCCTGAACTTCGCCAGCTCACTCAGATACAGTTCCCGGGCGTTGAGGATATCCGGGTCGTCCGTCTCCGCGTAGCCGGTGGCCTCCGCGATGATATCTTCCTCCAGGCCCGCCTTCTTCAGGCTGCTGCGGGCCATGTACTCGGCGTTGCCGCCCAGCATGATGTCCGTTCCTCGGCCGGCCATGTTGGTGGCGATGGTCACCGCTCCGTACTTGCCGGCCTGCGCGATGATCTCGGCTTCCTTCTCATGGTACTTGGCGTTCAGAACGTTGTGCCGGATCCCTTCCTTTTTCAGGAGTTTTGAGAGATATTCACTCTTTTCGATGGAAATGGTACCCACCAGCACGGGCTGCCCCTTGGCGTGGCAGGCCTTGATCTGCGCGATGATGGCGCGGACCTTGGCGTCCCGGTTCTGGAAGACCACATCCGGATAGTCCACCCGGATGACGGGCTTGTTCGTGGGTATCTCGATGATATCCAGGTGATAGATGGTGGAGAATTCCTCCTCCTCCGTCGGCGCGGTGCCCGTCATGCCGGACAGCTTGTCGTACAGGCGGAAGAAGTTCTGGTACGTGATGGTGGCCTGAGTCTTGGTCTCTTTCTCCACCTTCACGTTCTCCTTGGCCTCCAGCGCCTGATGCAGGCCCTCGGAATAGCGGCGGCCGTACATGATGCGCCCGGTGAACTCGTCCACGATCAGCACCTGATCGTCCTTGACCACGTAGTCCACGTCCCGCTTCATGATGCCCCAGGCGCGCAGCGCCTGGTTGATGTGGTGGGACAGGGTGGCGTTCTCCAGATCCGCTAGGTTCTCCACCTCGAAATACTGCTCAGCCTTGGCTGTGCCCCTGGCCGTCAGCGTGGCGGTGCGGGCCTTCTCATCCACCACATAGTCGGCGTCCAGATCCTCGTCTTCCTCCTGCTTCTCATCCACGGAGGTGTAAACGACCTTCTTCAGCCGGGAAACGAAGCTGTTGGCCTTTTCGTACAGATCGTCGGATTCGTCCGCGGCGCCGGAGATGATCAGCGGGGTGCGGGCCTCGTCGATGAGGATGGAGTCCACTTCGTCCACGATGGCGAAGCTGTGCCCGCGCTGGACCATGCGTTCCTTATAGATGGCCATGTTGTCCCGCAGGTAGTCGAAGCCCACCTCCGAATTGGTGCCGTAGGTGATGTCGGCCGCGTAGGCCGCCCGACGCTCCTGACTGGTCATGCCCTGCACGATCAGGCCGACGGACAGGCCAAGATAGCGGTGCACCTTGCCCATCCACTCGCTGTCGCGGCGGGCCAGATAGTCGTTGACGGTAACGATGTGCACTCCCTTGCCCGCCAGGGCGTTCAGATAGGCCGGAAGCACGGCTACCAGCGTTTTGCCTTCGCCGGTCTTCATTTCGGCGATGCGGCCCTGATGCAGCACGATGCCGCCGATCACCTGCACCCGGTACGGGCGCATCTCCAGCACCCGCCAGGCCGCCTCACGGGCGGTGGCGAAGGCGTCGGGCAGAATGTCGTCCAGCGTCTCGCCCGCGGCCAGGCGACCCTTCAGCCATCCCGTTTTCGCCTGCAGTTCTTCCTTTGTCAGCCGGCTGTACTCCTCTTCCCTGGCCATCACCTGGTCCACCAGAGGCGTGAGAGCCTTCAGTTCACGGTCACTGTGCGTACCGAACATTTTTTGAACAAGACCTTTAAACATAGTTCGCCTTTCCGCGGCTCTGCGGCCGCACATACTTAAACTATTGTAGTATAGCACGGAAATGTGAACAAAAAAAGGCCTGGAAAGGGCAAAAAACCCTTCGGAATTGCTCCGAAGGGTTTTTTCGCCATTATTGCTTACACCAGTTCGATGACCGCCATCTCGGCGGCGTCGCCGCGGCGGGGACCGATCTTCGTGATGCGGGTGTAGCCGCCGTTGCGCTCGGCGTACTTGGAAGCCAGTTCCTTGAACACCTTGGTCACTACGTCCTCTCTGGTGATGAACGCCAGCGCCTGACGGCGGGACGCGAGGGTATTCTTCTTACCGAGGGTTATCATCTTCTCGGCCAGGGGCGCGATCTCTCTGGCGCGGGTGACGGTGGTCTCCATCTTCCCGTTATCCAGCAGATCCGTGACCTGCTGTCTGAGCATTGCCATGCGCTGATCCGTCGGCTTGCCGAGTTTGCGTGTTCCGGGCATGTTCTTTCTCCTCCTTCTTCAAGAGTCAGTCTTTGCTGCTTTCATCGCTGGCCAGGGAAAGCCCCATCATGGCGAGCTTGTGGATGACCTCTTCCAGGGACTTGCGGCCAAGGTTGCGCACCTTGATCATCTCATCCTCCGTCTTGGAGATCAGATCGCCCACCGTGTTGATGCTGGCGCGTTTCAGGCAGTTGAAGCTCCGGACCGACAGGTCCAGCTCCTCGATCGTCATCTCCAGCACCTTGTTCTGGCCGGGCTCCGTCCGCTCCACGACGGTGGTCGCGGCGCACATGGACTCGCTCAGGTCGGTGAACAGAGCAAAGTGGTCGCACAGGATCTTCGCGCCGAGGGAAACGGCGTCCCTCGCGGAGATCGTCTTGTCCGTCCAGACCTCAAGGGTCAGCTTGTCAAAATCTGTCATGTTCCCCACACGGGTGTTTTCCACCGTGTAGTTGACCTTGAGGACAGGCGTATAGATGGAGTCGATGGGGATCACGCCGATCACGGGCTGGGGCAGCTTGTTGCGTTCCGCAGGAACGTAACCGCGGCCGTGGCCGATGGTCATCTCGATGCTGAGCACCGCATCCGGGCCCAGCGTCGCGATATGGAGTTCGGGATTCATGATCTCGACCTCCGCGTCCGCCTGAATGTCTCCGGCGGTGACTTCGCCTTCTCCTGTGGCCTCAATGTAAACGGTTTTCGTGCCCTGACAATGCAGGCGGGCGATGATGCCCTTGATGTTGAGCACGATCTCCGTAACGTCTTCCTTAACCCCGGGGATCGTTGTGAACTCATGCTGAACGCCGGCGATCTTGATCGTCGTCACAGCCGTTCCGGGCAGCGAAGACAGAAGAATCCTTCGAAGGGAGTTTCCAAGGGTCGTACCGTAACCGCGGACCAGGGGCTCAACTACGTACTTGCCGTAGGAATCGTCACCCGGCGTCTCGACACACTCGATACGCGGTCTTTCAATTTCTACCATTTTACCCTCCTTCATATTCTCGGCGCCGAAAGCGCCGTACTTGCAAGTGCTTCCGTCAGCCGATTACTTGGAGTACAGCTCGACGATCAGGTGCTCTTCCACGGGGAAGGGAACGTCCTCGCGGGTGGGCATCTGGAGCACGGTGCCTTTCAGCTCGTTCCGGTCGCGGTCCAGCCACGCCGGAGCCGTGACTACGGGAGCGTCCTCACCGGTCAGCCGCTTGAACACGGCAGAGGACCGGGAAGCTTCCGCAACGGCGATGACCTGATGGGGCTTCACAAGATAGGAAGGGATATTCACACGTCTGCCGTCCACGGTGAAGTGACCGTGGTTGACCAGCTGACGGGCCTGACGGCGGGTAGAGGCAAAGCCCAGGGCGAATACGACGTTGTCCAGGCGGCGCTCACACAGGATCAGCAGATTGTCGCCGGTCTTGCCGGGCATGCGGGCAGCCTTCTCATAGTAAGAGCGGAACTGCTTCTCCAGCATGCCGTACACGAACTTGACCTTCTGCTTCTCGTTCATCTGCAGAGCGTACTCGGACTGCTTTCTTCTCATCTGTCCCTTGGGATTGCGCTTCGTCTCCTTTTTCGCATAACCCAGCGTCGCGGGAGACAGGTTCAGCGCCTTGCAGCGCTTCGCGATGGGCTGTCTGTTTTTAGCCATTTTCGTAAACCTCCTTCATCAAACACGTCTTCTCTTGGGAGGACGGCATCCGTTGTGAGGGATGGGCGTTACGTCTTTGATCATGGTGACTTCCAGACCGGCGGACTGCAGCGCGCGAATGGCGGCTTCACGTCCCGAACCGGGGCCCTTCACAAAGACCTCCACCGTCTTCAGGCCGTGCTCCATGGCGGCCTTGGCGGCGGTCTCCGCGGCCGTCTGTGCCGCGAAGGGCGTGGACTTCTTGCTTCCGCGGAAGCCCATGCCGCCGGCGGAAGCCCAGGAGATGGCGTTGCCCGCCGTATCGGTGATGGTCACCATCGTGTTGTTGAAGGAAGAGCTGATATGTACCGCGCCCTTCTCGATGTTCTTACGCTCGCGGCGCTTGGTTCTCACCTTTTTGCCCTTGGTATTGGCTGCCATACATATCCCTCCTTACTTCTTCTTATTCGCGATCGTATGCTTCGGGCCCTTGCGGGTACGAGCATTCGTCTTGCTCCGCTGTCCGCGGACGGGCAGGCCCCTTCTGTGACGGGTGCCGCGATAGCAGCCGATCTCGGTCAGACGCTTGATGTCCAGCGCAACGGAACGCCGGAGGTCGCCTTCCACGATGTAGCTCTTATCGATGCACTCACGGAGCTTTGCCTCTTCCTCGTCGGTGAGGTCTTTCACTCTGGTATCGGGATTGATGCCTGTTTCCGCAAGAATCTTTCTCGCGCTGGTCAGGCCGATGCCGTATACATAGGTCAGACCAACTTCAATTCTTTTATCTCTGGGCAGGTCAACGCCGGAAATACGTGCCATACTTGTCAATCATTCCTTTCGCTCATAATGACGATCGTGCTGCTCAACCCTGCCGCTGCTTGTGCTTCGGGTTCTCGCAGATTACCATTACCTTGCCCTTGCGCTTGATGACCTTGCACTTTTCGCAAATGGGCTTCACGGACGGTCTTACTTTCATGTTGAAACCTCCTACTTACTACGCCAGGTGATCCGGCCGCGGGTCAGATCGTACGGCGACATCTGCACCGTGACCTTGTCCCCGGGAAGGATCCTGATAAAATTCATACGAAGCTTTCCGGAGATATGCGCGAGAATGGTGTGGCCTCCGCCGATATCTACCTGGAACATCGTGTTGGGCAGAGCTTCGATGACCTTGCCCTCGAGCTCTATCATGTCGTCTTTCGCCATCTTACATACCTCCTTGATCCTCGGATTTGCCGGCAGCAAACGCCGCCATCATTCTGTACAAAGTCCTGTTCGTGAGCGTTCCGCTCATCGCCTGACGGCCGCACCGCGCGACCCTCTGCACATGCTTCGGATTCTTGCGCTTGGGGGCTTCCACCCTTCGGTGCTTTCCATCGGCCAGCAGGACGTATCCGTCCCCGGCGTCCAGCACCAGAAACAGCCGTCCTTCGTCCCGGCCGCGGGTGCAGCGGACGATATCGGCAGCAGTCACTGTCATATCGGCCCGTCCCCGCAAACGGTGAGTATCTCCGGATCTCCGGAGGTGATCAGGATCGTGTTTTCGTAGTGGCACGCGGGCTTCCCGTCCTGAGTGACGACCGTCCAGCCGTCGTCCAGCACGCGGATGGCCGCGCTTCCCATGTTCACCATGGGCTCAACGGCGATGGTCATGCCCCGCACCAGCCGCGGGCCCCGTCCAGGCCGCCCGTAATTGGGCACCTCGGGATCCTCGTGCATGGCACTTCCCACGCCGTGGCCTACGTACTCCCTGACCACGGAGAAGCCGTTCTGCTCCACATAGGTCTGTACCGCATGGCCGATGTCCGAGATCCGGTATCCCTCACGGGCGTAGGCGATGCCTTCGAAAAAGCTCTGCCTTGTCACCTCGATCAGGCGTCGGACCTCCGGGTCCGGCTCCCCCACCGTAAAGGTGGCGGCGCAGTCCCCCACATAGCCATGCCAGGTTGCGCCCACGTCGACGGAAACGATGTCTCCGTCCTTCAGCACCCGGCGCCCCGGTATACCGTGGATCAGCTCCTCGTTCACCGACAGGCAGCAGCTTGCCGGATAGCCGGAGTAATTCAGAAACGTGGGCACGGCTCCTTTGGAAACGATGAAATCATGTACTGCTTTATCGATCTCCCGGGTTGTGATGCCGGCGGTTACCAGTTTTCCCGCATAAGCGCGGGCAGCCGCGGTAATTTCTCCCGCCTTGCGCATCAGGGCGATCTCTCTCTGTGATTTCAGCTTGATCATAGGATCTTACTCGATTCCCAGAGTCTTAAAAATAGCGGCGGTAGTCAGCTCGATCGTGGGCTGATTGTCTACCAGCTTGAGCTTGCCTCTGGACCGGTAAAAGTCCTTCAGCGGCTCGGTCTCCTGATGATACACCTTCAGGCGGTTCCGCACCGTCTCGGGCGTATCGTCCTTGCGAATGACGAGTTCGGCGCCGCAGTTGTCGCACACGCCCTCCGTCTTCGGGGGGTTGGCCACGACGTGATACGTCGCTCCGCAGGACGTGCAGGTCCGGCGGCCCGTCATTCTCGCTTCGATCGTCTCATCGGAGATCTCAATGGAAAGGGCGACATCGATGATCACGTTGCCCGCTTCCAGCGCTTCCGCCTGCGCGATGGTCCTGGGCATGCCGTCCAGGATGTAGCCCTCCGCGCAGTCGGGCTCGGCCAGACGCTCCTGCATGATGCCGATGATCACCTCATCGGGCACCAGCGCGCCGGCCTCCATGTATGATTTTGCCTTCAGGCCCACCGGCGTGCCGTTTTTTACGGCGGCACGCAGGATGTTGCCTGTGGAAATGGTCGGGATATTCAGCTTCGCGCTGAGGATATCTGCCTGGGTGCCTTTGCCGGCACCGGGAGCTCCCAGAAGGATCAGTCTCATATCCGCCTCTCCTTACTCAAGGAAGCCCTTGTAATGACGCATCATCAGCTGGGTCTCCAGCGCCTTCACGATCTCCAGCGCGACGCCGATGACGATGATCATGGACGTGCCGCCCATGGATACGCCGGAGGCCTTCGCGGTGGGAGAGCAGAAGCTGACGATCAGGGGCACCAGGGCGACGATCGCCAGGAAGATGGCGCCGAACAGGGTGATCTTGTTCAGGACCTTGCTGATGAACTCGCTGGTCGGACGGCCGGCACGGAAGCCGGGAATGAATCCGCCGTTCTTCTTCAGGTTATTGGCCACCTCGATGGGGTTGAACTGGATGGTGGAGTAGAAATAGCTGAAGAAGATGATCAGCAGGAAATAAAGCACCATGTAGGGGATGCCGTCCGTATCAAAGAACTTGATGAACGCGCCGTCCTTCCATTTGGGCACGAACGCCGCGACGGTGGCGGGCAGCGATGCGATGGTGCTGGCGAAGATGACGGGCAGTACGCCGGACATGTTCACCTTGATGGGCAGATGCGTGGACTGACCGCCATACATCTTTCTGCCCACGATCCTCTTGGAATACTGTACCGGGATCCTGCGCTCGGCGTTGGTGACGACCACGATCAGGATGATCATGGCGACGATGCCCAGCAGCATGAGAACGTAGATCCACCAGCTGGAGGGGTTGTTCGAAATGCCGCTGATGACCGTGGCGAGCCGATTGGGGAACCGGGACACGATGCTGATGAACAGGATGACGGAGATGCCGTTTCCGATGCCGAATTCGGTGATCTGCTCACCCATCCACATCAGCAGGGAGGAGCCGGCAACGAAGGAGAGGATGATGACCAGAGCGGCCCAGAAGCCGGCTCCGGACTCCATCAGAGCGTTGTTCTGCTTGATCAGCACGTAGTAGCCGAAGCCCTGGAGCAGGGCGATGCCGACCGTGGAATAACGGGTGATGTTCTGGATCTTCTCCTTGCCTTCCTCGCCGCCTTCCTTGCTCAGGCGCTCCAGAGCCGGGATCGCGATGCACAGCAGCTGAATGATGATGCTGGCGTTGATATACGGCTGGATGGACAGAGCGAAGATGGTGGCCATGGAGAACGCGCTGCCGGACATGACGTTGTACAGGCCCAGTACCGTGTTCTGCATGCTGTTGAAGTAGGCCGCCAGCAGGCTGGTGTTGACGAAGGGGACGGTGATCGCGTTTCCTATACGGTAAATGAGGATAATAAAGAGGGTGAAGAGCATTTTTCTTCGGATGTCCTCTACCTTCCACGCATTGCGTATAGTTTGAAACACCTTACACCACCTCTGCCTTTCCGCCTGCCGCTTCGATCTTTTCTTTGGCAGACCCGGAGAAGGCAGC
>JAFWRM010000051.1 GCA_017519975.1 Oscillospiraceae bacterium | reverse complement strand
GATATGGGCCGTACCTGCCTCAACGTCACGGGCGACATTTCCTGCTCGCTGTGCGTGACGAAGTGGGAGGGCGGCAAGATCCAGCCCAAGGCCTGATCGAAACCACAACCGCAGCACGACAAAAAGGAAGCCGCTCCCGTCGGAGCGGCTTTTTCCATGCGGAACTGCCGGATTGAAGGACTCAGTTCACCGCCTTCTGCGGCGAAGGACGAGTCCTGAAGGGATGGACAGGAGAAGAATGACCGCCATGGCGGCGCCTGCGTACCGGATCCGCTCCTTCCCGGACATGGTCAGAGCCCAGGCACGCTCCGCCAGCCGCTGCAGGCCGGCGTCGCGTTCGTGGACGGCGGCGAAAGCGGCGGCAAAGGACTCTTCGGCCCGGTCGACGGCGGAAAACCGCTCGGCACTCATGGAAGCGACGGCCTCCTCCGCCTCCTGAAGCCAGAACACGGTGTCGGCGATGCGCAGCGTTTCTGCGTACTGGGGCAGCACCAGTTCCGCGGTACCATCTTCCGCCGTGCTCCAGTAGGGACTGGTGCCGAGTACGACGACGATCAGCCGATGGACGCCGTTGTCGAAACTGGAAGCCAGACAGTTCCCGGCCGGGGTGGACGAGCCGGTCTTGATGCCGGTCGCCATAGGACTGTAGTATGGGTTGGGGACGTACGCGCCGTCGGAGTTTTTGGTCTGCTCCGCCAGCAGCCGGTTGGTGTTTTCCAGTTCGCGGGGGCCGTTCATGTTGGTGGCCGGCATGGTGTACCGGGCCGTGGAGACGATGTCGCGGAAGGTCTGATGGGTCATGCACTCTCTGGCGATGATGGCCAGCGACCGGGCGTTGGTCGTCATCGCGGGATCCGGATATCCGGACGGATCGGTAAAATGCGTATCGGTACAGCCGAGCTCCGCCGCCCGCTGATCCATGCGCTGGCAGAAAGCTTCGATCGGCTCTCCCAGGACCCAGCCCAGTACATGGCTGGCCATGCAGTCAGAGGAGACCATGTGGGCATAGAGAAGCTGTTCCACCGTAAACTCCTCGCCGGGAACGATCTCAACGCTCATGCGGCTGGCGTCGTAGGGCATGCCCTCGAACATCCAGTCTTCCACCGTTATCGAAGCGGACAGGGAACACTCACCGCGTTCCACGGCCTCCAGGATCAGAAGCGCGGTCATCATCTTGGCGGTGCTGGCCGGTTCCCGCGGATCATCGCCGTGCCACGAAAACAGAACTTCGCCGGTGTCGGCATCCATGGCGACTGCCGCGGCGGCCTCCACGTCGCCGATGCGGTCCTCGGCTTCCGCGGCGAGAACTCCCGTGGGAAGAAGAAAAAGAAATACCGCAAGCATTGCGCAGGCGACGAGCTTCCTCATAATAAGATGATCACCTCTGAGTGCTGGATGCTAACAGTATACCACGCACGGAAGGAAACACAAGTAAGATCAAACGGACAAAATCCTTGCCCGGAGGGGCGAAATTGGATATACTTGATAATAAGTGCAACCAGGAACGCTGAGATCGGAAAGGTGACCGGATATGAAAAAATGGAGCTTCGGCGGGTCGGAACCGCTGAGCAGAAGATGGCCGAAGGACGACAGCGGCGCAGACATCCCGCCTGCGTTCTTTCAGCATGTAGGGGGCAGCGAACTGGACGTGGAGATGGCGGCGAATCTGATCGAAGCCTATGGGATCCCCGTCCTGCGCAAGCCCGTGCTGGACGGAGATCTGGGACGCGTGATCATCGGTTATTCCGGCCCGGGCGTGGATCTGTACGTACCTGAGACCATGCTGGAGGACGCGCAGAACATCGTTTCCGCGGATATCGTTGAGGACGGGGAAGACGCCGATGACGCCCGGTGAGAGGCTTTGGCGGTGGCGGGCATTGTCCGGAGAGGAAGGAGAACCGGACGCCCTGGCCGCAATGACGGAACGGGAGACGGAGTCTGCCTTTGAGGGGCTGATCTCTTTCGGGACAGCCGGACTGCGTGCCGTGATGGGACCCGGATCCGCCAGAATGAACGTCCTTACGGTAAGGCTTACGGCTCGCGCGCTGGCAAAGACCATTCCCGAGCATCCGGAGACCTTTGCGGGGACGGGCGTCTGCATCTGTTACGACAGCAGGAGAAACAGCCGGCTGTTTGCGGAGACCTGTGCCGCAGTCATGGCGGAGGCGGGAATTCCCGTGCTGTTTTTTGGGGAACTTCGACCGACACCGGAGATATCTTTTGCCGTGAGGCATTACGGCTGCGCGGCGGGGATCAACATTACGGCCAGTCATAATCCAAAGGAATACAACGGACTGAAGGTATACGGCGGCGACGGCGGACAGCTGGTTCCGGGGCCGGCGGCGGCGGTTGCCGCCCACATGGAGGAAGCGGAGCTGTTTCTGGGACCGCCCGCCGTATCGTTTGAGCAGGCGCTGGAAGAAGGAAAAATCAGAATCCTCGGGAAGGAGACGGACGAGGCTTTCTTCCGGGCCGTACTGGAGATGGCCGCGCCGTGCGGACGCATCCCATCCGGGTTTCCCATCGTGTATACCCCCTTCCACGGAACGGGGGCGAAGGTGATCCCGGAAGTGCTGCGCCGCCTGGGCGCTGACCGTCTGTTCTGCGTGGAAGAGCAGATGATCCCTGACGGGGATTTTCCCACCGTAGACTCTCCGAATCCCGAATATAAGGAAAGCTTCCGCCTGGCGGAGCGTCTGGCGGACCGGGTGGGAGCCGACTGGATCATCGGCTCCGATCCCGACGCGGATCGGATAGCGGTGGAATACCGCACGGAGAAGGGTACTTTCGATCACCCCAGCTTCCAGGCTGTGGGTTCCGTGCTTTTCGAATGGTATGCCGGGCGGCTGAAAGAGACCGGGCGGCTGCCGGAGAAGCCTGTTTTAATGAAAAGCATCGTTACCGGACGCCTGGCGGGTGAAGTGGCCCGGGCTCAGGGCTTCGGATGCAGAGAGACCTTTACCGGCTTCAAGTACATCACAGCGGAGAAAGACCGGCTGGAAAGAAACGGCGAGGGACGTGTGGTATTTTCCTTCGAAGAGTCCTACGGGTGCATGGCGGGGGACTACTGCAGAGACAAGGACGCGGTCGGGGCAGCGGCTCTGCTGTGCTGCATGGCGGCCGATCTTGCCGCGCACGGCATGACGCTCGGAGATGCCATCCGCGACTGCTATGAGCGATACGGCTACTGGGCCGAGAAGACCGTCAGCATCACGTGTACGGGAACGGACTCCGCCCGCAGGATCGCCCGTGTTATGAGGGAACTGCGGCGTGAGCCGCCGGAAGAAGCGGCCGGACGCCGTGTCCTGCAGTGGGAAGACATGCTGGACGGAAGGACCGGAGGGAGCGAAGCGGATCGCAGGCCGACTTCCGATCTGAAGGGGGAGGACGTGCTTCGTTATCATCTCGAGGGTGGATGCAGCATCCTTCTTCGACCCAGCGGCACGGAGCCGAAACTGAGAATCTACCTGTCGGCGCTGTGCTCCAGGAAGGACAGCGGGCGCGTGGTGGAGGAACTGGAGGAGTGGGGGCTGGGACTGATTCCGGATCCGTGAACGGCGGCTGAACGGATATGTTTTTCTTGCGTTGGATTTCCGACGGGATTATACTGTCAGAATCATGATGAGCGGAGGTGCTGTTTTGACCGAACGCTTATATTATGCCGACAGCCACCAACAGAGCTTTTACGCCCGGGTCATCGCCTGCCGGCCGGCGGGGAACGGCTGGGCAGTCGTACTGGACCGTACCGCTTTCTTTCCCGAAGGCGGCGGTCAGCCGGGCGATACCGGAACGCTGAACGGGGTTCCCGTCAGCGACACGCGGGAGGAAGAAGGGGAGATCCTGCATTTCGTCTCTCTGCCCTTCCGCGAAGGTGCACAGGTCAGCGGCGCGCTGGATTGGGACAGGCGTTTTGGCCTGATGCAGAATCACTCCGGCGAACACATCCTTTCGGGGATCGCCCACCGGCTTTTCGGCTGTGACAACGTGGGATTCCACATGTCCGGGGGAGAGATCACCATCGACCTCAGCAGCGAACTGACTGCGCAGCAGCTGGAACGGCTGGAGGAGGAGGCCAATCGGGTGGTCTTTGAAGACCGGTCTGTTCGCACCTATTTTCCCAAGCCGGAGGTCCTGGAAAACCTCCGCTACCGCAGCAAGCGGGAAATGACGGAGAACGTACGGCTCGTGGAGATAGAAAAATGTGATCTTTGCGCCTGCTGCGCGCCCCATGTGAACCATACCGGAGAGATCGGAATGATCCGCCTTCTCGGGAGCATGCGGCACAGAGGCGGTACGCGCATCACCGCGGCCTGCGGAAAGCATGCACTGGAAGACTATCGGCGGATAAGCCGGGCGGCGGAGGAGATATCTGCGCTGCTTTCCGTGCCCCGTACGGAGACGGCGCAGGGAGTGAAACGCCAGTCGGAGGAACTGGAACGGGCGAGGGCGGAGGTCTCTGCACTGCGCCGTCGAATTGTGGAGATGAGAGCGGAAACGCTGGAGCCCGTTGAGGGGAACATGATCCTTTTTGAGGAAGATCTGTCGAGCGAGGAGCTGCGCCTGCTGGCAGACGCCGGCGCGGACCGGTGTACCGGCGTGTGCGCCGCATTCAGCGGCAGCGGCGACGGGGTCCGGTATGTGATCGTCAGCCGGCATGTCGATCTGAAGCGGCGATCCGGACCGTTCAACGAGGCCGTCTCCGGAAGGGGCGGAGGATCGTCTGAAATGCTCCGCGGATCCTGCCATGCTTCCAGACAGACCATCGAACAGGCTGTCACCGCCGTCTTTCGGCGCGGTGAAGAATAACAGAGAGGAAGAGTAACTATGATCAGAGATCAGTACGTTCTGGTAAAGGACCTTCTGTCCAGGAAGGACGATCCGTCGGCGGACGGCATGTCCGTGCGTGTCAGAGGATGGGTGAAGACCAACCGCGGCAATGCGCACGTGGGATTTCTCACCCTGTCCGACGGATCCTGCTTTGAAAACATCCAGATCGTCTACAATATGGACGAGCATCCGGAACTTGCGCCGGCTGCAAAGATCAGCACGGGGAGCAGCGTCGACGTTACGGGGCGCTTCATCCTGACGCCGGAGGCCAGACAACCGTTTGAAGTACAGGCGGAGAAGGTGGAGCTTCTGGGGGACTGCGACAGCGATTATCCGATGCAGAAGAAGCACCACAGTCTTGAGTTTCTGCGGGAAGTGCCGCATCTGCGCCCCCGCACCAACACGTTCAACGCACTGTTCCGGGTCCGCAGCGTGCTGTGCGGAGCGATCCATGAGTTTTTCCAGACCAACGGATTTCTGTACATCACGCCTCCTCTCATCACGGGAAACGACGCCGAGGGAGCCGGGGAGGTGTTCACGGTGACCACCGGCGAGGGAAAGGAGACCGATTTCTTTGGGAAAAAGGCCTGCCTGACGGTATCCGGGCAGCTGCACGTGGAGCCCTTCGCACTGGCGTACGACCGGGTCTACACGTTCGGCCCCACGTTTCGCGCGGAAAACTCCAACACCACCACCCATGCCAGTGAATTCTGGATGGTAGAGCCGGAGATCGCCTTCGCAGATCTGGAGGACGACATGGCCTGCATGGAAGCCATGGTGAAATACTGCATCACAAAGGTGCTGGAGCGCTGTCCGTCGGAGATGGCGTTCTTCAACCAGATGTTCGATCCGGAGCACAGGCTGATCGAACGCCTCACGGCGGTGGCAAACAGCGAATTCAAGGTGATGACCTACAGCGAGGCCATCGAGCTTCTGAAGGCTTCGGGAAGAGAGTTCCAGTATCCGGTGGAGTGGGGCGTGGATCTCAAGACCGAACATGAGCGCTATATCTGTGAGGAAGTCGTTCAGGGGCCCGTGTTTCTGATCGACTACCCCAAGGACATCAAAGCCTTCTACATGCGTCTGAACGACGATGGAAAGACCGTGGCTGCCTGCGATTGCCTGGTTCCCGGTGTAGGTGAACTGATCGGCGGTTCCCAGAGAGAGGAGCGGTACGAGAATCTGGTGGCCAGAATGAAGGAACTCGGCATCGAGCAGGAGCCGCTTCAGTGGTACTGTGATCTGCGGAGATTCGGTTCCGTAAAGCACGCCGGATTCGGGCTTGGTCTGGAGCGTTTTATCCTGTATCTCACCAATATCGGCAACATTCGGGATACCATTCCCTATGCCCGCACTCCGCGGAACCTGATCTTCTGAGAGGGCAGGGATGGAAAGAAAAAAGCTGGACCGCATCAACGAGCTTGCCAGGAAAAAAAAGAACGGAGAGCCGCTGACGGAAGAGGAAACGGCGGAGCAGGCCGCGCTCCGAAGGGAATACGTCGAGGAATTCCGCAGAGGAACGATCGCCACACTGGAGAATACGTACCTGCAGCGCCCGGACGGGACCAAAGAGAAACTCCGCCGCAGGGATTGACGAAGACAGCCAGACACGGCAGATCGGCGATGCCCGACATGTAACTTTTTGATGGTTTTTTACGAAACAGGTCGGTTGACAAAGGGTATTGATTGTGCCATACTGACATATCATATGGTTGTGAGCCCACACAACAAAAACAGAGAGATTAGAGGGATAACGTATGGAAAACGAACGGCTCGGCTCCGGCAGACTGAAGAAATATTCTGCAGCTACGTGGCTGAAATTCATCATCTTCTCGGCATTTGGTGTTTTCGCATTCTTCATCAACTTCTATCTGCCCGAGTACCAGATCCACATCGGTTCCTGGCAGTGGGGGCTGGTCAAGGGACAGTCGAACGTGCTGTGCTCCCATCTGACCAACTTCATCAAAGCGGCGCTCTACACCGGCAACTTCAAGGCGATGCCCTTCGTCGTCTGGGCGATCGGCGCCTATGCCGTCGTAGACCTGTTCTGGATCCGCCCGGAAAAGGCCTGGAAGACTACCAAGATCAACGCGGCCTTCGCCATTTTCAAGATCATTGGCTTTGTGATCCTGACCATGATCACCGTAGACATCTACTTCCATGCTCACTTCGGGTTCATGAACTGGCTGTTTGATCCCGTGGCTTCACTTAACGAGAACTCCATAGCGAATTTCGTTATGGCCAACATTCTGGTCACGATATGCATCTCCATCCCGGCGGCCTCGCTGTTTCTGCCGTTCCTGGTGGATTACGGACTTGTCGATTTCGTCGGCGTATTCGTCCGTCTGATCATGCGTCCGCTGTTCAAACTGCCCGGCCGTGCCGCCATTATCATGGTCACTGCGTTCCTGGGCAATTTCTCCGCCGGACACATCGCCGTCAACGACCAGTACAAGACGGGACGCTTCACGGAGCGTGAGTCCGTATGCATCGACACAAGCCTTTCCACCGCGTCCGTCGGCTTTCTTATGGCCCTGGCGACGAACACCGGCCTGAACAACGCCGAACTGTGGGGCGGCAAGAACTACTGGAACACATATTTCTGGATCGCCTTCCTCGTTACGCTTCTGGTCGCCATGATCGGCGTCCGCATCCGTCCGCTTAGCAAGATCCCCGATAACTTCTATGAAGGTGCGGAACCGAACCCCGAGAAGATCGTACGGAAAGACCTGTTCCATACGGCTCTCACGGAAGCGCTGGACATCGTTGAAAAACAGGATAATCCCGGCAAGCGCATCGTCTACATCATGAAGGAGACGATGAACGTACTGGGAACCGTTTCCGCCGGTACTTCCTTCTTCGGAACGTTCGGCGTCGTGCTGTACACCTTCACTCCCATCATCAAGTGGCTCGGCTACATCTTCTGGCCTTTCTTCCGCATCTTCGGCTTCAAGGGTCAGGAACTGACGACGGCCTGCACCGGCGCCATGATCTCCCTCGTCGAGATCACCGTGCCCGCGCTGCTGGTCTCCACGGGCGTCTGGAGCATGCGTCTGCGCTTCATGCTGGCCGTGTTGCCCGTGACCGCCATCGTTTTCCTTGCCTCCTTCGTCCCCTGCTGCATGGGCACGGAGGTTCCGGTCAAGTTCAGCCACCTGCTCATCATCTGGCTGGAACGCATGATCCTTTCGATCCTGATCTGCGGCCTGATCGCCATGCTCCTGTTCCCGGCGACGATGATCGCCTGACGGAACGGGGTCAGCGAACGATCACATGCAACAGACTCCCCGGAGATCGCCTTTGCGGAGATCTCCGGGGAGTTTTCTGTTACAATGCGGAATGCGTGCTGACTGAAATATCGCTCAAATACTTTTACTGCGGCCGCGTTCCTGTTGTAATATCTTACAAAAATGGTAAAAGGACTTGACGAAAGGAAAAATGACGCTTATGATTGCATAGTTGCCGCGGACAGTGCGGCAGACAGAAGAATATCATTGTGCGCAGTCGGTGCCGGATAGATTCCGGTGAAAAGGGAAACAGGTGAAAGACCTGTGCGAACTCGTCACTGTATGCAGCTGCGCGTGCGTCCGCGAAGCATCCGCTTCAGCCACTGGAAACGGGAAGGAGGACGTACGATGCTGCGAGCCAGGAGACCTGCCGACCGCGTGCCGGGAGCCCACGAGTAACTGGTCGTTCCTTGCACCGACAGGCGTGTTATGCCTGCTTTGGAGTTATTGTTGACGACCCCTGCCCGGATCCCGGGCAGGGGTTATTATTATTTTATTTATATGTGGAGGCAATGAAAATGAAAAAACTGATCGCTATGCTGTGCGTCGTTGCCATGCTGTGCCTGATGCTGGCCGGCTGCGGCGGACAGACGAAGCCGGCGGAGGATACCACCCCCGCGCAGGAGGAGACGACACCCGCGGAAGAAACGACTCCCGCCGAGCCGGAGGAACCCGCGGAAGAGACGACTCCCGCCGAGGAGGAAGAGCCCGCGGAACCCGAGAAGACCGATGAGGAGCTCGCCGCTGAGGCGGCGGCCCTGATCGACGCCATCTACGTTCAGACCTGGACGGAGGAGACGGAGGCCCAGTGCCT
>JAFWRM010000050.1 GCA_017519975.1 Oscillospiraceae bacterium | reverse complement strand
TGGGGCTTGGTTCTTTCAAATTTCTGCTTAGCCATGAAGTAAATCCTCCTTAAAATAAATCGATAGCAGACTTAGTTTATTTTACAGTATTGTTTTGGTTTTTACAAGATGTTTGACGAAAAACAGGTCAGGCTTTCTTGATGATCTCGGCCTGGATGCTCTTCGGGATCTCGGCAAAATGGCTGGGCTCCATGGAGTAGTTGCCGCGGCCCTGCGTCTTGCTGCGCAGGTCGGTGGCGTACCCGAACATGTTGGACAGCGGGATGAAAGCGTTGACCGTCGCCGCGCCGTTCTTGGTCTCCATTCCGGTGATCTGACCGCGGCGGGCGTTCACGTCGCCCATGACGTCGCCCATGTAATCCTCGGGCACCACGATGGTGACCTTCATGATGGGCTCCAGCAGGGTCGGGGCGGCCTTTTCCATCGCTTCCTTGAACGCCATGCTGCCGGCGATCTTGAAGGCCATCTCGGAGGAGTCGACCTCATGATACGAACCGTCAAACAGCGTGACCTTCACGTCGACCACTTCGTAGCCGGCTACGACGCCGGACTGCATGGCCCCGCGGATACCCTCGTCGACGGCGGGGATGTATTCCTTCGGGATGGCGCCGCCAACGATGTTGTTGATGAACTCGTATCCCTTGCCGGGCTCGTTGGGCTCGATGGTGATCTTGACGTGGCCGTACTGGCCCTTGCCGCCGGACTGGCGGGCGTACTTGTGATCCACCGTAGCGGACTTCGTGATGGTCTCCTTGTAGGATACCTGAGGCTTGCCGATGTTCGCCTCCACCTTGAACTCGCGGAGCATGCGGTCCACGATGATCTCCAGATGGAGCTCGCCCATGCCGGCGATGATGGTCTGACCGGTCTCCTCATCCGTATAGGCACGGAACGTAGGATCCTCTTCCGCCAGTTTGGCCAGCGCGATGCTCATCTTTTCCTGACCGGCTTTGGTCTTGGGCTCGATGGCCACGCGGATGACCGGCTCGGGGAATTCCATGGATTCCAGGACGACCAGATGATCCGGATCGCACAGCGTATCGCCGGTGGTCGTATTCTTCAGGCCGACCGCAGCGGCGATATCTCCGGAATAGACCTTGTCGATATCCTCTCTGTGATTGGCGTGCATCTGCAGAATGCGCCCCAGGCGCTCTCTCTGCTTCTTGTTCGCGTTCATGACCGTGGTGCCGGCTTCCGCCGTTCCGGAATAGACCCGGAAGAAGGACAGACGTCCGACGTAGGGGTCGGTCATGATCTTGAAGGCCAGCGCGGCGAACGGCGCGCTGTCATCGGCGGGACGCTCCACTTCCTCGTCCGTGTCGGGGTCCACGCCCTTGATGGCGGGGATGTCCAGCGGAGAGGGCATGTAGTCCACGATGGCGTCCAGCAGCTTCTGAACGCCCTTGTTGCGGTAGGACGTTCCGCAGGTGACGGGCACCATTTCGTTGGCGATGGTCGCCCTGCGGATGGCGGCGCGGATCTTATCCGTGGGGATCTCAGCGCCGTCAAAGTACATCTCCATGATCTCGTCGTCAAAATCCGCGCAGGCCTCGATGAGCTTCACGCGGTAGGACTCCGCCAGTTCCCGCATGTCCTCCGGGATCTCCTCCACGCGCATGTCCTTTCCAAGGTCGTCGTAGTATACGTCGGCGTTCATCTCCACCAGGTCGACGATCCCCTTGAAGGTATCCTCACTGCCGATGGGCAGCTGGATGGGCACGGCGTTCGCCTTGAGGCGGTCATGGATCATATTGATGACGTTGTAGAAATCGGCACCCATAATGTCCATCTTGTTGACGTAGATCATGCGGGGCACGTTGTACTTGTCCGCCTGACGCCAGACGGTCTCGGACTGAGGCTCGACGCCTCCTTTCGCGCAGAGAACGGTCACGGAACCGTCCAGTACGCGCAGGGAACGCTCGACCTCAACGGTGAAGTCAACGTGACCCGGGGTATCAATGATATTGATACGGGTATCTTTCCAAAAACAGGTCGTCGCAGCGGAGGTGATGGTGATACCTCTCTCCTGCTCCTGCTCCATCCAGTCCATGGTGGCTGCACCCTCGTGGGTCTCGCCGATCTTGTACACACGGCCGGTGTAGAACAGGATCCTTTCCGTCGTCGTAGTCTTCCCCGCGTCAATATGCGCCATGATACCGATATTTCTTGTTCTTTCAAGCGAATATTGTCTGGGCATAGATCGTTCTCCTTATCTTTCCTTCGAAAAGTCTGAGGATCACCAGCGGAAATGAGCGAACGCCTTGTTGGATTCGGCCATCTTGTGCGTATCCTCGCGCTTCTTCACAGTGGCGCCGAGGTTGTTGGCCGCGTCCATGATCTCGCCGGCCAGGCGCTCTTTCATGGTCTTCTCGCTGCGGGCTCTGGAATAGTTGGTCAGCCAGCGCAGACCCAGCGTCTGCCGTCTCTCAGGACGCACTTCGATAGGCACCTGATAGGTGGCGCCGCCCACACGGCGGGCCTTGACCTCCAGGGCAGGCATGATGTTTTCCATAGCGGCGGTGAATACTTCCAGAGGATCCTTATCGGTCTTTTCCTTGATGATGTCAAAAGCGCCGTAAACGATCTTCTGGGCAACACCCTTCTTGCCGTCCAGCATGATGCTGTTGGTCAGCTTGGTGACCAGCACAGACTGGTATACCGGATCCGGCAGGATTTCTCTTTTGGGAACGTTACCTCTTCTGGGCACAATTCTTCCCTCCTTCACATATAATGAGATCAATGGTACTCCGGGACAGCCTGCCGCAAACCCGTCCGCCCGATCTCGGCGGGGGCTTTCTGCGCGGCAGAGCCATGCCTCCCGTTGGGTGCCTTGCGGAGGAACGACGTTTATATCGTAACCTAACGGCAAGGCATCAGCCTTACGCGATAAGCGTTTTGGCAGTTTGCGGCCCTCTGCTTATTTCTTCTTGGCAGCTTTGGGTCTCTTGGCGCCGTATTTGGAACGGGCCTGCATACGATTGGCAACGCCCTGGGCATCCAAAGTGCCGCGGATGATGTGATAACGGACACCGGGAAGGTCCTTCACACGGCCGCCGCGGATCATAACTACGGAGTGCTCCTGCAGGTTATGACCGATACCGGGGATGTAAGCGGTTACCTCGTAGCCATTGGTCAGACGCACACGGGCGATCTTACGCAGAGCGGAGTTCGGCTTCTTCGGAGTGGAAGTTCTCACCGCGGTGCAGACGCCGCGCTTCTGGGGAGAGGACAGGTTCGTTTCCTTGTTCTTCAGGGTGTTCAGGCCCTTCTGCATGGCAGGGGACGTGGACTTGTAGGTCTGGACCTCTCTTCCCTTTCTGACGAGCTGGTTAAAAGTAGGCATTTTTTTCCTCCTTTCCTGAAAGATGGATGATTTTTCGCCGCAAATGGGCGCAATACGCCCACAGTCAGCGGATAGCACTATAACAGAAAAACGCGCGGCCGTCAATGGTTTTTTGACGGCCGCGCCTGTTTTTCTTTCCGCTCTGTTCTCTTCCCGCCGTCCGGACATGGAAACGCCGGGCACGCGTCCGCGCGCCCGGCGTGATCCGTTCACAGATGCGAGTCGGTCTGTAAGCCGGGTCCTGTCTTGAACAGCCATCTATCTAGGCGCACCGTTGCCGGTACGCTCAAGCCACCTCCTGAAAGCGGCCGGGCAGGCCTCGCGATCGAACGCAGCTTTCCCACGGTGTTGCTCCGGATAGAGTTTACAGCGACGGACGCTCTCACGCCGTCGGGCGGGCTCTTACCTCCGCCTTTCCACCCTTACCGGCCGGAGCCGGCGGTATATCTCTGTTGCACTTTTCCTGAAGTCGCCTTCGGCGGGCGTTACCCGTTATCCTTGCCCTGCGGAGCCCGGACTTTCCTCATGCACGGCCTTTCGGCCTGTGCCCGCGGCTGTCCGGCCGACTCGCCCCGCTATTTTACGGCATGCGCGCCGGCTTGTCAAACGCCGGTCACAGCGAATGCTCGGTGCGCGTGATGAAGTCGTCCTGGACCGCCTTCGGCAGCTCCACGAAAACGGCGGAGAAGCCGGCGATGCGGACGATCAGATCCTTGTACTCGCTGGGTCTGGACTGGGCGTCGTGCAGCTCGTCCGCCGAGACCACGTTGAACTGCACCTGCATGCCGCCCAGATCGAAGTAGGTCTCGATCAGGTGCCTCACCTGCTCGGCGCCACGCTCGTTGGAGATGACGGTCTTGGAGAACTTGATGTTCAGCTGGTCCCCGTTGCCGATGTCGATGTGGGGCAGCTTGGCGGCGCTCTTCAGATAGGCGGTGGGGCCGTTGACGTCCATCCCCTGCTTGGGCGAGATGGCCTCCGCCAGCGGCTGGCGGTTCTTCCGTCCGTCCGGCGTGGCCGCGGTCTGCGCGCCGAACATCACGTTGGTGGTCATGGTGAAGGTGCCGGGTCTCCAGGAGCCGCGGGGGCCGGTGGCGTTATTGATGAAGCTGCAGAACTGGTCCATCGCCCACACGGCGTAGCGGTCCACGTAATCGTCGTCGTTCCCGTAGTGGGGGCACTGATTATCCACGATGCGGTGCAGCTCTTCATACCCTTCCCAGTTGGCCATGAGCGCGTCGTAAAGCTCCCTGGTGGAGCAGATCTTCTTGTCGAAGCACAGATACTCGATGGCCGCGAGGCTGTCGGCCACGTTGCCGATGCCGCAGCAGGTCACGCCCGTGGAGTTGTACTTGGCGCCGCCGAAGGTGACGTCCTTTCCGGACTCCATGCAGCCGTCCGTGGTGGCGGAGGCGACGGGGCAGGGATAGGTATAGCGGTACACGTATTCCGCAATGTTGCAGCACGTCACATGCCAGCCGAGATAGAACTTCAGCTGCTCCGTGAGCGCCTTCTTGAAATCCTCGATGCTTTCCATCTCATACAGATAGCCGGTGGCGGGTCCGCCCTGGTATCCGTTGAGGGGATTTATGCCGTTGTTGATCGCCAGGACGACCGCCGCCGCGTAATTCCAGAAGCTCTCGGTGCCGGTGGTGCCGCAGCAGGGCCACTCGTTGCCGGTGCCGGCGGGTTCCACGCATCCGATCAGGCAGTAATCGTTGGCGTCCTCCGGATCGTACCCCTTCTTCAGCAGCGCCGGGATGATCACGTCGTCGTTCTCGAACGTGGGCATCCCTCCGGCGCGGGAGGAGGCTTCGATGGCGATCTTCCAGATGCGGTCCGGCAGGTTCTTATGCACCCGGACGGACAGAGACGGGCTGTACATGTACAGGCGGGCGTAGCACTGCAGGAGGGTGAACGTCAGCTCGTTGCAGGCGTCCGTCCCATCCTTGCGGATGCCGCCGACGGAGAAATGCTGCCCCGTTTCGATGGTGTTCGCGTGGTGCTCGTAAGTCACGGTGCCGTCGGGATGCGTGATCGGCGTAGGATCGGTGTAGGGGGATTCGCACCGGGTGTACTCGCCGGTCTTGATGACGAAGCTGTCAGCGATCTCCTGCGCGAAATCGATGGTGATCTTCCCGGAGGCCAGCTCATCCTCCAGGAAATGGCCGGCGTACTGGTCGATGCGCCCGAAGGTCACGCCGTGGTTCTGACCGTCGATGCACAGGCACAGCATGTAAAGGTTGATGGCCTGCATGGCCTCCCAGTAGGTGCGGCAGGGATTCTCCATGATCCAGTTCAGGGAATCCGCCATCTGCAGCAGTTCCGCCCTGCGTTCCGGGGTGAAGCGGTCCTCCTTCGCCAGCTCGGCGCACTTTGCGCCGTAGCGCTTGGACAGCGTCATCATCCCTTCGCACACGATGACCACGGACTTGTAGAAGATGTACTTCTCTCCGTCCTCTCCGTAGCAGTTGCCTTCCAGCGCCGCCATCTTCTCCAGCGCCTCTTCCCGGATGGACTTCAGCCCGCGGTGCACGACCTTGTCGTAGTTGGCGCAGAAATGGCCCTGGGGGCGGTAACCGACCTTGTGGCCGCGTCCGAAGACCAGCGCTCCGGAATCGTACAGGCTCCACATGCTGTCCGGCATCGCCGCGCTGGCCCTGTCGGCCAGGGAGCGGTTCTTCCAGTAGTCCGCCACGGACCGGAAGACCTCCCGGTCCTCATCCAGCATGAACTGGCGGCAGCCCTGGGTCTGCCACGCGCGGCGGAAACGCTCGTCGTCCCCGCACACGTAATCGAACAGAGCGCCTTCGTACCAGTCGACATAGGGGGATACGGCGCGGTAGAACCGGCCCTGATTACCGACGATCAGTTCGTCGTCCTCCACGAGGACCGTCATCTGCTCGCACAGATCCCGGAAGAATTTCGCTCTCTTCAGCAGCGGATAATCCGCCTCATTCCTCTGGTAGGATTCCGTCAGGATGCGGGTACGCTCGCTGCAGCAGTACATGGAATGATATTCCGCGTCCTTGAAATGCTTCCTGACCCGCGCGATCCTGTCGGATATCGGGCGGACGATGTCTTTCGTATCGACCATTGTGCTTCCTCCTTAAATCATTCTATATCCGCTGTTTCAGTATCTTCCGATGTCTCTGGCGATCTGATACGCCGTCTGGGTCGCCTGCAGGATGTTCCTGGGGGCGACGCAGTCTCCGACGGAATACCATTCCGGGGCCGCCGACCGAAGCGCCAGGGCCTGCTCGGAAAGCGGGCGCTGCCCCACCGCGTAGATCACGGTATCCGCCTCAAGGAAAAGGGGCTTGCCCTCCCGCTCGGCTTCCAGTCCCGCGTCCGTAACGGCCAGCGCCTTCGTGGAGGTGAGGACGCGCATGTTGGGGAGCGTCTTCAGATGCTCCGAAATGGCAACGCCGTGGACCAGCGGCTCTCCTGCCGCCAGTCCGGCCTGCCCCATCCGCTCGCTGGTCTCTCCTCCCGGAGGGCTTGCGATGGTCCGGGGCATCATTTCCACCACCGTCACGTCCCTGCCGGTCTCCGCCAGGGCGATCCCGAGTTCCAGGCCGACAAGGCCGCCGCCCAGGATCACGCAGCGGTCTCCCGCCTTGCCGAAATCATAATAGATCTCTTCGGCGCCGCGCACGTTCGCCCCGTCGATGCCGGGGATCGGCGGCCGGACCGGCCGGGAACCCAGCGCCGCCACGACGACGTCCGGCTTCAGCTTCCGCGCGAACTCCGGCGTCACTTCCGTGTTCAGGCACACCTGGATCTCTTCCCGGGAGATCCGCAGAGCCTGCCGGTCGAGGTAATCCTCCAGCTTTTTCTTGAAGGAGATGTTCTTTTCGCACCGCAGCACGCCTCCCAGCCGGCCGGACTTCTCACAGAGGATCACCTGATGTCCCCTGCGTGCCAGCGTCAGCGCGGCCTGCATGCCGGCAACGCCGCCTCCGGCCACCAGAACTTTCTTCCGCCTGCGCGGAGGCGTATCGTACAGAGCCTCCATCTCGTTTCCGATGATGGGATTGGTGGCGCAGTAGAACACCCCGCCCAGGGTGCTGTTGGAAAAGCAGGTGAAGCAGCGCATGCACCGGTTGATCTCATCCTCGCGCCCCGTCATCAGCTTGATCGGCAGATCCGGATCGGCCAGGGACTGGCGTCCCAACGCGACCACGTCCGCCTGTCCGGAGGCGATGATCTCTTCCATCTGATCCGGTTCCGTAAGCGCGCCTACCGTCGCCACCGGAGTAGAGACGTTCTTTTTGATCTCCGCCGCGAAGGGCACGTTGCAGCCGTCCTCCAGGAACATGGTGGGATGGGTCCTCATGCTGGCCGCGTCGATCTCATGATGGCCGGCGGATACGTGGATCAGATCGCAGTGACCGTCCAGCGCCTTCGCGATGCGGACGCCCTCCTCCAGATCGTACCCGTCGGGGAGCCATTCATGCCCGCTGATGCGCACTTCGATGGGGAATCCCGGCCCCACGGCCCTCCGCACCGCTTCGATCACGGCCAGCGGGAAGCGCATGCGGTTTTCAAAGCTTCCGCCCCAGCGGTCCTTTCTGGTATTGTCCCGCGGGGATATGAACTGAGCCGGACCCCAGCCGTGCCCTGCGTGGATGGTGATCATCCCGAAGCCGCACTGGCGGGCGTACGCGGCAGCCGCCGCGTATTTTCCGATCAGCTGCTCGATGCGTTCCTCCGTCATCGCGCGGATCTCCACGCCGTCGGCCCGAACGCCGTCCGACATGCCCCACACGTAACCTTCCGGGTACACCCAGGAGGAATTGATGCCCGCGTGATTCAGCTCCACCGCGGCCACCGCCCCATGGCGGGTAATGGCGTTTGCCGTCCGGAACATGCCGGCTTTTCCGAAATTCCCGTCGCCGTCCAGCTGCCAGGGATGGCTGTGCCCCTGCTTTTCCACCATGAAATCGCCTACGCAGACGGAAGCGAAGCCTCCCATGGCCTTGACCTCGTAAAAAGCCCTGGCCTCACTCGTCAGCTGCAGATTCGCGGTCAGGTCCGGATGATCCTGAGGCGAAGCGAAGATCCTGTGCCGGAACGTCGTTTTTCCCAGGCGTATCGGCTCAAACAGGTGCGGGTATTTTTCGATTCCCATGGTCGTCTCCTCTCGAGTGTCGTTTTTTCAATTATATCATGGTACGGACGGTTCATCAAACGAAACGTCCCGGGTCAGGAAATAGTATGTGAACAGGATCACGTCCAGGATGAACGGCGCGCACAGCCACACGGGATCGTCCTTGCCGAAGCCGCAGGTGCGCAGGTCGGCGCATCGGTCGGAGCGGTACTGATCCAGAAACCGTTTCCGGAAGTCCGCCGCGGCCGTGCCCGGATCCCCGTTTTTCTGCAGCACGTAATCCATGACAAAGCAGGACGCGCCCTCCCAGGCACAGCAGAGCTCACGGCTCCAGGCCTCCCCGCAGGGATGGCTCATCCATCCCTCCGGCGGTTGGCATCCGAACAGTTCCGTCAGGCAGCCCGTGACCGTTTCCATGATGCTCCTGCCTGTCTGAAGCGCTTCGTTCACCCGGTCTCTCACGCGGGTCACCAGTTCCCGGTCGTAATAATCGGGTCTGCCCGGCGTTTCCATGCCCATCTTCTTCATTTCTTCGGTGCAGGCGTCGAACAGCCAGCGGGCGAAATCCGCCAGCTGTACGGCCTGAGGCGTCCGCAGATAGGATACGTCGAGGTCCGACAGCCGGACCCGGTCGAGTCCGTCGGCGTCCTTCAGCAGCAGGGCGAGCTGCCGGCACCGTTCCGGATCCCGCGGCCCGTAACCGTCAAGGATGCCGTCCATGTCTGCATCCCTGCGGGAGTGCGCCTCCACCGCCGCCATCACCATGGTCAGTTCGTCCCCCGTCAGTCCCGTGATCCGCCCGATCTTGTACGCCGAACGTCTGCCGTGGGCCACGTCCAGCCAGTCGCTCAGGCGCCCCGTATCATGGTAGGAGCACGCGAAGAGCAGCAGCTGCACGTCCCGCTCCGGCAGGCCGCGCTCCATGGCGCACACGGCGCCCAGCAGGATGACCCGCTCGATGTGCCCCTCCCCATGGACGGGGCTTCGGAACAGTTCCTCCCTTTTCAGTTCGCGAAAAGTCTTTACGAGGTCGGTCCACATGGACCAGGCCTTCAGCCGGTCGCGGATCGGCTGCCATTCCCCCCAGTCTCCGTTCAGCAGGAGTTCAAGCACCGGACTGTTCATCGTGTCACCTGCACTTTCCTTCTATTTCATTCCGCTTTCAGGCGCTCCGCCAGATCCCTGTCCGGCGTGACGTACAGGGTCTTCTGATCGGTATAGATCACCATTCCCGGCCTTGCGCCGGCGGGCTTTTTCACGTTCCTGACCAGTGTGAAGTCGACGGGTACCCGGCTGCTGCCGGAAGCGTCCGAGTACAGGGCCGCAAGCATGGCGGCCTCCGTCAGAGTCTCCCGGTCCGGAGCTTCTCCCCGGCACGATACGACCACGTGGCTCCCGTGGATCTTCTGCGTGTGCAGCCACACGTCCGACCCGGAGGAACGCCGCAGCGTAAGCTCATCGTTCTGAAGGTTGTTCTTCCCGACGCGTATCTCCATTCCCGCGGAAGAACGGAAGCGCAGGAACCCCTCCGCGGGCTCTTTCTTCCTTTTTCTTTCCGTCCGTCGGTCTTCCCTCACGTAACCCGTCTGGATGAGTTCCCTGCGGATCTCCGCCAGATCCTTTTCCCGTTCCGCGCGGCCAAGCTCCTCCAGCACGCTGTTCAGGTATGTGAGCTCCCGTTCCGCGCCGGCCAGCTGTTCGGTCAGGGCGTTCTCCGCATTCTTGGCCTTGGCGTACCGCTTGTAATATGCGGCGGCGTTCTGCTGGGGGCTTTTTGCGGGATCCAGCGGTATCTCGCGGATCCCGCCTTCCGGATCGTAGAAATCTTCCGCGGACAGCACCCGGTCCCCCCGTTTCATGCGGTATACGTTGGCGGAAATGATGTCCCCCGCCCTGCGCAGTTCCTCCCGATCCCGGGTCTTCAGCAGTTCCGCCCGCTGAAGGCCGATCTTCCTTTCGGTGCGATCTCTGGCGTTACGGACCGTTTTCATCAGGCCGGAGGCCTTCTGCCGCATTCTTTCGGCAGCACTTCGGGCGGTATAGAACCGCTCCAGAAGGTCGGAAAACGAGCTTTCCCGCCGGAGTTCCGCGGCGGACCCGTACTGGCGCACGGGAAAGCAGTAAAAATCCATGGGCGTGCCGTCCGGCCGCAGGAGCATCCACGGGCCTTCCGTCTCCCCGCCTGCGGCGCGCTGCGCGGCGGCGGCCGCCGCCATAAGCGCACCGACGTTTTCACCCGTCACCGGAACGTCCGTCCGGCCGAATGCGGAAAAGGCGATCTCCCGGCACAGAAGAGGGCTGAGGCCGGAAAAATACCGTATCAGCCACCGATCCGCCGGCAGGCCCTCCCCCGTCAGGACAGGCTCCGGCAGACCGCCCCCCACGAAGGTGTGGAACGGGACGCGCCCCTCCTGCGGCGGGGGCGCCTCATACCGCAGCCCCGGAAGAAGCTGCCGTTTTTCGGATTCCGTCATATCCACCCTTTTCAGACAGTCGGTGATGACTCCGCCGGCGTCGAGGAAGATCAGGTTGGCGTACCTTCCCATCAGCTCCAGCACCAGCTGGCGTTCCGTATCCCCAAGGAACGGATCGAAGCAGCGCAGATGCAGCGACACCGCGCGCTCCCCCGGGAACTGCTCAAGCGAAGTGATCTGCGCACCGGTCAGGTGCTTTCTCAGAAGCATGCAGAACATGGGGGGCTGAGGCGGATTGTCGTAGGCGGCCTGCGTGAAATGGAGCCGCCCGTCCCCGCTGCCCGCGCACAGAAGAAGCGTCCGGCTGCCCTGTTCCGTCCTCACGCCGAGCAGCACGGTATCCCGCTCCGGCATCCGGATCCGGTCGATCCGGCTCCCCACCAGAACCGGCGCAAGCTCGCGGGTCAGCGCGGAGAGAAACACTGCGTCCAGCGGCATGATCACTCACCCCCCAGCACGGCGGCGGCAAGCACCGTCAGCCGGTCGTGACGTCCGCTGAGATATAGCCACCCGAACAGGGCCTCCAGCCCGGTCGCCGTGTGGTATTCCCCCGTGGACGCCCCCTTTGGCACAGACCGCACATGGGCGTTTCGGCCACGGCGGAACACTTCCGCCTCCTCCTCCGTCAGCATGGGCAGCAGCCGTTCCGCCGCCGCGGCCTGGGCCGGGGCGGACACATACGCGACCGTCCGCTGATGCAGGACGTCCGCCCGCGGCACGCCCTCGGCGCACAGCGAAGCGCGCACCAGCAGTTCGTACACCGCGTCACCCACGTGGGCCAGCGCCAGGCTGGAAAGAGCTCCGATCTGGCCGAGAGTCATATTCATCTGAAAACAATCCTGCATGCGATCACCTTTTCACGGAAACTGAGGAAGCAGCGGAACAGAGAAAGGGCGGGCCGCCAAGGCCCGCCCTGAAGCGTACTTCCGTTTACTTGGAATTGAACATTTTGAAGATGGAATCGAACGGATCTTCTTCTTCCGCTTTCTCCGCTTCCGCGGCGGCCGCAGGCTCTTCCACCTTCTTGACGGCGGGCTTTTCCTCCTCCTGAGCGGAGACCACGGGGCTGTCGTCGAACCGGGTGGCTACGACGGTCACGCGGATCTCATCGTCCATCGTTTCATCGAAGCTCGCGCCGAAGATGATGTTGGCGTCCGGATGGGCTGCCTGCTGGATCAGCGTGGCGGCGGACTCGATGTCGTCCAGACCGATGTCCACGGATCCGGTGATATTGATCAGCACGCCGCGGGCGCCCTTGATGGAGGTTTCCATGAGCGGGCTCTGGATCGCCATCTTCGCGGCATCCTCAGCCTTGCCCTTGCCCGCCGCGTGGCCGACGCCCATGTGAGCGTAACCGGCGTCCTTCATGATTGCCGTAACGTCGGCAAAGTCAAGATTGATGAAGCCGGTGTTCTTGATCAGATCGGCGATGCTCGTCACGGCCTGGAGCAGGACCTCGTCGGCGATCTGGAACGCGTTGGCAAAGGTCAGCTTCTGGTCGGTGGCGTGCTTCAGCCTGTCGTTCGGGATGATCAGCAGGGAGTCCACCTTGCCGAGCAGGTTCTTGATGCCCTCTTCCGCCTGAGCCATGCGCCGGCGGCCTTCAAAGCCGAAGGGCTTGGTTACGACGCCTACGGTGAGAACGCCGCTTTCGCGGGCGATATCGGCAACGACGGGGGACGCGCCGGTACCGGTGCCGCCGCCCATGCCGCATGCGATGAATACCATATCCGCATTCTCAATGGCCTTGGCGATGTTGTTGCGGCTTTCTTCCGCCGCCTTCTTGCCGACCTCGGGATTGGACCCGGCGCCCTGACCGTGAGTCAGCTTTTCGCCGATCTGCACCTTCTGATCCGCAACTGACACGGCAAGAGCAGGCTTATCCGTGTTGACGGCGATAAACTCCGCGCTCGTGTTTCCGCTCTGGACCATGCGGTTCACAACGTTATTGCCGGCTCCGCCGACGCCTATCACCTTGATAACAACTACATTGTCGGGACCGGATTCCTGTGCAAATGGCATAACTAATTCCTCCTGTAACTTTATTTGGCTGTGCACGGGAATCCCGGGCACACTTAATTCCAATTTTACCAGTTTATTTTATTACGATTTTATAGGCAGGTCAAGTGTGAACTGTTACATTCCTCAAAAAATAGGGTCTGCTCTCCCGTCCGTTTCACGGGGAATAATAGGACTTTCCGTCGTTGGAAACGTCGATCGTTCCCCCGGTCTTTCCCTCCTCCAGAACGCTTTGGATCACCGAGGCGAAGCGTTCCAGCTTATACTCCAGCTTGCTGCCCGTCCCCAGTTTTACGGTAAACGTTCCGTCATACACGAATTCAATGTTGGCCAGGTTCTCCACGTTCAGTGAGGATACGCCGTCCGCCAGGCCTCTGGCCACCAGCTGCGTGAGGATGGTCTTCGTGCAGGCCAGAGCTCCGGCATTCGCGCGGTCGGCCGTCATCTCCCTTCCCACGTGCACGCCGCTGACCTCCAGGCCGGAGACCGTTACGTACCGCGTCCCATTTTCCGCCTTGCCGATCACGTGGCAGTATTCGTCAAAGACCCACTGTTCTCCTTCATAACTGATCAGCGCGCGTATCCGGCTCTCGTTCACCCGCACGGTCACGAGCCCCGGGAGCGAACATGAGACGGAGGCATTGCTCAGCGCCGGAAAGGCGCTCTGCACGTTCGACGCCGCCTGATCGCGGTCGATCAGCAGCAGGCTCTGCCCCTTTCTGATCCCCGCGGCCGCCAGGATCTCCTGCGGATCGTAAGCACCGGGATCTCCGTCCAGCCGGATGTCCGTAACCCGGAGAAACAGGCAGAGAGCTCCCGCAAAGATCACAAGAGCCGCGAAGCACGTGAACAGGATCCGTCTTCCTCTCCTGCCGCCCGAGGTTCTGAAGTCTGACATCGGTCTCTCCTCCTCTCAGGCTTTCAGATCGTTCCGGACGCAGGCCGCGATCCGTTCCGCGGAATCCGGCACGCCCATGGCCCGGCCGCAGGAAGACATTCTGCGAAGTCCTTCTTCATCGGCAAGCAGGCGCTCCACCGTCGCGTGCAGAAGCCCGCCGGTGCACTCCTCCTCCCGAAGCATGACGGCGGCCCCCGCGTTCACAAGCTGAAGGGCGTTCTTCTCCTGATGATTATCCGTCACATAGGGCGACGGGATCAGCACGGCGGGCTTTCCCGTGGCGGTCAGCTCAGCGAGAGTGGAAGCCCCCGCGCGGCACAGGATCAGGTCCGCCGCCTGCATCACAACAGGCATGTCATCGATGTAGGGACGCACGTCCGCCTGCCGCAGCCCGTCCGGATCTGCGCCAAGCCCGGACAGCAGTTCCCGGAACCCGGCGTATTCGTCCTGACCCGTAGCGTGGATGAGCCGGTACTTCGGCGTCCTTTCATTGAGGGCGACGGCTTCCGCGGTACATCGGTTGCATCGGCTCGCCCCGAGGGACCCCCAGAAGGATACGACGAGCTTTTCGTCGCCGATGCCGAGCTTCTCCCGCGCCTCCCGCTTCGTCAGCTCCGAAAAGCCGCCTCTCACCGGAGTTCCCATGAACATTACGCGTTCCGGCCTGCGATAGGCCGCTTCGACGCCGGGGAAGGCGGTAAAAATCCGATCCGCCGTTTCCGCCAGCAGGCGTGTGGTAAGGCCGGGGACCGCGTTCGATTCGTGGATGTAACAGGGAATGCCCCGCACATGCGCCGCCTTCAGGACCGGGAAACACACGTAGCCCCCCGTTCCTATCACCGCATCCGGCCGGAATCTGCGAAGGATGGACGCCGCCTGACGGCTTCCCTTCACCACCCGGAACACGGTTTTCAGATGCCCGGCAAGGGCTTTCAGTCCCACCGTTCTCTCCAGTCCGGATACCGTAATGTTTTCCACGGGGTAGCCGGCGGCAGGGATCAGACGGTTCTCCAGTTCCCGTCCCGATCCGACGAACAGGAACTCCGCCTCAGGATCGGCGCGCTTCAGAGCGTCGGCTACCGCAATGGCCGGATTGATATGGCCGGCGGTGCCGGCACAGGTCAGCAGATACTTCATGGCTCCGCCTCCGTTTCCTTCGGCAGAGGCACCTCTCTGGATACGGCCAGCACGATCCCCATCTCCACCATCGTCAGCAGCAGCGCCGTGCCCCCGTAGCTGAAGAACGGCAGCGATATGCCCGTCGCGGGGATCAGATGCGTCACCACGGCAACGTTCAGGAACACCTGGATGGCCAGATGCCCCGTGATCCCGATGACCACCAGCGCCCCGTATTTCGTTTTCGCGTGAAGCGCGATCCAGAAGCAGCGGCAGATCAGCAGCGCGAACAGGATCAGGATCAGGACGGCGCCTATGAATCCGAGTTCTTCGCAGACGATCGCGAAGATGTAATCGTTATGCTCCTCCGGCAGGTACATGAATTTCTGCCGGCTCTGTCCGAGTCCGAGACCCGTAAGGCCGCCGGATCCGATGGCAAGAATGGACTGGATGATCTGAAGTCCGCTGTCGGTAGGGTCCGCCTCCGGATGAAGGAAGGCCGTGATCCGCTCCTGAACGTAGGGAAACGCCCGGTAGGCGATGAGCAGGAGCCCCGCCGCGAGGGCGGCCGCCAGCACGAACCAGCGAAGGCGCGTGCCCCCGGCAAACATCATTACAACGCCCAGCGCCATGATGATCATGGCCGCGGAAAAATGCGGCTCAAGAGCCAGAAGGATGACGATGAGCCCCAGCACAAGAACAAAGGGAATCACGCCGTAACGGAACGTTTTCATCCTTCGGTTCCCATATTTGCAGATCATCGTGGAAAATCCCAGGATCAGCGCGAGCTTCGTCAGCTCCGACGGCTGGAAAGTGGTGAAGCCCAGACTGATCCAGCGTCTGGATCCGAACCCCACCATGCCCAGAGCCAGCACCAGCGCCAGAAGCGCGATGGACGCCGCCATCAGGACGAGCGACCACCGCCGGAAAACGGACACGGGGATATGCGAGATCACGAGCAGCACGGCGATCCCAAGCAGAGCAAAGATGATCTGCCTGCGGAACACGTACATGGCGTTGGATTCCTCGTAATAGGATCGGACGAAGCTGGCGGAAAGCACCATGACCACTCCGATGACAAGCAGCAGGAGGATCAGCGCCAGCGCCGGCCAATCCAACGGTCCGCGCTCTTTCCTCCGCCCGAGGCTTTCGTTCCGCACCGGAGGCTCAGGAAGCTGTTCGATGTTCTCGTTATTCAGTTTTTCCTGATAATAATGCTCAAAATCTTCCATGCGAAACAGACAGCCTTTCCGTCAGCAGTCTTTCAGAAGCGCCCCCTGACGCCCAGCCAGGAGATCACGGCAAAAACAAGCGACACGGCGGTAAACACCGCGAAAACCTTGTATTCGCTCCATCCGCCCATTTCAAAGTGATGGTGGATGGGCGCCATCCGGAACACCCGCTTTCCGTGGGAAAGCTTGAAATAGCCGACCTGAATGATATCCGACAGGGCTTCGCAGATGTAAACGATGCCCAGCGGGATGAGGATCAGCGGCATGTTGAACGCAAACGCCAGCGCACATACGGCGCCCCCCAGGAACAGGGAACCGGTATCCCCCATGAACACCTTCGCGGGATGAAAGTTGAAGCAGAGGAACGCGGCCAGTCCTCCGGTCAGCGCCGCGGCGAATATCCCCTGGGTCTCATAGCCCCAGAGGGCGGCCATCACGGTATAGAACAGCGTCACGGGAAGCGATACCCCCGTGGCCAGGCCGTCCACGCCGTCCGTCAGATTCACGGCGTTGACGCAGCCGACGATCACGAAAACGGCAAAAACATAGTACACGGGAACGGGAATGGATACCGTCACCTGGAAAAACGGGACGTACAGCTCCGAATGGGCGATGCCCGTCAGCCGCATGGCAAGGACGAACAGGACCGCCGCCACTACCTGCAGCGCCAGCTTCTGCCATCCGGACAGCCCCGTATTCTCCTTCTTTTTCAGCTTGCAGTAGTCATCCACGAATCCGATGGCTCCGTACACGAGAGCGAACAGGAACAGGAACGCGTGGGTGAGATCTCCCCGGACGATCGCCGGGATCCCCATGACCACCAGCGCCACGAACAGCCCCGCAATGAAGATCACGCCGCCCATGGTGGGCGTTCCCTGCTTGTTCAGATGCCACGTCGGGCCGATCTCCTTGATGGACTGCCCCACCTTCATTTTCACAAGGATGGGGATCACGATCCTGCCGGCAGCATAGGCCGCGGCGAACGCGATGACAAACGCCAGAACAAGCCGGATCGTCATGCGTCGTTCCCCTCCTTTCTTTCCAGCGCCGCCAGCGCGTCGCGGATCACTTCTCTTTCATCGAAGTGGTTCTTGGTCTTTCCAATGATCTGATACGTCTCGTGCCCCTTGCCGGCAAAAATCACCACGTCCCCCGGCTGAGCGTGAGCTACGGCCCAGAAGATGGCTTCTCTGCGGTTCTCTATCACCACGTAGGGGGTGGACGTATGCGTCATTCCCGCCAGAATATCACGGATAATGGCGTCCGGCTGCTCCGTGCGGGGGTTATCGGACGTCACGATAACGAAATCCGACAGATCCGCGGCGATCCTGCCCATGATCGGGCGCTTGGTACGGTCCCTGTCTCCGCCGCATCCGAACAGCGTGACTACCCGTCCCCGGGCAAAGCCTCTTACCGTACGGATGATGTTTTCCATCGCGTCCGGCGTATGGGCATAGTCTATGAGCATCGTATACCCTTTGCCGCCGGGTACGACTTCAGCGCGCCCCATGACTCCGGCGCATTCCCCCAGCGCCTCCACGGCAGCTCCGGGATCCACGCCCAGGAGCACCACGGCCGACAGCGCGGACAGCGCGTTATAAACCGAAAACCGTCCGGGTATCCCCAGGTGAGCCGGCCAGGCGCCTTCCCCGCAGCGGAAGGTGAAATCCACCCCGCTGTCGTGCAGGCTTACGTCTTCCGCCCACATGTCGTAATCGCCTCCGGCAGCTCCGGTCCGCGTCAGAGGACAGGAGGCGTTTTCCGCCATGACCTTCCATGCCGGATCGTCCGCGTTCACGCTTCCCCGACGGCACATGGAAAACAGGATCGCCTTCGCTTTCCCGTATTCCTCCATGGTCCGGTGAAAATCCAGATGATCCTCCGTCAGGTTGGTGAATACTCCCACCTCGAAGGGCACTCCGTACACCCGGTCAAGGAACAGCGCGTGGGAAGACACTTCCATTACCACAAAGCTGCAGCCCGCGTCCGCCATGCGGGCAAACAGTTCCTGCAGTTCGTTGGATTCCGGCGTCGTTCTTTCCGCAGGCAGCGGCGTGCTTCCGATATAGTTGCCGTTGGTCCCTACCAGGCCTACCGTCCTGCCGGTGGTCTTTTCCAGTATGGTCTTGATCAGATTCGTCGTCGTCGTTTTCCCGTTGGTCCCCGTAACTCCGACGATCTTCATCTTTTCCGCCGGACGGCCGTACCGGTTGGCCGCGGTCAGCGCCAGGCCCCGGCGCGTGTTTTCCGTGAGCACATAGGGGATATCCTTCTCCGGCGCGCGGGAACACAGCACGCAGGCCGCCCCCTTCTCCATCGCGGAGGGAATGTAGCTGTGACCGTCGCTCTCATATCCGACCACGGCGACGAACAGGCACCCCGGCTTCACCCGGCGGGAATCCGCCTCGACGCCCGTGATCTCCATGTCCGGATCGGCATGCCACTCCGCCACGGGAACGTCCTTCAATATTTCCGAGAGTTTCATCTCTATTACACCTCTGTCAGTATTCTCCCTGTCCGGACGCCTCGATGAGCGCCACTTCCACTACGGAACCGAAGGGCACCTTTGCCCCTGCTTCCGTATACTGCGTGCCAACGACAGCGCCGGCTCCGGACACGCCGGACGCCTTGCGTGCGTACAGCCCGGAGCTTCCCAGCCGCCGGACGGCCTCGGGGTAGCTCAGCCCGCTGATGTTGGGCACCACCACTTCCTCCGCTTCCGGTTCCTCTCCCAGATACAGGATCACCTTCGAGCCCGCGGCGATCACCGTCCACGGTTCCGGACACTGAGCGGTGACGGAAGATCCGCTGCCGACGAATTCATAATCGAGCTTTTCATAGGTCAGCGCGCTGACGGCGTCGTTCTGCCCCCATCCGGACAGATTCGGCACGGGCACGTCCGCCACGGCCAGATCCTGTTCCGAATAATCCGGTTCGTATCCCATGTAGTCGAGCACGCGGGACAGTATTTTCCCGACCACGGGCGCCGCCATGTTCGCTCCGCTGATATAGCGGCCCGTTCTGTGGCTGGGCGTATCCAGCAGCAGCAGGACCACCACCTGCGGATCTTCCGCCGGCGCGTAGCCGCAGAAGGATACCACATATTCTCTGTAATCCGCCGTCAGATTCTCCGTAACCTTCTCCGACGTGCCCGTCTTGCCGGCAATATGGTATCCGGCCACGTAGGCGTTGCTTCCGCCTCCGTAGGTCACGACGGATTCCAGAATGCGGTTGACGGTGGCGGACGTCTCGTTGCTGATGACCTGACGCCGGACGACCGGTTCGTTCAGCAGCACGGTATTTCCCTCGCCGTCTTCCACGCTGCTCACGACGTACGGCTGCATCAGGTAGCCGCCGTTGCAGCAGGCGGAGATCGCCGTGATCATCTGTATGGGCGTCACAGTGAAGGTCTGTCCGAACGAGGCCGCGGCCAGCTGTGATTTATTGGACTCGTCGGTGAACACGTCCGTGCTCCACCAGATGCTGTCGCCTTCTCCGGCCAGATCGATATTCGTTTCGTCAAACAGCCCGAAGCTGTCGACGTATTCGTAGAACTTTTCCGCTCCGACCCTGGCGCCGATGTCCACAAAGGCGCAGTTGCAGGAATTCTGGGTCGCCTGGGCCAGCGTCTGCGTGCCGTGCCCGCTGTGCAGCCAGCACAGGATGGGCTCCTCACGCCCGCGCACCGTGACGGAGCCTCCGCAGTAGAAGGTATCCTCCTCCGTCACCAGCCCTTCCTCCAGCGCCATGGCCAGCGTGACCGTTTTAAACACCGATCCGGGCTCATACGTATCGGACAGGGCCTTGTTCCTCCATTGCCGGTACAATGCTTCCGTCGTCGCCCGGTTTCGCTGCTCCTCATCCTCAATGGCGTCCACGGTCTCCTGCACCGGCTCCGACAGCGTCAGATAGTCGTTGGGATCGTAATTCCCGTAGCTCGCCATGGCCAGCACCTCTCCGGTATGGGGATCCATGGCGATGCAGGCGGCGCCGTTGAGAACGTCGTTGATCTCGATCGCCTGCTGAAGGTATTCTTCCACGATGCTCTGAACGGTCACGTCGATGGTCAGCTTTACGTTGTCTCCGTTCCGTCCGATGCTGTAATCCTCAAAGGCCGTGGACATCATCTGTCCGCCCCAGCCGTTGACCAGCGTGACCGTTTTCCCGACAGAACCGGTCAGATACCGGTCGTACATGGCCTCCGTACCCTCAAGGCCCCTGTTCTCACTTCCCACAAAGCCGATCACATGACAGGCCAGCCGGTCGTACGGGTAGGAACGGATGGAGGAATCCTCCAGATGGACCGACGTCAGGCTCGGCTCATCACCGTTCCGGATCAGTTCCCGCACTTTTTCCGCCGTTTCTTCATCCACCTGCTTTTTCAGCATCTCGTACCAGGAATCCTTCTTATCGAACCTGGCGTATATCTCTTCGTACTCCATGCCCAGGATCTCAGCCAGCGCGGCGGAAACAGCGGCGGCATCCTCCTTGTTTTCCCGGCACTCGTAGGGGCTGACGAAAACGTTGTAGGCAGAGGAGCTGACGGCAAGGGAATTGCCGTTTCGGTCCAGGATGCTGCCTCTCTGGGCGACCTCCGTTTCCACGGAACTCTGCTGTGAAGCGGCCTGCCGCTGATAATCCTCGTGGCGTACGATCTGCAGATAATACAGCCTGGCCACGAGGATGCCAAACGCAACTATGCCGCACGCTGCCATCAGTATCAGTGTGCGGCTGTTGAACCATTTATCCCGCCGCTCACGAGGGCGGCTTCTTTTTCTACCGTTGTCGTTCCTCATCCTGTCTCCCCATGGAGGATCGTCCGATCATCTTCCTATCGCTGCCGCGATCATCGCCGTGATCCCCGACAGGACGGAATCTCCTCCGTCCTGGGAACAGATGGCGACGCTGTCCTGCGCTTCCAGCTTCACGTATCCGGTCTGGTCCGCGGCAGGCTGCCCCATTCCCAGCGCCGTCTGCGCGTATTCCTTGATCTCGTTCATGTCAAAGGCCGCTTCATAGGCCACCGTCAGCTTCCGGTTGGCGTCCTCCAGCTCTTCCACCTGACTGCGTACGGCGATCGCCTCCGCCGCGGCGGAGGTATACCCCGCATAGGACATGAGGGTGAGCACGACCATGGCGGCCACCACGATCACGCCCAGCACCGCGGTGATCGACAGACCGTACCGACGATGCAGGCTGCGTCGGGCGGCCCTGCGCCGCTGCGGCTGTGAGGTCTGCTGCTCTTCCTCCTGCCATGCTACTTCGTAAGCGGCGTTTCCGTTATATAGTTCTGCGTTTTTGTAACGAACGTCTTCCGCCACTTCGTTCACCTTCCTGTCACACCCGTTCAGCGATCCGCAGTCTGGCGCTTCTCGCCCGTGGATTTCTCTCCGTTTCCTCTGCCGTCGGCTGTATCGGGCGGCGCGTTACGGCCCGCAGCGTCTGTTTGAACCCGCAGACGCATACGGGAAATTCTCTCGGGCAGGTGCATCCCCTTTCCCGGGATGCGATCGCGTTCTTCACGATCCTGTCCTCCAGCGAGTGAAAGCTGATCACGCACAGCCGCCCGCCCGTTTTCAGCAGATCCGGCGCGGCGGCCATCATTTCCGACAGTTCCGTCAGCTCATCGTTCACCGCGATCCGTATCGCCTGAAAGGTCCGTTTGGCCGGATGCTGCTTTTCTCTCAGAGCGGAGGCGGGCATCGCCCCGCGTATGATGTCGGCCAGCTGGAGCGTCGTCTCGATCGGCCCTTCCTGCCGGCTTCTGCAGATCGCGGCGGCCACGGCCGGCGCGTATCTTTCCTCGCCGTATTCATAGAAGATCTTCTTCAATCTGTCCGCCGGCCAGCCGTTGACGATGTCAAACGCCGTCAGGCCGGCGCCGGGATCCATTCGCATGTCCAGCGGCGCGTCAGTTCTGTAGGAAAAGCCGCGTGAACCGTCGTCAAGCTGCGGAGAGGAAACGCCCAGATCGAACAGCATCCCATCCACCGCGTCGACCCCGAGTTCCTTCAGGATCCGTTTCAGGTCGGAAAATCTGCCGTGCACCAGCGCGACTCTCTCTCCAAAGGGAGCCAGCCTCGCCCCGGCCTCTTCGATGGCCTGCGGGTCTCTGTCTATGCCGATCAGTCTTCCCTCCGTCAGCCGGCGGGCGATCGCCTCCGAGTGGCCCCCTCTGCCCAGCGTCCCGTCCAGGTAGATCCCGTCGGGCCGGATGGAAAGGCCCTCGATGCACTCCCGCAGCATGACCGGTACGTGCTGCATCAGAAATCCAGCTCCTCAAACGCTTCGGCCAGAGATTCCGGCGTGGTCTCCTCACGGTCAACTTTCGCCCATTCGTCGGCGTCCCAGATCTCAATGTTCACGCCTACGCCCACGACGGAGACGTTCTTCTTCAGGCCCGCGAACTCGCGAAGCTGCATCGGGAGCAGGATCCTTCCCTGGGCGTCCAGATCACACTGAGCCGCATGAGAAAAAACAGACCGTATCTTTTTACGGTCTTTATAGGACATTGCCTCGTATTTTTCCTTCAGCCGATTCCACTTTTCCATCGGATATCCCGACAGGCAGTGTTCCGGTGAAACCGTGACGTAAAAGCTCTGTCCGAGTTTTTCCCGCAGGCTGGCGGGAATAAACAGACGCCCCTTGGCATCCAGTGAATGCTGATATACGCCTGTCATGGTCTCACCTCTCCTGCTCTCTCAAAGTGTGGGATTTTAATGCACTTTACACCACATTTCCCCACCGGACGCCATCATTATACAGAAGGGTTACATAAAACGCAATAGGGTTTTTCCAAAAAAAAATAAGATTTTTCCGGAAAACAGGCGAAAAAAAAACGGCGCGGCTCCCCATGGGAACCGCGCCGTTGTGGCACGCAGTTATTCTCTGACCGTCATTCGTCGATGTCTTCAGGAACGACGGGCTCTTTCGCGGTGGAACCGATCGCCCTTCGGAATCCCGCTCTGGACTGTCTCGTATCGTCCAGCGTCCGTGAGATGGCCTCCTCCGTCCGACGGAGCATCTCATCGATGTATTCGTTCGCGGCCCGCTTCAGCTCTTCCGTGCTCTTCTGGGTCTTCTCCATGAGCTCCGTGCTCTTTTCCCGGGCCGTGCGGTAGATCTCCTGCTCATTCACCATCTGCTTGGCGCGCTCTTCCGCGGCGTGACGGATGTTTTCCGCCTCGCGCTTGGCGTTGGCTATGAATTCGCTGCGGGCGTCCACCAGCCGTCTCGCCTCAGCCATTTCAGAAGGGAGCTGGGCCTTGATGCTGTCCAGCATGTCCAGAGCCTTCTCCCGCTCCACCATGCACTTGTCACTGCTCAGCGGCACGCTGCGCGCCTCGCGGAGCATGGTGCTCAATACCTCGAGCAGTTCCTGTACGTCATTTCCCATGATAACACTCCATTCTGCCATGCGGCCCGTTTTCCGGCCGCGCGTTCATCTCTTCAGCTTTGCCGAGACCTCGTCGATGATCTCCGCCGGGAGGGAATCGCTGAGGTCGGCTCCGTATTTTGCCATTTCTCTGGCAACGGTCGAGCTAAGATAGGTATATTTTTCACTGGAAGCCAGAAACATGGTCTCAATGGCGGGATTCAGCTTCTTGTTGGCAAGAGCCATCTGGAACTCCGAATCGAAATCCGATACGGCTCTCAGCCCCTTCACGATGGCGCAGGCACCGCGGGATTCCGCATAATCGACCAGAAGCCCTTCGGCGGTCTCAACCACCACGTTGGGCAGATAGGCCGTGGAACGCCGGATCATGTCCGCCCGTTCCTCCTGGGTGAACTTCGGGTTCTTTTCGGAATTGACCATCACGCAGACATACACCCTGTCGAAGATCGCCGCAGCCCGTTCGATGATGTTCACATGGCCGAGAGTGACCGGGTCGAAGCTGCCCGGATAGACCGCGATCTTCATTGCTGTTCCTCCCTGAAATAAACCGCAAGGCGGATCTTCCCGTAACGGTACTCCCTTCCCCTGCGGCACCCGCCGGGGGCGTCCGGGACGGGATCTTCCGTCGGCAATTCGCATATTATTATACCATCCTCCCGCAGGATGTCAAACTCATTTATGGCCGTCAGCGCCCGTTCAAGAAGGCCTTGGGAATAGGGAGGATCCAGAAAAACGATATCGAAGGGGGCCAGTCCGCGGATCGCGGTCAGGCTGTCGCCCGTCACGACTCTCGCCCGATCCTCCACGCCGGCAAGGCGCAGGTTTTCCCGTACGATCGCCGCGGCCGCGGGAGCGGCGTCGATGAACACGGCCTCGGCGGCCCCGCGGCTCAGAGCCTCGATCCCCAGCTGACCTGTTCCGGCGAACATGTCCAGCACCCGGCTCCCCTCGACGTCAAACTGGATGATGTTGAAAAGCGACTCCTTCACTTTATCCGTCGTAGGGCGGATGTCCCGCCCCTTCGGCTCCTTCAGGCGGCACCCTCTCGCCGTTCCGCTGATCACTCTCAACTGCTCTTATCCCCCACTTTATCCTGTTTTTCCCCGTGAAAGTGGTCAAAAACCGCCATTGCCGTTCTCTTATCCACCACTTCTTCCAATTTTACCCGATCTGCCGCCGCGATGGCTTTCAGGCTTCCAAAGGCTTTCAGCAGCGCCTGCTTCCGTTTCAGGCCTACGCCGCGGATCCCGTCGAGTTCCGAATAGGACGTTCCTCCCCGCTGGAGAAAACGCTGATACTCTATGGCGCAGCGGTGGGTCTCCTCCTGGATCGTTCCGATGAACGAGAACACGGCAGGATTGGCCGAAATGCCGATCTCGCCCCCGTCCGGAGCCGTCAGGGCCCGGGTGCGGTGGCGGTCATCCTTGACCATGCCGAAAACGGGCACGCTGAGTTCAAGCTCTCTCAGCACGTCCGCAGCAGCGGCCGCGTGCACGGCTCCGCCGTCGATCAGAAGCAGATCGGGCAGATCCCCGAAATGCTCGTCCCCGTCCAGAAATCTTCGGAACCGCCGGGTGACGGCCTCGCGCATGCTGCCGTAGTCGTCCTGTCCGGATACCGTTTTCATCCGGAATCTGCGGTATTCCCCTTTTTTCGGCTTCGCGTGAACGAATACCGTCATGCCGGCCACGATATTGTCGTTGCCTGTATTCGAAATATCGAACGCCTCGATCCTCTCCGGCAGAGCCGGCAGCCGCAGCGCGTCCCGGAGCCATTCCAGCACCTTCAGCTGCTTTTCCTCGCGGGTGCTGACGCGTTCCGCTTCCTCCGCGGCGTTCACCTCCGCCGTCTCCGCCAGCCGGGCCAGCTCACCTCTCTGAGGCACGGACAGCTTCGTCTTTCCCAGTTTCCCCAGCAGCTGCTCCAGCGCTTCCATTCCCGCCGGCCGGCACGGCAGAAGGATGGATCTCGGCACGCTGCCCCTCCGCTGATAATACCCGGCCAGAAGAGCGGCCAGCGCCTCCGGACGGTCTTCCAGCGGCGTGGGGATGATCTCATAGTCCTTGTCCAGCAGATCGCCGCCGATGTAATGGAGCACGGCGAAACAGCTTTTCGCCGCTCCCAGATAGAGGCCCACGGCGTCGGTATCCGCAAACCCGCCGGCCACCACCCGCTGCGTCGCCTTCAGCGCCGTGATCGCGCGGATCCGGTCTCTCTTCTCCGCCGCCATCTCGAATCGCAGTTCCCCGGCGTCGCGTTCCATCTGTTCCGTCAGCTCCTTTACGAGCTGTTCCGTCTTTCCCGCAAGCAGCCGGACCGCCGTCTCCATGCCGGCGCGGTAATCCTCCCGTGAAGCGTCCTTCCTGCAGTAGCCGCTGCAGGCTCCCATATGATAATTCAGGCATGGGCGGCTCTTTCCGATATCCCTCGGGAACTTTCTGCCGCAGGTGGGCAGCTTCAGAGCCTTTGACACCGCGTCGATGGCCCGGAACGTGGTGCCCCTCCCTCCGTAGGGGCCGTAGTAATCCGCCCCGTCGTCCGCGATGCGGTTCACCACGGAGAAAGAAGGATACTCCTCCCTCATGTCGACCCGTATGAACGGATAGCCCCTGTCGTCCTTCAGAAGGATGTTGTAATGGGGCATGTGGTGCTTGATCAGGGAATTCTCCAGCACCAGCGCTTCGAATTCCGAAGACGCCACGATCACGTCAAAGTCCTCCACCTTGGCGACCATCGCTTCCGTCTTGGCGTTGTGCGCTCCATGGAAATAGCTGCTCACCCGGTTTTTCAGCCGGACCGCCTTGCCCACGTAGATCACGTCGCCGGTCCTGTCCTTCATCAGATAGACCCCCGGCTTCAGGGGGAGGCTCCCCGCCTTCTCCCTCAGCCGTTCCATGACCTCCGCCCTTGATTCCGTTTCGGACACAGAACGTCACCTCGCTTCTAAAGAAAAGGCTGCCGCTTGAGCGGCAGCCTGTATCTGTTCGATCACTTATTCGGCAAAGTTGGACTCGATCAGCTCGCAGAGAGAATCAACGGCGTCCACTTCATCCATGCCCTCGGCGATAATGTTGATGGTCGTTCCCTGAACGATCCCCATCGAAAGCACCCCAAGCAGGCTCTTGGCGTTGATCCTGCGGTCCTTCTCCTCGATCCAGATGCTGCTTTTGAACTCATTGGCGCGCTGAATCAGAAAGGTGGCAGGGCGGGCGTGAAGTCCGGATTCATTCGTTACAGTCACTTCTTTGATGTACATACGTGTGCCTCCCTTTTCTAATTGCCCTTGGGCAGGTCCCCTTTTCGCAACTATACTTTATCAACTTGTCGCTGTTCCGTCAAGATGCAGAATCAACAAATACGGACCATCTCCGCGGAGCGCTGTCCGTGATTCCGTTCCCTTATCGCAGTTCGACCACCGTGACGCCCGCTTCGCCCTCTCCGAAATTGCCAAGACGAAAGCTCCGGACGCTTTTTTCCCGCTTCAGGCAATCGTGCACGGCCTTTCTCAGCGCGCCGGTCCCCTTTCCGTGGATGACCGTCACCGTGCTGAGCTTGTTCATCGCCGCACGGTCCAGAAACCGCTGCATCAGCGGGATGGCCTCATCCGTGGTCATGCCCCGGATGTCGATCTCCGGCCGGACCGCTTCCGCGTGCACGCCGGCCCCGCCGGTATGCACCCGTCCGCTCTGCTTTTTCGGCGCGGGTCTGGCCGTCAGCCGCACGTCCTCCGGAGGAGCGGTGATCTTCATGATCCCCGCCTGCAGCGACAGCGTTCCGTCCGGCTGTACGGCGATCACGTCGGCGTCCGTTCCCAGAGAAAGCACTCTGACCCGGTCTCCGGGAACCGGCGGACGGTCGTCCGGCGGAGGCGCCGCTTCCTCTTTCTTCCCGACCAGCTTTTCCTCGGTCTCGTTGAGCACCCGATAAACGTCCGCCCGATCGTCGTTCATCTTCTGCCATTCCGCCCGGTCCGCCTTCTTTTTCATGTCCGCCAGCTCGTCGAACACCAGCTCCGCGGACTGTCTGGCCTCCCGCAGAATGCGGTCGGCCTCCCGGCGGGCGGTCTGCGCCGCCTTTTCCTTCTCCTTTTCCGTCACACGGCGGAATTCCTCCGCCATTGCCCGTTCCTCTTCCGCCTGGCGCAGACGCAGGACCGTTTCCTGCTCCTGGCGCTCCATTTCCTGACGCTTGGCTTCCAGCGACCGCAGCACGTCGTCAAAGGACCGGCTCTCGGAGTCGATCCGTTTCTCCGCGTCCCGGATCACGTCCTCCGGAAGTCCCAGGCGGGCCGAAATGGCAAACGCGTTGCTCTTTCCGGGAACGCCGATCAGGAGCCGGTACGTGGGCCGCAGCGTCTCCACGTCGAACTCACAGGAGGCGTTCTGGACGCCCGGCGTCGTCAGGGCGTAGACCTTCAGTTCCGCATAGTGCGTCGTCGCGGCGATGAGAGCGCCGCGGGATCTGGCTTTCTCGATCACCGCCATGGCCAGCGCCGCCCCCTCGGTGGGGTCGGTACCCGCTCCAAGCTCGTCGAACAGGATGAGCGTGCGTTCTCCGCACTCCTCAAGCACCTGGACGATGGTCCTCATATGGGAGGAGAAGGTGGACAGAGACTGTTCGATGGACTGTTCATCCCCGATGTCCGCCAGGATCTTCTCAAAAACGCGCACCCGGCTCCCGTCCTTTACGGGGATGTGGAGCCCGCACTGGACCATGGCGCACAGGAGCCCCGCCGTCTTCAGTGTGACCGTTTTTCCTCCGGTATTCGGTCCTGTGATCACCAGCGTGTCAAACTCGCCGCCCAGCCGGAAATCCACAGGCACGACCGTACCCGACGGCAGCAGCGGATGCCTCGCGCCGCGCAGATGCAGTTCCCCGTCCTCCGCCACTTCCGGTTCGCAGGCGTTGAGCTTGTAGGACAGCTTCGCCCGGGCAAAAACCACGTCCAGCCGGACGAGAAGGCGAAAATCCTCCCGGATCTCGTCTCCGAATTTCGAGGTCTCCGCGCTCAGTTCGGCGAGGATGCGCTCGATCTCGTTTTTCTCCTTCGCCAGAAGCTCGCGGATCTCATTGTTGGCCTCGACGGCGCCCATGGGCTCCACGAACAGCGTCGCCCCGGAGGATGAGATGTCGTGCACCAGACCGGGGATCTGCCCCCGGTGCTCCGCCTTTACCGGAACGACGAAGCGTTCGTTTCTCATGGTGATGATGGGTTCCTGCAGATACTTGGAAAGCACGGAACTGGCAATGATCTTGTTCAGCGACTGACGCGCCCGGTCCCCCGCCAGCCGAATGTGCCTCCGGATGTCCGCCAGTTCCCGGCTGGCGGCGTCGGCGATCTCGTCCGGTCCGATGATGGAGGAGGAAATGCGGTTTTCCAGATAGGGATTCGGCCGCAGTCCATAGAACAGGGGGTCCACCGCCGTATCTCCCTGGGCGCCGTCCCGGTAAGCCCGGGCTCTGGCCGCCGTCTTCAGGACCGAGGCTATCCCCAGCAGTTCCGTGGTGTTCAGGACGCCGCCCATGTCGGCGCGGCTGACCGAAGCCGTCACGTCCCTCACGCCTCCGAAGGAGGGACTGCCCCCCAGTTCCATCAGCTTCTTCGCGGCTCCGGTCTCCGCGAGAAGATCCCGGATCTCATAAATATCCGTCAGCGGCTGCAGTTCCAGACATACTTCCTTCGCCCGGTCACATACCGCTTCGTCCGCCAGCATCTGCAGCACCGCCGGAAGTTCGATGGTCCGCAGTGATTTTTCAAACAGTGTCATATCCGTTCCTCATCCGACGTTACAGCCTGCATTTTCTGTAATAATCCAGCGTGCTGAATCCCCGGTCCATCTGGACCAGCGTGTAGCGTTCCGCCGCCTGTTCCAGGCGGTCGGAAGCTTCCTCCCCCAGCGTGAAAGCAAAAACCTTCCTGTCCGGGCACGACGTGATATGCCTCAGCGCCGCCAGGGAACCGGCGCACAGGGGGGCCGTCTGTTCCGTCGGATCGCCGTCCCGGCAGTCCCGGCAGCGTATGGTCCCTCCCGCCAGTTCCAGCCGCGGATCCTGCGGATCCGGCCGGCCGCACACGCGGCAGACGTCCAGATCCGGCGCAAACCCCGCCAGAGTCATGAGCCGCATCTCAAAGGCGGCCTTGACCGTCCGGCTGTCCTTCTTTCCGCGGCTCAGCAGATACAGCGCGTTGAGCCCCAGGGCAAGGATCGCGGGATTGGGCATGTCCTCGTCGGACACCGCCTCCAGCAGCTGGGCAAAATAGGACCCCAGAGCCATCCGTTCCAGGTCCTCCCGCAGCCCCTCGAACATTTCGATGGGCGACGCCTCCGTCAGGGTCCATCGATCCCGTGTTCCGGACAGCGTCATGTCGGAAAACGTCAGGAGCTGAGCGGCCGGGGCCAGTTTGCTGCCCCGACGGCGCACCCCTTTCGCGGATACGGTAAGCTTTCCCTCTCCGGCCGTCAGCACGGTCAGTATCTTGCTCGTTTCCCGGTACACGGTCTCCCGAAGGACCAGACCGCGGGTATTCACATACATGGCCGGTCCCTCCTTTCGACCGCCGCGGGATCATTCGTCGGTAAATCCAAAATTCTTCAGCAGCCCGTCTCTGTCCCGCCAGTTTTCCTTTACCTTGACCCAGGTCTGCAGATACACCTTCGTCCCCATGAACTCTTCGATGTCTTCCCTGGCCATGGCTCCGATCTTCTTCAGCATGGCTCCGTGCTTTCCGATGATCATGCCCTTGTGGCTCTGCTTCTCGCAGTAGATCACGGCCTCCAGATCGATGATGCCGCTGTCTCTCTCCGTAAAGCGTTCGATCACCACGGCCGTTCCGTGGGGGATCTCCCTCTCCAGGCAGAGCAGCAGCTTTTCGCGGATGATCTCCGCACAGATCTGCTTTTCCGGCTGATCGGTGACCATTCCCTCCGGGAACAGCTGCGGACCGTCCTGGGCAAAGGTCTCCAGCACCTTCAGCAGTTCTTCCACGTTCTCCCCCGTACGGGCGGAGATCGGTACGATATCCGCGAAATCGAAGGCGCCGCGGTACACGTCAATGACCGCCAGCAGTTCCTCCTTCTTCACGGAATCGATCTTGTTGATCACAAGAACGACAGGCGATCCTACGCCCGCCAGCTTCTCCAGCAGCAGCGTCTCCTGCGTTCCCACGGTCGGCGTCGGTTCCACGACGAGGCAGACGGCGTCCACGTCCGTCACGCTGTCGTTCACGACCCGGACCATGTAATCCCCCAGCTTGTTCCTCGCCTTGTGGAAGCCGGGGGTATCCACGAACACGAGCTGGGTGTCTCCCCGGTTCACCACCGCGAAGATGCGGTTTCTGGTGGTCTGGGGCTTGTTCGTCACGATGGCGACCTTTTCTCCCGCCAGCATGTTCGCCAGCGTGCTCTTTCCCACGTTGGGGCGCCCGGCAATGGTGATCATCGCGTTTTTTGAAGCCATACTGCCTCCGTTCTACAGCCCGATCCGGGCCATGATCTCTTTTTCCCGTCCGCGCATTCTGGCCTTTTCCGGTCCTTCATCCAGATGATCGTATCCCAGAAGATGCAGGCATGAGTGCACGGACAGATACGCCAGCTCCCGCAGATCACTGTGTCCGAACCGTCTGGCCTGCTCCCGTATCCGGTCGGCGGATACCGCCATGCTTCCCAGAAACAGCAGGCCTGTTTCCGGGTCCGCCTCCGTCATGTCCGGATCGAAGGCGCCGGGCGTCAGCTGCTGCATCGGGAAGGACAGCACGTCCGTTGCGCTGTCGATCCCCCGCTGGCTGAGGTTGATCTGCCGGATGTTCTCATCGTCGGTGATCAGAACGTCCACCTGACAGGGCACCGTCACGCCCTCCGCCTCCAGGGCCCGGCGGAACGCCATCCGGATCGTCCGGCGGAACCCGCGGGCGTCCAGCTCCGGATACTGCTTGGCTATCGTCATTTTCAGCGTCACTTTTTCCTGCCGCCTTTCGCCGCCGGCTTCTCGCCGCCGGAACCGTATTTCTCATAGGCGTCGATGATGCGCTGCACCAGAACGTGGCGCACCACGTCCTGAGCGCTGAGCCGGCAGACCGCCACATCCTCCACACCATCGAGCACGCGCATGGCCTCCTTCAGGCCGCTCGTCTTATCGGCGGGGAGATCGATCTGCGTGATGTCGCCGGTGATGACGATCTTCGAACCGAAACCCAGACGGGTCAGGAACATTTTCATCTGTTCCCGGGAGGTATTCTGCGCCTCATCCAGAATGATGAAGGAATCGTCCAGCGTGCGGCCGCGCATGTAGGCCAGCGGGGCGACCTCTATGTTCCCGCGCTCCAGATAATTCGCGTAGGTGTCCGGCCCCAGCATCTCGAACAGCGCGTCGTACAGCGGCCTCAGATAGGGATCCACCTTGCTCTGCAGATCTCCGGGAAGGAACCCCAACCGTTCTCCCGCCTCTACCGCCGGCCGCGTCAGGATGATCCTGTTGACCTGCTTCGCCCGGAACGCGGACACTGCCGCCGCCACCGCAAGGTAGGTCTTGCCGGTACCGGCGGGTCCGACGCCGAGCGTCACCGTATTTTTCTGGATGGCGTCCATGTACTTTTTCTGTCCAAGAGTCTTGGCCTTGACCGGCTTGCCCTTGGCCGTGATGCAGATCACGTCTCCGGCAAATTCCGCGATCCGATCCTCCTGCCCCGTTTTCACCAGCTGGATGACGTAGCGGACGTTGGTCGCGTTGATGACTTCCCCCTTGGACGCCAGCGTGATCAGTCCGTTGACCGTTTTTTCGGCCCACAGCACGTTCTCCGCTTCCCCGCTGATGTGTATCTCAGAGTCACGGTCCGTCAGACGTACGCCCAGCTCGGCCTCGATCAGCTTCAGATTCTCGTCAAAGGAACCGAACACGTTGATCACGTTTTCGATCCTGTCCACGTTTACCGATATTTCCGTCATATGCGCTCTCCTTCAGGCGGAACGTTCTGTCCGTTCCGTCTCGCTTTCATCATATCACAACCGCACCCGCTTTTCCACCATTATCCGAAGGACAGAAAGGACCCCGGAGCGTCCCTGCGGGCAGCTCCGGGGTCCTCATTATGCATGGGGTCGATTCGATCACATGATCGGATCCATGTTCAGGGCGGGATGCCCCTTCTCCGTCAGGAACGCGATGACTCCCTCGGAATCCGTGGCGATCGTCTCGTCGCAGATCATGTCCGTAAAGTTCTCGGTCCCGAACATCTCCTTCGCCGTCTTGTTCAGGCGGGCGGCGATATCGTCCTTCAGCTCCTTGGGCATCCACACGATGCGCTCAATGCCGCCCTCAGCACTGATGAACTTCTTGCTGGCGATGAAGTGGCGGCCGTGGCCCATGAAGCCGGGCGTCTGCACGCCGCCGCCGGTCATGGAGGCCAGTTCGCCGAAGGTCATGCCGGTGGGCGTCATGCCCGCATACTCACGGTTGACGACGACCACGCCGTTGACTTCCGGCATGATGCCGCAGATGCACTCGAAGCAGCCGCAGCTGGTCATGGGATCTTCGATCAGCGAGTACAGCGTGACGTTCTCCACCGCGCCGTGGGTCGCGTTGGCGACCATTTTGTTGACGGCTTCATAGGAACCCAGGCGCTCGTCGATGAGCCCCTCCTTGGGGATCGGCTGGCTGGGGCCGGTGGGAGACAGTTCATAGGTCGCCTTGGCGTCAAGCCAGGACACGGCGCCGCAGAGGCCCAGACGTTCCGGCGTGACCACGCAGCAGTGCGCGGGAGCGAAGCTCTGGCACAGGATGCAGGTGTAGAAGGTGTCCACGCTCTCGTCCGTCAGGGACGCCAGGCGGTCGTCACGGGCGCGGTAACGCGGCATGGCGACGTTGTCCAGAAAATCGTTGACCTTGTCCAGATCGGTGATGAACCGGATCTCGCACTTGTCTACGACGGAGCCGAACTCATCCATGATCATGGCGTACAGCACTTCGCCGAAGTCCTTCAGACGCAGGCCCTTTGCAAAGCTCTCCTTGCTGATGCGGATGCGGAACAGGTTCCTCTGGCCGGTGTGCATCACGCCTTCGATGTAGTTGAACCAGGCGTGGATCTTGCGCTCGATGACGGATTCGAAATCCGGCTGCATCTTCGCGCCGTACACTTCCACCGTGGTAGCGAGGGGCAGACGCACCAGTTCTTCCGCTCCTTCCGGAATATCCGGACCGTCGATGGTGATCTTGTGGTCCTCCACCTCGTCGGCGGATTTGAAGCTGACCAGCTCGCAGGTCGGATTGTGATCGGAGTCAAACTCGACGTAGGTATCCTTCTTGCGGATGATCTCGCCTTCGAAGGCGGCGGCAAAGCTGACGGGCAGCGACACGGCCTTCGCCTTGACCTTGATGTTTCTCAGTTCCAGAGAGGTCTTCACCGTCTCGTCGTGATCCGTGACGGAAACAAGGGCTCCGGGCACCTGGTTCTCGCCGAGGTCAATGTCCACGACCACGGGGAAGCCCAGGGCGATGGCGCCGGCGCCGGCGGAGACGACGACGTTGTCAATGGCGCCGAAGGTGTTGACGAACGCGGGCACGCGCTCCTTGGTATACTGCAGCAGGGCAGCCAGATTGCCGGGCTCCACGGCGCCGAAGATCAGCGCCGCGCGGATCGCGACGGTCACCACATGGATGACGGAGGTAACGTCGTGACCAAGCGGGATCACGCGGAATTCCAGGCCGGCCTTCACGCCGCCGCCGATGACCTGCTCGATCACGTCGCCGACCATAAAGGTCATGATGCCCTTGTCCTGATAGTCGCGGACGATCTTGACCACGTCCTCCGCGTTGTCCGCCTTGCCGAGCACTACGGCGACTCCGGGGATATCACCGGTGACCAGAGGCACGCCCAGGCTGCGGATGATGGGATCAGGCACGAAGCCGATGCCGCTCTCGTTGGCGTAGGGATCGGCGTTGTCCACGTACTTCAGCGCTTCGAGGATCTCAGCGCCCACCGCGGTCGCCAGGCCGGCGTTCAGCGCGGCCCCCAGATCCTCCTCGTTGGTGATCAGGCTTTTCAGAACGCCCACGCACGCGGGCAGATCCCCCAGCGTCTTCACCTTGACGCCGGTGGCTGCGTATATCGTGGGAAGAAAATAGGCGGTGTCGGGATAGGCGATGGCCTTATCGGCACCGTATTTGGCAATGGCGTCGTTAACAGCGCCTTCCGTCAGTCCGGCAACGGCATTGCTGCCGCCATAGATCAGATCGGTCAATACGCTCATGATGATTCTCCTTTACCAATTAGAATGTGACACCTTAGAATGTGACACCAGAATCAAAGACGCCGAAATGGAACCATTCCGACGTCTCTGACAAACGATATTACTTACAGTTCCAGGAAGGAGTCCGCATACAGGGAGTGGTTCATGATGATGTCGGCGGACTTGATGGTCTCCATCAGACGCACGTCGCAGGGGTTGGCGATGGCAGAGGTCAGACCGTTGTTGATGGCCATGGCCACCATGGTGGCGTCCAGAATGGGACGGATGTGCTTCGGGGTCATGTTGGAAACGTTGGACAGACCGCCGGTGGAGTTGAAGCCCATGTCGGCCAGCTGCTTGATGAACTCGAGAACGTCACGCTGCTTATCCTGCATGCCCTTGATAACAACAAACAGGGGGTCGAACCACAGATCTTCCGCTTCCATGCCCAGGCCCATGCCGCGCTCCAGCAGTTCCTGGCAGTACATCATACGCTCGTCGTTGTCGGACGGCACGCCCGCCTTGGAGCACAGCGCGATGCAGATGGCGTCGTTGGCGGCAGCCAGATCGATGTTGCTGATGCGGTCGCCGGCGTCGGCAGAGTTGACGATGGGTTTGCCCTTCTCGCGGTTGTAAACCTGAATGCCCGCCTCGATGGCCTTCTGGTTGGCCGTGTCAAGGCAGAGGGGGACGTTGTCAAAATTCTCCTGCAGGAGTTTGACCGCCCACTGCATCAGTTCGGGACCGTTCTTCTCGGCAGGACCGATGTTGACGTCCAGATAGGTGGCACCGGCGTCCAGCTGCTCTTTCGCTCTCTTCAGGATCGGATCAGGAGTCATGGTCTCCATGGCCTGACGGATCGAGGGGGAGATGCAGTGGATTCTTTCGCCGATAACGATGAATTTGCCCATTGTTGTTACCTCCTTGCAATTATACGGTTTCTTGCAGTTTTATTTGTAATCCTTCATGAAGGGTACAAGTCCGGTAGCTTCGTTGGGAGCCACGACGATGGTCCACCCGGGCAGGTTCTGCTCCAGCTCGCCCTTCAGGACGGCGACCTTGCCGGGGATGATCAGCGTACGGCTCTTGATCTTGTTCTCGATGTCGAACTCCTTGATGAACTTGGTGATGCTGCCCGCGCTGAACTTACCGGCTGCCCAGGCCGTCAGGACGGAGTATCCGCCGGCGTCGGAGATCAGCAGGTTCAGCGGAACGCCGGAGCGCTCCAGCTCGCCGTTGACGGTGAAGTAGGTCAGTGCGAAGTCCACGGTGGTGACGCACACGCTGTTCTCATCGGCTCCGTTGAGCGGATAGATGCCCGGCTCGACCTTCATGGGCTTCTGAGGATCGGTGAACACGTTCTGGCGCAGGCCGTACAGAGGCAGGGCCTGAGCGTAGGACATGCCGTCCATCACGATGATGGAACCGTACTTCAGAGTGAACACGGAAGCCAGGGCCGTCTGCATCGCGGTGTCGCCCTCGGCGATGTTGTGCAGGTTCACGATGGAAGGATAGCCGAAGGTGCGGTCCTGATTCTTCAGAGCGGCGCGGCGGACTTCCACGGCGTTGGCGAAGGTCTCCTTGATGTCGGCTCCGGTCACGTCGATGATCAGGTTCTTGTTGCCGGCGTTCTCCAGCGCGGCGACGGTGTCGTGCAGTTCGTCCAGATTTGCTCCGGAAACGCCTAGCACCACGCCGTACTTGGTGGCCAGCGCGCTCATCTCGGCATAGTTGGAGGCGTTCGCGCCGTTCAGGATGAGCTTGGAAGCGGAAATGGCCTCCAGGGCGGCCTCGGCAGCTGCCGCATCGTCGCAGTCGAGGATCACGGTGCGGGCGGCGGCGTCGGCCTTCTTGACCAGCTCCACATACTTGGCAACGTCGCCGGTGAACTTGCAGTTGAGCATCTCAACGTACATGCGCTCGCCGATGCGCTCGTAATCGACGGCCTTGATGGCGTCGATCTTGGCGTCGAAGCAGCCCTCGCATACCCAGACGCCGTACATGGTCTTGGATACGAAGGTCTTGTCGTGACGGAACAGGACCGTCTCGCCGCCCAGCTTGTGCTCGGCTTCGCCGGCACCGACGGTGATGGTCTTCATCGGAGGCGCCGTAGCTTCGCTCAGCTTGGCCTTGGCTTCCTCAGACATGTGGGGGCATTTCTCGATGGGCACAGCGCCCTGAGCAACCTTCATGGCGAACGCCATGCAGGTGGGGTTTCCGCACTCCTTGCAGTTGGTCTTGGGAGTGAGCTTGAAAATATCTAATCCTTTAAGTGCCATGTTCGTTTCCTCCTTACACCAGCGCCGCGATCATCTTGGAGATGGTAGCCACGGACTCGGGATGACGCAGCACGACGGCGTTGGAGCCGGCGGCCAGGCAGGCCGCGGCGGTGCTGACTTCCATCTGTACGGCACGGTCGTCCCTGCTGCCCCACTCGGGGATATCTTCCTCGGTGACGATCGTCTCCTTCACGCTCCAGGTCTCGGAAGACACGGGGGTGAAGATGGGCATCTGCAGCATGGCGTCGTTCTGAGCAAGAGCGGCGTCCTTGACGCGGTCCATGGTGGACACGACGTACTCAAAGCCGTAGCCGGCGGCGGCGGAACCGACGTTCATCACGTAGGTGTCGGGCTTCAGGCCCATCTGGGAGATCAGAACGTTCAGCTGCTTGGCCAGGTTGATGTCGACGGCGGACTCGGCGCAGATCTTCTGGTTGTAGGCCAGGCCTGCGGAAGCGGCTACGTTCTTGTAGTTCTCCTCCTTGCAGGATACGAACAGAACGTTCTTGCCCTGCAGCAGGTCGGCGAGCTTGTTGAACAGCTCGGTGTTCTTGTCCGCGTTCTTGCAGCCGATGATGACCAGCGGAACGTCCACGGCTCCGGCAACTTCGCTCACGACGGCGGCGCATTCCTCGACGCTCTTGTTGGCTCCGTTGGGATCGGCGCCTTCAAGGTTCACGGCAAGGAAATCGGCGCCGGGCATGGCGGCCGCCTTCTTCGCGATGTCCGCGATCGTCTCGCAGCCTTCGTAGTAAGCGGCGAGGCTGGCAACGGTCCTGTCATATCCTTCGTCGGTGATCTCGGCGCCGACCTTCGGCGCGTTCGCGATCTCAGCATCAAAGCTGTACAGCGGCTTTACGTTCTCGCCGCCCAGCTTGATTGCCTTCTCTCCGACGCCGATCGTAACTTCATTGATCGACGCGGAGTACTTCTGGGGTACGCGTTTGAATCCCATGGTTGACAACTCCTCCTTGATTGTTTCGAAATGATTCTGATATCTGATATTTTAAGCGTCTTGCTTTCGCTAAAATATGCCTGATGAATAACGCCGCGTCACACGATGGCGAACAGCTTTTCCGCGATCCCGTTCAGGGCGCGGCGGGCGGCGGACGTTTCGGGCAGAGTGACGGTGGGCTTTCCCTCGCTGTCGAACTCGTACACGTCTTCATCCTGCGGAACTACGCCAAGCAGGTCGAGCCCCTGCTTTTCGATCTCCTCCAGGATGCCCGGGGCCAGGTCCGCGGAAGGGGCCCGGTTCACGATGAGCTTTACCGCCTTCGGCTTCATGTCCATCTCGCGCACAAGCTCCGCGATGCGCCCGACGGCCTGGATGCCCCTGCGGGAGCAGTCCGAAACGAGCAGGATCACGTCCACGTCCGGCAGGATCCCCCGGCTGATGTGCTCCATTCCGGCCTCGTTGTCCACCACGATGTAGCGGTAAGCGCCAGACAGGCGCCGCAGTTCCGTCTGCAGAAGCCCGTTGACGAAGCAGTAGCACCCCTTGCCCTGGGTCCGTCCCATGACCAGCATGTCGTAATCGTCTTCCTCGATCAGGGCGTTGTTGAACTTGATGTCCATGAAGTCCTGCTTGCTCATCCCCGCGGGGATGGGGCTGTCCTCCACGATGTCGGCGGAAGCTACCATCTCGCGGATATCTCCCAGAGTGGTCTCCACCTTGACGCCCAGCACCTCGTTGAGGTTCGAATTGGCGTCGGCGTCTACGGCCAGCACCGGCGTCCTTCCGTGGGTGCACAGCCAGTCGATCAGCAGCCCGCACAGGGTTGTCTTTCCGGTGCCGCCCTTGCCAGCTACCGCTATTGTACAAGACATTTCTGTCAGCCTTCCTTTCAGAGGCTCTCCGGCCTCACATCAAAACCCGGGGTATTTTATCACTCCTGTCCCCCGTTTGCTATGTAATAATCGCCGATTAAAGGATAATTACTAAAAAACCGGATTATTTTACAAGTCGCCCCGCTCCGTCAGCTGAAAGTGATGCGCTGCCGAAGTCCGTCCGTGACGAAATCGAACACTACGCTGCCGTCGGGACGGTCCGTTCTTGTAAACTCCGTTTCCTTGCCTTCACAATAACTGCGGGCCACCGCCTCCGGGTCGTCCGTCTCGATCTCCGAGAAGAACACGTCCCGCATCTGGTTGCCGCTGCACTGGTTGAAGATCTCCCGGATCATCTCGTATTCCCGCATCACGCGCCCTCAACGATGATCTCGTTCTTGATGAAATCCATGCTCTTCAGCGTGCCGTGCACGGTGATCTCACGGCCCATGATGTCCGTCAGCACGATGCCGTTCTCTCCGGTCTTCACGCTGCTGACGTATTCGCAGACCTTGCTGCGCTCTCCGTTGATCTCTTCATATACGGTAGACAGACACATCCGTCATCCCTCCCCTTTCAGAATGTCCAGCGCGGATTCCAGCATGGCGTTTCCCGCGCGGAAATCATCCACGCTGGCGTCCAGCAGATTGGCCGCTTCCCCGCGGCCCATGGCTTCCAGCTTATGGCACAGATCGTGCAGCTCTTCGGCGTGATGGCGGTTATGCTCCAGCATGTAGGTCATCAGCGCGACGGCCTGCCCGACCGTCTCAAAACCGAGATCGTCCCCGTGGTGTGTGTGTTCATGCCCGTCGTGCATGGTCCGCATCCCCTTTCCCGTCCGTTCGTCCGATCACGCGAAGCATCCGTGATCCCTCTTCACAAAGAATCTATGATATGTTATCATAAAACACGATAGGAATCAATATGGGGCGCCGACTTTCTGCGCCCTGCCAGCACCAGGAGGTCCTCCACCATGGAATTCAGAGATAAAGACTTTCTCCCCGCCGGGGCGGATCCTTCCCACGATCACGAGCACGCCCACGACGGAGGGCACGGGCACGTTCACGGCCCCCATACTCACACGCACCCGGAGGAGGAGACCCACGCCATCGTCAACCGGCTGTCCCGTTCCATCGGGCACCTGGAACGGGTGCGGCAGATGGTGGCCGACGGATACGACTGCTCCGACGTTCTGATCCAGCTGTCCGCCGTGCGTTCCGCGCTGAACAGCGCCGGTCTGGCCATCCTGAAGAGCCATATGAACCACTGCATCATCGACGCCGTGAAGAACGGGGACATGCAGGCCGTGGCCGATCTGAACAAGGCCGTGGAACGGTATTTCAAGTAAAGGCCGGGGCGTCCCACGCTCCGCCGCGCATCCCCCCACGGGGGTTTTGTGATTATTCCCTTATTATTTGGTTGAATCTTCCAAAAATGCAGGCGGAACCGTTGCCAAGAATGAAATGATATGGTAATCTTTACGGCGGCCTGCCGCGGGCACGGGAAAACAGCCCGGCGGCACGGCACGCCTTTTTCTGTATTTCTGGCGCTCAGGCGCTGAAAATAAAGGATCGTCCGCCCCCGGGCGGTAATACTCACGAAAGGGGAACAACCACTTGAATTGGGAAACGTTAACAACAGTAGAAGAGATGGAATCCGCCACCGCGCAATTGCTGGAGACCGGCAAAAAGGTAGGCGCTGATTCCTGGCAGCAGAGGGTCAAGAACCAGACTCCTCACTGTGCCTTCGGCGAATCCGGCACCTGCTGCCGCATTTGCTCCATGGGTCCCTGCCGTATCACCCCCAAAGCCCCCCGGGGCATCTGCGGATGTGACGCCCACGGCATCGTAGGCCGCAACTATCTGCGTTTCACCGCCGGCGGCGCCGCCACCCACTCCGATCACGGCCGCAGCATCGCAGAAACTCTGTACCTGTCCGCGGAGGACGGAAACTACAAGGTCAAAGATCCTGAAAAGCTCCTGCGCATCGCCGCTGAATGGGATATCCCCACCGAGGGCCGCGACATTTACGACGTTGCCCATGAGGTGGCCCTGACCGGCCTGCAGGAGTACGGCAAGCCCTTCGGCGTGCAGCGTTTCCTGAAGCGCGCCCCCGAACACACCCAGGAGCTGTGGCACAAGGCCGGCATCGAGCCCCGTGCCATCGATAAGGAAGTATCCCAGTCCATGCACATGTCCCACATGGGCAACTCCTCTCTGCCTGAGGCGCTGGTCCGCCAGTCTCTGCGCGCGGGTCTGTCCGACGGCTGGGGCGGTTCCATGATGGGCACGGAGTTCTCCGACGTAATGTTCGGCACTCCCAAGCCGGTGGATACCGAAGCCAACCTGGGCGTCATGGAGAAGGACATGGTCAACATCATCGTCCACGGCCACGATCCCTCCCTGTCTGAGATGATCGTTTACTACGCCAACGACCCCGAGCTGATCGCCTACGCCAAGACCTTCGGCGCCAAGGGCATCAACGTAGCCGGCGTGTGCTGCACCTCCAACGAAGTCGCCATGCGTCACGGCATTCCGATGGCCGGCAACTTCCTGCAGCAGGAGAACGTGGTCCTCACCGGTGCCTGCGAAGCCGTCGTAGTCGACGTGCAGTGCATCTTCCCCGCTCTTGGTCCTCTGTCCAAGTGCTTCCACACCAAGTTCATCACCACCTCCCCCATCTGCCGGATGCCCGATTCCGACTTCATCGAGTTTGAGCCCGCCAACGCCGGCGAGAACGCCTACAACATCGTGAAGACGGCCATCGAGAACTTCCCCAACCGCAGACAGGAACTGGTCAACATCCCGAGCATGAAGAAAAAGGCCACCGTCGGCTACTCCGTCGAGGCCATCAAAAAGTGCCTGGACGGCGTGACCAACAGCCACATCGACGATCTGAACACCATGAAGCCGCTGATCGAGTGCGTCAAGTCCGGCGTTCTCCGCGGCGCGGTCGCTTTCGTCGGCTGCAACAACCCGAAGATCCGTCCGGACACCGCCCACATCGAACTGATGAAGAAGATGCTGGAGCACGACATCATCCTCGTGGTCTCCGGCTGCGCCGCTCAGGCTGCCGCCAAGGCCGGTCTGATGGACAAGGAAGCCAGGAAGTACTGCGGCGAAGGCCTGAAGCGCGTCTGCACGCTGGTGGACATCCCGCCCGTGCTGCACATGGGCTCCTGCGTGGACATTTCCCGCATGATGATCCTCGCCTCCGACATCGCCAAGGACTGGGGCATCAACATTTCCCAGATCCCGCTGGTCGGCTGCGCTCCCGAGTGGATGAGTGAGAAGGCCGTTTCCATCGGCAACTACGTCGTCGCCACCGGCATCGAGACCTTCCTCGGCGTCAACCCCTACACCAAGGGTTCCTCCGAAGTCGAAGGTCTGCTGCAGGGCAGCATCGAGGATTGGGTCGAGGCCAAGTTCGTCGTCGATCTGGACATCGACAGCATGGGCGACAGGATGATCGAGTGCATTGAGAAGAAGCGCACCGCCCTCGGCATCTGACGAGCCTTCCCGGAGCGAATCATGAAAGTAGCGATCACCGGTAAGGGCGGCGTTGGAAAAACCACGCTGTCCGCCACGCTTGCCCGCCTGTACGCCGCGGAAGGGCGCACCGTCCTGTGCGCCGACGTCGATCCCGACGCCAACCTCGGGCTGGCGCTCGGCCTTACGGAAGAGGAAGTAAACGCCATCGTTCCCATTTCAAAGATGCGTTCACTGATCGAAGAGCGTACGGGCGCCACGAAGGACAATCTCTTTTATAAACTGAACCCCCAGGTCTCCGACATTCCCGACGCCTACGCCAAGGAAGTCAACGGCGTGAAGCTTCTGGTCATGGGGACGGTGGAAACGGGCGGCAGCGGGTGCGTATGCCCCGAGCACGTGATGCTGAAAGCCATCCTCTCCTCCCTCTCCTTCCGGAAGGACGACGTCGTGATCATGGACATGGAGGCCGGACTGGAACATCTCGGGCGGGGGACCGCCAGCGTGATGGATCAGTTCATCGTGGTGGTCGAGCCGGGTGCGCGCAGCATTCAGACCTATCAGAAGGTCAAGCAGCTGGCCGCCGACATCGGCGTCCACCGGGTGCGTGTCGTGGGCAACAAGGTCCGCGGCGAAGCCGACCGGCAGTTCATAGAAAGCCGGATCCCGGCGGAAGACATTCTGGGGTTCATCAGCTACAACGCAGAGGTGATCGACGCGGACCGCAACGGCCTGTCGCCCTACGACGTCAGCCCCAAAGCGGTGGAAGAGATCCGGGAAATCAAAAACAGAATGGAAGAATCGAGATAATTTCTGGAAAGGAATGGAAATAACGCATGAGATTATTTGACAGAGTATTCTCCGGCTCCGACGAGATGCTGGCCAAGGCGGAGGAATCGCTGAGCGCGATCATTGCCGAGTGCGGTGAAGACGCGCCGATGGTCCTGCCTGAGACCGCGTACAACATGGCCTGCAGCCTGGCTTACGCCGGCAAGAAGATCACCAACCTCAGAGAACTGAGAGAAGCCCTGGACATCATCAAGGGCATGATGGGCAAGGAATACAATACGACCAACATCTTCCGTACCGGCGTCGCCACCGCCATGGCCGCCGAGGTCATCGAGGCCTGCAAGTACGTGGAGACCCCCACCCCCTACGAAGGCACCGTGTATCACGGCCACTTCACCGACGCCGAAGTGCGTGAACTGGGCGTTCCCCTGGTCACCGGCGACATTCCCGGTTTCGTCGTCATCATCGACGAGGCTCCCTCCGACGAAGAGGCCATGCAGCTGATCAAGGGTTATCAGTCCAGAGGTATCTTCGTGTTCCTGATCGGCGGCATCATCGAGCAGGCCGTCCGTTCCGGCTTCCAGTTCACCGAGGTCTGGACGACTTCAAGGTCCGTGTCGTCGCCACCGGTGAGGACATCTGGTCTGTCGGTCACATCATCTCCCTCGTCGTCCGCGCGGCCATGATCTTCGGCGCCGTGCAGCCCGGCGACTGGGACGGTTACATGGATTACACCTTCAACCGCATCCGCGCTTTCGTCAACGCGTTTGCTCCGCTGAAGGACATCACCGTAGCCTGCGGCGCCGGTGCCATCGCGCTGGGCTTCCCCGTCATCACCAATGACGAGAGCGAAGACAGCCATATGTGGAGGGTGCCGAAATCCCTGCTGATCCAGCCCAACACGCAGGACTTCATTGAGACCTCTCTGGAAGCCCGCGACATCAAGCTGAAGATCACCAACATCGATATTCCCGTGGCCTACTCCTCCGCCTTCGAGGGCGAGATCATCCGCAAGAAGGATACCCATGTGGACATCGACGGTTCCCGCCTGGACTGCTTCGAGCTCGTACAGACGAAGGAGCTCACCGAGGTCGAGGATCACAGCATCATTCTGGAAGGCCCCGACATCGACGAGTTCGAGCCGGGCAGCAAGATGAATCTGGCTGTCATCGTGGAAGTTGCCGGCAAGAACATCCAGACCGACTTCGAGCCCGTGTTCGAGCGTAAGTTCCACAACTTCATCAACTGCGCCGAGGGCATCATGCACACCGGTCAGCGCGACATGATCCGCATCCGCGTCAGCAACGCCGCTTTCGCCGCCGGCTTCCGCGCCCGCCACATCGGCGAGATCCTGTACGCCAAGGTCAAGAGCGAGTACGGTTCCGTGGTCGACAAGTGCCAGGTCCGCATCTTCACCGATCCCGAGAAGTGCAAGGAAGAGCGCGTTTTTGCCAACACCGTGTTTGACAAGCGTGACGCCCGTCTGGCCACCCTTACCGACGAGAGCGTCGACGTGTTCTACACCTGCATCCTGTGCCAGGCCTTCTCCCCCTCTCACGTCTGCATCGTCACTCCCGAGCGTCTGGGTCTGTGCGGCGCCGTTTCCTGGCTGGACGCCAAGGCCACCAATGAGCTGGATCCTACCGGCCCCTGCCAGATCGTCACCAAGGAGCGCCTGATCGACGAGCGCGTGGGTCGTTACGAGGACGTAAACGAAGCCGTGCAGCAGTACTCTCACGGCGCGCTGGAGCAGGTCACGCTGTACCCCATTCTGGAAGATCCCATGACCAGCTGCGGCTGCTTCGAGTGCATCTGCGGCATCGAGCCCTTCTCCAACGGCTTCGTCATCGTGAACCGTGAGCACGTCGGCATGACGCCTCTGGGCATGACCTTCTCCGAGATGGCCTCCATGACCGGCGGCGGCGTTCAGACGCCCGGCTACATGGGCCACGGCAAGCACTTCATCGCTTCCAAGAAGTTCCTGAAGGCCGAAGGCGGCATGGGCCGCGTCGTGTGGCTCCCGAAGGCTCTGAAGGAGCAGCTTCGCACGAGGCTCGACGCCACGGCGAAGGATCTGTACGGCATCGACAACTTCACCGACATGATCGCCGATGAGACCATCACCGAGGATCCCGAGCAGCTGCTCGAGTTCCTCACCAGCGTGGGCCATCCCGTGCTGGAGATGGAGCCCCTGCTGTAATTCCAGGCACCCCATATGAAGCAAAGACGGCATGGCTCCGGCCATGCCGTCCTTCATGTCTTCACCGCGAAAAAGGGCATCCCGCGTCGGCCGACGCGGGATGCCCTTTTCCATTTTCACTCATACGATCACTCTGGCCACCAGGCCCTCCGCCAGGGCGGCGCCGAAAAGCACGCCCCAGAACAGGATATCCTGCACTCGTCTTTTACGGAACATAACAGCATCCTCCCTTTTTTGATCCTGTCTGTATCCTAAAGGCCGTGCTGTCCAATATTTCGGTCTGTTCCGGGGTTGTTTTCACTTTTGTGCTTCCAGATAATCCTCCATGGAAAAGGGCTCCAGCGGGCAGTCCTTTTTCAGATAAAGCGGGTGGTGCGGATGCCCCTTGCGGGACAGCGGCCCCGCCTTCAGCCACACGGCGCCGGCCCGGCGGGCGATCTCCGCCATGTCGCGCACGCAGTCCATCAGGTATCCCCGCTTTTCGATGATGGCTCCCCAGGCGGCCCATACGGCGGGTTCCTCACCCGCCAGAGAAAGGCAGTAGCGGAAAGCCTCCATGTTTTCCCTGTGCAGGTCCTCATTGAATCGGCGGTCCATGTCGTCCGGTTTCGTGGCGCGCTGGGCGTATACGTTGAACATCAGAAACGAATCGTACCCGTTGGCAAGGGCGATCCGCTCCACGCTTTTGAGCGTATTGTCCAGGTCGTCCGGAGCCGCTGTCGACGGATTGATCCCCGCCGCGATCAGCGGCCGGTCCCCCACCGTTCCCAGCAGGTAACGGTATTCCGAATAATGGTCCGGCACATACAGCCAGCGGCTCCTGTCGTACGGTCGGTCCGGATCGTGCTGTTCCAGCGCCTGCCGGAACGGAACGATCTCCTGAGACGTGGTCTCTCCCATCGGTACGTGCATGTTGTCCTCCCCTCCGCTCCTGTCGGCGCGCCATGCGCCGCTTTCATTTCATCCTCAGCAGATGTGCCTGGCTGAACCAGCCGTAGTGCTCCGTCATGTCCGCGGGGAGGGACGCCGTATCCACCCGATCGGACACGCCCAGGCTCCAGGACTCGCGGCGCAGCGGGATGAACACGCACAGACGCCGCAGTTCTTCCTCTGCGTCTTCGTACCTGCGGTATCCCTCCTCAGGCTCAGCTTCCGAGGCCGCTTCCGCCAGCAGTCCGTCCAGCTTCTCCGAAGCCAGGCGGAATACGTTGCCGGGCCCCTGGGATGTGAAGAGGTCCGCCGCCCCGCTCCTCCACGGATCGTCCGCCTGCATGATCCACATGTCGCTGCTGCCCTCCAGCGCGTAGTTCCTGACGAAGGCCGCGCTGCTCATCTCCTCCACGGTGATGGGAAGGCCCCGTTCCTTCAGCCAGGCGGCCGCCTTCCGCAGAGCTTCTTCCGGCTCTCCCTCGCCGTGCACGCGGATCGTCAGTTCCTCCGGCGCTCCGTCCGGATACGCCGTCACCCCGGAACCGTCCACGGTGAATCCCGCCTCCGCCAGCGGCGGTACGATCCGTGCCCACAGGCCGTCCGTTTCATCCGCCATGAATGCCGCCGCCGCGTCCGCTATGGCGCGGCGAAAGGCGCAGGAAGCGTCCGACAGACTGTCGTTCCCGATCTTGACCCGATCCGTGTGGAAGGCAAGGCCCGTGTACCGGTCGGTCTCGATCGGGAGACTGCTTTTGGCTTCTTCCGCTTTTTCCGTCAGCCGGAGATCCCACGCCGTCGCGTGGTCGGACAGCAGAAGATTGGCCGTCGCGGCCGGTCCCCCGACATACAGGCTGTTCGCGCCGAGCAGGACCGTCCCTTCTCCTTCCTTCAGCATCTGGTATGGGCCGGCCCCGAGAAGGCCCCTGCCTCCGCGCCGCACCCCGCTCAGGTCTCCCTTGGGAAACCCGAAGCTGTCCGCGCGGTAATCGTAAGCCGAAGCGTCGCCGTACCAGTGCAGCGGGCATACGGGGATGTTCAGCTTCGCGATGTCGGCGCCAACGTCCTGCGTCATGGTGATCTGAAGGCTGTACAGCCCGGTCTTCCGGATGCCGGAAATGGAGCGGGATCCCGTCTTTCTTCCGGTCGCCTCAAACAGAGACGGACAGGATTCCTCCATCCGGCGCTGCAGAAGGTCATAGAAATCCTCGTCGCCCATTTTTTCATAGTTGATGCCGCTGTCGCTCACGTCGTAACCGTGCCTGCGGACGATCAGATCCCAGAATCCCTCCTCGGTGGGATATTCCTCGGTCAGGTCATAGAGACTTCCCCCGCTCTCTTCCCACAGGCCCCCGTCGTTCCGTCCGGAGGCGTAGCCCCAGAAGTATTCGGCGAAGGCTACCTGCAGCCCGGGATCGCTTTTCAGTTCCTCCGGAGATACCCCCAGTACGTACTCGCTGTACTGTTCACCGAAATTTTCCGTGCAGCTGCTTATGATCGGCCGCACGAAGTCCTGACCGGCGGATCGGAACGCCTCCCGGAAGCTCTCAGCCTCCGCCGCCGTTATCCCGCAGCCCTCGGCCGCGGGATCCTTCCCGGCCGCCATCGCGCCAAGGATGCGCTGCCATTTGGGCTGCAGATCCGCACGGTATTCCTTCAGCCCCCGGATGGGGAGTCCGGCGAACTCACAGGTCCCCCGATAGGCCGGATCCGCCAGCACGTACATGCTGAAGATCACGTCGTCCGCCGTCAGATTCACGCCGTCGCTGAAATAGACGTCTTCGTTCAGAGTGATGGTAAATGTCTTTCCGCTTCTCCGCAGGTCCGCGATGCCCATGTAACGGTACTCCCGGTCCCCGTATGCCACGGACTGCCCGCTCTTCCCCATCGTCACGGTCTCCCCGCCCCGGGCATTTCCGAGCAGCGTGACGCCGGTCAGGGCGGAGAGCGCCGATCCGGTCGGACCGGAGGGGGAGAACGGGTCGAAATCCCCGGGATCGTTCTCCGTGCGGACGATCAGACAGTTCTCCCCGTCTTCGGTCGGCTGAGAGGGCGGCGCCGTTTTCCGGCTTTTCTCGTCCAGCAGCGGCGCGTTCCGCAGTTCTGCCAGAGGCCCCGTTCCTATCGGGGTCCCATCGGGAACGCCGGCAGCAGCTCCGCTGCACCCGGCCAGCAGACACAGGATCAGCAGCCAGACGGCTGCCAGTTTCCACTTCTTCATGAATTCCTCCATGATGATCCCACTTTACGCGGTGATTCTGCCGATATTATATCACGCATTCCCCACTTCGGTCAAATCTCCCTCATTTGCGAAACCTGGGAGCCCGTGGTATACTGTACGCGCATGAAAGGAGCGTTTTCATGAAACACGCTTACGAACACGATGTCACGTCCCCCGGAGCTGCCGCAGAGGAACTTCGTTCCCGCATGGCGTCCGCCGATAAGATCCTGGTCGGCGCCGGCGCGGGCCTGTCCGCCGCTGCCGGGCTGAGTTACTTCGACCACGACGTTTTCCGGACCTATTTCCCCGAAATGGCCGCCCGCGGGTATCATTTTCAGTATGAACTGGTGGGGATGAGCGACGATGACTGGTCTCCGGGCCGCAAATGGGCCTACTGGTCCACGCACATCCATTACGTCCGGTCGGTCTTTCCTCAGGCGCCGCTGTACACCCGTCTGCTGGAAGTTCTTTCCGGCACGGATTATTTCGTAGTCACGTCCAACGCCGACCGTCAGTTCATGCGCGCGGGCTTCCCCGAACAGCGGCTGTTCGAATTTCAGGGCCACTACGACAACATGGGCTGCTCCGCCGGCTGTCCGGAGACCTGGATCGGCCTGGAGGATCTTGAGATCGCGCGTACGCACATCGATCACGAAACCTTCGAAGTGCCCGCGGAATACATTCCGCGCTGCCCCCGCTGCGGCGCGCCCGCGGAGATCTGCTTCCGTGGCTCCGATTACCGGACCCACCTGGACCGCTACGTCGCTTTTGTGGAAAACTGCCGCGACTCGCGCCTTCTCCTGATCGAACTGGGCGTAGGCTTCAACACGCCGGGCGTGATCCGCTGGCCCTTTGAGCGCATCACCCGCGCGTTTCCCGACGCCTATCTCGTCCGTGTCAATGCCGGCTATCGGGAGCCGGGATACGACCGGGGCCACATCGAGTACCCGCGGGATCTGGAGGGCCGGATCTCCGTATACGACACGGACGCGGCCGAGGTGATCGACATGCTGCACGCTTCCCTCCGCGGGAGCCAGGCGTAGATCCCTCTTGACATAGTTTCCGCCGTGTGCTACAGTTAGCGCCGTCAATCGAATAAACGTACCGAGCCGACGCTCTGGCAAAGACTGAATCACTTCCCGTGGGGGAAGTGCGCCCATTCAGTTCTTGTCAGAGCGCCGGCTTTTTCCGCGCCTGCGGGACGTCGGAACCTTGTCAGTTTCATCCTCGAACGCGCCGGACGGTCTCCGGGGAAGCAGCGCCACGACCCGCGCAGAGCGGCGAGCGTGCCTGGGAGACCCGACGGCTCGGATCGTGACCAAAGGCCTGCCGGAACCGGCAGGCCGCATCAGAACATAAGGAGGTACGTTATGAACTCTTATTATCCGGCCGGCACCGTTCCGGTCCTTCACATCGGCAGCCTCAGTCAGACGGACGGCCGCCCGCTCCCTCCGGACGGTCTGTCCTCCCGCGTCACAAGATGCGCCGCCGTCCTGCCGTCCGGCGGATTCATCGGCTGGCAGATGACCGTCCGTCCGGGACGCCGGACCGACGTTTCCTTATTCGGGTCCGCGGGAGTGACCCGCGCGGATCTGGAATGGATCGCGGAAAGAACGGGGCAGGCCGCGGAATCCGGGGCCGGGAAAAGTACGCCCCCGGCCTTTGAGGAGGGGGACGAACTGTATGAACTGTATCTTCCTGCCGCCGAGCCGGCCGCCCATGCCTGCGTCCGGGGATTTGCGCAGGAGCCCGCGCCCATCTCCGTCGGCGGTCATGCCCGCTGGCCGCTGGGCGGGTCCGCCGGATGGTCGGAACTCCCCGAGGCGCTGAGCGCGTCCGGCGGTACCCTTCGGGTGACCGTCGGGCCGGCGGACGCCGGAAAGGCGGAGGAATGCCGCAGGCTCGCCGCCAGGACCTTCCCCGGCGGCAGCGCGGATCTGTCCGAATACGTGGGGACCCCTACATCCGTACGGGTCCTGCTTCGTCTCCCCTGCGCTCCGTCCCTCCGCCTGCGCGCGTGCCTGGGCACCCTGGTCCGCGGAACGGATCTCCGATATCTCGGCCGCTGCGCCGATGGCGCGGACGGCATCTGGAAGGATCCCTTGGACGGCGCCCGCGTTCTTCCGGAGGTCGCCGCCCGTCTCATGATCCTGGAGCCCTCCCTTTCGGCCCCCGTGGCCGGTCTGCCCTGCCGGATACCGGAACCGCCGGTGTATCCTCTGACGGTTTCCGGGCGTGCGGGAGGAAAGGGCGTCCGTGTCGGTACGGCGACGGACGAGTCCGGCTCCCGCCGCCGGGTAACGCTCGGCGACGCCGACCTGTGCCGTCACTATCAGATCGTCGGTCAGACGGGCACGGGAAAATCCACGCTTCTCACGGGGCTTATCCTCAGCGCCGTTTCCCGGGGATGCGGCCTGACTTTCTTCGATCCGCACGGCAGCACCATCGACGCGATTCTGCGCTCCGTCCCCGAAAAGTACGCCCACAGGATCCGCGTGGTGCGCATAGGCGACAGCAGCGCCCCGGTCCCGCTGAGCCTTTGGGACAGCGACGACCCGGAGAAGGAGGAGCGCACCATCAGCGACCTTTGCCAGCTGTTCGGCAGCATTTTCGATCCCCCGGGGGAATGCTTCACCGGCCCCCGCTATGAACGGTGGCTGGGCACCTTTGCCCGGGCGTCCATCGCCCTGCTCGGCCGCCGGGCCTCTCTCGAGAGCATCGCCGTTCTCTCCCGGAGCCGGGATACGATGAACCGTCTGGCAGACGCCGTCGACGCGCGCTTTCCGGATCTGGCGGAGACCATCCGTCAGGAGTACGTACGGGACCACAGCAGCGACTTTCACGCCACCCTCAGCTGGTATCTGTGCAAGTTTCAGCGTCTGACCTCCGTGGAGCAGCTTCGCGCCACCCTCGGAGCCGGGACCAACGCGCTGGATCCCGACCGTACCATCGACACGGACACGGTCACGCTGATCGATCTGTCCGTCCCCGTCATCGGCACACAGGCGGCGCGGATCGTCGGGACCGTTCTGCTGATGAAGCTCTGGAGCGCGGCCCAGCGCCGCAAGCAGCGGGAACGCCCCCACCTTGTCGTCATAGACGAGGCCTCCCTGTTCCAGACGGAGCCGCTGCCGCGGATGCTGGCCGAATCCCGCAAGTTCGGGCTGTCCCTCGTTCTCTGCCACCAGCACATGGGGCAGCTGTCTTCCGCCGTGAGGGAGGCGCTGGAGGCCAATTCCGCCAGCTTCAGCGCGTTCCGCACCTCTCCCCGTGACGCGGCTGCCGCCGCCCTCCGTCTGGATGATCCGGCTCTGCAGGCGATCCTTCCCCGGCTTCCCTCCTTCCGTGCGGTCACTACGCTGAGCACCGGAGGCATTCTGACGCCTCCCTTCACCCTTTCCGTCCGGCGGCCGGCGCCGCGGAAGGACGGCGCGGCCGTCGCGGCCAGGATCGAGGCGGAAAGCGTCCGCGCGCTGGTGGAACCCTACCGCGATCTGCGGGCGCTGACTCCCCGGGAGATCCTGGAGCGTCTGGACCGCGCGCTGGAAGCGTCGGCTCCTGTTTTCATGGAAGCCGCGGAAGATCCGTTCGCGGATCCATTGCCCGACGCGCTTGCACCGGCGGCTCTCTTCGACGGGGCTTCGCCCGCCGCCTCCATCCCCATTGAGCGGCTCGATCTCAGCACCCGCAGCTACCTATGCCTGAAGCGGGCAGGGCTGGATACCGTCGAGGCGGTCCGGGCACGGGGCACGCTCACCGGCATCCGGAACCTCGGTTCGAAAAGCATCGCCGAGATCGAAGCGAAGCTCCGCGAGTTTACTCCCGCGCCGGCGTCCCGTACCGCGTGACGCCGCGGGCCGTTCCCGCGGGCAGCAGAAAACGCCTCCCGCCGATGGGCGGGAGGCGTTCGCATCGCTTATTCGCGGCTTTCGCCGTCGGTGTCCTCTTTCTGCTTTTCTTCGACCTCCCGCTGGATCATGTCCAGCAGCTGGTCGGGATCGGAGCTCACCAGCAGGCAGTCCAGCGTGGAGCCGACGAGGAATTTCGTCTCCACCATCTCTCTCAGCAGCGCGAGCAGATCGTCGTAGAAGCCCTCGGTGTTCAGGATGCCGATGGGTTTTTCATGCTGCTTCAGGTGCCGCAGAGTGAAGATCTCGAAGAATTCGTCCATCGTTCCCACTCCTCCGGGAGCGATGACGAAGGCGTCGGCAAGTTCCTCCATGGTCATCTTCCGGCGGCGCATGGTCTCCGTGTACACAAGATCCGTGCATTTATCGTACAGCTCTCCGTCCACGTTCTGGAAAAACGTGGGAACGACCCCGATGATATTTCCGCCGCCGCGGGTCGCGCCGCGGGCCGCGGCTCCCATCAGGCCGTTGGCGCCCGCGCCGAACACAAGGCCCCAGCCCCGGGCCGCGATACCCATGCCCAGCTTTTCGCCTTCTTCGATGTAAACGGGGTCGATCTTTGTGGAGCTGGCCCCGTAAACGCAAACTCTCATGTCATCCCTCCGCCTTTTCTCTCACGCCCGGCACCAGATTGCAGAGCACTACGAACACCGCCAGCATCAGCGCGATCAGTCCGAAATACAGCGCGTAGTTGCAGGAGCCGTCCGCCCGGGTGGCGATGGGCGCCAGGATATAGGATGGAATGACGACGCTGCCGCCCAGCTGGATCGTCGCTACAAAGCCGCCGGCGGTCCCTCCGTAGCGGGTGCCGATCTTCGGATCCTGAACGGGCATGCTCATCATCAGCGGGGAGGATCCGGTGGCAAAATACCCGCTGAGGAACAGCAGTACGAACGTGACGGCCGGGCTGGCGGAAAGCCGCCAGGCGAACAGCACGCCGAGGCCGGCCAGCACGCCGTTCGTGATGAAAAACACTCGTTTCGTCGGGAAAAACCGGGCGGTAAGGGGCGCCAGCAGGCAGCCGGCCAGTCCTCCCAGCGTGACCGCCATGCTCACGATGTTGCAGGCGGATTCGGAAAAGCCCCTCTCATTGAGGGCGGAGGGCATGAAGTTGGCAACGCTGGTGATCCCGCCCACGCTCAGGAACAGGCAGATGGCGCACATCCATACGGTGCGGTTCCCGGCGCAGATCTTCAGCCCCTGCAGGACGCTCACCTTTTCGGTGGCTTCGCCCTCCTGTGCCGCCCGCTCCTCGGGCTTATCCCGCATCAGCAGGAACCAGAGGATGAGAACGATCACCGCGAGGACGGCAGATCCGATGAAGGCCGCGCGCATGCTCGGGAAAAGCCCCGCCGTGCCGGTGCCAAGACTCATGGCCGCGTTGGCGGAAGCCAGGAATATTCCCATGCACAGCGCCATCCGGCCTGGGGAAAACCACTGCCCCAGGATCTTCCCGACGTTGGAATTCAGGAACGTGGCCGCCACTCCCATGCAGATCATGGTAACGTACATGGTCCAGAAGCCGCTGGCAAAAACTCTCAGGATCACGCCGGCGACGGTGATCACCATGGTGCCGACCAGGATCCTGCGGACGCCGAACCGGTCCACCAGCAGGCCCGCGATCAGGCTCAGGAAAATGCCGGGCAGCAGCGGCGCCGTGGCGATGGTGGAAAACTGGGTGGGCAGCAGCTTCATCGACTCCTGTATCACGGGGCCGAAAGCCGGCACCTGATACTGGGCGTAATCCGGAAGCGCGATTCCGATGCAGAGCAGCACCAGGATCACCCAGGCGTAGCGGTTGATATCGATCGTTTTTTTCATACAGTCCTCCCGTTTTCACACGAGCATAAAACTAATATAGTTTAGCAGACGAGGCATGAAAAAGCAATTCCCTTTCCCCGGTTCCCGTCGGTTTTTCGGGCGTGGGAATTGCTTTTGGCTCGCCGCCTTGCTACAATGGCGGCAGAATACTGAAGGTTCGGGAGCGAAACGCCATGGCGATCGTACGATTTGACGCAGGAGAATATGACATAGCCGTGATCGGCGCCGGCCACGCCGGGATCGAGGCCGCGCTGGCGGCCGCCCGTCTGGGCTGCCGCACGGTATGCTTTACCATAAACATGGACGCGGTCGGCAACATGCCGTGCAACCCGGCCATCGGCGGCACGGGCAAGGGTCACCTGGTCCGGGAGCTGGACGCGCTGGGCGGCGAGATGGCCCGGGCGGCCGACCGGGCCTGCATCCAGTACCGCATGCTGAACCGCGGCAAGGGCCCCGCGGTCCACTCCCTGCGCGCGCAGGCGGACCGCCGCGAATACCAGAAGATCATGAAGCACACGCTGGAGCTTCAGGAAAACCTCAGCCTGAAGCAGGCGGAGATCACGGAGATCACCGTCGAAGACGGGGCGGTGCGCTCCGTCGTGACGGCCAACGGCGCCGTGTACCGGTGCCGCGCCGCTGTGCTCTGCACCGGCACCTATCTCACCGGCCGCACCATCGTCGGCAGCTGCGTGCGTGAGGGCGGGCCGGACGGCATGTTCGCCGCGACCTCTCTCGGCGCCTGTCTGAAGGAACTGGGTCTGTCCATGCGGCGCTTCAAAACCGGTACGCCGCCGCGGGTCAACGCCCGCAGCATCGACTTTTCGAAGATGCAGATCCAGCCGGGAGACCCCGATCCCCTGCCCCTCTCCTTTTCCACCGATCACCCGGTCGAAAACCGCGCCGTGTGCTGGCTGACCTATACGAACGAAGAGACCCACCGCATCATCCGGGAAAACATGCACCGCTCCCCTCTGTTCGACGGGACGATCGACGGCGTCGGGCCCCGGTACTGTCCTTCCATTGAGACGAAGGTGGACCGTTTCCCCGACAAGCCACGGCATCAGCTGTTCGTGGAGCCCATGGGCCTGGATACCGAAGAGATGTACATCCAGGGCTTTTCCTCTTCGCTTCCCGAAGACGTTCAGCTGGCCATGCTGCACACCCTGCCCGGACTGGAGCATGCGGAGATGATGCGCTGCGCCTACGCCATCGAATACGACTGCGTGGATCCGCTGGAGCTCCGCGCGACGCTGGAAACGAAGAAGATCTCCGGCCTTTACGGCGCCGGTCAGTTCAACGGCAGTTCCGGATATGAGGAGGCAGCCGTCCAGGGCTTTGTAGCGGGCGTGAACGCCGCCCTGAAGCTGCAGGGCAGGGATCCCATGATCATCACCCGCGACATGGGCTACATCGGCGCCCTGATCGACGATCTGGTGACCAAGGGCACCAACGAGCCGTACCGCATGATGACTTCCCGCAGTGAATACCGCCTGCTGCACCGGCAGGACAACGCCGACCGGCGGCTGTCCGGGGTCGGCCTTCGTATCGGTCTGGTCTCTGAGGAGCGGTACCGTGCCGTACAGGAAAAATACCGCGCGGTCGAAGCGGAGATCCGCCGTCTGGAGCACGCCCACGTGGGACCCTCTCCGGAGCTTCGGGAACTGATGGAATCCCGGGGCACGACCCTTCCCGGCTCCGGCGTGAGTCTGGCGGATCTTCTGCGTCGCCCCCAGCTGGATTACGACAGCCTGGCGCCTTTCGATCCGGACCGTCCCCCGCTGAGCAAGGCCGTTCGGGAGCAGGTCGAGATCCAGGTCAAATACGCCGGCTACATCGAAAAGCAGCTGCGTCAGGTGGAGGAATTCCACCGCATGGAGAGCCGGCTGCTCCCGGAGGATCTGGACTATGCCGCCGTCCCCGGGCTCCGCACCGAAGCCTGCGAGAAGCTGTCCCTCATCCGTCCGGCCAGTCTGGGGCAGGCCTCCCGCATCTCCGGCGTATCGCCGGCCGACGTGACGGTGCTGATGATCTGGCTCAGCCGCTGACCGTTTCCGAAGCGTTCCGTTCCCGTCGGCCGGAACGCTTCTCCCCTTCCGTCCCGGGGAGGAAGGCAGCGAAAAAGAACCTTTGAAAAACACGCGAAAAATCTGTTTTTTATGGTTGACATTGAAATAAAGGTTTGGTATATTAAACGGGCTGAAGACAGAACTCGCTGGTGTAGCTCAGTTGGTAGAGCAGCTGATTTGTAATCAGCAGGTCGGGGGTTCGAGTCCGTCCACCAGCTCCAAGCCCTTTCCGGCACGGCGCATCCGGTGGGCGTTCAAGTGAATATGGAGGAGTTCCCGAGTGGCCAAAGGGGGCAGACTGTAAATCTGTTGTCAGTGACTTCGGTGGTTCGAATCCACCCTCCTCCACCAAAAAACCGGACGTCCGTTTGGACGTCCGGTTTTTTGCCGGATGGGTGCCTGATTCAAAGCACTTCCGTGAAGCGGAATAGTGGTTCGTCGCAGCGAAGCGGAGTCTAAGCCGCTCTGCGGCGAGAGCATCCACCCTCCTCCACCAAAGCAAAAATCCTGTCGACGACAGTCGGCGGGATTTTTGTTTTGTATTCTTCATTCTTCAGTTTTCAGTATTCATTATTCATTAAAGACGACAGGATTTTCTAAATGAATACTGAAAATTTAAGACTGAAAAATGAAGAATAGTTGCGAAATCGGACATTTTTCGATATCATATTGCTGGTGATGATATGTCCGCCTCCCTGCTGAACGACTGTCTGGAGATCAAACGGATTTTGATCGCTTCTATCAACACAGCAAAAGAGGACGCGCAAAAGGGATAAGTGTATGGGAATCATAACAGCAGTTTCACAACTGGCACTATGGATATGGTTTCTTGGATGCACCATTACATACAAAACCAAAAAGTTTTTGTTGGTTGAGGGGATGGGTATGAAAAGCGCAGAATTTGTGATGCTGTGCTTGTACTCAATGGCATTGGCATGCTTCTATTTTCTGCATGCGGGTAAATGGATATTATTGGGTCTACTGGTACTATGGGCAGCCGTTCAATTTATGTGTCATTGGCGCTATACGATTTTCGGTGTCAGCGAGAAAAAACTGACGGGCTATAACGAATGCTTTCAAAACACCGTCCGCTTGATTCCTGCCAGTACAACAAGACTCGTTCCCGATCTTTATCACGTTGTCTTGCACATCATGATCATCATAAATGTCGTTCTTTGCTTCACTTCTGCAATTCAATAGAAAAAAGATTCCGAGGGTTCGAATCCATTGACCAAAACGCCAATCCATCTTTTTCATACCCCATAGACAAAAAACCGGATGTCCGTTTGGGCGTCCGGTTTTTTGCCGGATGGGTGCCTGATTCAAAGCACTTCCGCGAAGCGGAATGGTGGTTCGTCGCAGCGAAGCGGAGTCTAAGCCGCTCTGCGGCGAAAGCATCCACCCTCCTCCACGGGCATCGGTCTGTGCTCTCACCGTCACGGTTTCCGTCCGAAAGGCTTCCCACATTCCGTAAAAAACGGTCCCCCGCCCGCGGAAGGCGCCTTGTAAGGCACGAGGCCGATTGTACTCGCGGGCGCGGCATAGTATAATGATCCCGACGAAACAGGCCGGCCGGGCCTCCGCCGCGCGGACGTGAGCCGCGGCGGAGATTCCCGTTTCAGCGGCCGCGAAACGGAGGGAGAAGCGTGAAGACCATCATCGAAGAGCGCAGGGAGATCCCCGTCGCCGGGGAGACCGACGTGCTGGTCGTCGGCGGCGGACTGGCCGGCGTGGCGGCCGCAGCGGCGGCGGCCAGGAACGGCGTTCAGGTCACCCTGCTGGAAAAGACCATCGCGCTGGGAGGGCTGGCCACTCTTGGCCACGTATGCGTGTATCTTCCCATCGACGACGGACTCGGTCACCGGGTCTACGGCGGCCTTGCGGAAGAGCTGATGCAGGTATGCCGCCGCTACTCCTACAACGACATCCCGGAGTGCTGGAAGGGCAGCCCCTGGCAGGTGGAACGGCCCACCGGTCGGTACCAGTGCACCTTCAACATTCCCGCCTGCGTCATGGCGCTGGACGAGTTCATGGACAGGGAAGGCGTCCGGGTCATGTTCGATACCGGCGTGTGCCTGCCCATCATGGAGGGCAGCCGCTGCCGCGGCGTGATCGTCGAGAACAAATCCGGACGCAGCGCATATCTGGCGAAAATGGTGGTGGACGCCTCCGGGGACGCCGACGTGCTGTTCCGGGCAGGAGCGGAGTGCGAAACGCAGAAAAGCATCGTCTCCACCTGGACGTATGAACTGGACGTGGACCGCATCAAAAACGAGACCTCCTCCAGCGAAGTGCTGGCGAACATCCGCATGCGGTGGTTCGGCCTCCGCCCGGATGTGGACAACGCGGAAAGCGGCGTTCCGACCTTCTACGGGACCACGGCCGACGGAGTGAACGATTATGTGCACTTCAGCCGCTCGCTGGCGCTGAAGTATCTCAAGGAGCACGACCGCCCGGGCTACGCCTTTCTGACCATGCCCACCCTGCCCCAGTTCCGCATGACACGCCGCCTGAAGGGCCTGGCCGAGCTGCAGGTCGCCGAAGGCCGGCGGGAGGAGCATTCCGTGGGCATCGTGATCCCCTCGCTGGCCAATCCCGCGCCGGTCTTCGAATTTCCCTATGAGGCCGTGATCGACCGCCGGATCGAAAACGTCGCCGCCGCGGGACGCATGGTCTCCGCCGGGGGCGAGGGCTGGGAGATCATGCGCTGCATCCCAAACTGCGTGTTCACGGGTCAGGTGTCCGGCACGGCCGCCGCTCTCGCCATCCGCGACGGCGTATCCCTGCAGGAGGTGAACGTGGCGGCCCTGCAGCGGAATCTGGAGGAAACGGGCGTGATCCTCCACGTCCCCGAGGAGATGAAGCGCAATTCCGAAAAGCAGCCCTGGGAATACGAACGCCCGCTGGGCCTTGCCTCCCTGGCCACGGATTCCCTGAGCTACGACGGAAAATCCAAGTACGCTCACTGAGGTCCGGACCGGCGCGGCAGCCCCCGGTCCTTCATCCGCGCGGCAGCAGAAAACGGCCCGCAGCCGAATGGCTGCGGGCCGTTTTGTTACGGTGCCTGTTCCGGCCGCACGTAGCAGTGCAGGCCGTCTTCGCTTTCAAAAAAGCATGGCTTTACACCAAACGCCTGTCTGACCTCCTCGGAGCGCAGCACCTGCTCGGCGCTGCCGGCGGTCAGGATCTGCCCGTCCTTCATCAGGATCACGTGGTCGGCGTAGCGGAGGATCGCCTCGAAATCATGCAGGATCATGACGACCGTCTTTCCTCCGTCGGCCAGCGCCCGGGACCGGTCCAGCATTTCAAACTGATTCCGGATATCCAGGAACGTGGTGGGCTCGTCCATGAGGATCACCTCCGTATCCTGGGCCAGCGCCATGGCCAGATACGCCTTCTGACGCTGTCCGCCGGACAGGTTCTCCATCTTACGCTTTCTCAGCTCCGTCAGTCCGACCCATTCCAGGGCCTGGGTGACCTTCTCCCAGTCCTCCCTGCGGTAACGCCGCGGATAGCTGAGGTAGGGAAAACGCCCGTGGATCACCAGGCGCTCCACCGTGATATCGGGAACGTTGCGGCTCTGGGGCAGATAGGCGATCCGCCGGGCCAGCGCCTGCGGGGCCAGCGCTTCCAGCTCCTGCCCGTTCAGCGTCATCGATCCGGAGGTCTCCGGCACCATGCGCAGCAGCGAGCGCAGCGTGGTGCTCTTTCCGCAGCCGTTCGGCCCCATCAGGACGGTGATCTTTCCCTCCGGAAAATCGGCGCTGATCCCGTGGATGATCTCTGCGCCTTCATAGGATGCATGCAGTTCGGAAATCGAGATCATGGCTGTTTATCCTTTCTCCGGAGCAGAAGCCAGATGAAGAACGGGCCTCCGAGAAAACTCATCAGGATGCCGGTGGGGAGCTCATAGGGCGCGAAGATCAGGCGGGACGCCAGATCGCACGCGGTGACGAATCCCGCGCCCAGCAGAGCGCAGAAGGGGATCAGCCGCCCGCTGTCGTTGCCGACGATCCGCCGGGCCATGTGGGGCACGATGAGACCGACAAAGCCCAGGATCCCCGCGAAGCTGACGCTGGCTCCCGCCAGCAGCGCCGCCAGGGTCAGCATTCCGTTTCGCATGCGCGATACCCGCAGCCCGAGCGACCGGGCGGTGTCGTCCCCCAGAGAGAGCACGTCCAGCTCATTGGTCAGCGTGCATGCGACCGCAATGCCCGCAAGGATCAGGATGGCGGCGGGCAGCAGGCGCGTCTGGTTGACGGCGGAAAAGCCGCCGACCCGGAAATCCACGTTTGCCAGCGCCGCGTCCGGGACGATGGTTATGATCGTCTCCGTCACGGCGTTGAGGCACGCCGTGACCGCTACGCCCCCCAGCACGACGGTAGTACGGGAGGCGCGGCTCTTTCTCGCCACGATCACCACCAGGAAGGCGGCGGCCATGGCACCGGCGAAGGCGGCCCCGGCCACCGCCCAGGCTGCGTACGTTCCGAACGCGCAGCAGGCCGCCACCGCCAGCCCCGCCCCGGCGTTGACGCCGATGATGCCGGGCGAAGCCAGATTGTTGGCCAGCACCTTCTGCAGCACGGTGCCGGATACCGCCAGCCCTGCCCCGGCAAGCAGACTGGCCGCCGTTCGGGGCAGCCGGGCGTACCAGAGGATCCGGGCGGCGGCCGTGTTGTCCGGCCCGGAGATCAGCGCCTTCCACAGCTGTGCCAGCGTGAGGGAGACGGCGCCGAGGCACACGCTCAGCACCGCGGCGGCGAGGGCGAACGCCGCGCCGCAGACCAGGATCCAGCCCTTCTTACTTTTCATACAGGAGCTGTTCGAGTTCCGCATAGGCAGTTCCCCAGCGGTCGTTGGGCTTGAGGTGATACAGCGCCTTGTCCATGTAGTGGACGCGCCCTTCCTTCACGGCGGTAAGGCCGGACCAGGCGGGATTCCCCGTCAGGGTCTCCTCCAGCGTCTTCTGCGCGCCTTCCGGGTCGCTCCCCTGCATTACGATGAAGATGCGGTCGGGATCTTCCTCGATGATCTTTTCGATGCTCAGATTCTCCAGCAGATCGCTGCCGTCGGCAATGTTCACGCAGCCCAGGTCCCGCAGCATCAGCCCCAGGACCGTTCCTTCGGAGCCCTTGACGTGGATGCCCGAGGCCGACGTGCGCACGAACAGCACGCGGGGGGCTTCCCGCTCCTCCAGCGCGGCGGAGGCCGCCGCCTTGGCCTGCTCCACCTGCTCCTGCACCTTCCGCCCGTTGGCCTCATACAGATCGGGCCGTCCGGTGATGTCGGTGCACGCCTTCAGCATCCGCAGGTAATCCTCAAAACCGTTCACATTGAAGTACAGCACGTTCAGGCCGGCGCCTTCCAGCGTATCCTTCATCTCCGCCTGCACCTTGGTGTTGGCGCTGGCGAGGATCAGATCCGCTTCCAGTCCGAACAGGGCCTCGGCGCTGATCTTCTGATAGCTGCCCAGATCCGTGACGCTCTCATCCAGGTCGAGGTCAAAATCCTCCCAGGCGTCCTTGGGCGCCGCGATCAGCTCTCCGCCGGCCAGCATCCAGGTCTCGGCGAAGCTTCCCATGAGTACGGCCACGCGCTGAGGCCGCGTCTCCAGAGTGACCTCCCGGTCCAGATCGTCACGCACCGTCAACGCCGTCCACGCGGCGCTTTCCCCCTCTCCGTCGGTCTCTTCCGTTCCGGTGGGTTCTTCGCCCGCGGCAGGCTCTTCGGCGGCGGCCGGTTCCGTCCGGGCGGCAGTTTCGTCGCTCTTATCCGTTTCCGCCGGTCCGGCGGGAGCGGCTCCGCAGGACGCCAGCATCAGCATGCACAGAAGCGCGGCCAGCGCGCCGGCAATCTTTTTCATTTTTCCTCTTCCTCCGTTTTCTCCATACCCGTGATCTCCTGCCGGATCCGTTCGATCTCCTCCGGCTCCAGGAGCCTTTCCTTTTCCATCATGTCGTCCAGGCAGCGGTGCAGGAAGCGCTTTCTGGTCGGCTGATCCCCGAACCACTCCCGGGAAAGGGGCCGCAGGGCCGCCATCTCCTCCAGTATGGGATCGATCCCGTCGGGAATGCAGGCGGCGAGCCGGTCCCCGAGCAGCGCGCAGGCCGCCGGACTGGCCCCCAGCGTGGAGACCGCCAGCATGGTCCGCCCTTTCCGGCGTACCGCGGGAAAAACGACGGTCCCGTCTCCGCCCCGGCAGGCGCTGTTGAAGGGAACGTGCCGCTCCCGGCAGGCGACGCTCAGCATCCGCTCCGCCTCGCCGTCTCCGGTGGCGTCTATCACCAGGCACTGGCCGTTCACGTCCTCCGCCGTGACGGGGCGGCGGCACAGCTTCACCGGCAGTTCTTCCAGCTGCGGGCAGATCTCCGGCGCCGTCACGGTCACGTCGGCGCCGTGGCCGCACAGCAGCCGTGCCTTGTGCAGCGCTACGGCTCCGCCCCCCGCGATCAGGCAGGGCACTCCCTGCCAGTCGATCAGTATCGGGAAATAAGCCATGATCCTCTCCTGTCTCCTTCCGTTTTGTCCGAACGCACGGCGATGCGCGCACAAAAAAGCGGCAATGGCACGCAAACCATTGCCACAGCCGTTTATCCATAGCATACGGATACGCCGCGCCGGAACGCGGCATTCACTGCCCCACAGCAGGTCTTCTGGCTCACACGTTCCGGAGAGTATCTCCCGCCGGACAGATCCGCCTTCTCAGGTCGCCCCAATGACCGGCTTTCGCCTTGATCTGCCCGTCCGTGCTTACAGCGGCGGTCCCGCTCGTGCTTTTCACACGATTCCCTATTCTCCCGATGCGGTTTTCGCCGCAGCGGGCACCGTGAGCTTATGTAGTTTCTCTTCCCCCATATTCCCCCGGGGGGTATATCATACGAAGAGAACTATATCACATCCGCGCACGTGTTACAAGCCAAAAAACGTTCTTTTCCTTCTCGTAAAAAAGGCCGGGCCGCCGCCGGTTCCGGCGGCGGCCTTCCTGGTTCTCAGATCCCGCGGCCCATCCGGCGCGCCTCCGCCAGGGACGGGTGATCCCGGCCTTCCCCCGGCGCGTTCACGCCGCCCATGAAGACCGTTCCGGCCAGGCGGGCGCGCTCGAAGCACTCGATCCACCCCTCAAGGCCGCTGACCGCCCGCTGGGGCACATGCTCCTCATCCTCCGCGGCCGAGGTCAGCAGATACACGTCGCGGAAGGCGTAATCCGCCGGGTACAGCGGATTGAGCCGGTCGAGCAGCGTTTTGAGCTGGCCGGACATCTCGTAATAGTAGATCGGCGTGGCGAAGACCAGCACGTCCGCCTCCAGCGCCTTTTTCCGGATCTCGTCCGCGTCGTCGCGGATCACGCAGCGTTTCAGCTCCTGGCACGCCAGGCAGTCGCGGCAGAAGCCCACCGTCTTCCCGCGCAGGGAGATCAGCTCCGCCTCGTGTCCGGCCTCCCGCGCGCCCTCGGCAAAAGCCTCCGCCAGGGCCTCCGAGTTGCTGCCGGCCCGGAGGCTGGAGGATACGATCAGTACCTTTTTCACGTTCCCTCTCCCCTGTCACGCGAGATACGTGCGGAAAAAGCTCTCCAGCTTATCGAAGGGGATCGCCCCGTTCGCGCCGCCGTCGTACAGATCCGTGTGGCTCACGCCCGGAAGGATCATCAGCTCCTTGTTGTCCGCGTACCGGCTGTTCTTCACCATGTTGGCGTAGGCGTCGCGTCCGAAATAGCAGGAGTGCGCCGCGTCCCCGTGAACGATCAGCACCGCCGAGCGGATCTCGCTCGAATACTGCAGGATGGGCTGATTGAGAAAGCTCTCGCAGCCGATCACGTTCCACCCTCCGTTGGAGTTGAGGGAGCGCGGATGATATCCCCGCGGCGTTTTGTAGTAATCGTAGTAATCCTTCACGAAATACGGGGCGTCCTCCGGCAGCGGATCGACCACGCCGCCGCCGAGCCGATATTCCCCGCTTTTCAGGTCCTCCAGCCGCTGTGCGCACATAGCGGCCCTCTTTTCGTAACGGGCCTCCTCGCTGTCCTCAGAATCGAAATAGCCCTTGGCGTTGACCCGTGTCATGTCGTACATGGTCATCGCCGCCGTCGCCCGGACGCGGGTGTCCAGCGCGGCCGCGTTGATCGCCAGTCCGCCCCAGCCGCAGATGCCGATGATGCCGACGCGCGCGGGGTCGACCCGCTCGTGCAGGGACAGAAAGTCCACCGCTGCCATGAAATCTTCCGTGTTGATGTTGGGAGAGGCCATGTACCGTACGTTCCCCCCGCTCTCGCCGGTAAAGGACGGGTCGAAGGCCAGGGCCGCAAAGCCGCGCTCGGCCATCGTCTGGGCATAGAGCCCGGAACACTGCTCCTTCACCGCGCCGAACGGCCCGGATACGGCGATCGCCGGAAGCCGGCCCTCCGCGTTTTTCGGCAGGTACAGATCCGCCGCCAGCGTGATGCCGTAACGGTTGACGAAGGTCACCTTGCTGTGGTCCACCTTCTCGCTTTTCGGGAACGTTTTGTCCCACTCCGCGGTCAGTCTGAGTTCTTCGATCTTCATCGTGCATTCTCCTTCACATGTTTTCTCGCGTCACGGATCAGCCCGTCCAGCACGTCCAGCCTTCTCTGCCTCACGTGGATCTCCTCGAGCGCGTCGCAGCGGCAGGACCGCAGACAGCGGATCAGGTCCTCCACCGCTCCCGCCTCATACAGGCTTTCCGCCCGCCCGATGGCGTCCGCCGTACATCCGGCGTCTTCCATGCGCGCACGCATCTCCTTCCACACTTCCATGACGCACCGCCTTTCCGCTTACGTCCGCAGGATACCATATTGCGCTTTCATCCGCTAATGGTTATAATGAATATCATGATATTCCAATTCTTCATAACATGACGGGATCACGATGGAGATACGCACCCTGAAATATTTCCTGGCCGTGGCGCGGGAGGAGAACATGTCCCGGGCCGCCGCGCAGCTGCATGTGACGCAGCCCACCCTCTCCAAGGCGCTGAAGGCGCTGGAGGATGAACTGGGAAAAAAGCTGTTCACCCGCCACAGCTTCAGCATCTCCCTCACCGACGAGGGCGTCCTGCTGCGCAGCCGGGCGGAGGATCTCGTCTCCATGTTCGCCAGGGAGGGGCTCGGCGTGCTGCTCACGCTGAACGACCTGGTCGACACCTCCCCCGGCAGCGGTCTCGTATTCCGACCGCTATATCCCCGGCTCGAGATGAAAATGTATCTCATCTGGAACCGGTATCCGAGCTTCACGCCCATCGCCGCCCGTTTTCTCCGGCAGATCCGGTCCTCCTTCGGGGGCGCCTGAGCCCGGGGAAAACGCCGGAAGCGCGTTTTTCTGTTGCCGGAAACGCGCTTCTGGGATATTATCTTTTTAAGAAGCCAAACACACGGAAGGAGAGAGGAACCATGAAACTTCTGCACATCGGCAAGGCGAACAATCTGGAAAAATACGCCGCGCCGGACAGCTTTCTTTTCCAGCTGGAAAGGGTCAGCTGCCCCATCGGACGGACGACGGACGAGTACCTCGCGGCCGCCGGAGACGCGGATTTCATCATCGCCGACGCGATCGGCGGCGTGAGCGGAGAGCTCATCGAGGCCATGCCCCGGCTCCGCCTGATCCACTCGGAGGGCGTCGCGTACAACAGGATCGATATTGAGGCCGCCCGGGCGAAGCACGTCTGGGTCTGCAACAGCCGCGGCATGAACGCGTCCGCCGTGGCGGAGCAGACGATCCTTCTGATGCTGGGCCTGTTGCGCGACGTGGCGGGCGGCGACCGTGCCGTACGCCAGGGCCGCCAGATCGACGTCAAGGAGGGCTGGATGCAGCGCGGCGATCTCCGGGAGCTTCCCGACTGCTCCGTCGGCCTGATCGGCTTCGGCGACATCGGCCGCGCCACGGCAAGGCTCCTGCGCGCCTTCGGCGTGAAAAACATCCTGTGCGCCAAGCGCACGCCCCTCTCCCCCGAGGAGGAGGAAGCCTTCGGCGTGCGCTGCTGCGGTCTGGCGCAGCTGCTGTCGGAAAGCGACATCGTCAGTCTGCATCTGCCGGTCACCGCGGATACGGCGGGCATGGCCGACAGCGCCTTCTTCTCCGCCATGAAAGACGGCGCCTTCTTCGTGAACACCTCCCGCGGCGAACTGGTGGACGACCGCGCTCTGATCGAAGCCATCGCCTCCGGAAAGGTGGCCATGGCGGGTCTCGATACCCTCGATGATGAGCCGGTCCGCCCCGATCACCCGCTTCTGAACGTGCCGGACGCCGTCGCGGAACGGCTTCTGTTCAGCCCGCACATCGGCGGCATCACCGCCGCCAGCTTCCGCCGCAGCTACGCGATGATCGCGCAGGATATCCGCGACGCGGCGGAAGGCCGCGTGCCCGACCGGGTCGTCAACCCCTGGTGACCGGGGCCGCCCGCGGAACGGGCGGAAGGATTTCCAGAAGACGGAACCGGCAGCGCCGGCCCCGAAAGGGGCCGCGCTGCCGGTCCTCTGTTTCAGCTCAGCGTCGCCTTGTACAGCTCCGCGCGTTCCTCGGCGCTCATGCCGTCGCGCAGCACCTCCGCCACGCTACGGAAAGGGGCGGGCCCTGTCCGGCCCGCCCCTTGAGTGTCTGTTATGTTTTCGTTCCGGGCATTTGCCGTATAGGCGCGCGTCACTCCTCCAGAAGGTCCGCCTGCCGCAGCTGCTCCAGAAATTCCTCCACGTCCGCCGCGGCCGTCGCCGCGTCCACGTCGAAGCCATCCAGAAGCGCCTTCACCAGCTCCTCCCGGCTCTCCGCTCCCGTCTCCAGCGCCTGCCACAGCACCGCACCCGTCCGGGTCACCGTGATCATCCCGTTGTACTTCAGCGCCGTCTCGCCCACCGGTACGATCACCGTATCCCCCGCGATGTCGCGGGTCACGAACGTTCCTTTGATCTTCATCCGCTTTCTGCCCCCGTTCATCCGCCGATCTTTACGTCCACGATCCGGCTGTACTCCGCATCGAAGTGGTTCGACGTGACCGTCACCGCCGTCTGCGGCTCCACCTCATTCAGCGTGACGCTGTAGGTGATGCCGCCCACGTACACGTCCTCTCCCGGCAGGTAGTTCTTGAAGAACACCCGGATCTCCGGGACCGTCTCTTCGCCCACGTTGGCTACGTCGAAGGTGCCGTCGTTGTGCTTCTCGATCACCAGTCCCTCGACCTCCGGCTTCAGTCCGGCCGACGCCGTCACCGTCGCCGTGCAGGAATAGTAAAAGTCCTCCGCGTACGCGGCTTTGTTCTGCTCCTGGATGATCACCGTGGCCCCCGCCGGGATCTGCGACGCCGAGAAGGCCAGGGACCTCTCCCCCTGGGAGATGCCGATGCCCGCAAAGTCCAGATCGCCGCCCTGGTTCGTCAGTACGATCGCCGCGATGCCGGACACCTCCGCGTCCGACCCGTCCTCGATGAAGTTCCCGCTGTAGGGGCTCACCTGCCGCACCACCAGATCCGTGCCCGGAATGGCGTAGGGGAAGCTGATCGTCGGGATCGGCGGCTCCGCCGGAGGCGTCTCCGACGACGTGGTCTCCTCCTGGTTTCCGCTCGGAGGCGTTTCGTTTCCGGACGTTCCGCCGGATTTACCGCCGGATCCTCCGCCGGAAGCGCCATCGGATCCGGCCTCGTGTGCGTCCTTCTCCCCTTCGGGATCCGCCGTTTCTTCCTTTTCCCCGGAGGGGACCTCCGCGTCCTTCGCCGGGTCGGTCTCCTGCGTTCCCGCTTCCGCGCTGTCTCCGCCGTTCAGCACGTCCACCGCGCTGTCGTGGATCGGATTCCCTTCCGCCTTTGCCTCTTCCCCCGCTTCTCCCGCGTTCTTCCTCGCCGCGACCACCGGGATAATGAAGCCCGCCGCCAGCGCGATCACCAGCACCGCCGCCACGACGACCGTCAGCGTCTTTCTCCTGTCCTTCGTGTTATTGCTTTTCTTCTTCGTTTTTCCGCTCATACGCCGTTCTCACTTCTTGCCTTTCGGATCTCTTCCGCCACCCGGGCCGCCTGCCCCGCGTACGCGTGGGCCATCCGGCACCGGTACTCCGGTACCTGTTCGTAGCCGCCCGTTTCCGTGTATACCATCGCCGCGCACTCCCGGCACGTATCCCGCAGCGCGCACTCCCGGCACGCTGCCGGCAGCCGCACCGCGTCCGCCTGGGCCACCACGGCCTTCCATGCGGCCATGTATCCCTCTTTGAAGGCGTTCACCGCCTTCTCCGGCGGGATCATCCCGCACAGGTTCATCTGGCCTCTCCACGTCACCCACGCCGTGCACCGCCCCGCCCGGCATCGGATGCAGTCCCCTTCGCCGCTCTCCTCCGGCAGGCAGAACTCCTCCGGTTCCGTTGACAGCGCCGCCAGGTCCTGCTCCTCCACCCGCTTCAGGAAGGCCTCCTCCCCGTTCAGCTGGCTCTCGATCTTCGCCGACCAGTACGCCGCCTCCTCCGGAGTAAAACGCCCCTCGTTCCGGCCCGTGCTGGCCCCGTCCCGCCGCAGCGGCGGGAACATGTAGCTCGTGGCCTGGATGATCAGGCCGTTCTCCCGGCACCACCGGAACATGGCCTCCAGATCCCCGGCGTTGTACGGCGTCAGGCTGATGTTCACCTTCACCGTCATCCCCGCCTCCCGCAGCAGCCGGATCGCCCGGGTGGCCCAGGTGAACCCGTCCGGCTTTCCGCACAGGCGCCCGTAGGTCTCGTCGCTGGCTCCGTACAGCGTGACGTTGAACCGGCTCGGCGGCGTACGCTTCAGCCACTCGACAGTTTCCTCATCGATCAGCGTTCCGTTCGTGTTCACCGTCAGGATGAACCCCATCCGGTGCAGACCCTCCAGGATCTGCCGGAACTCCGGGTGCGTGAAGGGCTCGCCCCCCGTCAGAAGCACGTACAGCAGCCCGTGCTCCCGCGCCTGACCGGCCAGCTCCAGCCACTGCGAGGCAGGTGCCAGGGGAGCCATGCTCTCCTGCGTCTTCCGGTCCATCCGCACATAGCACATCCGGCACGCCATGTTGCACACCGGCGTCAGCTCGAAGCTCACGCTCAGCGGCGTGCGCGCCCGGGCCGCCTTCCGGTGCAGGTATTCGGTGAGCTGTGGCTCCACGGGTATCTGGATCATAATTCCGTTTCCTTCTGTATCGTTTCTTTCATGAGGGCGACCGCCTCGCCGTCCGGCCGGCATTCCAGCAGCCAGACCGGCGCCTCGCCCATCAGTCCCAGCAGCAGGTCCGTGGCCCGCCGCTCGAACTCCGCGTCCCACCGGTGGATCATCGTTTCCGGGTACAGGTACCGGAACGCCTCCGCCCCGCGGATGCGCCGGACGCGGTTCTCCCCCGCCTGACGCAGGGCCACCACCGCCGCCAGCGGCGCCGACTCGTTGCGGTAGATGCCGCTGGTCCCCGCGTAGGGCAGCCCATAGGCCCGCCACGCGCCGTCCGTGACCCGCAGCGCCGCCCGGTCTCCGTTCAGCACCTCCGCCCCCGCGTGCTGCTCCCACAGCGACGCCTGGGTGGACTTCCCCGTGCCCGAGGGGGCCGTGAATACGATCCCCTTCCCCTGCCACCGGATCAGCGAGGCGTGCAGGAGCAGCGCCCCGAAGTCCAGCAGCGTGGCCTCCAGGTCCATCAGCGTGAGCAGATTGTCCGCGTAGTCCATGTACTTCTCATTCCCCGGCAGGTACTCGCACCGCAGGCAGCCGTCCTTCACCGTGCGCCGTGACACGAAGGCGTAGGGGGGAAGATCCGGATGCGCCTTGAAATAGGTCCCTGCGCCTTCTCCTTCGCCCGCGTATATCCTCCGCGGCTCTTCGTACCGCACGTCAAACATCTCCGGCAGACGGTCCACGGGTACGAGCTCCAGCTCCAGGTCGCCGCGTTCGTCTTCCGCCGCCGGCCGGAAGAACTCCGCCGTGGGCGTGCTTTCGTGCATGCCGAACGGAACGTCCGCCGCTACGCGGACGCCCGCCAGTTCCATCATATATTTCATCCCGCATTTACCAAAGGGCAGTCATGGCGTGCATGACTGCCCTTTCTGTTCCTTATGTCTCAGGAGGAGAAGACCGATCCCTGTCCGTCCGGATTGTTGTAGCATGCTGCTCCAACAGGGACGTCCATTCCAGCCGGGATCTGGTTGTCTTCCTGGCTGCAGGCGCTGTTAGAATCGAGGAAGTAGATCTCGTCGCCGACCTTCCACGTGCAGGTGGATTCGTTGTAGTGGTTCGATTCCCCCAGCGTGCCCGTATGGGCGAAGGAGCAGGATCGAGCGATCGTCTGGGAGAGCGCGAAGCTCTCCATGTAGATGGACGGTTTTACATATGATTCCTTCATAAGTTTTCCCTCCTTTTGCTTACGGCCGGAAGAAGCCGAAGAAGCTTCTCAGCAGCTTGGCCCAGGGGCTCACCGTCGGCAGTTCCTCCGCCGGTTCTTCCACGGGCTCCTCTTCCGGTTCCCCGTTTTCGATGACGATGTCGCCTTCCTCCAGCGGCTCCTCAGTCTCCGTGACCTCGGGCTCCGTCGGTTCCGTCGGCTCTGTCGCCTCTTCCTCGGTCAGAACGTCGCCGGTGTACTCCGTCGCCGCCGTCTCCGCCACCAGCCGGAAGGCCTGCAGCAGCTCGCCGGTGGACGTGGTCGTCACGCCGCTGTCCGTTCCATCGCCGCCGGTGGTCCGCAGCTTCGTCACGGACAGGATGCCGTTGCCGGTGTTCGTGATCGTCAGCTTGCCGTCCGCGGTGGGCTCCACCTCATAGTACAGATCCGTCGTATGTCCGATCTGAGAGACGGTCTCACCGGTCGTCTTGTCCTTGTAGGTCACGGCCTGCCCGTTGACCGTTGCGGTGGTAGGCGTCGACGTGCCCACCTTCAGGCCGATGTAGTAGATGTACTTGCTGTCCAGGTTGCCGATGACCACGGACTGATTCTTATCCAGAAGAACCTCGCTCTTCGGGCCTTCCTTTTCATAAGTCGCGATTTCCGTCGTGGTGGCCGGCACCGTCGTCTCGTCGCCTTCGACCGTCAGCTCGTCGATGAACACGGCGCTGCCCATCTCAGCATCTCCATCTACCAGCAGGCCCCGCACTTCCGTGAACACGGCGCCCAGATTCTTCTCGCCGTACATCTGCTGCACGTTCCCTTCGTCCTCCAGCGGCTGGATCGGGTTGTACACCCGCACGCCGTCGAGGTAGAAGGTCTGACGTCCTTCCGTGGCTGCTCCGCTGGTGACCTTGATCAGCGCCTTGTACGTGCCGTACTCGAGATCCTTGAACGTGCACACGGGCACCCCATAGAACTCGTTGCTCGCCGACTTCGTGTCGATGATCTTGACCTGCTTCAGAGTCTGCGTGGGCTTTTCAGCGTCCTTGTTTGTGATCTTGTACAGGTTCACCGTGATGGTGCCGGTCTGCAGGTTCGTGTGGCTGTAGATGTCCACGCCTGTGCCGGAGAAGGTGAAGCTCGCCTTGGCGCCGGGCGTGTCGGAAACGTGCGCGTAGCCGTTGGCGTAGCTGCCGTCGTCCGCCAGGCCGTCCACCCAGCCCATCTCGTCGCCGACGTGCTGGGTCTGGTTGGTGCCCTCCGTTCCGTCGGTCGACCAGGTGCCTTCGTAATTGATGCCGGTGTACTCGATCGTAACCGATTGTCCATTATACGTTACGGTCTTTTCCTGCGTGATGTACGTATCTTCATAGAACACGCTGTTGGCCGGAAGCACCGCCAGCATCGCCCATACGTTCAGCTTGGCGTCGGGATTCTCCGGATCGGACTCTGCGGCCTCGCCTTTGATGAAGATGCGGTCGTAGCCGTCCCAGTCCATCGTCGTGGGCGCGTAGCGCACGTATCTTCTCTGTACGTCGGTGGCGTCATTGCCGAAGGAGATCGTCCCGTATTTTCCCTTGTAAATGGTATAGGTGAAGTCGCCAATGGCCTCACCCTGCAGAATGTCGTCGTCAGGCTTATCCAGCATCTGGACGTTCTTGAGAACACCTGTATAATCCAGCTTGATGGAAGACGCCTTCGTATCCGTGGAGGTATCCGACGTCACGTAATCCACAACGTAGGTGACCGGGGTGAAAGTCACCGTGGGGATGGGGAAGTCGATGATCGCTTCGCCGTCCACGTACAGACCGGACCCCGCGGCATTCGTCTGCTCCTGGCCGCCGGTGACGGACGAGGGCTTCGCGAACACCTGGAAGGTCACCATCAGCTTGGCGGTGTTCTTGTTGTATTCGGCGTCCTGCGTCTGGTTCGTCGTAGCCCGGAAATGCTTCGCGTAGTCAAAGCCCGTGACGTCGACGGTATTCGTATCCTTATTGACTGTGATTTCGATGTTCTCCGCCGCCTCGGCGCCGTAATTCAGGCACGCCGTCTTCCACTGGTCCGGCGTGTATTTTACGGTCGTGCTCCACGTGTGGGTCGTGGCGTCCCACGGGACCACGTGCACCGAGATGTCTTTCTCCTCCACGTCCGGGGGCAGCGTGAACGCGCTGGACATGACGTCCGTCATCACCGTCTCCGCGCCCAGGGGCCGGCCCGCCGCGCTGGAGCCGATATCCTTGAAAATCGCGGACAGCTGCTCGGCGCTGGTCGCCGCGAAGTAATAGGTGCCCTCCCCACGGGTGCCAAGGTTGTTCCATGCCGTCGCGTTCGGATAGTTGCTGGACACGCCGTGCAGATATCCGTTGGTCTGGGAGGTCGTGTTTGAAGGATCGGCGCCCTGCAACACGGCGACGGAGTACACCTTCGCGCCGGCGTCCTTCATGCCTTTGGCGTAGCTGATCGTCCGGTTGGCAACCGTGCCGCTGAAACCGGAGCTGTGGTTCGGATCACCGTCGGTGAACATCACGACCACCTGCTGGCGGTTGGAGCCCTCCGCGACCGGATAGGCGTTGAGGATGGCCCTGGCGTAGGCCATGCCGAAATCCGCCGCCGTGGCGCCGCCGTAGTTGAGACCGTTGACCTCGCTCTTTATCGTTGCCGCGCTGGTGGCGTTCACGACGTCCAGGTCATGCACGACCTGGGTGTAGTTGTAGTTATACCTGCCGCTTTTAAACATATCATCGCCGATGTAGCTCTTATACCGGGCGGCGAGCGCATCGTCCGGCGCATCCACGTAGTCGGTATTGCTGGGGAAGCGGTTTTCCGCGAATTTCACGACGGCGACGCGGCTTTTTTCCGTGGCGTTTGCGTCGGCGTTCTTCTCATTGACGACGTCGATGAAGTCACACACCGCGTCCTGCAGAGCCTTGAGCTTGGTCTTGCTGCTCTGGCTGCGGGTGTACAGCACGCCGGTCCACAGAATATCTGTTTCGCTTTTACCATTCGGGTACGTAGTCTGAGCAGTGTCATCCACTAAATACCAGTTCGTATAGCCAACGGTGAATCTAAGCCTATGATTATTCCAGCCCTCGCGAGATACTGGATAGTAATTCCCATCCGTATGCAGATAATAATAAGTATTGTTACCATAACTCCTATAGCTATACGCCTGGCTGTCTCTCGGCGTGTACGAATAGCTGGTCAGATTATCCTCCATGGAGCCGGACACGTCCAGCACCAGAACGATATCGGCGGGAGCCGACTCCATCTTCACCTCGCCGGTGGAGAAGGCGTCCAGCTCGATGATGTACGAGCCGTCGTCCTGGAGATAGACGTACTTGCCCGCGGTAACGCCCTCGATCGACTTCTCTCCGCCCGAGACCGCGCCGTCGGGCAGCTGGTCGTCCTCGGCCGCCAGCGCACCGGCGCCCAGGGATACCGCCAGCGCGACGATCAGGACGAGCGTCAGAAGGTACCAAAGCTTCTTTTTCATTCGGGATCCTCCTTCAGGGTTTTGTCTGCTTGCTTTTCTATGGTTCCGCGGCCTATGCCGTACAGCCCCAGCAGCGGGCGCCGCAGCGGCACAAGGCCGATCCATACGTACTGAAAAAACTGCCAGATAAGGTTCCGGGGGCCGATCAGCTTTCCCTTGCGCTCCGCTCGGGTCATCCGAGCGAAGATCTGCTCACGGCGCACGCCCCGCTCGATCCGGTCCTGCGCGTCCCCGACGATGTCGCAGGTCTCCCCGCGGAATCGGTAAACGCGGTGCAGGACGTAGGTGCCGTCGGTCCGCCGGTACAGGACCACGTCCCCCCGCCTGAGCGGGCGGTCCGGCCTGGCGAGGAACACCCGGTCCCTCCCGCCGCCCAGAAAGGGCGCCATGCTGCCGCCGGCCACCGGTAGGGCCACCTCGTGCCCCTGTTCGATCAGCTCCCGCAGGGCGCCGACGTACTCCGCCGTGTCCACCCGGCGCTCCCGCGCGCCCGGCGGCGGGCGGTGGACCGCCGCGTCTCCTGCCGTCATGGAAATGTTCCGTCGTCTTGCTTTCAACAGCCATCCCCGGCGCACAGTGCGCCACATTGTTATTAATCGGATTTATTTTATCACCAGTAATGCGTCTGCGCAATAGGTAATAATAGATTATTTTTTTGCCCCTTCGGGTGGCGCCTCCGAGGCTTTGCGCACAAAAGGGCCGCCGGCGATGTGCCGGCGGCTCTTTGCCGCTGTGTCCGATTCATTTTTCCGTGCCGTCGGGCGCGCCGGGCAGCAGCCCGTAGCGCCGCAGCAGCCGGGTTCGCTGCCGGCCGAGGCGCAGGGCCTCCGCCGCCGAATCGCCCTCCCCGCCCCGGGTGCGGGCGTAGGTCACCAGCCGGTGGAGCCACGCCGTGGGGACAAGGGCGGGCCGGGTCTTCAGAAAGGGGTACCGTTCCGCCAGGGACGAGGCCGGGGGGAACAGCGCCCGGGTCACCGAACCGCGCCGGGGTGAAGCACCCCTCCGGGCCCCCTCCACCGCACCGAGGGTCACGCCCCCGCTGTGGCGGCGGCTGAGGGTGGAAGCGCCGTACACCCCCGCGTCGAGCATGTCTTCCAGCAGGGGCTCCGGATCGACGGCACGCTTCTTCAGGAAGGCCGCGCCTACCGGCGGCTCCAGGCCGAGGCGGCGGCCGACGGCGAACACCGCCGCGGTGAAGGGCAGGGCGCGGATCTGCGTCAGCTGCGCTTCCAGGCGACGCCAGTCGACGCCGTCCCGCCACGCCCGGGCAAACAGGCAGATATCGCAGGCCTGGCGGACGCCGAAGCCGCCGTGCAGGAAGTGCTTCAGCGCGTGACAGACCAGATAGAACAGATGGTCCGTCGGCTCCAGCGTTTTCAGGTCCACGCCGGAAACGCGGGCCGTCACGGCCCGGCCGCAGGCGCCGGCGAAGTAATCGTCAAAGCTGCCGTAGGCGCCGGAATCCGGCGGGAAGGGATACCGGTGCACCTCCAGATACAGAAGCCCGTCCGGGGAGGCGTAGCCCACCTCCTGCGCCGTCGCGGGGTCCCGCTCCGGGGTGACGACCTTCATGCCGCGGGCGGTGAGGGCCGCGTGATACGCTTCGCCCTGATCCGGCGGGATGAGCAGATCCTCATCCGCGGAAAAGCGGAAATCCGGCTGGGGGTAGAGCTGCCGGCAGATCAGCCCCTTCATCACCAGAGGGGTCCGGCCGTCCCGGGTCAGGCCGCGGTACAGCTCAAGAAAGGCGGCCGTTTTCGCCGCCTGAAGGCTGACCAGGCGCATGGCGCGCCGCTGATACGGGCGGAACACCGGCTCCGGCACCTCCGCCTCCAGGCGGTGGGCCGCGTCCAGCACCAGGGGAAGCACATGGTGCCTCTCCGCCATGGCGAATACCTCCGTCCAGCCCTCCGCCGTCAGCGCCTCGGGCGCCTCCGACGCGCCCGGCGCCACGGCCGCCCGCAGCAGCCGCAGAAAGATCTCATCCCTTGCCGTCATCACTCCGCATCCGTCCCCTGCCTTCTTCCGTAGTTCCGGTACCGTACTGTACCACAGATGCCGCCGGGGAAGCAAGCGGCTTTCCCGGATGAAAAAGCGGAAAGGGAAAGGCCGCCGGATCGCTCCGGGGTCTTTCCCTTCGTTTTCATTTCTCCTCGTCGCCGTCGGCGTCCTCCGGATCCTCCGGGTCTACCGGCGCCGGCGGATCGGGCGGCAGCGCCACCAGCTCCCGCAGGCCGCAGCGCAGGCAGGTGCGGTATCCGTCGCCGTCCACCTCGCTCCAGCTGTGGCCCAAGGCGGGATCCGTCACCGTCACCCGGCTGACCTCCGCGCCGCACACGGTGCAGTAGGTCACGGATTCGTGGCTGCCGGCGCTCTCGCAGGTAGCGCCGACCTCATGCTCCGTCACCGGGGCTCCGGCGGTGTGGCCCGCGGCGGGGATCACCACCGTTTCCGTCACGCCGCACACGGTGCACACCCGCGTCTTCACGCCGTCGGCCGTGCAGGTGGCGGGGGTCTCCTCCCAGCCGCCCTGGTGGCCCGTGGCGGGCAGCACCTCGCTGATCACGATGGTCTTATCCTTCACGCAGCGCTGCACGCGCTCGCCGTCCTCGGTGCAGGTGGGGGCCTTGACGATCTCCCACTGGCCGCTGGCCACGTGCACGTGCTCCAGCTTCGGGATGGGCTCCGTCTTCATCACCGCGTCGCACACGGCGCAGTGCAGCTCGCGCTGGCCCTCCGCATCCTCGGTGGCCTCCCGGACGGTTCTCCACTCGCCCTCGGTGTGCTCCGTCTTCGGGATCACGGCGGCCTCGATCTCCTCCCCGCAGGACGTGCACCGGCGCACCTTCTTGCCCTCTTCGGTGCAGGTGGCCTGCTTCACCACTTCCCAGTCGCCGGTGGTGTGCTTGTGCATGTTGGCCGGGTTCTGGGGCCAGCCGTGCACGTAGACCACGTCGCCGGCGTGAATGTAGGAATACAGCGTCTGCGCCGCGCCGTAGGGCAGGTTCACACAGCCGTGGGAACCGTTGTAGTAGGCCTGATCCGGGGTGAACACGCCGTACCGCCAGGAGGCGTCGTGGAACCCGATGCCGCCGTTGAAGGGCATCCAGTAGTTCACGAAGGCGTCGTTCAGCAGATAGGCGTTGGTGGTTTTGTAGGAGATGCGGTAGGTGCCCGTCGGGGTCGCCATGCCGCGGCTGATGTTGCCCGTCACGCAGGCGGTGCTCATGACCACCTTGCCGTCGGCGTACAGGGTGACGCGCTGGTTGGTCAGGTCCACGTCCACCCACACGTTGGAGTGGGCCGTGGCCGGGGCGTTCGGGTCGACGGGCTTCTCGTCGTCCTTCTCCTTTTCCCGCTCCTTCTGCTCCTCCTCCGCGGCCTTGGCGGCTTCCATCTCCACCACCGCGCGGATCTCCTCCAGCGGGACGGCGACGGTGCGTCCGTCGTTCAGCGCCACCACCGTCATCTTCCAGGCAAAGCCGTTGCTGCCCTCCGCCGCCGGGGCGTTCACCGTCATCTCCGCGGGGGTGCCGTCGGCCTTCAGCCGCAGCACGGCCTCCGCCTGAGTCGCGCCCTCCATCAGCTCCTTCGGGAACTCATCCTCCATGCCGGACTTCTGCCGGAAGCGGTTCAGCGGGGCGCCGGTGAGGGTGCCCGTCAGGGTGTACAGGCCGTTTTCGTCCGGCTGATCCGACGCCAGGACCCAGCCCGGGAGCCGCAGCAGATCCAGAATGTCGTCCACGCTGCCCACGGCGGGGCCGGCTGGGGCGTTCTCATGAATGGTCCAGTGCCCGGCGCGGGAGCTGATCAGGGTCAGGGCGCCGTTTTCCGTCAGCGCGTAATCCTCGATGCCGTCCCCGGCGCCGTCCTTCGTCATGGTGCCGGCGGTGTGGACCACGCCGCCGGAGCGGGAGACCTCATAGGCCACCTTCACGCTGTAGGCGGCCGTCTTCTCCTCCGGCGCCGGTTCGCCCTCGGCGGGGGCGGGCTCCTGCGCCGGTTCTTCCGCGGGCTGCCCCTCCTCCGGGACATCCTCCGGCGCGGGGACGATCTCATACTGCGTCTCGCCGGCGACGGTCTCCGCGCTTTCCAGCAGGTCCGTCATCCGGCGGATCAGACTCGCGGCGGTGACCTTTTCCGGTTCCGGCTCCGGCTCGGGCGCCGGCGCCGGGTCCTGCGGCCCCGCCTGCTCCTGACCGGGGTCGGACGCGGGGGCCGCCGACTCACTCAGCACCAGGGCCGTCACGCCGCCGGCCAGGGCCAGCGCCGCCACCACCCCCGCGGTGATGAGCACCGGTTTTTTCGTCAGAAATTCCTTCAGTTTCTCCCACATGACGCATTCTCCTGCCTTCGCGTATCCATGCTTCGCCCGCCCGGCGGGCGCAATTTACATAAGTATACCGCATTGTATCATACGGCCCGCCCCACTTCAACCGGCATTTGAGGCGATTTGGTTACAATTCTTCTCCATTTTCATAGTGCTTGTATCCCGGGGGACGAGGACGGCCGTCATCTTGTGACGGCCGCCTTCCCGCCGGAGCCGCGCGGCGCGCCGGCCTTGATTGACATAACGCAGTTCGTGCGCCGCCTCCCCGGAAAATGGAAAACGGCCGGAAGGCGTTACCCGCCCTCCGGCCGTGAAGCCGACGCTTTTCCCTGTTCTTATTTATTGAAGGCTCCGGTCGCACCTTCCAGGCCCAGGGTGCGCTCCTCGTTATCCCCCGCGGCTTTGGACGGCTCGATGGTGAAGATGCGGTCCACGCAGGTGTAGTCGCTGTACCCCATCCGGGCCAGGGGCCGGATCTTCAGAATGTCCAGCTTGCCGTCGGGCAGGATGAACTCATCCTTGATGTGCACGCCCACCACCTTGCCGATGATGATGTCCGCGGAGCCGACGCAGCTGGTGCCGGGCAGCCGGATGGTCTGCACGTACTTGCACTCCAGCTGGACGGGGGACTCCGCCACCCGCCAGGGCTTTACCAGCACGGAGGGAGCCTTGGTCAGGCCGGCGGCCTCGAACTCGTCCACGTCGGGCGGGAAGGCGGCGGCGGTGGTGTTCATCTGCTGCATCAGGTCGTAGGTGACCATGTTGTGCACGAACTCGCCGGTGCGCTCGATGTTGTTGGTGGTATCCTTCCGCAGGGCGTCGATGCCCTGGTTGACGGACAGCAGGATGTACGGCGGGTCGAAGGTCAGATTGGTGAACTGGCTGTAGGGCGCCAGATTGGCGTTCCCGTTCTCATCCAGGGTGGAGATCCATCCGATGGGCCGGGGCACGGCGATGGATTTGAAGGGGGGCCTGGCCAGGCCGTGGTCGTTTTTCTCGGTCTCGTAAAACATGGCGTTCTCCTTTCGCTTTTCCGCGTTATTCTTCCGCCCGCCGGTCAGTCGTCAAAGCCGACGTCCTGCCAGAAGGGGCGTACGTTCTCCGGTATGGAATCGATCTCCTCCTGCGTGAGATACTCCCACAGGAACTTTTCCGTCTTGGGGCTGGCCTCCTGCACCTCCACGAACAGCCAGGGGCGGGTGCAGCGGTTCACGTGGTAAAAGCCGTGGGGCGTGCCGCCGGGGATGCGGATGCAGCAGCTGCGGTCGATCACGTGCTTTTCCATCTCCGGGCCGAAGCACATCTCCACCTCCGCGCCCAGGTCATAGGGATCCGACGGGTCCCCGCCCAGCAGGAAGAGGATCTCGTTCTCCTTATGCATGTGGGGCGGATGCCCGACCTCGCGCACGCCCTCGGGCAGCTTCGGCTTTGCCGTTTCGTCGAAGGGCATGTTCCAGTGGATGGAGTAGCTGCAGGTGAACCCCGGCCGGTCGTCCAGCCGTGCCAGCCACGGCAGGGGCCGGGCCGCCGGGTATTCCATGCTTTCCGAAAGGATGATGCAGTCGTCCCATTTTCCCACAGTCGTTCCCTCCCCGCTCACAGGTCCGGGCAGAAATTGGCCCGGTAGTCCGCCAGGTTCTTTTCCAGCAGCGCCGGCGTATCCAGCCCGTAGGGGCAGCGGGAGGCGCACTGGCCGCAGTGCAGGCAGGTCTCGATCTTCTTCATCTCCGCCTTCCACTCCTCCGTCAGCCAGCCGGCGGAGGGCGCGCGGCGCAGCATCAGGCCCATGCGGGCGCAGTCGTTGATGCGGATGCCCTGGGGGCAGGGCAGGCAGTAGCCGCAGCCGCGGCAGAAATCCCCGGCCAGCTCCCGCTTATCCCGCTCGATCTTCGCCCTTCTCTCCTCCGTCAGTTCCGGCTCGTTTTTCCCGTGGGCGATGAACTCGTCCAGCTCGCTTTCCCGCTGCACGCCCCAGATGGGCGCCACGTTATCGAACTGAGTCATGAAGGCGTAAGCGGCGGCGGAATCCGTGATCAGGCCGCCGGACAGGCCCTTCATGGCGATGAAGCCCATGTCCGCCTTCCGGCAGGACTCCACCAGTTCCAGTTCCTGCGGGCCGGCCAGATAGCTGAAGGGGAACTGCAGCGTTTCGTACAGGCCGGAGTCGATGGCCTGCCGGGCCACGGCCAGACGGTGGTTGGTGATGCCGATGTGAAGGATCTTGCCCTGGCGTCTGGCCTCCAGGGCGGCGTCGTACAGGCCGTCCTCTCCCCCGGGCACGGGGCAGAAGGCCGGATTGTGGAACTGGTAGATGTCCACGTGATCCGTCTTCAGGTTCCGCAGGCTGGTCTCCAGATCCTTCCAGAAGCCCTCGGCGTTCTGGGCGCCCGTCTTCGTGCTGATCACGAGGCGGTCCCGGATGCGGGCGAAGGCCTCGCCCAGCTTCTCCTCGCTGTCGGTGTACCAGCGGGCGGTGTCGAAATACGTAAAGCCGTTGTAGAAGGCCTTCTGCAGAAGGTACACCGCCTCCGACGTTCCGATGCGCTGGATGGGCAGCGCGCCGAAGCCGTTCTTGCTGACCGTCAGCTCCGTGCGGCCCAGTCTCACTGTTCTCATGTGGCGCCTCCTTTTCGTTATGTCACGCCGGCCGGCTCAGCAGAGCTCAGCCCCGGCGGGGATCGCGTCGTCCAGCATCAGCAGAGTGAGCTTTCCGTCCTTCTCGGCGGACAGGATCATGCCGTTGCTCTCCTGCCCCATCATCTTCCGGGGCGGCAGGTTGGTCACGGCCACCAGGGTCTTCCCCACCAGATCCTCCGCCCGGTAGTATTTCGCGATGCCCGACAGGATCTGCCGGGGCGTGCCGCTGCCGTCGTCCAGCGTGAACTTCAGCAGCTTTTCGCTTTTCTTCACGTTCTCACAGGCCAGCACCTTGCAGACCGTCATCTTCACCTTCGCGAACTCGTCGATGGTGACGGGAGCCGGGGCCGGAGCCGCGGGGGCCGCCGCCTGTTCCAGCTTCGCCAGCTCCTCCAGCTCTTTGGCCATGTCGATGCGGGGGAACAGCGTCTCCCCCTTCGTGACCGCCGCGCCCTCCGGCAGCGCACCGAAGCGTCCGGCCGCCTCCCAGGTCACGGCGTCGCCTTCGGCGCCGATCTGGGCGAAGATCTTCGCGCAGGAGTCGGGCATGAAGGGCGTGAGCAGGATGGCCGACACGCGGATGGCCTCCAGCAGGTGGGCCATCACGCCGGCCAGACGGGCCGCGTTGGCCTCGTCCTTCGCCAGCACCCAGGGCGCCGTCTCGTCGATGTACTTGTTGGCCCGGGAGATCAGGCGGAACACCTCCGCCAGCGCCGTCTGCGGCGCGAAGGCGTCCATGGCGGCGGCGTATTTATCCCGAAGGGCGAGGATCATCTCCTCCAGCTCGCCGTCCGGGTCGGCGCTCTCCCGCCGCGCCGGCAGCGTGCCGCCGAAGTATTTCAGCACCATGGCCGTCGTGCGGGATACGAGATTGCCTAGGTCGTTGGCCAGGTCCGTGTTGATGGTGGAGATCAGCAGCTCGTTGGTGAAGTTGCCGTCCGAGCCGAAGGGGAAGGTGCGCAGCAGGAAGAAGCGCAGCGCGTCCACGCCGTAGCGCTCGGCCAGCAGATACGGATCCACGATGTTGCCGCGGCTCTTGCTCATCTTCTCGCCGTTGAGCACCAGCCAGCCGTGGCCGAACACCTTTTTCGGCAGGGGCAGGTCCACGCTCATCAGCATGGCGGGCCAGATGATGGAGTGGAAGCGCACGATCTCCTTGCCCACCACGTGCACGTCCGCCGGCCAGTATTTTTCAAAGTCGTGATGGCGGTCGTTCATGTAGCCCAGGGCGGTGGCATAGTTGAACAGGGCGTCCACCCACACGTACACCACGTGGCCCGGGTCGAAATCCACCGGAATGCCCCAGGTGAAGCTGGTGCGGGAAACGCACAGATCCTCCAGACCCGGGTCGATGAAATTGTTCACCATCTCGTTCACGCGGCTTTTCGGCTCCAGAAAATCCGTGGTGGTCAGCAGCTCGCGCACGCGGCCCGCGTATTTGGAAAGGCGGAAGAAATACGCCTCCTCCTCCGCGGCGTGCACCTCGCGCCCGCAGTCGGGGCACTTGCCGTCCACCAGCTGGCTCTCCGTCCAGAAGGATTCGCAGGGGGTGCAGTACATGCCCTTGTACTTGCCCTTGTAGATATCCCCGTTCTCATACATCTTTTTGAAGATCTTCTGGATGGCCTCCACGTGATAATCGTCCGTGGTGCGGATGAAGCGGTCGTTGGAGATGTTCATCAGCTTCCACAGGTCCAGGATGCCCCGGGGGCCCGCCACGATATCGTCCACGAACTGCTTGGGCGTCACGCCCTTCGCCTTCGCCTTGTCTTCGATCTTCTGGCCGTGCTCGTCCGTGCCGGTCAGGAACATCACGTCGTACCCGCGCATCCTCTTGTACCGCGCGAAGGCGTCCGTGGCCACCGTGCAGTAGGTGTGCCCGATGTGCAGCTTGTCCGACGGGTAGTAAATGGGCGTGGTGATGTAAAACGTTTTTCTCTCCATCCTTGCCTTCTCCTTCTGACGGCCCCTCCGAGGGCCGGAATAATCAATGTATTTTATCATACGCGCCGCCCTTAGGCAACACAAACCGCCCCCAAAAAGCCGTTTTTCCCGAAGGACGCGCCCCCGCGTTGTTGACGAATCCCGCTCTCCGCGGTAAAATGCCATTCGTATAGGTATGCGGACATTTCCGCACCGGGAGGCGCCCATGGGTCAGACGGACGTGGAACTGAATACTCTCACCGACGTGACGTTCGACTCCGGCCGTCTGCTGCACGCGTATCTGGTCACGGGGCCGAGCGGCCCGCGGCGGGACGCGTTCACGGACCGGCTCGCCGCCGCCCTGGTGTGCTCCGGGTCCGGCGAGGTGCCCTGCGGGCAGTGCCCCGACTGCCGGAAGGCCTTCCGGGGCGTGCACCCGGACATCATCCGCCGGGGCCGGCCGGAGGACAAATCCGTGTTCCCGGTGGAGCTGATCCGCGAGATCTGCGCCGACAGCGCGGTGATGCCCAACGAGGCCGGACGCAAGGTGTACATCCTTTCGGACGGCGAGCGGATGAACGCCGCCGCCCAGAATGCCCTGCTGAAAACGCTGGAGGAGCCGCCCGTGCACTGCGCCTTTCTGCTTCCGGTGGAGGACCCTTCCGTGTTCCTCCCCACCGTACGCTCCCGCTGCGCCCAGCTGCGCGTGCCGGACGAGCCGGCCTTCGACGCCCAGGCGCTGGCCGACGCCGACCGCTTTCTGGACCTTCTGGCCTCGGACCCGGTGCGGGCGGCCGCCTTTCTCAGCGGGATGGACACGAAGAAGGAGAGCCGCGAGGCCTTTTTCCGCTTTCTGTCCGCCGCCGCCGAACGGGCCCCGACGCGCCTGGCGGAGGGGCGCCTTTCCCCCGGGCTGTGGGCCCGGCTGGACCGGGCGCTGGACCAGGCGGATCAGTACCGCGTCTACAATCTGAACGCCGGCCACATCGTGGGCATGCTCGCCGCCTGCCTGACGGCCCCGGCCGGAAAACTGTGAAATGAGGACAATGTTTTGACTGAGATCGTAAGCATCCGATTCAAGAACAAGGGCAAGACGTATTTCTTCGCCCCCAACGGCAACACCGTCGCCGACGGCGACCCCGTGATCGTGGAAACGAGCAAGGGGCCGGAGTTCGCCGTGTGCACCTGGGGCAACCACTGGGTGGACGATACCCGCGTGGTGCAGCCCCTGCGCCCCGTTCTGCGCCGCGCCACCCCCGAGGACGTGCGCCGCAGCGAACAGAACGAGGCCCGGGAGGCCGAGGCCTTCCGCATCTGTCAGGAGAAGATCGCCGAGCGCGGCATGGACATGAAGCTGGTGGACGTGGAGTACAGCTTCGACGGCTCCAAGATCCTGTTCTTCTTCACCTCCGAGGGCCGCGTGGACTTCCGCGAGCTGGTCAAGGACCTGGCGGGCGTGTTCCACACCCGCATCGAGCTGCGCCAGATCGGCGTGCGGGACGAGGCCAAGATGCTGGGCGGGCTCGGCATCTGCGGGCGGCCCTTCTGCTGCCGCCAGTTCATGGACGATTTCCATCCCGTGTCCATCAAGATGGCCAAGACCCAAGGTCTGTCCCTGAACCCGACCAAGATCTCCGGCACCTGCGGGCGGCTGATGTGCTGCCTGAAGTATGAGCAGGCCGCCTACGAGGATCTGGTGAAGCAGGCCCCCAAGGTGGACGCCTTCGTGGATACGCCGGGCGGCAAGGGCACCGTCGTGAACGTGAACCTGCTGCGCAGCTACGCCAAGGTGCGCCTGGAGGACTCCGGGGACACCATACCGAAGACCTATCCCTTCGACGAGCTGGAGATCCTGGGCGGCAAGGCGCGCCGCGCCGAGTACATCGCCGCCCGCGACGCCGGGAGGCTGGAGGAGGCCGGGTTCACCCCGTCCCGCATCCGCCGCTCCCGTCTGGAGGAGCCTCCCGTACCGAAGCAGGAGGAGACCTCCTTCGTGTTTGCCGACGGGACCGTGCCCGAGGACGCCGCGCCGCAGGAACCGAAGCCGGAGAAGACGTCCCACGGGAAAAGCCGCAGGAACCGGAACCGGAACCGCCGCTCCGGAGAATCCGGCGGCAGCCGTCCGCCCGAAACCGCGGCCCCGGCCGAAGCCGCCCCCGACGGAAAGAGCCAGAACCGTTCCGGCGGACAGAAGAGCCACCAGAACCGTCACCGCTCCAAAGGCGGCGCCCATCCGGACAGCGGCCGGGAGCAGCGCCCGAAGAACGCCGCGCCGGAGGGCTCCGGCGAAGGCGGGAAGCCGAAGGACCCCGGCGCCAAGCCGAACCGTCACCGGAACTACCGGCGCCGGCACCACGGATCAGGCGGCGGCGACAAGCCGGCCGGCGCCCCGCCGCAGCAGCAGTAAACCCTCGAGCAGCACTTCATAAGGAAGCTGCTTTGAGGCTGAATTACCGATTCAAAAGGACATGAAACTGGCGTGACCATGGTGGCCACGCCAGTTTCTTCTGTTTTGTCTGGGTTTTGGAGCGCAAAATCCGATGCTCGTGCTGCCTGCGGATAGACATGCATCCAAGGCTTCCCCTTGAGGGGAAGGCTTTTCTGTCCTCGGGGTATCTCAGCAAAACTGAAAATTATCGGTTTAAGGTCATCCTTATTTCTGCTGCTGAAATATTGGGACTCGTCATCTCTGTGCCATCCGGCAGGAATCCGCACTTTTCATAAAAGCGAATCGCTTTTTTGTTATCTTTCAAGACCCAAAGACGCACTTGTGGGAAGTGCTTGATTTGCTCCAATCCTGCATCCATCAGTTTACGGCCAACACTCTTTCCGTAATAATCAGCCAAAACATACAGGGCGAATATTTCACCGGCATCAGGTGCTTCTTCGCCTCTGTCACCATAGCATACAAAGCCAATTACCATACCGTTTTCTTTTGCAATGATGGTATTCTCTGGCCGGCTGAATGCCATTTTCTCGCACTTCTCCAATGTGAGTCGGTCAAGATATTCCTGACTTACAAGGCCAGAGTAGGCCTCATGCCACGACTTCCAATGCACATAAGCCTTTCCTTTTATTTCTTCGTCTGTCTCCATCTCTTTCAGAATGATATTCATGTTGGTGCTTCTCCACAAATCACGATCGGTTGGGATGATTGTACCATCCATATACGACGCGGTCAATTTTATCAAACGATACGACCGATTCTATTGTGTTACTTTCAAAAAGCCGGAAGGAGGCGCTTTCTTACGAAGCGCCTCCTTCACGGGAATCCTTTTTCTTCAAGGCACAGGACCGCGCCCCGGGCGCGGTCCTGTTTTTTCCGCCCCGTTCCCTCCGCCGCCGCCGGCGGTCCTCCTCCCTCCGGGGAAGGCTTTTCACCCTCCGTTTCTTCAGCGCTGTAAAGCGCTGAAGAATTGTGTGGACAAATCCGTTTGCCGGGTCTATAATGGTCAGCACCATGCGGCCGGAGCTCCGGCCGGAAGAAGAAACGGAGATACAGGAAATGGTAGTGACCGAACTGCTGGAGCGCAACGCGGCGCTCTACCCGGACGAGGTGGCTCTCGTAGAGCTCAACCCCGACGAACCGGACAGCCGCCGGCTGTCCTGGAAGGAATTCAGCCTGATCGAACCCACCCGGTACGCCCCGTACCGCCGGGAGATCACCTGGAGCATTTTCGACGAGAAGGCCAACCGCTTCGCCAACATGCTGCTTTCCCGCGGCATCAAGAAGGGCGACAAGGTGGCCATCCTCATGTACAACTGTCTGGAATGGCTGCCCATCTACTTCGGCGTTCTGAAAACGGGGGCCGTGGCCGTTCCCTTCAACTTCCGATACGACGCGGGCGAGATCCTCTACTGCGCGGAGCTGGCGGACACCGTCTGCCTGATCTTCGACTCCGCGTTCATCGGGCGCATCGAGCGCAACGCCGAACGCCCCATGAAGGGCCGCATGCTGATCTATTTCGGCGACGGCTGTCCGCCCTTTGCCGAGAGCTACCGTGAGCTGGTGGAGGACTGCTCCAGCCGCTCCCCCGGCATAAAGCTGACGGAGCAGGACGACGCCGCCATCTACTTCTCCTCCGGCACCACCGGTTTCCCCAAGGCCATCCTGCACAAGCACCTGAGCCTGATCCAGGCGGCGGAGATGGAGCAGAAGCATCACGCCACCGGACGGGACGACGTTTTCCTCTGCATCCCGCCCCTGTACCATACCGGTGCCAAGTTCCACTGGATGGGCAGCCTGATTGCGGGCTCCCGGGCCGTGCTGCTGAAGGGCACGTCCCCCGACACCATCCTGCGGGCCGTATCGGAAGAGCGGTGCACCATCGTATGGCTGCTGGTCCCCTGGGCGCAGGACATTCTGGACGCGCTGGACCGGGGCGACGTGAAGCTGGAGGATTATCATCTGGATCAGTGGCGCCTGATGCACATCGGCGCCCAGCCCGTGCCCCCCTCCCTGGTGCGGCGGTGGAAGGCCTACTTCCCCCACCACCAGTACGACACGAACTACGGCCTTTCCGAATCCACCGGCCCGGGGTGCGTGCATCTGGGCATGGAGAACGAGCGCAAGGTTGGCGCCATCGGCGTGCCCGGCTACCGCTGGAGCTGCCGGATCGTGGACGAGGCCGGTCAGCCCGTGCCCCAGGGCAGCGTGGGCGAGCTGTGCGTGAAGGGCCCCGGCGTGATGACCTGCTACTACAACAATCCCGAGGCCACCGCCGAGGTGCTGAAGGACGGCTGGCTGTTCACCGGCGACATGGCCATGCAGGATGAGGAGGGCTTCATCTACCTCGTGGACCGGAAGAAAGACGTGATCGTATCCGGGGGCGAGAACATCTACCCCGTTCAGATCGAAGACTTCCTGCGCAATTTCAACAAGGTCAAGGACGTGGCCGTGATCGGGCTGCCCGACCCGCGCACCGGCGAAAAGCCGGCCGCCGTGGTGGAGATCAAGGAGGGCATGACCTGCACGGAGAAGGAAATCAACGATTTCTGCATGGATCTTCCCCGCTACAAGCGGCCGCGGGAGATCATCTTCATGCAGATCCCGCGGAACGCCACCGGAAAGATCGAAAAGCCGAAGCTGCGGAAGCTGCTGGGCGCCGAGAACCTGGTGGCGCGGGAAAACGGCATCTGAGGAGGCAGAGGCATGAAAGAACTGATGCTTGGCAACAAGGCCGTGGCACGCGGGCTGTATGAGGCCGGCTGCCGCTTCATCTCCAGCTACCCCGGGACCCCCAGCACGGAGATCACCGAGGAGGCCGCAGCGTACGACGAGATCTACTGCGAATGGGCCCCGAACGAGAAGGTGGCGCTGGAGGCCGCCCACGGGGCGAGTCTGGGCGGCGCCCGGGCGGCCTGCGCCATGAAGCACGTGGGCCTGAACGTGGCCGCCGACCCGCTGTTTTCCATCTCCTACCAGGGGCTGAACGCCGGTCTGGTGATCTGTGTGGCGGACGACCCGGGCATGCACTCCTCCCAGAACGAGCAGGATTCCCGTCATTACGCCGCTGCCGCCAAGGTGCCCATGCTGGAGCCCTCCGACTCCGCGGAGGCGGTGGCCTTCACGAAAGCGGCCTTCGAGCTTTCCGAACGGTACAGCACCCCCGTGTTCGTGAAGATGTGCACCCGGGTGGCCCACTCCCAGAGCGTAGTGGAGCCGGGTGAGCGCGCGGAGGTGCCCCTGGTGCCCTACGTGAAAGATCCGACCAAGGTGATGATGACGGCCAATTCCCGCGCCGCCCACGTGCGCGTGGAGAACCGGACGCGTGAGATGACCGTCTGGGCCGAGACGTGCCCGTACAACCGGGTGGAGATGGGCGGCCGGGCGATCGGCGTCATCTGCGACTCCACGTGCTACCAGTACGCCCGGGAAGTGTTCGGCGACGGCGCCAGCTACCTGAAGATTGGCCTGGTGTACCCGCTGCCCGAAAAGCTTTTCCTGGACTTTGCCGCCGCGGTGGACCGCGTGATCGTGCTGGAGGAGCTGGATCCCATACTGGAGGATCACTGCCGGAAGCTGGGCATCGCCGTGGAGGGAAAGAGCCTGTTCCCCCTGTGCGGGGAATTCTCCCAGGATCTGGTGCGCGCCTGCCTCGGGCTGCCCGTCCCGTCTTCGGCTTCCATCGACGACCCCATTCCCCCGCGTCCGCCGGTGATGTGCGCCGGCTGCCCCCACCGGGGCGTGTTCTACACGCTGAAGAAGCACGACTGCATGGTGTACGGCGATATCGGGTGCTATACCCTGGGGGCTCTGGCTCCGCTGAACTCCATGGACCTGAACGTGTGCATGGGCGCCTCCTGCTCAGGGCTGCACGGCTTCAACAAGGCCATCGGGTCCGAGGCCGAACGCCGCAGCGTGGGCGTGATCGGCGATTCCACCTTCATCCACTCCGGCATCACCGGCATCATCGACATCGCCTACAACATGACGAATTCCACCGTGATCATCCTGGATAACTCCATTACCGGAATGACCGGCCACCAGCAGAACCCGACCACCGGAAAAAACCTGCGGGGCGACCCGGCGGGCAAGGTGGACCTGGAGGCCCTTTGCCGCGCCGTCGGCTTCCGCCGGGTGCGGGTGGCCGACCCTTACGACCTGGCCGCCATGGACGAGGCGGTGACGGAGGAACTGGCCGCGGAAGAGCCCTCCGTCATCATCAGCCGCCGGCCCTGCGTGATGATCCGGGGCACGGTGCACAAACCGCCGCTGACGGTGGATGAAGACCGGTGCACGGGCTGCCGCTCCTGCATGAAGATCGGCTGCCCGGCCATCTCCGTGGCGGACAGAAAGGCCCGCATCGACGCCACCCAGTGCATCGGCTGCGGCGTATGCACCCAGATGTGCCGGTTCGGCGCTCTGGCGGAAGAAAGGAGCTGATCGCATGGCATGCACGAACATCATGATCGTCGGCGTGGGCGGGCAGGGCACCCTGCTTGCCAGCAAGATGCTGGGCCGGGTCCTGCTGGACCAGGGCTGGGACGTGAAGGTCTCCGAGGTGCACGGCATGAGCCAGCGGGGCGGCAGCGTGGTCACCTACGTCCGCTTCGGCGACCGGGTCTTCTCCCCTGTCATCGACCGGGGAGAGGCCGACGTGATCCTTTCCTTCGAGCAGCTGGAGGCCGCCCGGTGGCTGGAGTACCTGAAGCCCGGCGGGAAGATCGTGACCAACCTGCAGAAGATCGAGCCCATGCCGGTGATCACCGGCAGCGCCGCGTATCCCGACGCGCTGGTGGATAAAATGCGCGCGGCCGGGGCCGACGTGGAGGCGGGCGACTATCTGGCACTGGCCGTGAAGGCCGGCTCTGCCAAAGCCGTGAACATGGTCCTGATGGGCCGTCTTTCCGCCCTGTTCCCGGAGATCCCGGAGGAAGACTGGCTCAGCGCCCTCGAGGCCGTGGTGCCCGCCCGCTTTCTGGAGATGAACCGCGCGGCCTTCGCCGCCGGCCGGAACGCCTGACGCGGCGCCATTGCCGAATAACGACCGCGGCGGCCCGGCGGAGGAATCCGCCGGGCCGCTTTCCGTCCCCGGGCCGCGGCCGGGCACGCCCGGAGCCTTGAACGGCGCGGTTTTCCGGGCGTCCGACGCGTCGGGCGCGAGGGTCCGGCCTCTACCGCTTTTCTTCCCCGGGCTTCCTGTTTTCTTCAGGTTCCTACCCCGTTTTCGGTAGACCCGGAAGCAGAATACAAATTTTACCCGCGATTATACAAATTAATGGAATTGACAGGTTTTTTTGCCGTCGGTATAATGGCTTAGAGCAGTCTGGCAGAGTCCGGCGCCAAGGCATTGCCGCCGGGTGGACGTCAGACTGAAAACATCCATAATCCAGTACTCTATTTGAAAGGAAGATCACCCATGAACGTAGTAGATATCATGAAAAAGCGTATGGCTTTCTCATTCGAAGTCTTCCCCCCGAAGACCGAGAAGGGCATGCAGAAGCTCTGCGGTGAAGGCGGCGTTCTGGAACAGCTGAACACGCTGGATCCCGACTACATCTCCTGCACCTACGGCGCCGGCGGCAGCAACGTCGGTCTGAACCTCGAGGTTCTGAAGCACGTCAAGGAGAACACCAAGGCCATCCCCGTGACCCACTTCACCTGCATCGGCAACACCAAGGAAGGCATCCGCGAGCAGCTGCAGACCTACCTTGACAACGGCATCGACCACATCCTTGCCCTGCGCGGCGACCTGCCCTTCGGCTGGAAGGGAACGGGCGGAGATCTCCACTACGCCACCGAGCTGGTCAAGTTCATCCGTCAGGAGTTCGGCGACAAGTTCACCATCGCCGTCGCCGGTTCCCCCGAGGGCCACATCGCCTGCCGCAGCCTGGCTTCCGACATCTCCTACCTCAAGCAGAAGCAGGATGAGGGCGCCGACTACATCATGACTCAGCTGTGCTGGGATATGGATCAGTTCCACTGGTGGATGGACGCCATCCGCAAGGCCGGCGTGACCATGCCCGTCGACGTGGGAATCATGCCCGTTCTGTCCATCGATTCCACCATCAACATGGCTCTGTCCAGAAACGGCTGCGTCATGCCCAGAGAGCTGTCCTCCATCATCTCCAACCACTGGATCTTCCCCAACCCCTTCGCTCCCAACGAGTCCGAGGAATCCATCGCCCAGAAGAAGGCCGATTTCGAGAAGGCCGGCATGGAGTACACCTGCAACCTGATCGACGAGTACAGAGTCAGCGGCATCCAGGGCATCCACCTGTACGCGCTGAACAAGTTCGAGAAGGTCAACGAGATCCTCAAGATGAGCCACATCATGGACTACATCGACTGATCATTTCGAAAGCGGTTAGGAGTAAAGATAAATGGGATTCAAATCTGATATCGAGATCGCTCAGGAATCCGAAATGCTGCCCATCACCTCCATTGCGGAGCAGATCGGCATTCCGGACGAGTACATTGAGCAGTACGGCAAATACAAGGCGAAGATCGACTACAACCTGCTGACCGACAAGCCCAAAGAGTACGGCAAGCTGATCCTGGTCACGGCCATCAACCCCACGCCGGCCGGCGAGGGCAAGACCACCACGACGGTGGGTCTGGCCGACGGTCTGCGCAAGATCGGCAAGAACGTGGTCGTCGCTCTGCGTGAGCCCTCCCTCGGCCCCGTGTTCGGCGTCAAGGGCGGCGCCGCCGGCGGCGGATACGCCCAGGTAGTTCCGATGGAGGACATCAACCTCCACTTCACCGGTGACATGCACGCCATCGGCGCGGCCAACAACCTGATCGCCGCCATGCTGGACAACCACATCTATCAGGGCAACGCTCTGAACATCGATCCCCGCCGCATCACCTGGAGGCGCTGCGTGGACATGAACGACCGTCAGCTCCGTTTCGTGACGGACGGTCTGGGCGGACGCGTGAACGGCACCCCCCGCGAGGACGGGTACGACATCACCGTCGCTTCCGAGATCATGGCCATCCTGTGCCTGAGCAGCGACATCACCGACCTGAAGCAGAGAGTGGCCCGCATCGTGGTAGGCTACACCTACGACGAGAAGCCCGTGACCGCCGGCGACCTGAAGGCTGAAGGCGCCGTCGCCGCTTTGCTGAAGGACGCCCTGAAGCCCAACCTGGTGCAGACGCTGGAGCACACCCCCGCGTTCGTGCACGGCGGCCCCTTCGCCAACATCGCCCACGGCTGCAACTCCGTGATGGCCACCAAGATGGCCCTCACGCTGGGTGACTACGCCGTTACCGAGGCCGGCTTCGGCGCCGACCTGGGCGCTGAGAAGTTCCTGGACATCAAGTGCCGCAAGGCCGGCTTCAAGCCCAGCGCCGTCGTCATCGTGGCCACGGTCCGCGCTCTGAAGAACCACGGCGGCGTGCCCAAGGCCGAGCTGAACAACGAGAACCTGGCGGCTCTGGAAGCCGGTCTGCCCAACCTGCTGCAGCACGTGGAGAACGTGACCAAGGTGTTCAAGCTGCCCTGCGTGGTCGCCATCAACGCCTTCCCGACCGACACGAAGGCCGAGCTCGACCTGGTCGAGGCCAAGTGCAAGGAGTACGGCGTGAACGTGGCCCTCAGCGAAGTGTGGGCCAAGGGCGGCGAGGGCGGCATCGCCCTGGCCGAAGAGGTCGTGCGCCTGTGCGAGCAGCCCAACGACTTCAGCTTCACCTATGATCTGGACGCCACCATCGAGGAAAAGCTGGAAGCCATCGTCACCAAGATCTACCACGGCAGAAGCGTTCTGTACACCGCCAACGCCAAGAAGCAGATCGCTCAGCTGACGGCCCTCGGATTCGACAAGCTGCCCATCTGCGTAGCCAAGACGCAGTACAGCTTCTCCGACGACCAGAACCTCAAGGGCGCTCCCAAGGATTTCGACGTCACCGTACGGAACGTAAAGGTCTCCGCCGGCGCCGGCTTCCTGGTAGCCCTGACGGGCGACATCATGACCATGCCCGGTCTGCCCAAGGTGCCCTCCGCCGAAAAGATCGACGTGGACGCCACCGGCAAGATCTCCGGCCTGTTCTGATCCAAGTACTGAAAGCCGGGCTTCCCGAAAGCCCGGCTTTTCTCTTATGAGGTGAAACATGAGTTTTCAGGAAAAGAATCTTGTTGAATTCAACGCCGAGCTGGCCTCCAAGGCCGCCGTCCCCGGCGGCGGCGGCGCCAGCGCCCTGGTCGGCGCCGTGGGGACGGCTCTGGGCGGCATGGTCGCCAGCCTGACCATCGGAAAGAAAAAATTCATCCCCGTGGAGGAAGAGCTGAAGGCCCTGCAGGCAAAGTGCCTGGGCATCCAGAGCGATCTGCTGGCGCTGATCGATAAGGACGCCGAGGGCTTCGCCCCCCTGGCCGCCGCCTACTCCCTGCCCGCCGACACCGAGGAACAGAAGGCCCACAAGGCCGCCGTTCTGGAGGAGGAGGGCGTGAAGGCCTGCGACGTGCCGCTGAAGATCATGGAAAAATGCTGCGAGGCCATCGACGCCATCGCGGTGTTCGCGGAAAAGGGAAGCCGCCTGGCCGTCAGCGACGCCGGCGTGGGCGCCCTGTTCTGCAAGGCGGCGCTGGAGGGCGCCAGCCTGAACGTGTTCATCAACACGAAATCCCTGAAGGACCGGTCCGCCGCCGCGGCTCTGGACCGACGAGCCAACGACATGCTCAAGGAATACGGCGGCAAGGCCGAACAGATCTATCAGGCTGTGGCCGCTTCACTGAAAGTTGAGGAGTGATTCACTATGGCAAACGTATTAGACTGCAAAGTGGTGGCGCAGGCCATCAAGGACGAGTGCAAGGCCGCTGCCGACGAGCTGAAGGCGAAGGGCATCGTCCCCAAACTGGGCATCATCCGCGTGGGTGAGAAGGGGCCCGACCTGTCCTATGAGAAAGGCGCCACGAAGACCATGGAAGAGGCCGGCATCGAGGTAGAGGTTTTCGCCCTGCCCGCCGACGTATCCCAGGAGGAATACATTGAGCTGTTCCGCAAGGTAAACGCCGATCCCTCCATCCACGGCATCCTGCCCTTCCGTCCCCTGGACAACATCGATGAGAACGAAGCCATCGCCAAGAACCTGAGCCCTGAGAAGGACGTGGACTCCACGAACCCCTCCAACATGGGCAAGCTGGTCATCAACGATCCCACCGGTCTGTATCCCTGCACCGCCAGCGCCATCGTGGAAGTGATCGACTACTACGCGGAAGAGATCAAGGCCGCCGTCCGTTCCAAGTACGCTCCCCTGCCGCTGGCCAAGCCCGGCCAGGAGGACGACGTGTGCTGCGGTCTGGACGTGTGCATCATCAACAACTCCAACGTCATCGGCAAGCCCGTGGCCATGATGCTGACCAACCGTTTCGCCACCGTATCCATCGTGCACCACCTGACCCACGGTGAGGTGAAGAACGACTACACGACCCAGGCCGACGTGGTCATCTGCGCCGTTCCCTTCAAGAACTCCGTCACCGCGGACATGATCAAGGAAGGCGCCGTGGTCATCGACGCCGCCGTCATCCGCGAGAAGGCCTTCGACGCCAACGGCGAGCCCGTGATCAATGAGAAGACCGGCAAGCAGAAGGTCGTCACCCTGGGCTGCTGCTCCGAGGACGTGGAGGCCAAGGCCAGCTGGAAGACCCCGGTCCCCGGCGTGGGTGCCATCACCTCCGCCCTGCTGGCCAAGAACCTGATCAAGGCCTGCAAGGTGCAGAACGGCCTCATTTAAGTCTTTACAATCCGCTTCTCTCTCCCTTATAATGAGATGAGGCTGATCGATACCCCGGTCCTGACAGGCCGGGGTATTTTTCAATTCTCATACCGGTTTTCCGGTCAGGAGGATGACGCTATGAGTACTATCTATCTGAACGACCCGAAGGGGTACGACCCCAGGATCAGCGGCTTTCTCGAAGCCTTCCAGCGCAAGGCCGGCGCCTACCCGCCGGGGACCTGCCCGCTGGTCGTGCAGCAGGCCCTGCTTCAGACCGCCGTCAGCCAGACGTGCGGCAAGTGCGTCCCCTGCCGGGACGGGCTCCCGCAGCTGGCCGCTCTTCTGAAGAAGGTCCTCAACGGAAAGGGAACGGAAAAGACGCTGGCGAAGATGCGCGCCATGGCGGAGATGATCCGCGACACGGCGGACTGCGCCATCGGCTGGCAGGCCGCCATCGAGTTCCTCAACGGGATGGACGCCTTCCGTGAGGAGTACGCCAGCCACGTCGCCACCGGCCTGTGCGCCGACGGCGTGGGCCAGAAGGTGCCCTGCATCAACCTGTGCCCGGCCCACGTGGACATCCCCGGCTACATCGCCCTGGTCGGCCAGGAGGACTACGCCGGCGCCGTGAACCTGATCCGCAGGGACAATCCCCTGCCCACGGCCTGCGCCATGATCTGCGAGCACCCCTGTGAGGAGCGCTGCCGCCGAAGCCTGATCGACTCGCCGCTCAACATCCGCGGGCTCAAGAAATACGCGGTGGACCACGCGGCGGTGGATACCGTAGCCGTTCCCGCGCCGGGCGTTCCCACGGGAAAGACCGTCGCCGTGATCGGTGCCGGACCGGCCGGCCTGACGTGCGCCTATTTCCTGGCGCAGATGGGCCACAAGGTGACCGTGTACGAGCGCCAGAAGGCCGGAGGAGGCATGCTGCGCTACGGCATTCCCAACTACCGCTTCCCGAAGGACCGGCTGGATGAAGACATCCGCGCCATCCTCACCGCCGGGGACATTGAGATCCGCTACGGCGTATCCGTGGGAACGGACGTTTCCATCGAAGAGGTCCGCGCCGGGTGCGACGCCATGTTCGTGGCCATCGGCGCCCAGGCCGGCAAGAAGCTGCGGCTGGACAACGTGGACGCGAAGAACGTGGAGTCCGCCGTGGAAATGCTGGACCGCATCGGCAACGGAAACATTCCCGACTACACCGGCAAGACGGTGGTCGTGATCGGCGGCGGCAACGTGGCCATGGACGCGGCGCGCAGCGCGCTGCGCTGCCACGCGGAGGCCGTGCGCATCGTATACCGGCGCCGTCAGGACGACATGACGGCTCTGGCCAGCGAGATCGAGTCCGCCGTCACCGAGGGCATCGAGCTGATCACGCTGGAGGCGCCGAAGGCCATCGAGGCCGATGAGAACGGATGCTGCAGCGCCCTGATCACGCAGCCGCAGATGATCAGCGTGTACGACTCCGCCGGACGTCCCAGTCCCATCGACGCCAACAAGCCCGCCAACCGCATCCCCTGCCAGGTCATCCTGATCGCCGTCGGGCAGGACATCGTCAGCAAGCCCTTCGAGGACTTCGGCATGCCCGCGAAGCGAAACGTTTTCCAGGCCGGACTGGATACGGCAGTCCCGGGGCTGCCCGGCGTTTTCGTCGGGGGCGACTGCGCCACCGGCCCCGCCACCGCCATCCGGGCCATCGCCGCCGGAAAGGTGGCCGCCCACAACATCGACGAATATCTGGGGTACCACCACAAGATCCCCTGCGAGGTCTCCGCTCCCCCCGCGAAGGAGAACGACCGGCGGCCCTGCGGCCGCGCCAACATCACGGAACGCCCCGCCTACATCCGCCGCTGTGACTTCGACCACGTGGAAAACGCCTTCACCTATGAGGAAGCCATGCAGGAGGCCGGCCGCTGCCTGCGCTGCGACCATTTCGGCTGCGGCGTTCTGCAGGACGGCCGCGACTGACACGTACGTTCCGCGCTCCCCCGCTCCGGCGGGGGAGCCGCTTTTTTTCCGGCGGGAAGGATCCGCCTTGACCGCCATGCTATACTGGAACGGGTGAGATGGATGAAAACTTTACTGGAGATATACGACGAGCGCCCCATGGAGAACGTGCTGGCGACGGACACGTTCCGGCCGGAGACCACCGTTTTTCTGTGCTCGGACAGCGTTGCCGCCAACCGGGCGCTGCACGAATCCTGCCGCAGATACTTCCGTCACCGCGGTCTGGATACGAAGGTCGTTTTCGTAAAAACGGACCTGATGGCCGTCGGCCCCGTGATCAACACCCTGCGTCAGGTGACGGCTGAATATGAAGACTGCGCGCTGGACATCACCGGAGGCTCGGACGCCGTTCTGTTCGCCTGCGGCCTGTTCTGCGCCGAGGCGCCGCTGCCCGTTTTCACCTTCAGCCGCCGCAGCAGCCGGTTTTACAACATCCGCAACGCCGGTTTCATCGACCGGCAGCCCGCGAACCTGAGCTATTCCGTCCGCGACGTTTTTCTGATGGCGGGGGCGGAGATCCAGGAGGGGCGGGATCAGGCGGACTCACTATCTGAGCATCAGGATCAGTTCCCCGGCTTTTACGGGATCTGTGACGATTTCCGCCGGGGCTGGACCGACGCGGTGAGCTATTTTCAGCAGATCTCGGCGCCAGACAAAACCGGAGGATTCACGATGGAAGCCGGCGGAGCCTGGCAGGTCAAAGGCCCCCAGGGTCACCGGCTGAAGGCGGACCCCGCGCTGCTGAACCGGCTGGCCGGGCTCGGGTTCCTCCGGGATCTGGAGATGGAAGAGGGCCGCAGCGTACGCTTCCGCTTCGCCGACGCCGCCGTCCGCTTCTGGCTGAGAGACGTGGGCAGCTTTCTTGAGCTTTACGTCTGGGACGTGTGCCGCCGGTCCGGTCTTTTCGGCGATCTGCGCGTCAGCACCGTGGTAAACTGGGACGGGCTTCCTCCGCGGGACGCCGTCACCAACGAGATCGACGTGATGGCCGTACGCGGGATCAAGCCGCTGCTCCTGTCCTGCAAGGCCTGCCCCGTGAAGACCGAGGCCGTCAACGAGCTGGCCGTCCTGCGGGACCGGTTCGGCGGGCAGATGGCGGCCGCGGCCGTAGTCACTACCTACCCGTGCAAGGCCGTCACGCGGCGGCGCGCCATGGAGCTGGGCATGGACATCATCGACCGGGCCGACCTGTCCGAAGGGCGGCTGCTGGCCCGTCTGAAGGCGCTTTCCTCCGTAAGCCAGCGGCGGTGACCCACCCCCCCTTTTCACGGAGGCGACTCTGTAGTATAATCATATAATTACCGGAAACTGATGCGCGGCGCCGCGGCGCCCCGGAAAGGAAGGGAATGTATGAGAACTCAAAAAAGAAGCAAGGCGCTTGGCGTCGGCATCCTGTTCCTTCTGCTGTTCATCGCTTTTACCTTCGTCGTCAGTCAGATCGACGTGCAGGGGATCGGGCCGAACGGCTCACTCGTGGGTCTGGCCAGCGTCAACGGTCCGGCCCGTGACCTGATCGGGACCAACGACCTGTGCTACACCGTCAGCGAATGGCTGGGATATCTCTCGCTGCTGGCGGCCGCCCTGTTCTGCGTGATCGGTCTTGCCCAGTGGATCGGCCGGCGCAGTCTGGCCCGGGTGGACCGGGAGCTGATCTGGATGTACGTCTTCTTCGCGGTGGTCGTGATCCTGTACGTTCTGTTCGACCGGGTCGTGGTCAATTACCGCCCGGTGCTGGAGGACGGTGAGCTGGCCGCCTCCTACCCCTCGTCCCACACCATGCTGGTGTTCTCCGTTTTCGGCATGGCCATTGCCGGCCGCTTCGGCAGCATCTTCGGCTCCCGCAGGCTGCGTACGGCCGCCTGCTGGATCAGCGGGATCCTGATCGCCGCCATGGTCGCCGCACGCCTTCTGTCCGGCGTGCACTGGGTCACAGATATTGTGGGCGGTCTGCTGCTGTCCTGCTGCGTGGTGGCCTTCTACACCGCCTGCATCCGCCGTCGGCGCCGCCGCGGTCAGTCCGCTGCCCGGCCGTCCTCCGCGCCCGCTGAACCGAAGCTTTCGGAGGATGACCTCCTCTGAACCCCTCAGACAGAAAAAGCCCTGACGATCGCTCGTCAGGGCTTTTTGTTTTCTTTTACCGGCCCATGCACTTGACCAGGACGGCCTTCTGGGCGTGCAGGCGGTTCTCCGCCTCTTCGAATATCTCGTCGGCGTGGCTCTCGAACACCTCCGCGGTGATCTCTTCCCCCCGGTGCGCCGGCAGGCAGTGCTGGACCATGGCGTCCTTATGGGCGACCTGCATCAGGCGGTCGTCCACACAGTAGCCGGCAAAGACCGCAGCCCGCTCCTTTGCCTCCTGCTCCTGCCCCATGGAGGCCCAGACGTCGGTATAGACCACGTCGGCGTCCCGGGCCGCCTCGTAGATGTCCGGGCAGCAGAGGAATCGTCCGCTCTCTTCCGCCCACCGCATGAGCTCCGCGTCCGGCTGATGGCTCTCAGGACATCCGACGGCAACGGTCATGCCCATCGTAATGCCGCCGGCGATCAGGCTGTTGGCCATGTTGTTGCCGTCCCCGATGAAAGCCAGCTTCAGGCCCTCGAATCCGCCCTTGAGCTCGCGGATGGTCATCAGATCGGCCAGCACCTGGCAGGGATGACAGTAGTCCGTCAGTCCGTTGATCACGGGGATGCTGCCGTACCGGGCCAGATCCTCCACCTCCTGCTGGGCAAAGGTCCGGATCATGATGCCGTCCAGATAGCGGGACAGCACCCGGGCCGTATCCATTACCGGCTCCCCCCGGCCGATCTGCAGATCGCGGTTGGAGAGGAACAGGGCGCTGCCGCCCAGCTGGTACATGCCGGTCTCGAAGGAGACCCTCGTTCTTGTGGACGACTTCTGGAAGATCATGCCCAGGGTCTTTCCCGCCAGCAGCGGGTGAGCGATGCCGTTTTTCCGCTCGAACTTCAGCTGGTCGGCCAGGTTGAGCACCTCGTTGATCTCGTTTTTCGTCAGATCCTTCAGCTTCAGCAGATGTTTCATTTTGCCAGTTCCTCCTTCAGTACGTCGACCGCCTTTTCCAGCAGCTGTGTGGGGATGTTCAGTGCCGGCAGCAGCCGGACCTTCGACTTGGCCGTCAGCACCAGCACGCCCCTGTCGATGCAGGCGGCGGCCACCTCGGCCGCGGGCCGGACGGTCTCCACGCCGATCATCAGGCCCATGCCGGATACGCTTTTTACTCCGGGCGCCCCTTCCAGCTGTCCGCGCACAAAGGCTCCGCGCTGTTCCACGCCGGTCAGCAGCTCTTCATCCAGCCGCCGGATCACGCTCAGCGCGCCGGCGCAGCACGCGGGATTGGCTCCGAAAGTGGATCCGTGGCTGCCGGGCGTCAGCACGTCCTGCACCTTCTCCCCCAGCAGGCAGGCGCCGATGGGCAGGCCGCCGCCCAGACCCTTGGCCGTGGTCGCGACGTCCGGGGTGAATCCATAGTGCATCCACGCATACAGCTTTCCCGTCCGCCCGTTGCCCGTCTGCACCTCGTCCACGATCACGAGCAGGTCGTTGGCCTCGGCGATCCGGATCACGGCGTCCACGTACTCCCGGCTGAGAACGGTCACGCCGCTCTCCCCCTGGATCAGTTCCATCATCACGGCGCAGCATCCGTTTTCACGGACCAGCTGCTCCAGCTGTTCGGGCTTTTCCGCCTCCGCGTACACGAAGCCGGGGGTAAAGGGGCCGAATTCCGTGTGGAATCCGTCCTGCCCCGTGGCCGCCAGCGTGGTGATCGTGCGGCCGTGGAAGCTGTTTTTCAGCGTTACGATGGTGCTGTGGCTCTCATCCCCGTATTTCCGGAACGCCCAGCGGCGCGCCGTCTTGATGGCGCACTCGTTGGCCTCGGCGCCGGAGTTGCAGAAAAAGACCTTTTTCATGCCCGTTTTCTCACACAGGAGCCCGGCCAGTTCCGCCCCCGGACGGTGGTAATACAGGTTGGAGGTGTGCTGCACCTGCCGCAGCTGGCGCGTCACCGCCTCCACCCATTCGCCGTCCGATACGCCGAAGACGTTGGCCGCGATCCCGGTCCCGAGGTCGATGTATTCCTTCCCGGTCTCGTCATAGACCAGGCTGCCCTTCCCGCGTACGATCTCCACGGGAAAGCGGCTGTATGTATGCGCGACGCAGGCCGCGTCCAGTTCCTTTACCGTCATCGCTCATCCTCCCACGAACATGGTACCCATGCCTTCATCGGTGAAGATCTCCAGCAGCGTGCAGTGGGGCACCCGGCCGTCGATCACGAATACCTTTTTCACGCCGCGGCGGATCGCCTCGATGCAGCACTCCACCTTGGGGATCATGCCCCCGGTGATGATGCCCTGGTTCATCAGATGGCGCGCGTCGCTGACGTAGATCTTCCGGATCAGGCTGTCCGGATCGTCCTGCCGCTCCAGCACGCCGCGGATGTCCGTCATCATGATCAGGCTCTCCGCCTGCAGCATGCCGGCGATGCGGGCGGCCGCGGTGTCCGCGTTGATGTTGTACACGTTGCCTTCCCGGTCGCACCCCACGGTGGAGATGACGGGAATGTAGCCCTTCTCCAGCACGTCGTTGACGATGTCGATGTTCACCTGGGTGATCTCTCCCACGTAGCCCAGCCGCTCGTCCTTCACCGTGGCCTCCAGCAGGTGACCGTCGATGCCGGACAGTCCGATGGCCTTCCCGCCGCAGTTCTGCAGGATGTTGACCAGGTCCTTGTTCACCTTTCCCGCCAGCACCATCTGCACGATGCCGGCGCTTTCCTTATCCGTAACGCGCAGGCCGTCCACGAATTCGCTCTTCTTGCCCACACGCTTCAGCATATCGGTGATCTCCGGCCCTCCGCCGTGGATGATGACCACCTTGATGCCTACCATGCTCAGCAGCACCGCGTCGCCCATGACCAGCCGCTTGAGTTCCTCGCTCTGCATGGCGTTCCCACCGTACTTGATTGCTATGACCTTTCCCCGGTATTTCTGCAGATAGGGCAGCGCCTGCGTGAGCATCTCCGCCCTCATGGCGTTGGTCGCGCTGATCTGCTCTTCCATCGTATCCGCCTCCTCAGGTCCTGTAGTCCCCGTTGATCTTCACGTAATCGTAGGTCAGATCGCAGCCCCAGGCTGTGGCCTGCGCCACGCCGCTGTTCAGCCCGATCAGCACCCGGATTTCCTTCTCGCTGAGCACGCGCTTGGCCTGCTCCTCGGAAAAGGGAACGCCGCGCCCCATGCGGCACACGGTGATCGATCCGGCGGCGGACTCAAAATCCACGTCGATCTTCTCCACGTCCGTCGCTGCGCCGCTGTAGCCGATGGCACACAGCACCCGGCCCCAGTTGGCGTCCGCCCCGAACATCGCCGCCTTGAACAGCGAGGAGCAGATGACGGCCTTTGCCACGGTGACCGCCGTCGGCTTGTCCGCCGCGCCCGTCACCACGCACTCCAGCAGCTTGGTGGCGCCCTCTCCGTCCCCGGCGATCATCCGGCACAGCGTCCGGGTGACCTCCCGCAGGGCGGCCCTGAACGCGTCGAAGTCCTCCCCTTCGGCATCCACGGGACGGTTGCCCGCCAGGCCGTTGGCCAGCAGAGTGACCATGTCGTTGGTGGAGGTATCCCCGTCCACGCTGACCATGTTGAAGGTATCCGGGATATCCTCGCTCAGCGCCCGCTGCAGCATGGCCGGCGTCACGGCGGCGTCCGTCGTGATGAACACCAGCATGGTGGCCATGTTCGGATGGATCATGCCGCTGCCCTTGGCAATGCCGCCCATATGGCAGACCTTTCCGCCGCACTCAAATACCACCGCCGTGATCTTGGGTACCGTATCGGTGGTCATGATGGCGGCGCAGGCGTCGTCGCTGGAATCCGTCAGCGCCTGAACGACCAGCGGGATGCCGGACCGGATGGGCGTAAGATCCAGCGGCTGCCCGATGACGCCGGTGGAAGCCACCACCACGTCCGCGGGATCGATCCCCAGGGCCTGGCCCGTCAGGCGGCACATCTCCTCCGCCACGGCCTCGCCGCCGGGGTTGCAGGTGTTGGCGTTCCCGCTGTTGCAGATCACGGCCCGGGCATACCCGTCGGCCACGTTCTTCTTCGTCACCGCAATGGGAGCGCCCTTTACCAGGTTGGTGGTATACACGCAGGCACAGGCCGCCCGCACCCGGCTGACGATCAGCGCCAGATCCTTCTTCTCATGGTTCCGGCGCACGCCGCAGTGTACGCCGCCCGCCGTGAACCCCTTCGCGGCGCATACGCCGCCTTCGATATGCTTCATAACGCGCTCTCCTCAGACGAGCCCGGCCGTCTCGTCGAGGCCGAGCATGATGTTCATGTTCTGTACGGCGGCGCCGGACGCGCCCTTGCCCAGATTGTCGAACAGGGCCGTCACCGTGGTGCGGCTTTCGTTCCCGCACACGATCAGACGCAGCCGGTTGGTATCCGCCAGCGTGTCGGCGTATACGACGGGCTCATCCCCGCCGAAGGGAGCCACCTGCACGAAGGTCTGGCCTTCGTACCATTCGGCCAGCAGCTCGCGCACGCGCCGGGCCGTCACGCCGCCCAGGCGCCGGTTCTCCAGCAGCACCGTCGTGGCCATGCCGCGGTAATAGTCCCCCACCACGGGGGAGAACAGCGGCGGCTCCGTCAGACCGCAGATCTTCGTCATCTCGGCCAGATGCTTGTGCGTCTGGTCCAGGCCGTAGATCCGGCAGGAGCCCATCCGGGGATCCCTCTCCGGATCCTCATACGCGGCGATCATCTTCTTCCCGCCGCCGGAATACCCGGTGAGAGAATAGCAGGGCGGCGGCGCGTCCGCCGGCAGGACCCCCAGCTTCCGCAGGGGATACACGCTGCTGATGAAGCCGCTGGCGTGGCAGCCCGGATTGGCAACGAAGCGGGACCGGGCCACCGCCTGACGGTGCTCCGGACTCAGCTCCGGGAATCCGTAGGCCCAGCCCTCCGCCGTCCGGTGGGCGGTGGAGGCGTCGATCACCTTCGTGCCCTCCGCGGGGAACAGCGCTTCCGCCTCCCTTGCCGCGGCATCCGGCAGGCACAGGAACACCAGATCCGCCTGCGCCATCAGCCGCTGGCGCTCCTCCGGGTCCTTCCGCTTTTCCCCGTCGATCTCCAGCAGCTCCAGCTCCGGCCGGCCGGTCAGACGCTGCTGTATCTCCAGACCGGTCGTTCCCTCCCGGCCGTCAATGAATATCCGAAACATCCTTCAGAAACTCCTCCACAAGGGCCGCCTGCTCCCGTACGGACTCCGGCGCGGTGCCCCCCTGGGACAGGCGCCTGGCCACGCAGGTCTCCAGACTGATCTCGTCGAACAGGGCCTCGTCCAGCAGCGGGCAGGCTCTGCGGTATTCCTCCAGGGGCAGCTGCTCGAGTGTGACGCCCCTTTTCATGCACAGGGCCACCAGATCCCCCGTCGCGCGGTACGCGTCCCGGAAGGGAAGCCCCTTCTTCACCATGTAGTCGGCCAGGTCCGTGGCGTTGATGAAGCCCGTCGCCGCGGCCTGACGCATGTTGTCCGCCCGCACCGTCATCGTCCGCACCATGGGTTCGAACACCTGAAGGCAGGCCCGGACCGTATCCATGCTGTCGAAAACGGCCTCCTTGTCCTCCTGCATGTCCTTGTTGTAGGCCAGCGGCAGCCCCTTCATCACCGTGAGAAGCGCCATCAGATCGCCGTACACCCGACCCGTCTTTCCGCGGCACAGCTCCGCCATGTCGCTGTTCTTCTTCTGCGGCATGATGCTGCTGCCGGTGGTATAGGCGTCGCTCAGCTCAACGAAACGAAACTCCCAGCTGCTCCACAGGATGATCTCCTCCGCGAAGCGGCTCAGATGCATCATCAGGATGGCCGCCGCACCGCACAGCTCCAGACAGAAATCCCGGTCGGAGACCCCGTCGATGCTGTTGACCGTCGGGCCGTCAAAGCCCAGAGCGGTGGCCGTAGCGGCCCTGTCGATGGGATAGGTCGTACCGGCCAGCGCGCCGCTGCCCAGCGGCGACCGGTTCATCCGCGCTCTGGCGTCCCGGAACCGCCCGATATCCCTCGTCAGCATCATGGCGTAGGCCATCAGCAGATGCCCGAACACGATCGGCTGACCGCGCTGCAGGTGGGTGTACCCCGGCATGATGGTCTCCGCGTGCTCCACTGCGCGGTCCTTTACCGTTTTCAGCAGCGCCGCGGTGAGTGAGACGATCTCATCCGCCTGCGTACGCAGATACATGCGCAGGTCCAGCGCCACCTGGTCGTTCCGGCTGCGGGCCGTGTGCAGGCGCTTGCCGGCGTCCCCTACCCGGGCCGTGAGTTCTCCTTCCACGAAGCTGTGGATATCCTCCGCCGTCGGGTCGACGGTCAGCGCTCCGGAGGCAAGGTCCGCGAGGATGCCCTCCAGCCCCTTCCGAATGGCGTCGGCGTCCCGCGCTGAGATGATGCCCTGAGCGCCCAGCATGGCCGCGTGCGCCATGCTGCCCCGGATATCCTCCTGCGCCATCCGGCTGTCGAACCGGATGGAGGAGTTGAAGTTGTCCGCGAAGCTGTCCAGCTGGCTGTGCAGATCGCCCTCCCAAAGCTTGGCCATGGAATTCCTCCTTTCAGGGAACCGCCCCCTGAGGGGCAGATAAACGCTCACGCCATCCACGCCCCGAACGGGGGCGCGGATGACGCTGCGTTTCGACCGTTTTCTTATCCTTTCAGAAGGCCCTGATCGACCATTGCCTTCACCTTGATGGGAAGGCCGTACAGGTTGATGAAGCCCTCGGCGTCCTTCTGGTTGTAATCGCTTTCACCGAAGGTGGCGATCTGCTCGGAGTAGAGGCTGTACTCGCTCCATGCGCCCGCTTTGATGATGTTGCCCTTGTACAGCTTCAGCTTCACGTCGCCGGTCACCGTCTCCTGCGTCTTGTCCACAAAGGCGGCGAGCGCCTCCCGCAGAGGCGTGAACCACTGGCCGTTGTACACCAGCTCCGCATAGGTCACGGCAAGCTCCTGCTTCTTGTGCATGGTCATCTTATCCAGGCACAGGGTCTCCAGATATTCGTGGGCCCGGTACAGGATCGTGCCGCCCGGCGTTTCATAAACGCCCCGGCACTTCATGCCGACCAGCCGGTTCTCCACGATGTCCAGCAGGCCGATGCCGTGCTTTCCGCCCAGCGCGTTGAGCCGGTAGATGATCTCCTTGGCGCTCATGGCCTGCCCGTCGATCGCCGTGGGCACGCCCTTTTCGAAATGCAGCGTCACGTATTCGGCCTCGTCCGGCGCCTGCTCCGGCGATACGCCCATCTCCAGGAAGCCGGGCTTATTGTACTGGGGCTCGTTCCCCGTATCCTCGAGATCCAGGCCCTCATGGGACAGGTGCCACAGGTTCTTATCCTTGGAATAGTTCGTCTCCCGGTTGATCTTCAGCGGGACGTTGTGCGCCTCGGCGTAGTCGATCTCCTCTTCCCTGGACTTTATGTTCCAGATCCTCCACGGGGCGATGATCTTCATCTCCGGAGCGAAGTGCTTGATGGTGAGTTCGAAACGGACCTGGTCGTTGCCCTTGCCCGTGCAGCCGTGACAGATGGCGTCCGCCCCTTCGGCCTTCGCGATCTCCACCAGCCGCTTGGCGATGCAGGGCCGGGCGTGGGACGTGCCCAGCAGGTAGTCTTCATAGATGGCGCCGGCCTTCAGGCACGGGATGATGAAGTCGTTGACGTATTCGTCCGTCAGATCCTCCACGTACAGCTTGGAGGCTCCGGTCTTCTTCGCCTTCTCCTCCAGGCCCTCCAGCTCGTCCCCCTGCCCTACGTTGCCGGAAACGGCGATGACCTCACAGCCGGGATAATTCTCCTTGAGCCAGGGTATGATGATGGAGGTGTCCAGACCTCCGGAATATGCCAGTACTATCTTCTTGATGGGCTTTTCGCTCATGACGATCCCTCCGGTTCACAGTTTGGTATAATTATGCATCGCGCCTCCGCGGAAGTCAACCTCTTTTTCCGGTTTCTGCGTTTTGCCCTTCGGCGGCGCGTTTTTCCCGTATTATTTGGCGATTCCGCCGACATTTCGGCCGTTTTCCAGCCGCTCCCGGCCGTTTTCCCCCTTTCCGGGGGAAGTGGGCACGATGGATGAATATTCAAAATATCTGTATTTTAATAGTTATTTATGCATTCACTGCATGGTCTCCTGCTTGACCTTGTGATCCACCACGTGGCGGGAGGCCAGTTCCTTCCGGATGTCCTCCGGGGTGATGCCCATGTTCACCATCAGCACCAGCACGTGATAGCACAGGTCGGAGATCTCATACACCGTCTCCTCCCGGCTGTCCTTCATGGCGCCGATGATCACCTCCGTACACTCTTCGCCCACCTTCTTGAGGATCTTTTCCTTTCCCTTTTCAAACAGGTAGGTGGTATAGCTTTTCTCCGGGCGCAGGGCGTTCCGCTCCCGCAGCAGCCCGTACAGGGCGTCCAGCGCCAGCTCCGGGTACTGCGGATCGGTAAACAGTTCGTTGAAAAAGCAGGACTCGGAGCCCGTGTGACAGGCGGGGCCGTCCTTCACCACCTGCACCACCAGCGCGTCGCCGTCGCAGTCCGCGGTGATTGAGACCACGTGCTGCACGTTGCCGCTGGTCTCCCCCTTGCGCCAGAGCTCCTGCCGGGAGCGGGACCAGAAGCAGGTCCGCTTCTCAGCCAGCGTGATCTCAAGGCTCTCCCGGCTCATGTACGCCACGGTGAGCACCTGCTTGCTGTAAAAATCCTGGACCACCGCGGGGATGAGTCCGTCTGCGTCGAATCTGAGTTCAGAAATCTTCATCGTTCCGTCTCTCTCCTTATCCTGTCTGCCGGACGTTCACGCCGCGTTCCGCCAGAAATCGCTTCAGATCCCGGATATCCACCTCGCGGAAGTGGAAGATGCTGGCCGCGAGGCCCGCGTCCACTCCCGGCAGCCGGAACAGCCGGGCAAAATCCTCCATCGATCCGGCGCCGCCGGAGGCGATGATCGGAATGCTCACGCAGGCGGAAACGTCGCGCAGCATCTCCAGATCGAAGCCCGTCTTCACGCCGTCGGTATCGATGCTGTTGAGCACCAGCTCCCCGGCACCCAGATCCTGACCGCGGCGGCACCACTCCAGCGCGTCGAGGCCGGTATCCTCCCGGCCGCCCCTGGCAAACACGTGGTACCTGCCGTCCACCCGCTTCACGTCCATGCTCAGCACCACGCACTGATCGCCGTATTTTCTGGCGGCGCGGCGGATCAGATCCGGATCGCGGATGGCGCCGGAATTCACGCTGACCTTGTCCGCCCCTGCGTTCAGGATGCGGTCGAAATCCTCCAGGCCGGTCACGCCGCCGCCCACGCACAGCGGGATGAAGATGCGCTCCGCCACCCGGCGCAGCACGTCGGCAAACAGACGCCGCTCCTCAAAGCTGGCGGTAATGTCATAGAACACCAGTTCATCCGCGCCGCATTCGTTGTAGAAGGCCGCCATCTCCACCGGGTCCTCGATATCCCGCACGCCCTGGAAGTTCACGCCCTTGACGACCTTGCCGTCCCGGACGTCCAGGCATGGGATGATCCGCTTGGTGAGCATGTTCTCAGCCTCTGGCCGCCTGCAGCGCTTCCCGCAGGTCGATCCTGCCGGTGTACAGCGCCTTGCCTATGACCACGCCCTCGACCCCGATCTCTCTCAGAGCCGCCACTTCGCTGACGTCCGTCACGCCGCCGGAGGCGATGATCCTGACGGTACAGGTGGGAACGAGACGGCGGTACACGTCCAGGTTCGTTCCCTCCAGCGCGCCGTCACGGCTGATATCCGTATATACCACCGTCTCCACGCCCATGGGGCCGGCCCTCCGGCAGTGCTCTTCCGCCACGATCTTCGTTTTGGTCTGCCAGCCGTCCACACACACGAAGCCGTCCTTCGCGTCGATCCCCAGCGCGATCTTTCCCGGGAATTCCTTCAGCATGTCGCGGAGGAAGGGAAGATTGTTGGTGGCGACCGTGCCCAGGATCACCCGCTGCACGCCGCAGTCGACGTAGGCGGCGATGCTGTCGTAATTCCGGATGCCTCCGCCCACTTCCACGAACATGCCCGTGGCTTCCACGATGTCGCGGATGACGTCAAAATTCTGCAGGCGGCCGTCCTTGGCGCCGTCCAGATCCACCACGTGCAGATACTCCGCGCCGCACTCCCGGAACTCCATCGCCGCCCGGAGAGGCGTGAGCTCATACCGCTCTTCCTGTCCGTAATCGCCCCGGGTCAGGCGGACCACCTTGCCCCCCCGGATGTCTATCGCAGGTAATACATACATGTTTCTTTCCTCACATTCTCTGGAAGGATTCCAGTATCTTCAGTCCTACGCCGCCGCTTTTTTCCGGATGGAACTGGCAGCCGTAAACGTTCTCCCGGCTCACCAGCGCCGGAACACGCACCCCGTAGGGAGCCCAGGCCCGCAGACTGTCGTCACAGTCCACGGCGTAGAAGGAGTGAACGAAGTAAACGAAGGACCCCTCCGGGATCCCGGCCAGAAGCGGGCATGAAGGATCCGAAAAGGTCAGGCTGTTCCAGCCCATGTGCGGCACCTTCAGGCTCTCCTCCGGCGTGCCGCGCAGGGCCTCCGCCAGGCTCTCCACCCGACCGCGCAGCCAGCCCAGGCCGGCGTGCGTTCCGTACTCGCTGCTGCTCTGGAACAGCAGCTGCATGCCGAGGCAGATGCCCATCAGGGGCGTGCCCGCCCGCACCCGCTCCTCAAGCACGGGGATCAGCCCCGTGGCGCGCAGCTTTTCCGCCGCGTCCCCGAAGGCGCCTACGCCCGGCAGCAGGATGCGGTCCGCGGACGCCAGCACGTCGGGATCTCCGGTCACCACGGGCCGCCCTCCCACCGCGCGGACGGAGGAGGTCAGGCTGAACAGATTGCCTACGCCGTAGTCAACGATCGCCGTTACGCTCATAACAGGATCCCTTTGGTGGAGGGTATCTCATCCTCGAATCCGGCGTCGATCGCCACGGCCTGACGCATGGCGCGTCCCAGGGCCTTGAACATGCCCTCGATGATGTGGTGCGTGTTCTCCCCGGCCAGCTGCCGCAGGTGCACCGCCGCCCCCAGGCTGCGGGCAAACGCCTGCATGAATTCCTTCACCAGTTCGGTATCGAAATTCCCCAGCGTCTGCGCCGGGAGCGCGGCCTCGAAGCCCAGGCAGGCCCGGCCGCTGATATCCACCGCGGCGGCGATCAGCGCCTCGTCCATCGGCAGGAGGAAGTACCCGTAGCGGGCGATGCCCCGCCGGTCTCCAAGGCACTCGGAAAAGGCCCGCCCCAGCACGATGGCGATATCCTCGGTGGTATGGTGCGCGTCCACGTGCACGTCCCCCCGGCAGGTCACGGTCAGATTGAACCTGCCGTGCCTGGCAAACAGAGTCAGCATGTGGTCGAGAAAGCCGACGCCGGTATCGATCTGCGCTTCCCCGCGCCCGTCCAGCACCAGCGTCAGGGCGATGTCCGTCTCCGCCGTACGGCGGGTAATGCTCGTCTGTCTCACGCCTTGGTCACACCTTTCCTTTCAGTATCTCTTCCGTGGCACGGACCAGTTCCCGCATCTGCGGCATGGTCCCCACGGTGATCCTGCACCAGTTTTCGATCCTGGGCACGCTGAAGTGCCGGATCAGGATGCCCCGCTCCCGCAAAGCCCGCTGATACTCCGCCCCGCCGACGTCCGGGCTGCTGACGAACAGGAAGTTGGCCAGACTGTCCGTCACGGCAAAGCCCAGCCGGCGCAGCTCCGCCTTCGTCCATTCCCGCGCCTCGACAATCCGGTCGCGGCAGGAGACGAAATACGCCTGGTCGCGCATGGCGCGCTCTCCCATCAGCATCGTGATCCGGTTCACGTTATAAGGGTTGAAGCTGTATTTCAGCGTATTCATGTCGCCGATCAGCTCCCGGCTCCCGACGGCGAAGCCCAGTCGGCTTCCGGCCATGGAATAGGACTTGGAGAATGTTCTCGTGATCAGCAGATTGTCGTATTCCGGCAGCAGCGCCACGGCGGACTGTCCGCCGAAATCCACATACGCCTCGTCCACCACCACCAGCCGGTCCCGGTCCTGCTCCAGCAGGGCGCGGATCTTCTCCAGCGGCAGAAACAGCCCCGTGGGAGCGTTGGGGTTGACGATGAACACCGTACCCTTCTCCCCCCGGTAATCCTCAGGCTCCAGCGTCAGATCCCCGCGGAGCGGGATCTCCCGGCCTTCCACCCCGAACATCCGGCAGAACACGGGGTAGAACCCGTAGGTCAGATCGGCGAACGCGGCGCCCTTCGGACACAGGCCGTGGAAGATGAAAGCCAGAACCTCATCGCTGCTGTTGCACACGCAGACCTGTTCCGGCGCGACGCCGCAGACCTCCGCGACGGCGCTTTTCAGCCCGGCCGCCGCCAGTTCGGGGTACAGCCTCAGCTTTTCCAGTTCCTCCGGGGTGACCGCCGCCACGGCCTGCGGGCTGGGCGGATAGGGATTTTCATTGGTATTCAGCTTGATCAGCCGTTCCATGTCCGCGGGCTGCTCCCCGGGCACGTACGGCTCCAGCTCCGTCAGTCGGAAGAACCTGCTCATGCGTCGTTCTCCCCAAAGCGGACAAGCACGCTGCGGCTGTGCCCCTCCAGCCCCTCATGCTTCGCCAGACGGCTGATATCGTCCTTCACGCGGCCCAGCGCTTCGTGGCTGTAGCAGATGAAGCTGGACCTTTTGATGAATTCGTCCACGCTCAGGGGGCTGGAGAAGCGGGCGGTGCCGGAGGTAGGCAGCGTGTGGTTGGGGCCGGCCCAGTAATCCCCCAGCGCCTCCGGGCAGCTGTAGCCGAGGAATACGCTGCCGGCGTTGCGCACATGCTCCAGCATGGTGAAGGGATCCTCCACGCAAAGCTCCAGATGTTCCGCCGCCAGGCGGTTGGCGATGTCCACGCCCTCCATCAGATCTTCGGCGACGATGATCCGGCCGTTGTTCTCGATACTCGTACGGGCGATCTCCTCCCGGGGCAGACAGCTGAGCTGCCGCTCCAGTTCCTCCGCCGTCCGTTCCGCCAGTTCCCGGCTGTCGCACACCAGTACGGCGGTGGCCATGCGGTCGTGCTCGGCCTGGCTCAGCATGTCCGCCGCCAGCCAGGCGGGCTCCGCCTTCCGGTCCGCCACGATCAGGATCTCACTGGGTCCCGCGATCATGTCGATGTCCACCTGGCCGAAGACCATGCGCTTGGCGGTGGCCACGTACACGTTGCCCGGCCCCACGATCTTGTCGACCCGGGGCACGCTCTCGGTTCCGTAGGCCAGGGCCGCTACGGCCTGGGCCCCGCCGATGCGGAACACGTCCGTCACCCCGGCCACCCGGGCCGCCGCCAGGATATCCACGGGAACAGTCCCGTCACGCCCGCAGGGGGTGGTCATCACGATGCGCCGCACGCCGGCGATCTTCGCCGGGATCACGTTCATCAGCACCGTGGACGGATAGCTTGCGGTGCCTCCCGGCACGTACACGCCTACCGTATCCAGCGGCAGGACCCGCTGGCCGAGGACGATGCCGTCGCCGCCTTCGAAGCGGAAGCCCTCCCGCTTCTGACGCTCGTGAAAAGCGGAGATGTTGGCCGCCGCCTGGCGCAGGCTGTCCAGGAACGCCGGATCCGCCGCGGCAAAGGCGCGGTCGATCTCCTCCTCCGGGACCCGCAGCTGCTCCGGCGCGGCGCCGTCGAATTTTCTCGTATATCTGAGGACGGCCTCGTCCCCGTTTGCCCGGACGTCCTCCACGATCGCCCGGACGGCGGCTTCGATCTCCGGCGAAACGGTCTGGCCGCCGCGATCGAAGATCTCTTCCTCCGGAGTTTCCGCCGTATTCATTATGCGGATCATGCTTCCGCCTCCAATCCGGCCAGCATGGCTTCGATGCCGGCCCTTTTGAACTGATAACTGCTCTTGTTGGCGATGAACCGGGCGCTGGAGCCGACGATACGCTCCGTCACCTCAAGTCCGTTCTCCTTCAGCGTGGTGCCCGTTTCCACGATGTCCACGATCACGTCGCTCAGCCCCACGATGGGAGCCAGCTCGATGGACCCGTGCAGCGGGATGATCTCTATGGCACGGTTCTTTCCGGCGTAATGGCTCTTGGCCGTCCTCGGGTACTTGGTCGCCACCCGCAGGGGGGCCTGATGCAGATCCTCGAACCCCACGGGGGCCGCCACGCAGATGCTGCACACCCCGATGCCCAGATCCAGCAGTTCGAACACGTCCGGATCCGTCTCCAGCAGAACGTCGTACCCGACGATACCCACGTCCGCGGCGCCGTGTTCCACGTAGACCGCCACGTCCGAAGGCTTGACCAGGATATACCGCACGCCCTTTTCCCCGTCTTCAAAAATGAGTTTCCGGTTGTCCTCTTCCATCCCGGGGCACCCGTATCCGATGGCGGCCAGCCGGGCGTATACCGAGCTTCCCAGCCGTCCTTTCGGCAGTGCGATGCTGATCATTCCGCCACCTCCTCCAGCCGGACCGTCCGCGCGGCCCGGAATCCTTCCGGCGCCTTCCGGCAGGCGCGGACCGTGCAGCCCTGCTCCGTCAGCCTGCGTACGGCGTCCAGGATCTCCGTCGCCGACGCCTGGCCGCAGACAAGAAGGACATCCGCGTCCGTCTCCGGGCTCGTGCGCAGCCGGCGCTCCAGTTCCCCGAGATATACGGCGAAGCCGATGCCGCCCTGCGGTTTGCCGAACCGATGCATCAGGCTGTCGTACCGGCCGCCGGAGAGCACCGCCTTGGGGACGCCGTCCATGTAGCCGGCAAAGGAGATGCCGTTGTAGTAGTCCGTATCGTTCAGGATGGAAAAATCCACCCGGATCTGTCCGCCGAATCCGGCCTTCCTCAGCACGTCGGCCACCGTCTGCAGTTCTTCAATGGGGGCCGCCAGGCTCCCGTCGTCCATGAGCCGCAGCGCCGCCAGAGCGTCCTCCGCCCGACCGGGCAGGGTGACGAGCGTATGCAGCTTCTCCCGCACCGTTTCCGGCACCGGCAGATCCTTCAGCGTGTGCGGCCGCCTCCGGCGGATGGCCTGCAGGACGCGCTTTGTGACATCCGGCTCCTGCGCCTGCCCGGCCAGCAGGGCGCCGACCAGATCCATGTTGCTGACGCACAGGGCAAAGGGCCCTCCGATGCACTCCAGACTTCTGGCCGCGAGCAGGAGCGTTTCCGCCTCCGGGTAGCCCGTCTCGCCGCCGATGTATTCCAGACCGATCTGACGGATCTCCCGGTATTCCTGGGTATCCCGTTCCTGCCGGAACACGTTCTCGCTGTAGTAGACCTTCAGCTCCTCGCCCGGGGCCGCCGACCGCACCACGCTCATAGTCACGTCCGGCCTCAGCGCCATCAGCCGCCCGCTGCTGTCAGGGAAGGTGATCACGCTGCTCTTCAGGTAATTCTTATGTTCAGAATAAAGCTCGTAGGGTTCAAATTTTTCCATGCGGTAACGGCCGTAGCCGTAGCTGCGGTACAGATCGGTCAGGGCGTGGGTGACCCTGTCCTCCCATTCCACGTATCCCGTCATTTTCTCACCCCGTTCCGCGCCGCGCTTCCGCTCGGAAACAGGCGCTGTTATGGCATTGTAATGAATAATTAATTATATATGTTTTGCGTCCGTCAATCAATATCCCGGTTTTTGCATTTTTACACAAAATGGCGGCGGAATGACGGCCGTCCCTGTTCTTCCTGCAAAAAAGTGCGCGCGCGGCAAAAAAACCTGTGGCAATCGGTACTCTGTTTTGTTATACTGGCGGGTAGGAAAAATCTGACTGTAAAGGGGAATTCATATGCCGCAGCGCACCGACATCCACAAGGTACTGATCATAGGCTCCGGTCCGATCATCATCGGCCAGGCCTGTGAATTCGATTACTCCGGCACCCAGGCCTGCAAGGCCCTGAGAAAACTCGGTTACGAGATCGTTCTCGTAAACTCCAACCCCGCCACGATCATGACGGATCCCGAGGTCGCGGACGTGACCTACATCGAGCCGCTGAACGTCGCCCGGCTGGAGCAGATCATCGCCAAGGAACGTCCGGACGCGCTGCTGCCCAATCTCGGGGGCCAGTCCGGCCTGAACCTGTGCAGCGAGCTGTACAAGGCCGGCGTGCTGGATAAGTACAACGTCGAGGTCATCGGCGTGCAGGTGGACGCCATTGAGCGAGGCGAGGATCGCATCGCCTTCAAGGAGACGATGAACTCCCTGGGCATCGAGATGGCCCGCAGCGAGGTCAGCTACACCGTGGAGGAGGCGCTGGACATCGCGGACCGTCTGGGCTATCCCGTCGTTCTCCGCCCCGCCTACACCATGGGCGGCGCCGGCGGCGGTCTGGTATACAACCGGGAAGAGCTGAAAACGGTGTGCGCCCGCGGCCTGCAGGCCAGTCTGGTGGGGCAGGTGCTCGTGGAGGAATGCGTCACCGGCTGGGAGGAGCTGGAGCTCGAGGTCGTCCGGGATAAGAACGGCAACATGATCACCGTCTGCTTCATCGAAAACATCGACCCCATGGGCGTACACACCGGCGACAGTTTCTGCGCCGCCCCCATGCTGACCATCTCCGAGGACGTGCAGCGCCGTCTGCAGGAGCAGGCCTACAAGATCGTGGACAAGGTCCAGGTCATCGGCGGCACCAACGTTCAGTTCGCGCACGACCCGGTGTCCGACCGCATCATCGTCATTGAGATCAATCCCCGCACCTCCCGTTCCTCCGCCCTGGCTTCCAAGGCCACGGGCTTCCCCATCGCCCTGGTCTCCGCCATGCTGGCCACCGGCCTGACGCTGGATGAGATCCCCTGCGGCAAGTACGGAACGCTGGATAAGTATCATCCGGACGGCGACTACGTTGTGATCAAGTTCGCCCGCTGGGCCTTTGAGAAGTTCAAGGGCGTGCAGGATCATCTGGGGACCCAGATGCGCGCCGTGGGCGAAGTCATGAGCATCGGCAAGAACTTCAAGGAGGCCTTCCAGAAGGCCATCCGCAGTCTGGAGACCGGGCGCTACGGCCTGGGGCACGCGAAGGACTTTGACCGACTGTCCAAGGACGAGCTCCTTTCCCGGCTCGTGTACCCCTCCAGCGAGCGCTATTTCATCATCTACGAGGCCCTGCGGGCCGGCGCCACAGTGGAAGAACTGCACGCTCTGACCAAGGTGAAGCGCGAGTTCCTGCAGGCCATGCTGGAACTGGTACGCGAAGAGCAGGCGCTGATGGAGTGCAAGGGTTCGCTGCCGGCGGACGAGGCTCTGATTCAGGCCAAGAAGGACGGCTTCAGCGACAAGTATCTGAGCCAGATCCTCTCCGTTCCCGAGGACGACGTGCGCGCCCGCCGTCTGGCTCTGGGCGTCACGGAGGCCTGGGAGGGCGTCCACGTCAGCGGCACGCAGGACAGCGCCTATTATTTCAGTACCTACAACGCCGAGGATCACAGCACGGTCACGAACAACCGCAAGATCATGATCCTGGGCGGCGGTCCGAACCGCATCGGCCAGGGCATCGAGTTCGACTACTGCTGCGTGCACGCGGCCATGGCTCTGAAGAAGCTCGGCTTCGAGACCATCATCGTCAACTGCAACCCGGAGACCGTTTCCACCGACTACGACACCTCCGACAAGCTCTATTTCGAGCCCCTGACGCTGGAGGACGTGCTGAGCATCTACGAAAAGGAAAAGCCCTTGGGCGTGATCGCCCAGTTCGGCGGTCAGACGCCGCTGAACCTCGCTGCCGATCTGGAGCGCAACGGCGTCCGGATCCTGGGCACCTCGCCCGCCGTCATCGATCTGGCGGAGGACCGGGATCAGTTCCGCGCCATGATGGATCGGCTCGGCATCCCCATGCCGGAGTCCGGCATGGCGACCACCGTAGAACAGGCCGTCTCCATCGCCAACGGCATCGGCTATCCCGTCATGGTGCGCCCCTCCTACGTACTGGGCGGCCGCGGCATGGAGGTCGTGTACGACGATGAATCCATGGCCGACTACATGAGCGCCGCCGTGGGCGTGACCCCGGACCGGCCCATCCTGATCGACCGTTTCCTGAACCACGCGCTGGAGTGTGAATCCGACGCCATCTGCGACGGCACCCACGCCTTTGTGCCCGCCGTCATGGAGCACATCGAACTCGCGGGCGTCCATTCCGGCGACTCCGCCTGCATCATCCCCTCCGTTCACATCTCTCCGGAGAACGTGGCCACCATCAAGGAGTACACCCGGAAGATCGCCGAAGAGATGCACGTGCAGGGCCTTATGAACATGCAGTACGCCATCGAGAACGGCAAGGTTTTCGTGCTTGAGGCGAACCCGCGCGCCAGCCGCACGGTGCCGCTGGTTTCCAAGGTGTGCAACATCCGCATGGTGCCGCTGGCCACGGACATCATTACCGGTTCGCTGACCGGCCGTCCTTCCCCCGTCCCGGCGCTGAAGGAGCAGCACATCCCCTACTACGGCGTCAAGGAAGCCGCCTTCCCCTTCAACATGTTCCAGGAGGTAGACCCCATCCTGGGGCCGGAGATGCGCTCCACCGGCGAGGTGCTGGGTCTCTCTTCCTCCTATGGTGAGGCCTACGTGAAGAGCCAGGAGGGCATTCAGTCCCCGCTTCCCATGGAGGGCACGGTTCTGATCTCCGTCAACAACAAGGACAAGCCGGAGGTCGTGGAGCTGGCCCGTCAGTTCGCGGCGGACGGATTCCGCATCCTGGCAACGGGAAAGACCTGCGAGATGATCCGGGAAGCCGGCATTGAGGCCGAGCGCATCAACAAGCTGTACGAGGGGCGCCCCAACATTCTGGACGCCATGACCAACGGGCAGATCGACCTGGTGGTGAACACGCCCGCCGGCAAGACCAGCGTGTACGACGACAGCTATCTGCGCAAGGGCGCCATCAAGTACAAGATCCCCTACATCACGACGATGGCCGCCGCCATGGCCGCCGCCAACGGCATTGCCGACGTCAAGAGCGGCCGTCACGGAGAGGTGCATTCCCTGCAGGAGCTGCACAGCCTGATCAAGGACAGATAACGACGCGATACAGAAGAAGCCGGAGGCTTGTGCCTCCGGCTTCTTTTCTAATTCAGATCTCTTCATGCCCCTTCGGGACCGTGCCGTCGAACCAAACGGTATATCCGCGCCCCGTCGGCCGTTCCCAGTGCCAGCGGTTCTCACCCTCGTCGGGGAACAGCCGCTCCATCAGGGCGGTAACAGTACCCCCGTGGCAGATGATCAGGAGATCTCCCTTCTCCCGTTCCAGCAGCCCGGCCAGCGCGCGCACGCATCTGGCCGCGTGCTGCTCGGCGCTCTCGCCTCCGGGGCACACGTTTTTCAGATAGTCCCCCGTCAGCCACCGCTGATAGGCGGGATCGTCCTTCAGTTCTTCGTACCCGCGCAGCTCAAAATCGCCGAAGTCCATTTCCCTCAGCCCCGGCTCCCGCTCCGCCTTCACGCCGGGATACAGGATCTCCAGCGTCTGGTCCGTGCGGCGCATGCCCGTGGTGAACACCCGGCACCCCTCCGCCGAAGGATAGATGCCCTGCCGCTTCAGTTCCAGCAGCTCCTCCGCCGCATCCGGTGCCAGAGGGACGTCAGCGCGGCCGTAATACAGCCGCCGCCGGCTGGCCTCCGTCGCCCCGTGGCGGATCAGGTGCACCTTTCTCATTTCAGCTGCTGCGGAATGCCGCAGAACATGCGGGTCACCCGCTCCGCGCGGGAAGCGAGCCACGTCATCACCCGGCCGGTCTCCTCCCGCCAGGCCCTGACGGTGACGTCCACCGGTACCACGCCGGAGAAGATCTCGCGGCAGATGATCACGGAATCCCGCCATTTCTCCTCCTCCCGCTCCAGGATCTCCCGCGCAGACAAGCCGTGGGTCACGCAGTAGAACACGAATTCCTCGAACCGGTCCAGACAGGGAGCCGACAGATCCGGCATCGCGTCGGGCGCGCAGGTGACGATCTGTTCCTCCCTCACGCCGTACTCCTTCACGGCATGCTCCCGTTTTCCCTGGTAAGCGCCGCCGATGATCAGTTTCATACCGTTCCCCCTTACAGAAGTACAAACGCGCATACGCCGGCGCATTCTCCCAACGTGATGGCAAAGCCGGAGATATCCCCGTTCATGCCGCCCAGCTGACCGCGTGCGTAAGCGACCGCCAGCCCCGACACGGCCATCGTCACGGCCGCGCACAGACCCCTGAGCCCGAACAGGATCACAGGCAGCGCCGCCGCGACGGCAAGCAGCACGCATGCGGCCGTCTTATAACCGCCGGAGATGGCGGGCTGCACCTTTTCATAACTGCTGCCCGGCATGGGCCGCAGGCACATGACGCACAAGGCAGAAACGCAGCGGGAAGCCGCCGGCACGAACAGCAGACACCAGACCGGCGCGTCTTCGGAAAGACCGGTCAGGAAGGAAAAGGCGAGAAGAAGAAGGACTGCCAGCGCGATCACGGCGAAGGCGCCGGTATGGCTGTCCTTCAGGATGCGGCGGCGCTCCTCGATGTCCCGGCGGGACAGGATCGCGTCGGAGCAGTCCATGTAGCCGTCCAGATGGATGAAGCCCGTGAGAAGATACGGGATCACGGTCAGAAGGCCGGCCGCCATCAGCCCCGGCAGCGATGCCAGGCGAAGAAGAAAGGCCGCCAGCGCCCACAGTGCGCCAAGCATGGCGCCGATCACGGGCAGCAGCAGAAGCATATAGCCCTTGGCCCCCTCGTCCCAGCGCTTCAGCGGACAGGGAATGGCGCAGAACATGCCCCAGCTCATGAAAAATCCGGTGATCAGTCGTTTCACAGCTTCAGCTCCCCCTTGTGCACGATCCGGCGGCCCATGCACACCTCGATCACGTTGTCACATTCCAGCGCGACCCGATCCGCCCGCGCCAGAGCCCGGCGATAGGTCTCCGTCCATTCGTCGTAGCGCTCGGCGTCGGAAAAGATGAAGTCGCTGACCAGCACCGCGTTCTTCACCCCGCGGATGAACGCCGTCAGATCCGCCGCCACCTTCTCTCCGCAGTCCGGATCGAACCCTTCCGGCGGGAACATCTCGTTGCCCAGAAGGGCTGTGACGCTGTCGAGCAGGAAGGTGCCGTTTCGATCCGCCCTTTCCAGGCATGCCGGCAGATCCCGGCCCTGTTCGATGGTCCGGAACCCCCAGCCCTCCCGATCCTGGATGTGGCGCCGGATCCGGGCCACATCCTCCTCGTCGTGGGGGATCATGGTGGCCACGTAGTACATGGGGCCGCCCTCGGCAAGGGCGCGGCACAGGTGCTGCGCCAGCATGGATTTTCCGTTCTTGCAGCCTCCGGAAATGTAGAAGGTCATGGCGCCACCGTGAAGCTGTCCCCGGCCCGGATCTCGGTCAGGTAATCGTCGTTGATCTCCGCCTCCTCGAACGTTGCCATGTGATCCAGCACCGCGCAGGCGGCGGACACCACTTCGAAGGCAATGGGGCATCCGCTGCCCTCGCCCAGGCGCATGCCCAGATCCAGATAGGCCTCGAGCCCGAGCTCCCGGCTGGCCAGAACAAAGCCCTTTTCATAGGACCGGTGGCTGGGGATCAGATAGTCCCGGGCCGCGGGGCACAGGCGCACGGCGCACAGCGCCGCCACGACGGAGATGAACCCGTCCACCACCACCGGGATCCGCCCGGCCGCCGCTCCGATGAACGCGCCGCACATGGCTGCAAGATCGAAGCCGCCCACCTTGGTCAGCACGTCGATCGGATCTTTCGGATCCGGCTGATGCCGGGCGATGGCGCCGTCGATCACTTCCATCTTTCTGGCGTAGGCGCTGTCCGTCAGCCCTCCGCCGCGGCCGGTGACGTCCGCGGCGCGTCTCCCCGTGAGGACGGCCAGCACGGCCGAGGACGTGGTCGTGTTGCCGATGCCCATCTCGCCGATCCCCAGAATGTTCACGCCGTCGGTCCCGGCCTTTTTCGCCGCTTCGACGCCGATGAGGATCGCCCGGACCGCCTGCTGCCGGGTCATGGCCGGTTCCCTGTACAGGTTTGCCGTGCCCCTGGCGATGCGGCGGTCGATGACGGCTTCGCACCGGTAGGGCACCTTGACGCCTACATCCCACACCTCAAGATCGACTCCGAAATGCCTGCAGAGCGTTCCGCAGCCTGTGAGGCCCTTGGTCAGATTGACCGTCTGCGCCATGGTCACCGTCTGCGGGGCGGAGGAAACTCCCTCCTCACAGACGCCGTTGTCGCTGGCGAAGACCAGTACGCGCCGGCTGTCCATCCGATTGTGCAGGCTTCCCGTAACGCCGGCGATCCGGACGGAAATATCCTCCAGCAGCCCCAGGCTGCCCGGAGGCTTGGCAAGCTCCGCCTGCCTCTTTTCCGCCCGTTCCATGGCGTCCCTGTCCGCCGGGCCTACGCAGGCGATCGTCTCCCGCAGGAGCCGCTCCTGATCCGTGTTTGCATTATTCATACAGTAATGTCCCTTCCCTGCGGATACGCAGGCACCCCAAAAAGGGAGGCCGCGTACCGCCTCCCTTTTTGGGGTCAAAGATTAAAGATAAAGAGGAATTATCCTACGGTAAAGTCGAAACGACATACCGGGGGAATCATGGGAATATCCGCCGAAACGGCGGTGATAAGGTGGCTGCCCTGCTTTTCCAGGGGAACGAAGAACCGCCCCTGCTGATCCGTTGCGACGCCGCCGCGGGCGATCCCGTCGATCAGGATCATGGCACCGGCCACGGGAAACGTCTCCCCACCGGCGTCCGTACACGTCAGAACGCCTTCGTAGCCGGTCGTGCCGTCTTCCGCTTCGGTCACCGAGCCTTCGATCGCGCCGAACCCGTCGAGGCACAGCGGAATGTCGGAATAGGAGAAGGCGTACAGTTCGCTGCCCTCACCCAGCGGCTCCAGCAGGCTTTTTCCCTGCCTGCCGTCCACCGTCCAGCTGTAAAAGCCGCCGTTGTCTTCCCCCCAGAACAGGGAAATGGCCGGGCCTTCCTGCATCCGCTCCGTAGCAAAGCCCTTCCCGGCTCCTCCCGGAAAAAACCTCTCATGCAGGCACCAGATCGCGTCGCATACGGTGAGAACGCCGTCGCTGTCGGCGTCGGTCACTGTCAGCGGTTCGAGCCCGACCTTCAGGGAGCCGGCGTCGCTCAGGCTGGCGATCACTCCGACGGAAAACTCCTCGGGCGCCTCCTGCGGCTCCGGTTCTTCCGGAACAGCAGTCTCCGCGCCGGAGGTCGCGTCGGACGGAACGTCCTCCGGGAGGTCGATCGTAACGGTATCCTTTCCGCATCCGGAAAGAATCATCAGTGATAGTAAAACAAGGACCGCAGCCGTGATCGCGATCCTCGGAGAAAAGCGCTGCACGTGTCATCATCCCCGGATGTAAGTTCCCATCGGGCAGGGTTGCTCAAGCCCTGCCCGATTCTCATGGGCACTTAAAATATCAGAATCATTCGACACATGTCAAAGTCGAAGCGAGGATGAATCGTTTCCACCTTGGCATGCGTCGGGGCGAAAAAAAACCGCCTGCCGACCGAAGCCAAACAGACGTAAAACTCATGTCCGTATTCCAGTTCCGGTGGAAACTCCGATGTATCCTACGTATCTGACTTATTCCGTAAAACGGACTTCACAGTGACCGACTCGCGGGGAATTGCACCCCATTCCGTATGCCAATTCAATGGCTGGATACACCTCAATATTTAACTGTGGTCTTATTGTAGCATCCTGCCCGCGCTTTGTAAAGGGCTTTTTTAAGATTTTTTCTCATCCGTCCAGGCCCGCCCGACGCGCCTGCTCATGCTGCAGCCGCCGCGGGATGGCGTACAGGCGGCCGTCCTTCAGCAGACGGGCTCCCGTCTGGTGGTAGGTAAACGCGACCCCCGCCTCCGTGCACTGGCGCTTCAGATCCAGCACCCAGTCGTAGCAGCACACCCGGGCGTCCGGCCCGGATTCTCCGCCGACTCCGACTTCTTCCAGTCCGCAGCCGAGCCATGGGGACAGATCGATCCTCTCCAGCAGCGGTTCGCACGCGACGCCCCTGTGGCGCAGGGGAAGCCGGACAAGAAACGGCATGCGGAACTCCGCCATGGCCTGGTTTTCGACCGTGACGTGGATCGCGACGTTCTCCCATCCGGTACCCCAGTCCTTCGGCAGGCACTCCTCCGCCCGGTGGATCCGCTTGGTCACCAGGAAAAAGAACAGATCCGACCGCTCCCGGATGATGCGCCAGGCCTCTTCCCGCCACGGATCTGCCTCCTCGAGGAAGAAATCGGAACTGAAGCAGGTGTAAACGGTCTCTCCGGACGGGACCTTATAGGCTCCGCTCCGGTCCCGCAGCACCGGCAGGTAAAAGCTTTTCGTCCGGTAGACCTGGGATGCGTCCTTCCCTATGCTTTCATCCCGCCGGTACACGTAGCAGTGGGCGCAGCCGGGGGATATCCTGCGGCATCCATGCCACAGATTCCACCGGGCCATGCCGGTCAGGCTTCCGTCGGGGTATAGCCGGCTTCTTCGATGGCCTTTTTCGCGGACGCGGCGCAGTGGGAGCAGCCATCGATGGAAACGGTCTTGTTCTCAAGATCTACTTCATACTTCACGCCGGCGGCGTCCAGCGCCTTGGAGATCCTCGACGCGCAATGTGCGCATTTCATGTCGCCTACTTTGAATACTGTCATGTCAGTACCCTCCTTTCCTGTCTGCCGGCATTATACACCCGTTCCGCTTCATTTTCCACAGATTTCTGCCGGAACGGCGCCCCGGAATCGTTTAAAAAATGTTCACCCTCCTCCCTCTTTCTGCGGTATAATGAAAAAAACAACTGTCTGAAATGAGGGACCGCTATGGCAAAAAAGATCCTGATCATCGAGGATGATTCCAACATCGCAGAGCTCATCCGCCTTTACGTGGAACGGGACGGATTTGAGGCCACCGTCGCACCGGACGGAGGGAAAGGCATTTCCGCCTTCGAGCAGGTCGGGCCGGATCTTGTGCTGCTGGACATCATGCTGCCGGTGATGGATGGATGGGGCGTGCTGCGCGAGATCCGCGCTTCCTCAAAAACGCCCGTCATCATGCTGACCGCAAAGGGCGAAACGCTGGACAAGGTCTCGGGGCTGGAGATGGGCGCCGACGATTATATGACCAAGCCGTTTGAGCCCAAGGAGCTGCTCGCCCGCATCCACGCGGTGCTTCGGCGCTATGAGGGCTCCGCGCCAGCGGCCGCGCGCCGGCTTTCCTTTGACAAGCTTGAGATCGACATGGACAGTTTTGAACTGACGGTGGACGGAAAAAAGGTGGAAGCGCCCCCCAAGGAGATGGAGCTCCTGTATCACCTGGCTTCCTCTCCCAACCGCGTGTATACCCGCAACCAGCTGCTCGATGAGGTCTGGGGCTTCGATTACTTCGGCGACAGCCGCACCGTGGACGTTCACATCAAGCGTCTGAGGGAAAAACTGGAGGGCGTGAGCGACCAGTGGAGCCTGAAGACCGTGTGGGGCGTGGGATATAAGTTCGAGCTGAACAACGGATGAAAAGCAGTCTTTTTGTCAAGAACCTGTTCATGACCGTCAGTCTTCTGCTCCTGTGCGTGGTCCTGGTAGGGGGCGTTTCCTCCGTATGGACGTACCGGTACATCACCGGCGCCGAACGGGAAAAACTGGCCTCCGCGGCACAGACGGCGGCCCACACCGTGAGCGCGCTGAGCGAAGAGTACGCCGCGGGAAGCATGGAAATGCAGATGAACGTATCCATGCTGGGTCAGTCCAGCGGATACCGCATCCTGGTGGCCGGCGCCGACGGCACCGTCACCTCCTGCTCCGACGGTCTCACCTGCGTTCACATCGGCATGACGCTGCCGGAAACCATGCTCTCCGCCGTGGACGGTTCCGGCGAATTCCGCGGGCCCGAGGCGCTGACCCCCGAAGAGCAGGGCCACCGGTACGTGATCGCGCTTCCGCTGACCGACAGCGCCGGGAAGCACAGCGGCTACCTCGCCGCCTCCGCCGACAGTTCCGAGCTGACGGAGACCTGGCGGGAATCCGCGGGGCGCCTGGTGATGGTCGCCATCGTCGTTCTGGTCGTGGCCGTGCCCGTCTCCCTGTTCATGACGATGCGCACCACGAAGCCCATCAAGGAAATGACGAAGACCGTGGACCGGTTTGCCCGCGGAGATTATTCCGCCAGGGTGGATATCCCCTTTGACGACGAACTGGGGCAGCTGGCCGATTCCTTCAACCTGATGGCGGACACCCTGGAGCGGCAGGAAAAACAGCGCAGTGAATTCATCGCCAACGTCTCACACGAACTGAAGACCCCGATGACCACCATCGCCGGCTTTGCCGACGGCATTCTGGACGGCACCATCCCCCATGAAAAGGAAAACGAGTATCTTTCCGTCATCTCCAGCGAAACGCACCGCCTGAGCCGCCTGGTGCGGAACATGCTGGACGTCTCTTCCCTCTCCGCCAGGGATCCCGAAGTCATACGCAGCCAGTCCTTCGATCTGACCGACGTGATCTGTCAGACCCTCCTGAGTCTGGAGAAGCGGATCCTGGAACGGAACCTGGACGTGGACGCCGATCTCCCCGAGGAATCGATCCACGCGCTGGGTGACCGCGACGCGATCACTCAGGTCGTATACAATCTGCTGGACAACGCAGCCAAGTTCGCCGATCCCGGCAGCGTGATACGGGTCAGCCTGTGGAAGCGCAACGACCGGGCTTACGTTTCCATAGCCGATCACGGCCCCACCATCCCGGAGGAGGAACTGCCGCTGATCTTCGACCGGTTCCACAAGTCGGATAAATCCCGCAGCATGGACCGGAACGGGGTCGGCCTCGGCCTGTATCTGGTCAAGACCATCCTGGACAATCACCATGAAGACATTGCCGTGACCAGCGTGGACGGCCTGACGACCTTCACGTTCACTCTGACGGTGGCCTCCCAGAGGCAGACGCAGGGACGCGGATAGGCGCTTTTCCGGCATTGACGGAAAAAACGGACCGGAATAGAATCGACCCATTCTGGATCAGAAGGCCGGAACTTCGGCAGGGTCTGTCTTCTGATCGCTTTCTTCACACGCAGCCGCAGGCCTGCCGTATCGCGGCAGGCCTGCGTTTCGGGAAAGGAATCACCATGGACTATCGCAGCGAGGCACCGGAGATCATCCGCAAATTTCTGAGCTATCACGAGACCATCAAGGGCCACAGCCGGAAGACCGTAGAGGAATACTATCTGGATCTGCGCACCTTCTTCCGGTATCTGAAGATCAGCCGCGGTCTCGTCCCCCGTTCCACCGAACTGGAGGACGTTTCCATCGAAGACGTCGACCTGGCCCTGGTCCGGAGCGTGACGCTTTCGGACATCTATGACTTTCTCAGCTTTCTCAGCCGGGATCGGGCGGTGCACTCCAACAGCCGGAACACCGCTTACGGCCTGAACGCCGCCTCCCGCGCCAGAAAGATCGCCACCATACGCAGCTATTACAAATACCTCTACGCCAAGGAAAAGCTGCTGGAGGAAAACCCCGTCAAGGATCTGGACAGTCCGAAGCTGGTGAAAACGCTGCCCCGCTATCTGACCCTGGAGGAGAGCGTCCGGCTTCTTCAGAACGTGGACGGGAAAAACGTCGAACGGGATTACTGCATCCTGACGCTGTTCCTCAACTGCGGTCTGCGTATCTCCGAGATGGTCGGCCTTAACCTGGCGGACGTCCGGGAGGACAGTCTGCGGGTGCTGGGCAAGGGCAGCAAGGAGCGGATCGTTTTTCTTAACGACGCCTGCAAGGCCGCCATCGGCGCCTACCTTCCCATCCGCACCGCCTGCGCCGCCAATACGCCCGCGCTTTTCATCTCCTCCCGCCGGGAACGCATCAGCCGCAGCACCGTGCACAATCTGGTCAAGAAGCACCTGCAGGAAGCCGGGCTGGACAGCTCCAAATACTCCGCCCACAAGCTGCGCCACACCGCCGCCACACTGATGCTGCAGAACGGCGTGGACGTACGCACGCTGCAGGAGCTGCTGGGACACGAGCATCTGAACACCACCCAGATCTACACGCATGTGGAAAACGACAGTCTGCGGGAGGCGGCTCTCCGCTCACCGCTGGCCGGGATCACGCCTCCGGCCGGGAAAAGAAGCGGTCCGGAAGCCGGAGAGCCCTCTGCGGAACAGGGTGAAACGCCGGAAAAAACCAGTTGACAACGCCGGGATGAGATGATATATTGTTTGAGCGTCAAGTTTCAGCACATGCGGGTGTAGTTCAATGGTAGAATCCCAGCCTTCCAAGCTGGTCGCGTGGGTTCGATTCCCATCACCCGCTCCACATGCGCCAATAGCTCAGTTGGATAGAGCAACTGCCTTCTAAGCAGTAGGTCAGGGGTTCGAATCCCTTTTGGCGTGCCATATGGTGGGTGTAGCTCAGTTGGTTAGAGCACCGGATTGTGGTTCCGGGTGTCGAGGGTTCGAGTCCCTTTACCCACCCCATTACCTGCAGTCCTTTTCGCGGAAAGGGCTGCAGGTATCTCTGTAAACTCAGCGCGTCCTCCGCATAGGGGTGTAGCCAAGCGGTAAGGCAACGGACTTTGACTCCGTCATTCGTGGGTTCGAGTCCCGCCATCCCTGCCATTCGCCCCAGTAGCTCAGTCGGCAGAGCACCTGCCTTTTAAGCAGGGTGTCCGGGGTTCGAATCCCCGCTGGAGCACCAGAAAGTACCTTGGTTTTGACCGGATCAAGGTACTTTTATTTTTGCCCGAAGTTCCGGCATTCCCGTTCTTCTTCTCTTATGGCTCAGAACGGACCCGGTTGTTGGCTTCGGCCTTTACTGTCCCGCCCGGAGGCCGCAGAGCCGGACCTCCCGCGGCACTCCGTTTCCGGACATACAACGAAAGGGAGATGCTTCTATGAGCTGCTATCTTCTGAAGGAAACCATACAGCCTTGTGCAAAGGCAGATCTCTTCAGCGGTCAGACCGCGCAGTACGTTGCCGTACTGACAACGCCTGAATGGGAGAGGGAACAGGAAAGCTTCGATATGGGTATCGAACTGGATCTGGACGCCCGGGATATCCACAATACCAAGGCCGAGGTCAATTACGACTCGCTGACAGGATCCTTTCAGATCCCCGACCGGGATGATCTGAAAGAACAGGAATACTGCTTTGCCTTTGCCTTGGATGAGAAGGGCATCGTTTTCATTGACGACAGCGGCATGGCGGAACGGATGATCGATTCCATCCGCCGCACAAAACGCTGGCGGGAACCGAGTCTGGAACGCTTCCTGCATGATTTCCTGGAGCAGATCGTTGTACGCGATCTGTCGATCATGGAGCACTACGAATATGAACTGAATCAGATCGAGGATGAGGTCCTGTCTTCCGACGGTCAGGGTAATCTGGCGCGGGTCAACGAGATCCGCGGGGACATCCGCCGGCTGCTTGTGCACTATGAGCAGCTCATCGACATGACGCAGGAACTGGAGGAAAATGAAAACGGCTTCTTCAGCGAAGAAAACCTGAGATACATCCATCTTTTCATGAATTACATCATCCGTCGGCACAGTACGGCGGCGTCTCTCCGCGATTACACGATGCAGGTACGGGATCTTCATAATACGCAGCTGGAGGTCCGTCAGAACAAGACCATGACGCTGCTTACCGTCATTACGACCATTTTCATGCCGCTGACTCTCATAGCGGGGTGGTACGGTATGAATTTTCGATATATGCCGGAACTGGGGTGGCGTTTTGGTTACCTGGCGGTATTCGTGCTGAGCGTTGCCGTGATCGTCTGCTGCCTGATCCTTTTCAAAAAGAAAAAATGGCTGTAAGACAGCCCCCGGAGGCAGTGCGCTTTGCTTCGTGGCGAACAGATCCGGTGCACCACCTCCAGACAACCGCGGCTGACTGCGCCGCTGCGGGCTTTCTGCCCCGTGCGGCGGCGCGTTTTATTTTCCTCCGGGAATCTCCAGAAAACACTTGACAACGGACACTCTCCCCATTATAATTACTTTGCGTTTAGCGGAATTGTGTAAAGGTAGCACGCCGGACTCTGACTCCGTCTGTGAGGGTTCGAATCCTTCTTCCGCTGCCA
>JAFWRM010000049.1 GCA_017519975.1 Oscillospiraceae bacterium | reverse complement strand
TTTAAGAGAAAATTCAACAATTGCTTGCCTTCTGCATAGGGTTTGAGTTAGAGTATTCATAGCGAATGGGATGCCTGCCTTTCGGTTTAGTGTCAGCAACTCAACCTTAACATGGCACACTTCCATTCGCTATTCTTTTTTTTCGAGTTAACTGTTAACTATGATTGTAGAACCTACAAGGAACTGTGAACGGGCTCCCGGACCGTTGCCATTTCGCCACCCGTATAGTATGATGGAAAAAAACAACGCAAGGCGGACAGAACATGAAGAAAGCAAAGATCCTGAACAGCAAGCTGTTCCTGTACCTGACGGAGTTTTTCGCGGGCATGAGCGTGATGGCGGTGGAACTCGGCGCCAGCCGCCTTCTGGCCCCCTATTTCAGTTCCTCCCAGATCGTGTGGACCATCATCATCGGCACCATCATGATCGCCATGGCGCTGGGCAACCTGTACGGCGGCCGGAAGGCGGATAAAAACCCCGACCCCTCGCGCCTGTACGGGCGCATCCTGTTCGCGGCGGTGTGGATCGCCGCCGTGCCGGTGCTGGGCCGCTACGTCATTCTGGCCATCTCTGGCGCGCTGATCTTCACCGTGAACAGCGGCTTTCTCATCGTCGCCGGTCTGGCCGCGTGCATGGTGCTGTTCGTTTTCCCGCTGTTCCTGCTGGGCACCGTTACTCCCTCTCTCGTAAAATTCACGGTGGACAGTCTGGACGACAGCGGCAGCGTGGTCGGCCGGCTGAACGCTTTCAACACCATCGGCAGCATCATCGGCACCTTCGTGCCCACCTTCGTCAGCATCCCCGCCGTAGGCACTTCCGTCACTTTTCTGATCTTCGCGGGCATTCTTCTGATCCTGTCCGTGATCTATTTCATCAGCGCGGGATTCTCTCTGAAAAGGATGAAAAAGGTCCCGGTGAGCGTCGTTCTGTTTCTCGTCTGCTGTCTGCTGGGGCACGACACGTCCTTCGCCTTCTGGCAGAACGATCTGACCTACGAAGGCGAATCCGTTTACAACTATCTGCAGGTGTATGAGGACGACCGGCAGGTGGTGCTTTCCACCAACGTGCTGTTCGGCGTCCAGTCCGTCTATCTGAAGGAAAAGGGCCTGACGGGCATGTACTACGACTACGCCATGGCCGCTCCGTACATGGCCGGGCTACGGGAGAAGCAGGGGCTGAACGTTCTGATCCTCGGCAACGGCAGCGGCACTTACGCCACCCAGTGCGGCCGGTACTTCGACGACGTAGCCGTCACCGGAGTGGAGATCGACAGTTCCATCACGGAACTGGCGAAACGCTACTTCGAGCTTCCGGAGGACGTGGAGCTTTACACCTACGACGGCCGGGCTTTCCTCAACGCCGTGGATACGACCTGGGACGTGATCATGGTAGACGCCTATCAGGACATCACCATTCCCTTCCAGATGTCCTCCGTCGAATTCTTCACCCTGGTCCGCGACCACCTCGCCCCGGACGGCGTGATGGTGGTGAACATGAACATGCGCGGCAGCGGGGAGGACAGCATCAACCGCTATCTGGCGGATACCATCGCCTCCGTTTTTCCCGAGGTATACACGGTCGACGTGCCCGGCGCCACCAACCGGGAGCTGTTCGCCTCCTGCGCTCCGGACATGATGGAACGCTTTTACAGAAATTCGGCGGCGGAGACGGATCCCGAGCTGACGTTCATGATGAGCCGCGTGACGGACGGCCTGAGCCCCTATGAGGCGGGCGATCACGTCATGACGGACGACAAGGCCCCCGTGGAACTGCTCGGCATGGCCGTGATCGACGAGCTCATCCGGGACGAAGTGAACTACTACCGTGAGATCTACCGTGAGGGCGGCCTTCGAGCCCTGCTGGAAATGCTGTGACCGCCCGTATGCCTTCGATGAAAGAACGCCGGAGCTTTCGTAAGAAAGCTCCGGCGTTCTTCTCTGTGCCTGCCGTTTGTTCTCAGTCCCCGCAGGGCAGCGGGCGCTCTTTCAGTTCCTTCACCATGGCGTCAATCTCCGGCCGGGCGGCCTCCATCATCGGCTTCCACACGTCCTCATACTCATATGTGATGTCGTCGATGTCCTTCGCTTCCGTGATCCTCTTCACATAGCCGTCCAGCATGCCGAAATCCTTTTCATAGCAGTGAAAGCTGTTGGCGCGGTGGGTGTACGTGCCCATCTCCACGCCCAGCTGCATCGCCAACCTCTGCTGCAGCATGATCAGCGCGAAAGCGTTCATGAACGTGGCCTTGCATGCGTCGTTGGAGCGGAACAGCACCTTGCCGTGCAGTTTTCCGTCCCGGATGAAATACTGGATGTGCTGCAGGCACGCCGGATTCTCATTCCCCTCGGCGGCGTCGTGGCGCCAGTCGCGCACGTCGATCACGGCGCGGCGGGAGGAGGGGTTCCGGGTCAGATCTCTCAGAATGAAGGGGATCTGTTCGGCCATCCGGGAATGATACGTGTAGGCCCAGTTGCCCCGCTCGATCTCAAAATCCAGGATGCCGTCCAGCATTTCCAGCCGGTACTGCTCCAGCTCACGGAAGCCGCCGATGAACAGGCGGCTGATCAGCGGTTCCGCCAGCGGGTCCTCCACGACCATGGTCATGCTGCATTCCTTCTGGTTGGTGTTATAGTCCGGGCAGGGGGTGTACTCCCCGTTCTTCCACAGCTCCAGCAGGGCCTGATGATAGGCCTCCGGAAGCGTCCCGGCGCTGACAAGGATCTCTTTCACGGAAAAACTCCTTTCACAGTCACAGATAGGCGGCGTCCGCGCCGAACAGATACAGGGCGGCCTTCTCCGGGCGCAGCGCTCCGCGCTCGCTCACCGAGAGGACGGACGCCTCTTCCACGCCCCGGAGGCAGTCCAGCATCTGCGCCTGTGCCTCCAGCGGGAGCGGCTCATCCCCGGGGATGTACCTCCGGGTCACTCCGAGGCCCTCGGCGCGCATGGCCTCCGCCGCCGCGCGGGACAGATCGTCCCCCGCGTTGAACAGGATCTCGTTGACCATCTGATCCAGCAGATAGGCCTCGGGAAAATCGTAATCCGCCAGATACTCGTCCATCCGATCCATCACGTTCTGCTCGATGGCGATCATGCAGATCACCTGCTTTTCCGCTTGGTCGATCTCCTCCACGCCGGTCGTGAGGCGCCGTTCCGGCACGAGGACGCAGTCGTGGATGCGCAGCCGGGCCATGATCTCGCTCATCACGTCCGGGAACACCTCCTCATTGTATTCCCAGGCCGCGGAGCCGGGTTCCACGTGCAGGCGTTCGTAAACGCTGTTCTTGTCATATCTCGGGGTAAGTGGGGGTACGATCACCATGGAGAGGGCCTCTTTTCTGAAATAACTTGCGAGCACCGGACCGGTCCGCCGCCGGAATGGGCGTACGTCGTCCGTACCGCCGAAGCGTTGACATCCGTCGGGCCTGGTAGTAGAATACGGAAAACTGAACAGGGCCATCAGGGGTGCGAAAGCTGAGACGGGATTTCCCGAACCCTTTTACCTGATACGGATAATGCCGTCGTAGGGAGATGCAAAGAGCAGGACTCTTCTCTTGCCGCACGGATGCGTTCTCTGTGCGGTTTTACTATTTTATTAAAGAGAGGAAGAATGAAAAATGAAAAAAACCCGGATTCTTTGCGAATGCGCCCTGCTGCTGGCCCTCGGCATCGTCCTGAGCCTCATAGAGGTCTACAAAATGCCCATGGGCGGCGGCATCACCATTGTCAGCATGCTTCCCATCCTTCTGGCCGGCACCCGGCACGGAACCCGCTGGGGGCTGTGCGTTTCCGCCCTGATGGCTGCCTTTCAGCTGATCCAGGCAGTGATCCAGGGCAACGTGTTTCCCTACGTTCAGTCCGGCTTCGCCATCGTCGTATGCGTACTGTTCGACTACGTGGTGCCCTTTGGGGCTCTCGGTCTGTCCGGTCTGACCAGTACGGCGCAGAAGAACAGAAAATGGGTGATCCTGGGCACCTACGCCGTTCTGATCGTTCTCCGCTTCGTCTGCCACTACATCACGGGCGTTGTGATCTGGGGTCAGTGGGCGCCGGAAGGCATGGGCAAATATCTCTACTCCCTGCTGTATAACGGGGGCTACATGCTGGGTGAATTCATACTCACCCTCGCCGTGACCGGGCTCCTGCTCTCCATCCCGTCCAGCGCGCGGCTGTTCCGGAGGGACGCCGCCACGCGGTGAGGTGCGGACGGCGCTTCCGTCCTGTCCGCTCCGTGCTCCGGCCTTCGCTCCGTATTCTTTTATAAGATACCATACTATTCACAGATTGTTCAATATCCCGTTATTATTCGTTCAATTTTCCGCGATATGCTTTCTGTGTAAAAAGAAAGGCCGGCCTGCCGGTCCGCACATAAAGGAGTGTTCCACCATGTATGATCCTTTCGGAAAAAGCGTCAATAACGATGAATTCAGACAGGAGCTGTCCGGCAGTTCCCCCGCCGGGCCCGCGGCAGAGCCCGAAGCCTCGCCCGCGCAGCCCGCGGAAGCGCCGGTCGGCACCGAGTATCATCACAGCCGGTCCCCCGAAGAGCGGGAAGTGACCCGCATCGCGGAGGAGCCCTGGACGACGGGCGTCCCGTCCGCTCCGGAGAACACCGCGGTGCCCCCCCGTCCGGTCCGTACGAAGACGCGGACGAAGAAGGAGAAAAAGACCGGTCTCACCGCCGGCCGGGTGATCGCCCTCCTTCTGTGCTGCGCTCTGATCGGCGGAGCGGCCGGCGTCGGCGGCGCCGCCCTCATGAACGGGAGCCGGAACGGCTCCGGCTGGCTTCCCTCCGGCACGCGTGAATCCGTCGTCTACGAAGGGGAGCGGGAAAGCACCGTTCTCAGCGTTTCCAAGATCGACACCAGCCGCCTGATGACGGCGGCCGAGGTGTACGTCGCCAACGTGAACTCCACCGTGGGCATCACCACCAGCATCACCACCAATTACTTCGGGTATCAGTCGACGGCGGCGGCCTCCGGCAGCGGCTTCATCATCACCTCCGACGGCTACATCGTCACCAATTATCATGTGATCGAGAATTCCAACTCCATTACCGTCACCCTGTATGACGGCACCGCCTATGAAGCCACCGTGGTGGGCTACGACGAGAGCAACGACCTTGCGGTCCTGAAGGTGGAAGCCGCAGGGCTGACGCCCGTCGTGCTCGGGGATTCGGACAATCTGAACGTGGGCGACAGTGTTCTGGCCATCGGCAACCCTCTGGGTGAGCTCACCTTCTCCCTGACGGCCGGCGCGGTCAGCGCCCTGAACCGGGAAGTGACCCTGTCCCGCAACGTGACCATGAACCTGATCCAGACGGACTGCGCCATCAACGCCGGCAATTCCGGCGGTGCGCTGTTCAACATGTACGGCGAGGTCATCGGCATCACCAACGCCAAGTACTCCAGCAGCGGCAGCTCCACTGAGGCCAGCATCGACAACATCGGCTTTGCCATTCCCATCAACTCCGTGCGTTCCCTCATCGATCAGATCATCGAGAAGGGTTACGTGACCAAGCCCTACATCGGCGTTTCCATCAGCACCGTGACCGAAGAGATCCAGAGCTACGGGCTGCCGGCGGGCGCCAGCGTGCAGACCGTTACGGAAGGCGCTCCCGCCGCCCAGGCGGGTCTGCAGGTCAACGACATCATCACCGCCGCCAACGGGCAGGAGATCACCTCCAGCCAGGACCTGGTCAACGTAGTCGGCGCCTGCGAGCCGGGCGACATTCTCGATCTCACGGTCTACCGCTCCGGTGAGACCATCACCGTGAAGGTGACGGTAGGTGAGACCGTCAAGTCCGCGCTGAACAACGATCAGCAGCAGAGCCAGC
>JAFWRM010000048.1 GCA_017519975.1 Oscillospiraceae bacterium | reverse complement strand
GGACGGATATGATCTGCTCGATACGATCACGCATTGCTGCACGACGCTTGGATCGAACAACGCGTACATGCCCGGTCCTATGGTGATCTGCCTGGTTCCCGATCACGCCAAGCTGCTGAAAAAGGCAGGGTTCACGAAGGAAATGATCCAGGAGCACATCCACACCTACGCCTATCATGAAGTACCGATGGTACGGAACAGAGGCCTTGTGCCGGTACGGCCAGAGAGCTTCAAGAACCGTCATCCGATGCCTGTGACGCGTACCCCGAAGGACGTGGAAGTGGTGACGATCGGCGGCCGGGGCGGCCACGACGGCATCATCCTGCCGTGGGCGCTGCACAGCGAAGGGATCGTAGAGCCCATCGCTCTGCCGGATGGCACCATTGCGAAGTCCATCAACGATTTCAAGAAGAAATAATCCATACAAGATAAGAAAGGAAGAGAAAAATGGCTGATTATTACTCCGAAAAGCGCCGCGAGTATGACGCCCGCGTCGCCGCGGATCCCATGGGGCTGCTGCCCCGTCCCGAAAGGTCCTACAAGTACGACGTCATCGTATGCGGCGGCGGTACTTCCGGCGTCGCGGCCGCTGTGGCCGCGGCCAGAGGAGGCGCGAAGGTTCTGCTGATCGAGCGCAACGGCTCTCTGGGCGGTCAGATGAACGTATCCGGCCCTCCGGGATTCTCCTACGCGTATCTGTACAACGCCCGCGGTGAGAGAGTCATTGATGGCTTTATTGGTGAGACTCACCGCCGTCTGATGGAGATGGGACATGCCCGGCCCACCGATATGAATCCCTATCGTTCCGGGTCAGACTACATCTTCTCCTTTGTCGATCCTGAGTGGTGGGGTCTGCTGATGTTCCAGATCATGGCTGAGGAAGGCGTGACCCTTCTGATGCACTCTCTGGTCGTTGACGTGATCAAGAACGGAAACGACGTGGTCGGCGTCGTCGTCGAAAACGCCGAGGGCAGAGTGTATTTTGAGTCCAAGGTCGTGATCGAGTGCACCGGCGAAGGTGACATTGCCGTTCGCGCCGGCTGTGAATATGAACTGCTCTCCCGGGAGGACAGCGAGCCGCAGTCCGTCTGCTTCACCATGGACGGCGTGAACTGGGATGAACTGCTTGCCTATCTGAAGGCTCATCCGGACCAGCTCGTTCCCCGCGGCGATCCCACCCGGACGCCGGAGGAGCGCTATGAACTGATCCGGAACGTAAAAGATATCGGCGAGTTGGGCGACATGCTGGGCTTCTTCGACATTATGAAGGAAGCCAAAGCGAACAAGGAGTGGCACGACTACGCTGGTATGGGCTTCTTCCTCGCGCCGCGTCCTGACGTGGATCACTTCCAGGCACACTTCCAGCATTCCGCACAGGTTCCTGAGATCTGGAGCTGTGATCCGTGGGATCTGTCCTATGCCGAGCAGGAATGCCGTCGGCAGATCATGATCGCCGCCAACGCGTTCAAAAAATACGTTCCCGGTTTCAAAAACGCCTACATCACCAGAGTGGGCATGGAGCTGAGACTGCGCGAAGGTCGCCGCATCATGGGCGATTACGTACTCGCGAAGGCGGACGTGGCCAACAGCCAGCGGTTCTACGACTGCATTGGCAAGAACACGTTCGCGGCAGGGGCCGTTCATGTGGCCAACAACAACACCATTGGCGCGTCCAAAGAGGGTGTTGCGACTGTGCCAGATCGCGGAACGTATGACATGCCGTACCGTATGCTTGTTCCCAGAAAAATCGATAACCTGCTGATCGCCGGTAAGCATGTTTCCGCGGAACGCGCTACGTATCAGCGGTTCCTGCAGGAAACCATGGTCACCGGTCAGGCTGCCGGCGCCGCAGCGGCGCTCTGCGTGAAGCTCGGCGTAACGCCCAGACAGCTTGAGGCGGAAGAGTATGTAAAGCAGCTTCAGGATGTGCTGCGCGAGCAGGGTGTGATCCTCGAAGGAGTTCATTAATCAGCGAACAACCGGTAAACTGGCCTGAGCAACAGGACAGAGGAGGGAAACATATTGGCACATTCTTTGGAATTCAAAAATATAGGCAAGCTGTACCCGGGCGTTAAGGCGTTGGACGATATCAGTTTCCGGACGGAAGGCGGAAAAGTTCTCGCCCTGATGGGTGAAAACGGGGCGGGAAAAAGCACCCTGCTGAAAATTCTTGCCGGTGACATCAAGCAGTCAGAGGGTATCTATCTGCTGGATGGCAAGGAGCAGGATTTCAAGAATCCACATGAAGCCATCCTTGCCGGAGTCAGCGTCATCTATCAGGAAAGACAGATGATCCCCGCGCTCAGTGTGGCGGAAAACATTTACGCTGGATTCCTGCCCAAGAAAGGTGGAGGAATCGACCGAAAGACGCTGTACGCGAACGCTCAGAAAATCATCGATAAGTTCGGGCTCCACATGGACGCACATACGAAGGTGGCCCGCCTCAGCGTTGCCTACCAGCAGATGGTCGAGATCATGAAGGCGTACAGCCGGAATCCGACGGTCATATGCTTCGATGAACCGACAGCCAGCCTTTCCGATGCGGAGATATCTGCCCTGTTCCGCATCATCTCCGAACTGAAGGAAGAGGGGAAGATCATTCTGTACGTCTCCCACCGTATGGCGGAGATTTTCCAGGTGGCCGACAGCATCGTCGTTCTGAAGGACGGAAAGTACGTAACGTCGATGGACGTTGCAGACGCAAGTGAGGAAAAGCTGATCCGGGCTATGGTTGGCAGGGATATCGGTGATACCTATGCGAATCTGAAGCGGAACGACAAGTACGGCGATGTGGTTCTGGAAGTAAAGAACCTGAACAACGCCAAGGTTCACGACGTAAGCTTAACAATCAGAAGAGGCGAAGTCGTTGGACTTGCGGGACTGGTCGGGGCAGGAAGAACTGAGCTTGTTCGTGCGATTTTCGCTGCGGACAAGGTCACTTCCGGCGAGATCATCCTTGACGGGCAGCCCGTACACTTCAAATCCCCGCACGATGCGATCAAAGCCGGCATCGCCCTTTGTCCTGAGGATCGTAAGGAACAGGGACTCGTCCTGTTCCGCTCCATTCGAGAGAACACAACCATGCCGGTGCTGTCCGAACTGAAAAAAGGCGCGTTCCTGGATAAAAAGAAGGAGAAGGAGATCGCGCAGGAAGCCATCGAAAAATATGACATCCGCACGGATACCATGGAGAAGCTGACGACACAGCTTTCCGGCGGCAACCAGCAGAAGGTCATTCTCGGGCGCTGGACAAACAGCCTGATGAAAACGAAGCTCCTGATCCTGGATGAGCCAACCAAGGGTATCGATGTTGGAACGAAGGCGGAGATCTACCAGATGGTCTGTGATATCGCCAGCCAGGGGATTGGCGTCATCTTCATCTCTTCCGAGACGCCCGAGGTCATTGGCGTAGCGGATACCATCTATGTCATGCACAACGGACGGATCACCGGCCAGTTGAAACGCGAGGAAGCTACGGAAGAAAAGATCCTTGCGCTGGCCATGGATTAAAGAAGGGAGGTTAGGAAATGAAAGCGAAACTTCGCAGAATGACGAACTCCAAACTGTTTACGCTTACCCTTCTTCTGATCGTCATCATCGTCATATTTGAGATCCTGTCCAAAGGAAAGCTGCTGTCGTTCAAAAACATCCGCAGCATCCTGCAGTCGGTCTCCGTTGTTACCTTCCTGGCCATTGGCTGCGGCATGCTCCTGATGAGCGGCAACACCGACCTTTCCCTCGGCGGCGTTGGTACGCTGGGGCCCATGGTTCTGGCTTTCTGCATCGCAGCGGGACTGCCCTGGTATGTCGCTTTGATCATTGCGCTCATCAGCTGCGCACTGTGCGGCTTGGGGAACGCGCTGATGGTGAATTACCTCAATTTTCCAACGTTCATCGCTACGATCGCCATGGCGTCCATTTCCCAGGGAATCGCCTATCTGATCAGCGGCGGTAAAAATATCGATATGAAGGATCCCACGCTAAACTTCATCGGTACGAAGCGGCTGTTCGATTTCATCCCGTATACATTCATTATCGCCATGGTGGCTTTGGTCATTTACGCCATCATCCTGAGGAAGACAAAATTCGGAAGAAGCATTCTTTTGGTCGGCGGTAACGCCGAGGCGTCGCGCCTGGCGGGACTGAAGCCGAAGAAGATCTCGTTTATCCTGTTTGTCAACGCATCCTGCATGGCCTGTCTCGCAGGCAGCCTGATGTGCGCCAGAGTCAAAACGGCCACTACCGCAGGGCTTTCTGGCTCCCAGTTTACGGGAATCACAGCTGCCATCCTGGGCGGTATCTCCTTTGGAGGCGGTACGGGAGGCATGATGGGCGCCCTGGTCGGCATCTTTATCCTGAACGTGTTTAACAACGCCATGCAGCTGGTTGGCCTGTCCTCGTATTACCAGACGGTGATGTCCGGCGTTCTGCTTCTCGTTGCCCTGATCTATGATAAGATCATGGAAAACAACAGAATGCACAGGGCCATCACGGCAAAGTGAGAGAGGAGGAGAATAGTTTGAAATCAAGTCTTTTTAAACGGGTGCTCCGCTCAAAACTGCTGCCGCTCGTAGCGGTAACTGTTGTCGTCGTGGCTTTCTTTGGAATCACCACAAACGGATTCCTCAGCGCTTCCAACCTTCGCAGCATCATGATCTCCATGTGCCTGTCGGGCATGATCGGCGTTGGAATGTCCATGCTGCTGATCAGCGGAGAGATCGATCTGGCTTCCGGTTATGAGGCGTGTATGGGAGGCATCATTACCGCGCTGCTGATCAAAGCCGGCATACCCTGGCCGGCGGCACTTCTGATCACGATTGCCGCAGGTGCCGTAATGGGAGGCATCCTTGCTTTCCTTGTCAATAAGGTCGGCCTCATGGGATTCATTTCCTCCATGGCGATGATTTCCGTGTACAACGGTCTGGATTACATTGTGACCAAGGCACAGGACGTTACCATTACTGCGGAACATGCCTCGTTCTACAGCCTGGGTGCCGGAACGGTTGGGTTCCTCCCGATTCCGTTCATCATTATGGTAGTGCTGATGATCATCTATGGCCTTATTCTGTATAAGACGGAGTTCGGCCGCACCATTTACATGACCGGCGGCAACCGGGCCGCGGCCCGCCTTGCCGGTGTGAACCGGAAAAAAATCACATCCATACTCTACATCAACAACTCGGCAATCTGCGCGTTGGCTGGGTCGCTGGTGGCAGCAAGAATGCACTGTGCCAACGCCGCCGCATGTACCAGCGGCAGCATTGACGCTATCACAGCTGCCGTTTTGGGCGGCGTATCGTTCCGCGGCGGTGACGGCAATATGGGCTGCCTGTTTATCGGCGTAGCGTTGGTCACATTCTTTAATTCCGGCCTGACGGCTTCAGGCCTCCAGTCCTATTGGCAGATCGTGGTTCAGGGCCTGCTTCTGGTCGTAGCGTTGTGCATCGACTTCGTCAACGAACGCTCTAGACAGAAGGCGCTGAGTCAGGTTGCAATATAAAAAACGAAAGGAAGAAAAAAATGAAGAAACTGATATCCATCCTTCTGGTACTGCTTCTGGTCGTCTCCATGTGCGCCTGCGGTTCCGGATCATCGGACACGAAGCCCGATGAGACTCCCACTCCCGCACAGGAAGATACGGACAAGGAAACTACCCCCGCCGAAGACGATAAGGCGGAAGATGCAGAGACTCCCGAAGAGCCTGCTGAAACGCCCGATGCGGAGACCCCTGACGAAGTCATTGAAAAGGTCGGCTACTATGACGACCCCGTGGATCACTTTGCCCGTGACCCGTATACGTTCTGCTACTGCTACACCGGCCCTGGCGCTCTGAACGACAACATGATCGATGTTTTCCATCGGCTGGGCAAGCTGTACAACTTTGAACTGGATGAGATGAACGCCAACAACAGCGCCGACAATTATGTACAGGGCGTTGAGGTTGAGTACAACAAGGGTGTGGACGGCCTGTTCATCGACTGCGATCCCACCTACCAGGCCAGAGTGGTTGAGCTCACCGAAGAGCTGGAACTCCCCTATGTGCTTCTGTTCAACTATCTGACGGATGAAAACGGCGTCAACCTTGCTCCTGCCGTCGTTATCGACCAGTCCAGATCCGGTCGTGATACCATCCAGTGGTATGCTGACCGCTATCAGGAATACTGGGGCGACATCGACATGAAGGATCTGTGCCTGCTCAACCTGAACTACTCCACCAACCCCGCGTTCCAGGAGCGCGTCGATGGTTCCAGAGAGCAGTTTGAAAAAGTGTTCCCCGGTGCGGACATCATTGAAGTCGACGGCGTCAGCAGCGGCAGCCTGAACGCGGAAGCCGGTTACGATCTGACGAGCCAGACTATCTCCGCTCACCCCGAATACAAGTACTGGATCATCTTTGCGTGCGTCGAGTACTATGCACAGGGTGCCTGCCGGTACGTTGAGACCACGGATCACCCCGAGAACATCCTGATCACCAACTCCGGTTCCAACTGCCTGCCGCTCGAGTTTGAGGCCGGTTATGACGGAACCTCCTGGAAAGTCTGCTATGCCGTTTCCGACATCAACTACGGCGGACCTGCCGCCATGGGCCTGATCGCTATCTGCGACGGTCGTGCCACGGAAGAGACCCTGTGGCAGGAACTCAAAGCAGACGGTGACAAGTGCACGCTGTACGTCGTAGACGCCGTCATGGTAACCAAGGACAACTGGTCCAACTTCAAGGATGAAGTATGGGCACTGTATGATCCGGAAGGCAAGACAGCTCCTGCTGCCTAACTCTAAGGATATATAAAGATAAAAAAATATTTACGCTTTCCACGATGAAGCGGTGCATCTTTCCTCTCTCTCCTCCTATGATGGGATAGATGCATAAGAAGTACGTGATGCCGCAGATTCGTCTGCGGCATCACGCATAATCCGATGAGAAGGAAATAAAATGAGTCTTAAAGATGAGATAAAAGAGGTAGCCAGAAACAGCGGGATGCAGCTGTGCGGCTTTGCGAACATCGAACGGTTTGCGGAAAGCCCACCGGAACTGCATCCGACCCGTGTGCTTCCCGGGTGCAAAACCGTCATCGTGATTGGGGTTCGGTTGCTGGACGGCGTGATCCAGGCCAATTTCCGGGATTTTGAGGACGGAAGAACGGACCTGAAGGGACTGTACGGAACATACGCCTATACGATGCTGCCCAATTTTCAGCTGACAAAGGCGTGCTACGATATTGCCCAGTACATTGAAGTGCACGCAGAAGAAGTGGCGACTCCGTGTTCCACGGGGCCCATGACGAATGGACGGCAAGTGAGTATGCGCCACTGTGCTGTGGCTGCGGGGCTTGGGGAATTCGGATGGATGAGCATCGTCCTGACACCGGAATATGGGCCGCGCAACCGATTTGGGGCGATCCTGACCACCGCGGAAATCGAACCGGATCCTCTGTACAGCGGGGAAAAACTGTGCCATCCGGAAAAATGCGGCATCTGCACGAAAGTCTGCCCTTCCGGAGCTCTCTCCGCCTATGGAGAAAAAGGAAAAAGGGCTGTGCATATGGAGGACAGAACGTTTGAATACTGCACTGTGGATATGGTGAAGTGCTTTGTCGTGGAGGAGCGTCTGCGGAAGCAATACGGCGCTCCGGAAGACTACGCTCCTTCTGATACGCCGACGCGTGAAGAATTGGAGGAGGCAAAACGGAGGGCCAGTGTAAGTGATCTTGGCCTGCAGCATACGCCAAGTTGGTACTGCGGCCGCTGCCTGAGCTACTGCCCGGCGGGAAACTGGGGGAAAAAATTCAAGAGCAGAGGGCTGAGCCAAGGGTATCGGAACGACCGGTTTTTTAAAGAATAGACTGGGTGAAGAGTTCAAAAGGAGAGTGGGATATCATGGACAGAGAATATCTTCTTGAGATCACACGCGAGTTCTCTGAAAAATCTCCGACGAATTATCTGTCACCACCGGCGACGAGCCCGGAGGAGCTAAGGGCGTTGGAAGAGCGCTTTCACGAGAATAATTTCTTTAAGCACAATATGCCGCAGGGCGGCGATTTTGACGCACTGAACAAGGATAAGACGGAAGAATATATCGGCATGCGGTTCTTTCTGCCGCCGATCCTGGCCATTGGGAGAGCGGACGATCCGGGATTTGACGAATTGAAGCGGCCGGAAGCGATCGGGCCGCATTTCAAAAAACCCATAGAATGGCTGCCGGAGGCGAAAAGGGTCATTTCTCTGTTTCTCCCTTTCACAGAACGTGTGATCGAATCCAACACAAAGGAGCCGGACAGGCCATCCTGGGAATGGCTGTTTACCCGCGTGGATGGGCAGCAGCACCTGCTGGCGACAGCAGCCCTGGTACAGCAGGCGCTGACGGAGGCGGGATATCAGGCGGTAGTTCCTCAGACTGACGACCGTTACCTGATGCGAACCGCCCCGCAGCAGGAGGAGATTCCAATTCCCGTCTGGTCCTCCAACTGGTCGGAACGCCATGTCGCATTCGTGACCGGTCTGGGCACGTTTGGAAAACATACGAATTTTATCAGCAAAAAAGGCTGCTGCGGACGTCTGATCAGCATCATCACGGACTGGGAGGCAGATCCTGACGTCAAGGATTATGTCGGACGTTTCGATTACTGTGCCGACTGTGGAGCCTGTTATCGAGCCTGCCCGGGAGGCGCACTCGCTCCCGAAGGAAAGAACAAGCCAGCCTGTTCCGCTTTTTTAAGAAAAATCAGCCCCCAGTATGCGCCACGTTATGGATGTGGGAAATGCCAGTCGGGGCTTCCATGTTCCACTCGATGCTTTCCAAAGAGAAGCATTGGTAAGTAAGAGAAGATAATTAACAGATCCCATGCCATTGCGAGGTGTTGCCAATATGGTCGATCAGAAGACTAATTTTCAGAGGTTATTGAATGGGGAATGTCCAGACTGGATACCCAAGTATGGAATCATGGCCCCTCCAAAGGGAAGCGGGCTGCCAGCACCGGCAACGATGCTTCTTTGCCCGGAATTTCTGAGCAGACATCGTACGCCAGGGGTAGGCGGCATAGATCCCTGGGGAGTGAAGTATGTGTATTCCACGGAAATGAACGGAGCTACCATGCCGGATACAAGAAGCTTCATTCTGGAGGATATATCCGAATGGCGCGATGTCATCAAGGCGCCGGACATTTCCGGGTTTGACTGGGAAAGAATCGCAAAGCAGAACATTGAGGACAGCGGGATCGACCGGAGTCAGACGCTGCTGTCATTCGATCTGCATTTTGGGTATTTCCAGCATCTGATGTCCTTCATGGGGTTTACGGAAGGCCTATGCGCCATCTATGAAGATCCTGAGGAGGTTTCCGCACTTCTGAATTATGTGTGTGATTTCTATATCACGATCACGGAGAATCTGATCGATTATTATCAGCCGGATATGCTATCGCTGAAGGACGATACCGCATCGCAGCAGGCACCATTCATCAGCCCGGAGCTGTTTACGGAGCTTCTCGTTCCCATTTATCAGAGACATGCCAAGTTTGCCTGGGAGAGGAATATTCCCATAACATTTCACAACTGTGGGAAATGTGAAGTGCTGATGGACATTCTTGTGGATAAGGTTGGCGTGAAGGTATGGGATCCGTGTCAGACGGTAAACGACCTGCCAGGCATAAAAAAGCGGTATGGGAACAGCCTTGTGCTTTCTGGAGGCTGGGAAGCCAGAGGACATCTTCTCGACGATGATGTATCGGATGAGGAGATCTACGAATCAGTAAAGCATTCTATGATAACGCTTGGTCATGGCGGCGGGTATGCCTTCATGGGAGGGTTTGTACCTACACCCGACCCACACGCCATAGAAGTATGCAAGCGAAAGAACAGAGTGGTAGAACAGGCATACAACGATTATAAGGTCATCGCACTTCAATGAATATATGATGTAAGGGTGTAGGTCTATTATGGATGATTTCAGAGAAGAAGCAAAAACTCTTAAAGTGACCGAAAGCACGCAGGTGCTTGTTGTGGGAGGGGGCATAGCCGGTGTCTCTGCGGCAATGGCGGCAGCGAGAAACGGTGCCAGGGTTACCCTTCTGGAACGGGAGTATGGACTTGGAGGACTGGCGACGCTCGGACTTATCGCCATCTATCTGCCCCTGGACGATGGCCTGGGGGAGCAGGTGATCTACGGACTTGGTGAAGAGCTCCTCAGGATGAGCATCATTCATGGGTGCGAGGGAGCGTCTCCAAAAGCATGGCTCGAGAACAGCAGCCTGGACGAGAGAAAAAAGAGCCGGTTCGTTGCACAGTTCAATCCCGTAATGTTTGCTTTGGAGATGGAGCGGGAACTTCGGAGGCTGGGGGTCAGGATCCTGTATGGATCTGTCGCCGTGTCGGTTATCAGAGACGACGACCGCATCGCCGCTGTGATCATCGAGAACAAATCCGGCCGCAGCGTTGTGAAGTGTGACGTGTGCGTCGACTGCAGCGGTGACGCGGACATAGCGAATCATGCCGGCGTCGAAACCAGACTGCATGGAAAAGGAAACGGCCTTGCCAATTGGTATTACTATCGGAATTCGGCCGGAGTGAAGCTTAAAATGTTCGGGCTGGCTGATCTTCCGAACATTGAGAAGAGAGAAGAAAAGGGAAAGTCTGACCCTTACGGAAACGTGACGGTGGCAAGCCTTGCCAACATGCGGTTTTCCGGGGTGGATGGCGCGGAGCTTTCCGAGGCGGTCCAGGAAGCCCATCGTAAGATGTACGAGGATATTCTGAAGGAAAAGGCGAACGATCCGGAGTATGCTCCCGTTTCCATGTCAATGATCCCGCTTGTCCGGATGTCCCGGCGCATCATCGGAGAATATACCATGGACGACAGTGAGAACCGCGTTGCCTTCGAAGACAGCATTGGATTGACAGGAGACTGGAGGAAACCCGGCCCGTGTTATGAGATACCCTTCAGAACGCTGTATTCGAAGAAAATACGAAATCTGATCTGCGCGGGCAGAATCATTTCTGTTACGGACGCCATGTGGGATATCACCCGCGTGATCCCGCCCTGTGCCGTGACGGGAGAGGCGGCGGGAACGGCGGCTGCCATGACAAATGATTTTCCAGGGTTAAACGTATTCGAACTTCAGGAAAAACTGGCTGCCCAGAATGTGCGTCTGCACATCTGAACTATTCAACAACGAAACATTAGCCTTATCAAAACCTGCGAAATACTCAGTCAAAAACAAGGAGGTTACCATTCATGGAACAAGCGACAAAATGGCCGATGCCTGCTCTGACCGACGAAGAAAAGCGGATGCTGCAGGGAGAAGAGGGAACGGTCAAGCAGAAGTGCATGGAGTATCTGGTGGAGCTGTGCCGCATCTCCGGCGCAGACAAGCTGGTGGACCTGGACGGAACGTGCGACATGCACACGCCTGGATTCAACCTGAACCAGTACATCGGCTTCACGTATGACGAACTGGCGGAATTCGTCGCCCAGGGCGGCCGTTTCAAGGTGCCCACCTTCGCCAACAAGAGCCCCTTCTATGAAGAAGCCCCCATCCACGGCTGGGAACAGTGCAACATCTGCTCCTACCGGAACCCGGCGCTGCGTCACGACGATCCCGCTTTCCATGAAAAAGCGCTGCATAAGGAAGAGATGGATCTTCTGAAGAAGATGGGCATGATCACCACCCACTCCTGTGCCAACTATCTGACGATGTCCTATCTGCCCAGCGTGGGTGCGCAGTGCGCCTGGTTCGAAAGCAGCCAGATGCCGTACTGCAACGCCACTCTTGGCGCCCGGACGAACATTGACGGGTCCCTTGCCACGGCCATCCTCGGCAAGGCGCCCCACTACGGCATGCGCGTGACGGAGAACCGTTACGGCACGATCCTGGTCAAGACCGACCGCCTGATCCACACCGACATGGAATTTGACGTTTACGGCTTTGCCGTCGGCGAGGCCTGCGACGTGGAAGTCCCCGTCGTGACCGGAACGACCCGGCCGACCACCACCCAGTACCAGAAGTTCAACTCCGCCTGCCAGACCGGCGGCGCCGTCAGCATGTACCACATGCCCGGCTTTACTCCGGAGGCCCCGACCATCGAGTTCGCCACCGGCGGAAAGCCCTTCGTCCGTGAGGTCATGATCGACGACAGCATCCTGCGGAAGACCTACGAGGGTCTGAACTACCACAAGACCGACAAGGTCGACATGGTATATCTGGGCTGCCCGCACCTGAACATCGTGGATCTGATGCTGCTGACCCGGAAGCTGGAAGGCAAGAAGTGCAAGATCCCCCTCTGGATCATGACCGCTCCCTGGCTGTACAATCACGCGAAAGATCTGGGGTACGTCGACATCTTCAAGGCCGCTGGTGCTACCCTGATGTCCGGCGCCTGCCTGGCCGCCATGGGCGCTGTGCCCGAGGGAGTGGACTGCATCGCCGTCGACACGGCAAAGCAGGCCCAGTACATCACGGGCTGCTATGCCGGTGACGACGATTTCCTGCAGGTCTGCTACGGCACGCAGGACGATTGCATCGACGCCGCTCTGACGGGCACCTGGCACGGCGAGTGGAGGTAAGCGCAATGGCAGAAAAGATAAGGATCTACGGCCGGTGCGAATATCCCGGCAAAGTGGAAGGCGAAGCGTTGGTAGCGCCGAAGTATCTGCAGGGGTTTACGAACGTTTCCGCTGCAAACGGCTATACGACAGAACGTAATCATCCGCTGTATAAAATACCCTATACCGGAAAGATCCTGTGCTTCTATTCTCCCCGCGGGTCCGGCGGCTTTCTGCAGTACGGATTCGGCAAGAAGCCCGCGGGCTTCGTGCATACGAAAAGCAGCCCGCTCACTGTGGGATGCATGACGCAGGGCCACGTTCCCGCCATGACGGATTTTGAAGAGGATCCATTAAAGTACATCGAGACCGGAGATACCGTATTCGTCAACGCGGACGAAGGGTACATCGAGATCACAAAAAAGGAAAAGTGACGTTATCTGCGGCCGTACAGGACAAACTGGCGGCGGGCGACCGATGATCGACTGCGCCGGACGCAGACCTGGTGCTTCTATAACGTGAGAATGGGGGGATCATGATGAGCATAAAAAGAATCTACGGACGCTGTGAGTATCCCGGGAAGGTGAAAGCAGAGGCGCTGGTGGCGCCGAAGTATCTGCAGGGATTCACGAATGTTTCTGCCGAAAACGGCTATACGACAGAGCGCAACCATCCTCTGTACAAAGTCCCGTACACGGATAAGGTGCTGTGCTTTTATTCTCCCCGGGGATCCGGAGGGTTCCTGGCTTATGGGTTCGGGAAAAAACCGGCGGCTTTCGTGCATACGAAAAGCAGTCCGCTTACCGTGGGGTGCATGACGCAGGGCCACGTTCCCGCCATGACGGATTTTGAAGAAGACCCCTTACAATACATCGAGAGCGGTGATATAATCTTCGTAAACGCAGACGACGGTTATATTGAGATCGAGAAGAAAGACTGATCCGAAAGCCGCACAGACAGAAGGCAGGGCAGAATGCAGCGTCGTCCGCAGGACGACGGCATTCTGCCCTGCCTTCTTTATCTCCGGAGGTATAGAGATGTACAGTATCACTTTCCAGCAGGTCGCGGCCTTCATAGAAGTTGCCGAAACGCTCAACATCACGGCGGCGGCGGAGAACAGCTATGTCTCTCAGGCGGCATTGAGCAAAATGATCCAACGGCTGGAGGAAGGCTTGGACGTAAAGCTTTTTTCACGCAGATCCAGGGGAATCTCGCTTACACCGGAAGGCCGCTTGTTCTACGAACGGATCCTGGTCCCCTTTGCCAGTATATGTGAGGCCATCGAAGAGATCCGGGATCTGAAGGAAGGCAGCCGGAGCATCCTGAAAATCGGACTGCCGTCCACTGTAAACATCAATGAAGAGTATTCCCAGCTGTCGGACGTTGTAGCGGAATACAATCGAACTCATCCGGAAGTACATGTAGAAGTAAACATTTATGAAGCAGGAAATCTTTACCGTATGGTCAATTTGGGGAATGTGGATGTGGTATTCCTCCAGGATTTCATGCTTCACAGCTCCAACAAGCTCAAGGTGGTACCGATCATGAACCTGAGCACCTGCGTGGCCGTCAGGAAAAATAATCCGGCCATCCGAGGGGATACACTAAGTATACCCGCTCTGGAACAGCAGACATTTTATACTCTGTCCGAGAATACGGATAGAACGCCAATGGAATCCTATTTGAAAAACGTTGGTATACATACCGGGAAAATAAAGACGATGCCGAATTTCGAGTCGCTGATGTACGGTGTGGAACACAACGATGGTTATGCCTTAGTGGGCAAGATCCGGCCGTCCGGTTTTCATAATCTGAGAGTTTTTCCTGTCAACAATGGGGTGCCAACGCACAGACTCTGCATGGCGTGGAAAGAAGAAAACGAACCGGAAGTACTCCGGAACTTTACAAGATATATATTCAAATGGCACAACGTCAGTTTCTGATACAGGCATTGGACAAAGATAATGAAGCCTGCGCAAACAATGTTTTGCGCAGGCTTCTCTGTTTGATGAACTTACAGCGCGGCGATGACCTCGATCTCCACCAGAGCGTCTCTGGGGATGGCGGCCACCTGTACGGCGGCGCGTGCGGGACAGGCGCCCTCAAAATACTGGGCGTACACCTCGTTCATCGCGGCAAAGTCCGAAATGTGCTTCAGGTAGACGTCTGCCCGGACGACGTTCGTCATGTCCGCACCCGCCTGACGCAGGATCTCCCGGACGTTCTTCAGGCACTGATGGGTCTGGCTGACGATGTCGTCCCCGGCAAAGGCACCGGTGGCCGGGTCGATGGGGATCTGCCCGGAGACGAAGACAAAGCCGTTGGCCTGAATGGCCTGGGAATACGGGCCGATGGCAGCCGGGGCGCTGGATGTGCTGAGTACTTTCTTTTCCATGATATCACCTCAAAATTCGTTTGGTTGATGCTGATCGCCGCCCGCACGGCTCATCTTGTGCCGATGTCCCGCGCGACGGTATAAGCGGCGCCGGTGGCGCTGACGATGTTCCTCGGGGTCACGCAGTCGCCCAGCATGAAGAACTCCGGCGCACAGAGATTCAGTGCCAGGGCATCCTCATCGACGGAGCGCTGACCCACGGCGTATACGACCGTATCCGCCGGGAAGAAAACGCTTTTTCCCTCTGCGGAACAGGTGACGCCGTCCTGAGCGATCCGCTCGGCCCGGGTATTGCAGTGAATGCCGATGCCGTACTTCCGGATCTGTACCCGCAGGCCGGAGGCGTGCAGGAAGTTGCCGCCGTCGTTCATTTCCGGCGCCATCTCCACGATTGTGATCTTTCGCCCCTGCATGGCCAGGAAGATGCCCAGTTCGACTCCTACGAGCCCGGCCCCAAGGATCACGACCTGCTCTCCGACCGCTTCCGGATGGACGTAAGCGTATTCCGCGCTGAGGACGTTGTCCCCATCGACGCCCGGGATAGGAGGCTTTACGGGGCGTGCACCGGTGGCGGCGATGATCACGTCCGGCGCCAGCTCCCGCGCCAGTTCCGGGGTGACGGCGGTGTCCAGCCGCAGATCGATGGGAGCGGCCTTCACCGCCTGCTCCTGGGCGTTGAGATACCGATCGAGGTTTTTCTTGAAGGGGACCTTCTCTTCGCAGCGAAGGGCGCCTCCCAGACGGCCGGCTCTTTCGCAGAGGATCACTTCGTGTCCGCGCTCCGCGCAGGTCAGAGCGGCCTGCATCCCGCCGATGCCGCCGCCGGCGATCAGAACGCGCTTCCGGGTCCTGACCGGCGTGGAATCGTATTTGATCTCCAGCTCGCGTCCTGTTTCCGGATTGATGGCACAATAGGGCGCTCCGTGCGTCAGTTCAGCGGAGAAGCAGCTCAGACAGCGCATGCAGCGGCGGACCTCGTTTTCCCTGCCGGTGCGCAGCTTGTTGGGCGTGTCCGGATCAGCCAGCAGCTGACGGGCCATTTCCACCACGTCCGCCTGACCCGAGGCGATGATCTCTTCCATCTGGGCCGGATCGCTCAGCGCGCCGACCGCGGCCACGGGCGTGCGCACGTGCTTTCGGATCTCCGCCGCGTATTTCACGTTGCAGCCATCCTCCATGAACATGGAAGGATGGGTCACGGTGAACACCTCGTCCACCTCATGATTGCCGGCGGATACGTGGATCAGGTCGCACTTTCCGTCCAGCTGGCGGGCGATCGCCACCCCCTCTTCAATGCCGTAGCCGCCCGCGTAAGCCTCGCTGCCGCTGATGCGGACCTCAATGGGAAAACCGGGGCCCACTCTGCGGCGTATGGCCTCCAGCACGCACAGCAGCAGGCGGGCTCTGTTTTCGATGGAGGCGCCGCCCCAGCGGTCCGTGCGGGTGTTCGTCAGAGGGGAGAGGAACTGATGCAGCATCCAGCCGTGGCCGGCGTGCACGGTGACCATGCCGAAGCCGAGCGCCTTTGCCGCTGCGGCAGCGTCCGCGTATTTGCCGATGGTGCGCTCGATCAGCGCTTCATCCATGGGCAGAACGAGACGGCCGTTGAGTTCTGTTTCCACCGGACCGTAGGCGTTTCCATTGCTGCCGCCGCCGAACATGGCCAGCTGTCGGTTGGCGAACATGCCGGCGTGCTGCAGCTCACAGCTGGCGACGGCTCCATGGCGGGACACGGCGTGCGCGATCCGGGCAAGAGAGAAATGGGACATGGGGTCGTCCAACCGGAAGTGGCGCGGCGTTCCCAGTCCGTATTCCGAATCCACGATGCATTCGCAGGAGGCTACGCTGGCGGCGCCGCCGATGGCCTTGCGCTCATAGTAGGCCGCGGCCTCCGGGGGAAGCCAGCCGCTTTCATTCGTATCCTGAAATCCGGTGGGGGAGGCAAAAAGCCTGTTCCGGAACAGCTGGCGCCCCAGACGGATGGGTTCAAACAGGTGGGGATATCTGCACGTATACATGATAAACGCTCCTCCTTGCCTTTACAGATCCAATACCGCGTTGTGGCCCTGTTCGGTGGCGTTGACCACCTGACCGGCCCGGACGCAGTCTCCCACGGCCCAGTACCACGGAGCGGCGTACCGCAGGCGTTCCACCGTGTCCCAGTCGGCGCGCATGCCGGCGGCCAGCAGCACGCTGTCACACGGGACGGTGAACTCTCCCTCCGGCCCGCGGCAGACAAGCCCCTCTTCCGTGACGGCCAGAGCCGCCGTGTTCACACAGACACGGATGCCGTAACGGGCAAACTCATGTTCCAAAGCGATCTTATGCATCTCGTTGGCTTCGGAGGCGTAATCGCCCTTCATCTCCACGACCGTCACCTCACGGCCCAGCATGCTGAGCCAGACCGCCGATTCGCTGCCCACCAGACCGCCGCCGAGGATCGCCACTCTCTGACCCAGATCCGGATCGGCCCGGTGCAGAGCCTCCAGTCCCTTTACTTTTTCGGAATCGACGCCGGGGATGGGCGGAACGATCGGCCGGGCGCCGACCGCAAGCAGCAGCGCGTCCGGTTTCAGGGATTCGATCAGCTCCGGCGTGGCCTCCGTATTCAGACGGACGTCGGCACCGGACGCCAGTACCCGCCGCGCCTGCTGACGGGCGTAGGCGTACAGGTCCGCCTTGAAAGGCACAAACTCCTCACTGTTCAGCTGGCCGCCCAGCCGGTCGGCCTTTTCCAGAAGGATCACCTCATGCCCCTGCTCGCGCGCCGTCAGGGCCGCCTGCATCCCGCCGGGGCCTCCACCCACGATGACCAGGCGCTTCGGCGTGGTGGCGGGACGGCCGTACCGCTGGTCCAGCTCCCGCCCGATGGCGGGGTTCAGGGCACAGGACGTGACCCGGGTGTTCAGGGTGGAGGCAAAACAGGTAAAGCAGCGGCAGCATTTCGTGATATCCTCCGCCCGGCCGGACAGGGCTTTTTTCGGAAAATCCGGGTCCACCAGCAGCTGCCTGGCCATGCAGATCAGATCCGCCTGACCGGACGCCAGGATCTCCTCCGCCTGCGCGGGGTCGTTGATGCCGCCTACGCAGCCTACGGGCGTGTGCTTCATGTGCTTTTTCACCGCGGCGGCCAGATGGACGTTGCTGCCGTGGGGGAGGAACATGGAGGGATGGGTGATCACGAAGCTGTCGCGGTTTTCATGCACGCCGGCGGAGATGTAAAGTATGTCGACCTTGCCGTCCAGCATTCGGCACATCTCTACGCATTCATTGATATCGTAACCGCCCTCCACATACTCCGAACCGCTCACCCGGAATTCGATGGGAAAGCCCGGGCCCACCGCTTCCCGGATCTTTTCCACCACCAGGAGGGGGAATCTCATGCGGTTTTCGCGGCTTCCGCCCCACTTATCCGTCCTTCTGTTGGTCCCAGGGCTCATGAACTGGCTCAGGAGCCACCCGTGCGCGGCGTGGACCAGCACCATGTCGAACCCCGCCCTCTTGCACATGGCGGCGGCACTGCCGAAACAGTCGGCGATCTCCAGGATCAGCTCCTCCGGCATGGCGTGCACCACCCGCCCGTCGGACAGGACCTCATCGATGGGGCCGTAGCGGGTCACGGCGTTCGGATCCTGCCCCTGTACGCGGTTGCCGGCGTATTTTCCCCCATGGGAAAGCTCGATGCTGGCAAGCGCGTTATGATAGTGGATCTCCCGTGCCGTCTCCGCCAGGGAGGGGAGCATCATGGGATTATCCAGGGAAAGATGCTTGGTGTGGCTGCGGCCCGTTTTCGTATGGACGATGCCCTCACTCACAGTGATCACAGCTGCGCCGCCTCTGGCGCGCAGACCGTAAAAACCGATGTTTTCCGGCGTCATGTCTCCGATGGGACCCATTTCCGGGGGCGCCATGGGGGCGTTGACGATGCGGTTTTTCAGAAGCACATTGCCGACCTTCAGACTGCTGCCCAGATGGGGAAAAAAGCGGTTCATGGGCGGACCTCCGTTTTCAGACGTATTTTTTCCATTTTATCACAGGAGCGGCGGGAATGCTACCGACAACGCGGGAGAATGCGGCGGAGGCACAAGAAGAAAAAGGGCGAAGACAGCGTCCTGTCCACGCCCTTTTTCACGTTTCACCTTCACAGCTGCTGTTCCGAGCGGTCGATGACCTCCCGCTGGATGGAGGCGGGAAGACGCACGAAATAGGCGCTGTAACCCGCCACACGGACGATGAGCTCCGGATGATCCTCCGGATGCGCCATGGCGTCCTCCATCTCGGCCCGATCCACCACGTTGAACTGGACGTGCTTGCCCCCGTGGGTCAGATACGCCCGGATCATTGCGCCGAGCTTCATAAGATCCGCGTCGGTCCGGAGAACGTCCGGAGAAAGCTTCATGTTCATCAGCGTACCCTGGTACGGATCCTGGTCGACCTTCATCGCGCTGCGGAACACGGCGGTGGGCCCGCTGACGTCCATCCCGTGGTCGGGGGAGAGGGAGGCGTCGGCCAGAATGTCGCCGCTTCTGCGCCCGTCCGGCGTCGCACCCGTGCAGGCGCCGCCCGGCTGGTGGGCGGAGATGGAGATGGCGTTGGGGGTCACGTGACCTCCGTATGCCGTCGCGTTTTCCGCGCATACGTCCGCGAACAGACGGTAGATCTCCGCCACGAAGCGGTCCGGCATCTCCAGATCGTTGCCGTATTTCGGGGCGCGGATGAAATCGCGCCGCATCTCCTCATACCCTTCCCAGTCGGCGTCCAGTGCCGTCAGCAGTTCTTTCATGGTGTATTTTCTGCGGTCGAAGACCAGATCCTTCACGGCCGCCAGAGAATCTCCCGTATTCACGCCGCCTACGGCGCCGAGGCAGCTGCAGTTTTCAATGGCGAATCTGCGGTTGAGGATGTCCTTGCCTTCCTTCACGCCATTTTCCATCAGCGCCGAGCGGAAGGGGTCGGGGAACAGCTCCCGCTGGGCGATCAGTTCCACGTTGTTGCGTTCCGCCGCCATGCCCATGAGATGGCGGAACTGCCGGCAGAAGGCAGCGTAGAATTCCTCAAAGGTCTCCATCTTCGTCACGTCTCCGGTGGGGATGCCCACCCGCTCCTTCGTAAAGCGGCAGAAGCCGTTGTGCATGAAGATATCAAAGGCCTGGGGGATGATGAAGAAGGTGACGACCTGCGTCCGCGACCGGGCGGGCACGTTGCCGTCCACGCAGCCCGTCATGCAGTAGTCGCGGGCGTCTTCCAGCGTCATGCCGCTGCCCGTGAAGAAGCGGACGTAGCTGCCGTCGCCTACGAAGGCCGGCATTCCGATTCCGGTGCGGACGACCTCCAGCGCCTTTTTCATCAGAGCGTCCGGAGTGCCGGGATGGATCCGCAGCGTCAGCGTGAAATGGGGAAGATGCGTCTGCTGAGCGCTCTCCAGCAGCAGATACGTCAGCTCATTGGTGGCGTCGTTCCCATCGGCGTCGACGCCGCCGATGGTCCAGTTGTACCACTTGGCCATGCCGGCGTTCTTGGCGCGGTTCGCCTTTCCGGAAACGCGGTTGATCTTCATCACCTTGCAGCGCATGATCTCCAGCAGCTCCAGCACCTCACCGTCGGTGATGAGACCGGCGTCCCGATCCCTCCGGTAATACGGGTACATGTACTGGTCAAAACGGCCGGCGGACGTGGTCGGGGAAGGGAGCGCCATCAGGAAGGTGAACCAGAAGCTCTGCAGCGCCTCCCGGAAGCTTTCCGCCGGGCCTTGGGGCACACGACGGCAGATCCGGCTCATCTCGCGCAGCTCAGACGCGCGCGCAGCATTCGTCTCCGCGTCGGCCAGCTTGGCGCAGAGGTCGGCGTATCGGCCGGCAAAGCGGATCCACGCTTCATAGACGATGACGACGGCTTCCCAGTAGTTTTTCTTCTCAATGGCGTCGCCGGAGGTGTAGCGCAGGTCCTTCAGGCATTGCCGCGCCTCGTCGACGATGGACTGGGCGCCGTCCCGAAGGATCTTCTCATAGTCTACGCATACGAGGAAGAACCCGGGGCCGAGACCGTAGCCGGACATGGCAAAACCGCCGCCGGAGCCGCCCTTTCGATCCTTCCAGGGGGGGAGGATGACGCCGGACTTCATGAACGGCCACAGGCGGTCGTCCATGCCGAGGGAACGGCTGAGGGCGTCCACCAGATTGCTGTTGAGAGCATTGGCGGCAAAGCGGCGGTTCAGGCGGTACAGCTCCTCCTCATCCTCCGGCGCGATGGTGTAGATCTCGCTTTTGAGAGACTCCACCTCATCCCTTGTCCATACGCCGTATTCATACTGCATTTCCAGTCCGAACGGCTTGCTGGCGCCGGAGCCGCACAGCAGATCCTCCGGCTCAATGAAGATGGGAATGTTGTCCAGCACATGAGCGTGGAGCCTGGCGCGCCGAAGCAGCATGGGTTCCCCGGCGGTCTGATCCAGCGACTCGTTGGCCAGCTTGAAATATTCGATGCACAACGGATACCGGTTCACCTTCAGGCTCTCGAGCATCCTTTTCACACGGTCCGTCATGAGGATCCCTCCCGATTTGCTCCTTTCTCCGGGCTTTTTCAGACCCGGAACGGGAACACGGTACGGCCGTGAATGGACCGTACCGTGTTCGAACAGGCGTTATTCAGCTTCCGTGCCCGGATCGAGGGGCTCATTCTCCCTCAAAGCCGGACCATACGGGTCTGCCGGTGTATTCCTTTGCTTCCTCCTCGCCCTTCATCACACGCAGGGCGCCGGCAGCCAGGGCTTCCATCTCGAATTCGCCGGGCATGACCACGATCTCCGCGATCCAGCTCAGGTACTCGGTCAGGAAGTTCACCAGATACTTGCTGTGGCTCATGCCGCCGGTGAGGATGATGGCGTCCACCTTGCCCTTCATGGCCGTGGCCATGGCGCCGGCGTATTTGGCGATCTGATACAGCATGCCGTCGTAGATGATCTTCGCGTAGCTGTCGCCGTCGGCGATCTTCTTCTCGATCTCCCGGGCGTCGTCCGTGCCGAAGTGATCCAGCAGGCCGCCGTTCTTGTTCAGACGGTTCGTCAGTTCCTTCTGGGTATACTTTCCGCTGTAGGCCAGCTCGATGACCTTGACGTAGGGAAGGTCGCCGGCACGGGTCGGCGTCATGGGGCCGGAGCCCTTGATGATGTCGTTGGAGTCGATCATGCGGCCGTGGGAATGCGCGGTCACGGAGATGCCGCCGCCCAGATGGCAGACGACCAGGTTGGATTCCTCATACTTTTTCCCGGCTCCGGCGCAGTACCGCAGGGCGATCTCCTTCTGGTTCAGGGAGTGGATGTGGCTCTCTCTGTAAATGCCCTTCAGACCCGTCACGCGGGAGATCTCTTCCAGCTCGTCCACGTCGGGGGGATTGACTACGAACGCGACCTTGCCGTACTTGTCCGCAAAGTCCTTGCAGATCTGGCTGGCCAGCTGCGCGGGGTGCTGCCCCGTCATGCCGCGGCTGGCGTGGTCGGCCAGCAGATCGGTGACCTTATAGGTACCGCCGATCAGGGCCAGCAGGCCGCCGCCGCGCCCTACGAACACGTCGACGTCTTCCAGAGCGTAGCCGTTCTCCGCCATGGCGGCTTCCACGCAGGCACGGCGGTAATCCTTCTGATCCTGGATCTCCTTGAACTGGCTCAGCTCCTCCTTGGTGTGGACCAATCCCTTGCTGAAGATCTCCTTATCGTCGTCAAACAGAGCGATCTTGGTGGAAGTGGAGCCCGGGTTTACGGCGAGAATACGATAGGACATGAGCATTACCTCCGATCAGTAGCTGGCTGCCGAGTAGGCGGCAAGAGCGATGGAATAGTACTTATCGCTGGCTTCCGCGGAACGGGAGGTCACGATCACGGGGCACTTGGCGCCGAGAATCGTGCCGGCCGTCGTCGCGCCGGCGTAGTCGGTCATGCACTTGACCAGAACGTTGCCGCAGGTGATGTCCGGAACCAGAAGCAGATCGGCGTCTCCGGCCACGGGGCTCTCGAAGCCCTTGATGGCGGCGGCACCCTGCTTGATGGCCAGGTCAAAGGAGATGGGGCCTTCCACGACGCAGCCGGGGATCTCGCCCGCGATGTTCATCTTCTTCAGCGCGTCGGCGTCCACCGTTTCGGGCATCTTGGGGTTCATTTTTTCCACGGCGCACAGGCAGGCCACCTTGGGGCATTCGTTGCCCAGAGCGTGCAGCAGACGGACGGCGTTGTTGATCAGGTCCTTCTTGCCCTCCAGATCGGGATAGGTATTCATGCCCATGTCGGTAACGGCAAGCAGCTTGTGATAGAATTTCGGATGCTCGTACAGGCCCACCAGAGAGATGCGGCCACCCGCCATCATGCCGTTTTCCTTCTTGACGATGGCCTTCATGAACTGACCGGTCTCCAGCTTGCCCTTCATGATGGCGCTGGCTTTGCCGGCGTTGATGTTCTCGACGGCCGTCTGCAGGGATTCCTCCAGAGATCCTGTCGGCACGATGGTGAAATCGGCCGGATCTCCGCCCACCTGGGCCAGGATCTCGCGGATCTTCTCCTCATTGCCGATGAGCATGCCCTCGATGATGCCGTCCTTCTTGGCGGTGACGACCGCTTCCAGCGTGTGGGCGTCCTGTGCCTCGACGACGGCAACTACGGTCTTCTTCTCCATGGCCTTCGCGGCGTCGGCCAGTTCCTTGAAACTCCTGATCATGGGAAATCACTCCTTTGTAAGGTTATGGGGGGAAAAAGCCGCCGGATCCGGTGCCGGATACTTGTACCCGGGCTGCGCGGGAATCCGGCGGCGAGTTCATTACACTATGGCTTTATGCGGCGTCCGCGATCAGATCACGAAGCCCTGGCCGTCGGCCATGGCAAATCTTCTGCGGCGGGCAAAGGACTGAGGACCGGTCGGGCCTTCGCCGGTGGGGGTGGCGATGGTCGGGGTGTTGGAGCCCTCGCCGCCAAGTCCGAAAGCGGCGAACGTACGGCCGTTCATGACGAACACGGTGGTCTCGATGATCTTGCCGAACGCGGTGGTGTGATACAGATCCTTCGTCCAGATGGAGGCGGAGTGACGGTTGCCGTGCTCGGCGTAGTGAGCGCGCTCCATGGCCTGCTCGAAGGTGTCGCACTTGACAACGGGCATGATGGGCATCATCTGCTCGGTCTGTACGAACGGATCCATGTTGTCCGCCTCAAAGAAGGCCAGACGAGGATCGCCCTCGACGTGGATGCCGGCGGCCTCCAGGATAACGTTGGCGTTCTTGCCGACGTACTTCTTGTTGGCGGAGTAGGGCTCGGGAGAGCCTTCGGGGTTCTTGATCAGGCACATGTCACGCAGAACGTCGGCCTGCTCAGCGGTCAGATGAACGTTGCCGACAGCCTCGAACTCCTTGATGAACTCGTCGTACACGTCAGCCACGACGAAGATCTCCTTCTCGGCAACGCACAGGATGTTGTTGTCGAAGGTGGAGGACTGGGTGACTTCATAAGCGGCTCTCTTGATGTCCGCAGTAGAGTCGATGATGCTCGGCGGGTTGCCCGGGCCGGCGCAGATGCACTTCTTGCCGGACATGAACAGCGTGCGGACCATGGCGGGGCCGCCGGTACCGAGGATCAGGTGAATGTCCGGATGCTTCAGAATGTAATCCAGAGTCTCCATGGTGGGCTTGGCAGCGGCGGTGCACATGTTCTCAGGGCCGCCGGCTTCCACGATGGCGCGGTTGACCAGGTCGATGGTCCAGCTGGCGCTCTTCACGCCGGCGGGATGGGGATTGAACACCAGAGAGTTGCCGACGGCAAGGTTGCAGATGGTGTTGGCAATGATGGTGGAAGCGGGGTTCGTCACAGGCGTGATGGCGCCGACGACACCGAAAGGAGCAAAGTAGTCGATGGTCAGACCCTTGGAACCGGAATAGACCTGAACGGGAATGTCCCTGGTATCAGGCGTATCGGAGAAGGAACCGCCGTTCTTCAGGACCTTGTCTTCATAACGGCCGTACCCGGTCTCGGTGTACTCCATCATGCAGATCTCTTCCAGACGCTCGAGAGCCCGCTTCTTGATGTTCTCGATCATCTTCTGACGGTCCTTCGTGGTGCACTTGGCCATCAGCTCCTTCTGCGCTGCGGCAGACGCAACGCATGCATCCTCGATCGTCTCGAAGATGCCCATGTGATTGTCAAACATGTTCTTCAACCTCTTTCTCTATAATTGTTTTGAATAATTGATGTAGGTACTGATTCACCTGTCCGATAATTCTATCATCTGACCTGGCTTTTTGCAATGGTTTTTTCTTTATTTGTGCGGTTTTCGCCGCAGCCGCGCCGGCGGGCGGACACCGCCGGAAAGAAAGGACCGCGCCGGGGTTTTCCGGCGCGGTCGGCATTCATCTTATGAACTCTCTGGCCCTCAGAGCGGTCTTGATCACTTCGACGGCGCCCTGGATGCCGGTGAAATCGGAATTGATGACAATGTCGTAATTGTGTACGCTGCCCCACTCCTCGCCGGTATAGCGGCGGACGTAGCTGGCCCTCGCCTTGTCGGCCTTTTTGATCTTTTCGGCGGAGGTCTTTTCATCAATGCCGTACTCGTTCACGATCCGCTGGCGGCGCTGTTCGGGGTCGGCCGTCACAAAAACGCGGAGCAGCTTTTCCTCCTCACGGAGGATGTAGTCCGCGCAGCGCCCGACGATGACGCAGCTGCCGGCCGCGGCCAGCTCACGGATGATGTCCGTCTGAGAAAAGTACGCCTGATCCGTCACGTTGCTGTCATAGGGGAAGGGCATGCTCACGCTGGAATAGGGGCCGGAGGCGATGGAGAACAGAAAGCTTCGGCGGCTGTGTTCCTCCTGCTCGGCGACGAAATCCGCGGACAGGCCGCTCTTTTCCGCCGTCATCTGGATGATCTCTTTATCATAGAAGGGAATGCAGAGCTGGGTCGCCAGAAGTTCGCCGATCTTCCGGCCTCCGCTGCCGAATTCACGGCTGATGGTGATGATGAGATTGCCCATGTCGATACCTCCCGAGTGATCGTATTGCAGCATCGCTGCGGTATTGTCATTATATCATAACGGCGGGGGAAAACAACAGATTTTTGGATGTCGGAGAACGTGAAAAATGCGTGTACACGGTAAGCGGCGATGTGGTAAAATGGAGAAAACCGTGAGGGGGGAGCAGATTGGCGCACTGGCTTGAAGAGAAGAAGATCGTATTCTGTGACGGCGGCATGGGGAGCCTTCTGATGAAGCGGGGGATGACCCCGGGCATGCGGACGGATGAGATGAATCAGGCGCATCCGGAGGCGGTGGAGAGCATCCACCGCGCCTACGCAGAGGCGGGAAGCGATATCCTGTATACCAATACCTTTTCCCTCAGCAGCAGGCTTGCCGTGATGGCGGATGAGGAGCTGGACGCCGCGGTGGCGGATGCCGTAGCCATCGCGAGAAGAGCCGCGGAAGGCCGAGCGCTGGCGGCGCTGGACGTGGGGCCGACGGGCGAGTTCATGGAGCCCTACGGGGCGCTGACCTACGGGATCGCGTACAGCCGGTTCCGCAGGCTTGCCGTCAGTGGGGAGAGAGCCGGCGCGGATCTGATCTGTGTCGAGACCATGAGCGCCCCCGATGAACTGAGGGCGGCGGTGACGGCGGCGGCGGAAAACACGAAGCTGGACATCGTTGCTACCATGACCTTCGCGGAAACTGGGCTGACATACACCGGGTTTTCCATCGAAGAGTTCGGAGAAATGGCCAACGGGCTGCCCCTTCTTGCCGCCGGAGTGAACTGCTCCCGGGATCCGGAGCAGATGCTGCCGGCGATCACGCGGCTGGCGCGCATTCTGCGCAGGCCGCTGGTCGTAAAGCTGAACGCCGGACTGCCGGACGGGCAGGGAAGGTACAGCGTCGGTCCGGAGGAATACGCGGAGCAGCTGCGTCCTTACCGGGAACTGGGCGTCCGGATCGTCGGCGGATGCTGCGGTACCACGCCGGAGTACATTCGGGCCGTGAAACGGGCCATGGAATCATAACGGCCATAAGCGCGGGGGGCGCCGTTCCAACGGAGCGGCGCCCCCCGCGGCGGATCTTTCATAGGAGCGAAAAAACGGCAGACGCACGGAAACTCCCGAGCGTCTGCCGTTTTCAGCGGTTTTGCGATCGTCCCTCCCGGAGGTCATGAGGTGACGAGCTCATACAGGACCTTGATGAAGAAGATGACCAGGACAAGGATCATGACCGGCCGGACGAAACGGGCGCCGTTCTTCCGGAACAGACCGGAGCCGACGTAGTTTCCCGCAAGATTGAAGCACCCCGCACACAGACCGAGGGGGATCAGCGCCTTGCCGTTGATCAGAAAAACGACGAGCGCCGCCGCGTTGCTGGCCAGATTGACGGCCTTGGTGAGACCGTTGGCCTTGGTCAGCTCCATGCGTGCCGCTGCGGTGAGCAGCAGGATCAGAAACGTACCGGTGCCAGGGCCGTAGAAACCGTCGTAGGTACCGATCGCGAGAGATATCGCTATGCTGATCACCGTCGTTTTTCCAAAGGAAAACGGCGTGCGGGAAGAGGACAGGCTCTTGTGCCGCAGAACGTAGGCGGCGGTAAGGGGCAGTACGATCAGCATCAGGATCCGGAAGGACCGGTCGCTCACCTGGAGCGCCAGCCAAGAGCCAAGAGTCGAGCCGGCGTAGGCGCAGGCAACGCAGAAGGGAACCTGCTTCCAGGGAATGTACCCCGCCATCCCGTATCGCGCCGTCGCGAGCGAGGTCCCCATGGTGTTGGCCAGCTTGTTGGTCGCTATGGCGTTGTGGACGGGCAGACCGGCGATCATGTAGGCGGGCAGAGTGATCAGCCCGCCTCCGCCGGCGATGGCGTCCACCAGTCCGCCCACGAAGACCAGCGGGCAGACGATCAGATATACGGTGATCGGCATGGACAGGTGCGCGGGTCAGCCTTCCGGAGCGACGACGGCGATATGCAGTTCGTCCAGCTGCGCCTGAGTGACTTCTCCGGGGGCGTTCATCATCACGTCCTGAGCGTTCTTGTTCATGGGGAAGGGAATGATCTCCCGGATGGAATCTTCCCCGGCCAGCAGCATGACCATGCGGTCGACGCCGGGGGCAATGCCCGCGTGCGGAGGCGCGCCGTAGCAGAAGGCGTTGTACATGGCGGGGAAGCGGGCCTTCACGTCCTCTTCGCCCAGACGGACCATCTCAAAGGCCTTGACCATGATCTCCGGATCATGGTTCCGCACGGCGCCGGAGGACAGCTCCACGCCGTTGCAGACCAGATCGTACTGATCGGCCAGAATGGTAAGCGGATCGATCTCTCCGCGTTCGGCGGCCAGCAGCGTTTCCAGACCGCCCTTGGGCATGGAGAAGGGGTTGTGGCAGAATTCCAGCTGACCGGACTCTTCCCCGATCTCATACATGGGGAAATCCACGATCCAGCAGAATTCATACTTTTCCCTGTCCATGTGTCCGGGGCAGGCCGCTCCGAAGATCTTTATGGCCGCGCCCGCCGCCTTCCGCGCCGCTTCCGGACGCCCGGCCGTAAACACCACCAGCGTTCCCGGCTGCAGATCGAGCACGCCATTGACGGCGTCCCTGCGCTCCTGCAGGAATTTGGCCACTCCGCCGGCAAAGGCGCCGGAATCGTCCGTCTTCACCCAATAGGCCTTGGTACCGGTCTGGACTTCCACGTCCGCCAGAAGCTTTTCGATCTGCTTGCGGGTCAGAGAGCAGCCGCTCACGGGGACCGCCTTGACCATCGCGTCCTCGAAGGGGGCAAATCCGCAGCCGCGGACCGCATCGGTCACGTCCGTGGCCGTCAGATCGATCCGAAGGTCGGGCTTGTCCGTGCCGTAGATCTCCAGAGCGTCGGTATAGGAGATGCGGCGGAAGGGGGCGGGAGAAGCCGTGTGATATTTGCCGAAGCCGGCGAATACCGGCGGGAGCACCTGCTCGCATACGGAAAACACGTCTTCCTGGGTAGCAAAGGCCATCTCCATGTCCAGCTGGTAGAATTCTCCGGGGCTGCGGTCGCCGCGGGCGTCCTCGTCCCGGAAGCACGGGGCGATCTGGAAATAGCGATCGAATCCGGCGATCATCAGAAGCTGCTTGAACTGCTGAGGCGCCTGGGGAAGAGCGTAAAAACGGCCGGGATGCTTTCGTGCGGGGACCAGATAGTCCCGGGCGCCCTCCGGAGAGGAGACCGTCAGGATCGGAGTGGTGATCTCCAGAAAACCGAGATCCGTCATGGCCTGACGCAGAGCGGAAACAACGCGGCAGCGCAGCAGAATGTTGCTTTTTACAGCCGGATTGCGCAGATCCAGGTAACGGTACTTCAGACGGGCCGACTCATCCGCCTCCCGGCTGCGGTTGATCTCAAACGGAAGCTCGTTGTACCGGCACCGGCCGAGGACTTCGATGCCGTCCGGGACGACTTCAATGTCTCCGGTGGCCTGCTTCGGGTTTTTGGAGGCCCTTTCGCGTACGGTCCCGGTGACGGAGATGGTGGACTCCTTGTTCAGACCCTTTACGGTTTTCAGAAGCGCCTCATCCTCCAGCACCAGCTGGGTAGTTCCGTAAAAATCGCGGAGAACGACGAAGGCAAGGCTGCTGCCTACCTCGCGCACGTTTTCCATCCAGCCGACCAGCTTGACGGAAGCGCCGACGTCGCTCAGACGCAGTTCGTTACAGGTGTGGGTACGGGATTGCATCATAACGGTCATCTCTCTTTCAATGCTTCGCCGGCTCGCCGATGGGCGGGACCAGGCGGGTTTCCTTGATCTTTTCCTGTATGCCTGCCACGGCCATGGCGGGGGAGACCTGAATCTGTTCACCGGTGGCCATGTTTTTGACGGTCACCCGTCCCGAACGGATCTCGTCCTCACCGAGGAAGGCCACATAGGGAACGCCGAGCCTGTCGGCGTAGGCCATCTTCTGCTTGAACTTTTTCTTCTCGCAGTGGAGCTGCGCCCGGATCCCGGCGTTCCGAAGCTCGGTGGCAAAGGCGATGGCCGGCCCGAGATCCTCTGTCATCGGAAGGATCAGCACGTCCGCGGGCGAGGGAGTCAGCGCTGGATTCAGATAGTTCTGATCCTCCAGAACGAAAAACAGACGGGTAAGACCGATGGAAATGCCGACGCCGGGCAGTCTGCGGTCGGTATAGTACCCGGCCAGATCGTCGTAACGGCCGCCGGAGCAGATCGAACCGATCTCCGGATGGTCGGGGAGAGTGGTCTCATAGACCGTGCCCGTGTAGTAATCCAGCCCGCGGGCAATGGTCAGATCGATCATGAAATGATCCTGAGGCACGCCGAACTGCTCCAGATAGCGGGTCACGACCGTCAGTTCGGAGATGCCCTCGTCCAGCGTCGGATCCTGCCCCTGGTAGCGGCCGAGGGCCTCGAGCGGATCTTCGCCTCTGTCCCGGCAGGAGATCAGGTCCAGGATCTTTTCCGCGGTATCCGCGGACAGGCCGGTCTCCTCGATCAGCAGAGTGCGGACCTTGTCCGCGCCGATCTTATCCAGCTTGTCGATCGTACGCATCACGTCCCCGGCGCGGTCACCTACTCCGATCAGACGGAAAAAGCCGTTGAGGACCTTGCGGTTGTTGATGCGGATGATGAAGCGTTTCAGGCCGAGAGCGGAGAACGTCTTATAAATGATCCCCGGGATCTCGGCTTCGTTGATGATGTCCAGACTGCCGTCCCCGATGATATCGATGTCCGCCTGATAGAATTCCCGGAACCGTCCGCGCTGTGCCCGTTCTCCCCGGTAGACCTTGCCGATCTGAAAACGGCGGAAGGGGAAGGTCAGCTGCCCGTAATGCAGGGCAACGTATTTGGCCAGCGGCACGGTCAGGTCAAAGCGAAGGGAAAGATCCGTATCGCCCTTGGTGAAGCGGTAGATCTGCTTTTCCGTTTCACCGCCGCCCTTGGCCAGAAGGATCTCCGACGCTTCGATCTGAGGGGTATCCAGCGGGAAAAAGCCGTAAAGGCCGTAGATCTCCCGAAGAGTTGCCGTCATCTTCTCAAAGTAGACCTGCTTTTCCGGCAGAAGTTCCATGAAGCCGGACAGAGTGCGGGGCCTGATGATCTCCATTCTGATTCCTCCAGTAAGTGTGATAGTGGATCGCCGTGTGCGGGGGAGAACAAAAAAGTTCTCCGTCCCGGATATTGGGACGGAGAAGCTTCTCCGTGGTGCCACCCAATTTCAGCGCCGCGCGGGCGCCCTTTTTGCCCGGAAACGCCGGGCCGCGTGCCGCTCCCAAAGTGTCTTCCCCGGCGGTTCAGGTCGGATGCTCACAGCCAGGACATCCTTCTCTGCGGACCGCGCTGCCGGGTACTCTTCTCCGTTCACAGCGGCAGACAGGCGGAAGACGTGATCCTCCGCTCATCTTGCGTTATTTTCTGTTTTTTCTCGGCTTGAGCAGGTTGCGCCAGTCAAGATCCCCGCGCTTGAGGCCCTGGACGAGGACCTCCGCGGTGGCAACGTTGGTGGCGATGGGAACGTTCTGCCTGTCGCAGAGACGGACGATGTCTCCCACGTCGGAAAGATCCTGCCTGGCGGGATCGGAGAAAAAGAGGACCAGATCGATCTCATTATAGGCGATGCGCGCGCCGATCTGCTGGTCCCCGCCCTGACGGCAGGACAGATAATTGCGGATCTTCAGCCCGGTAGCGTCCGCAACCAGACGTCCGGTATTGTTCGTAGCGCAGATGGAATGACCGGACAGGATGCCGCAGTATGCGATGCAGAACTGAACCATCAGTTCCTTCTTGCTGTCATGAGCCAGTAATGCGATTTCCATCCTGTTCACTCCTTCATCTGGATTAATGGTCGAATGCGGGAAAAGGGGTCACGCCCCCGGAACGGGGACGCATTCGCCGTTCAGCCGTTGAGCGATGCGAAGAAAGCCCTGAGACGCCGCCTTCCGGCTGTACAGCACCAGAGGCGTTTCCCGGTTGGCGGCTTCGGGAACGGTGCGGTCGTCCCGGACGATACCCAGCAGCCGGGCGCCGACGGCGTCGATGGCGTCGTCGACCGTCGCCCTTTCTCTGCGGAATGCCCGGGGGTCGACGCGATTGACCAGCAGCCGCACGTCGGTCATGCCGGATTCCTGCAGCAGAGAGCACATCGCCTGCCCGTCCCGCAGGCTGGAACGGTCCCCCGTGGTCACGATGATGGCCTCATCGGCACAGGACAGAAGGTTTTTCACGTCGCCTCCCATGCCGGCCGGAGCATCCAGCAGGCAGAAATCGAAGGCATCGCGGATGGCGGAGAGCAGAGGTGCGCAGGCTTCGGAGCGGCCTTCGCCGGAAAAATCCAGCGGCCCCAGAAGCCAGACGTTCTCCAAAGAGGGATGGGCCGCGCAGAGCTCCGTGATATCTGCCGGGAGAGAGGAAGCATCGGGGATGACGGGCGGCAGATAATTTACCGTACCCATGACGATATCAAGATTCTGCAGATCGGCGTCACAGTCCACGCATACGGTGCGTCGGCCCAACGCGCCCAGGCAGGCGCCGATGGCTCCGACGGCAGTGGTCTTACCCGTGCCGCCTTTTCCGGAAATAACGGCGATGATTCTACCCATAACATCCTCCGATAATGACCGCGGGGCTTCCTGTCAAAACTGACTATCAGTATATCCCCAGAACGGCTGTTTTTGCAATACCGGCCGGAAAAAAACTGTGAAAAACGGAGGCTCGCCTCAGGGCACCAGGGAGCCGTCCGCCGGTACGACGACGACCTCCGTCGGGGTGTCAAAATAGTAATCCAGCACGTTCTTGGCAATGTCCATAATGGTGCGGCCGGCGTTGCCGCGCTCGACGATGACGGAAACGGCGATCTCCGGATCGTCCGCCGGTGCATAGCATACGAACACGCCCGTATTGCTGTTGCCGGTGTCGTTCTGAACGGTACCGGTTTTGGCGGCGACGGGGACCCGGTAATTGCTGAACAGATCGTAGGCAGAACCGCCAGGCTGGTTGGCCACCGCCCGCATCCCTTCACGCAGGATGGAAAGATAGGCCTTGTCCGTTTCCGAAAACTCGTAAGCCACTTCCCGCTCGTTTTGCACCAGGACCTCGGTATAATCGGCGCTCTTCACGGAATCCAGAAGAGTCATCCTGTTGCGGTAGCCGCCGTTGGCGATAGTTGCCACGTAGTTCGCGATCTGGACGGGCGTGAACATGTTCTGGCCCTGTCCGATGCTGGCCAGCAGCGTGTCGCCGGCGTACCAGTTATCCCCGAGAACGGTCTTCTTGTACTCCGGGGTCGCGATCACGCCGTCCGCCTCTCCGATCTCAAGCCCCGTAGGGGAACCAAAGCCGAACTCGGCAGCGGCTTGCGCAAGCCGGTCTTCGCCGACGGCGTCGCCCACGGTGAAGAAGAAAACGTTGCAGGAATCCCGAAGGGCCCCGACGATGTCCAGCGTGCCGTGACCGCCTCCTGTGGAGGAGTAGATCCAGCACCGCGGCTGATAGTCCGGATACTTTGTGAACATGCCGGTGTCCTCGATCGTTGTATAGCGGCCGATGTAGCCGCTTTTCAGGCCGGCGAATCCGGTGACCATCTTGAAGGTGGAGCCGGGGTTGTACGTGCCGTTTACCGCCCGGTTGAACAGCGGGGCGGAGGAATCATTGAGCAGTGCCGTGTAGTTGTCAAAGAAAGAGGAGATGTCGAAGGTCGGATAGGAGGCGGTAGCCAGCACGCTGCCGTCCTTTACGTTGGTGACCACTACGGCGCCGCCGGTGGCCATGTTGCCGGTGGTACGGCCTTCATTGATCTCCTGGATCTTGGAGGCCAGCGCCTCTTCAGCGGCCTTCTGGAGGCCGATGTCCAGAGAGAGGTAAACGTTGCTTCCGTTGACGGCTTCCCGCAGGATCTCCGTCCGTACGACGGCCCCCGTGTCCTCGGAAAAGAAGACGCGCATGGCACCGTCCGAGCCGTGCAGATACTGCTCAAAGGCCTTCTCCACTCCGGCTTTTCCCACATAGGCGTCCATGGGATAATCCTGTTCCTTGTATACCGCGTACTCCTCGGCGTTCATCTTTCCGATATAGCCGAGAATGTGGGCCGCGTAGTCGGTGGCGTAGATCCGCTGCGTCGTGGTCTCCACCGAAACGCCGGGGTAATTGCGTTCACGAAGGATGGAAATGAAGTCGGTGGACACGTCCCGCGCGAAAACGTAATCCTCCATGGCGTATATGACACGGGTCTCCATCTCGTATCTCAGACCGATGACGGTCCGCGCGTCCGCGGTGGAAAAGGTGTAGTCGATCCCGTAATGCTCTCGAAGCCAGACGATGAAGTCCGTCGCGGAGATGTCTTCCGGAAGATCAAAGTAGTCAAAATAGGCGTTCAGGACGTTCCGCTGAGTGGCGGAGGTCTCTGTGATCCAGGAGAAGGGCGATGCCGTCGTTACGGGAAAGGTGTCCGTATAGGAAACGCCGTTTTCCAGTGCCGTACGCGCCAGATCGAGCAGAATATCGTTGATGTTGTCATGCTCGAGGAGCGCGGACCGGGACAGGCCGATGTTGTACGTCATCCGGCTGGTGACCAGCAGCGTTCCGTTGCGGTCCAGAATATCTCCCCGGGAGGAGGAGATCGTCTCCGTTACGGAATACGTGCTGATCAGTTCGTCGGATTCCCCGTGTTCTACCAGCTGCAGACGGTACATCTTTATGAAAAAAACCATGATTATGGCGAAAAGAAGCAGGAACAGAGCCAGCATTCTTCCCGGCCGAAACATCTTTTTCATCCTGTGGGATCCTTTCAGCTCCTGTGGGGTAAGGTTCGCCACTCCCTGCGGTACGCCCGGGTCAGGCAACGGACCACCGGCAGCAGGAGAAGCGAGAAGATCATGCTGACAGCCAGCTGGATCAGCGCCGTGAGACAGAGCGCGGCGGGAGAGCCGTGGCGCAGCAGGACAGGCAGCGCCTGAACGACGATGCAGATCAGGCAGGACAGAGCGCAGCTTGCCGCGTATGCGGGCAGATTGGCGGACAGCCAGTTTTCAGACAGATATCCGATCAGAAGGCCGAGAACGGTGAGAAGCAGGGTAAAGGTCATGATCGGCCGGCCGAGAGCGGAATCCGTCAGAACGCCGGCAAACAGGCCGAACAGCGAGCCGGGAAAACTCCCTTCGCCGTGGGCGACCCCGGCGGCCGCCACACAAAGGAGCATCGGCTGCACTGCCGTGCCGAACCAGGGGAAGACGAGGGCCTGCAGAACATACAGGATCAGAAGCAGGAGCGCGTGCTTCAGGATCAGCAGCAGGGCAGCTCTGTTTTTCTTCAACATAACAGCGCCTCCCTCATTCCGTCATGCTGAAGTCTGTGATCACGTACACATAGAGCAGATCGTCAAGAGAGACCGCAGGGGTCACGACGGCAACGTCGTTCTGCCCGTCGGACGTGGTTGTGACCTCATCCACGTAACCCAACAGCAGATCGGCAGGGAACAGCCCTCCCTTTCCGGAGGTGATCACACTGTCCCCCGCGAAAACGCGGTTGCTGTCGCTGATGTATTCCACCATGAGCTTTCCGCGCCGCATCAGAGAGTAATCCCCGACGGCGGAACAGGATCCCGTCACGTTGTCGAGATCCACGCTGGCGGCAAATGTGGTATCGATCAGAGAGACGCACACGCTGCTGCCGGAGGATACGGTCCGGACCAGGCCGACGACGCAGCCGGAAGAGGTGATCACGGGATCTCCGGCCGCAATGTCGGAATTCGCGGAGCCTCTGTTTATGGTAAAGGTGGAATCCCAGCTGGAAGCGCTCCAGGCGATGATGCTGGCGGATTCGAATTCATAGCTTTCGTTGTTCCGTGACAGACCGAGGAGCTCCCGGAGGCGGACGTTCTCCTCTTCCAGGGCGTCGTAATCCCGCGCCTCACGGTCCGCACCGGACAATCTGGCCCGAAGTGCGGCATTCTCCTCGATGAGGCGGTCGTAATCGTGCATGTATCCGTACAGCTTCTCGCAGGTGCCCGCGACGGCAGCGGCGGCGGACTTGACCGGTTTCAGCACGGTCTCCACCGCGGAAGTGACAAAGCCGGGTCGGCCAGTCCCGACCATGGATATGACGGCGGCCAGCGCCACGACCAGAGCGATCAGGACGACGACCAGCGTTTTTCTGGAAAAGATCTTTTTCATAAGTTCCCCCATTCTGCCCGGAAAAGGACACGATCACAGGACGGGCACGCCGAAGGATTCCAGCATGTCTCTCAGAAGTCCGAGGGGAAGGCCGACCACGTTGTTGTAATCTCCGTGAATGCTCTCGACGAGCAGACAGCCCCGCCCCTGGATGCCGTATGCGCCAGCCTTATCCAGCGGTTCTCCGGTGGCGGCGTATCGGCGTATCAGATCTTCCGTCAGAGGACGGAAACGTACGACGGTCCTTTCACAGCGGACCAGCTTTCTCCCGCCTCCGACGAGGGCGACGCCGGTATAGACGTCATGCTCTCTGCCGGAGAGACGGCGAAGCATGGAAACGGCGTGTTCCGTGTCGGAGGGCTTGCCCAGAGGCTCTCCGTCAAGATAGACCAGGGTATCGGCACCGAGGATCAGCTCCTCCGGAGAAGCGGCCAAGGCGACGTCTTCCGCCTTGGCCAGTGCGACAGCACATACGGTCTGCTCCGGAGAAAGGCCGCATACGGACGGCTCGGAGGCGGCGGGACGGACGGAAAACGAAAGACCGATCTGCTCCAGAAGCTCCCGGCGGCGGGGGGATGCGGACGCAAGAACGATGTTCATTCAACACCTCGATAATACAGTCCGCGGGTAAACTCCGCAGGATCGGAGTCATCCAGCCCCATGTAGCGCCGTACGACGGACAGGCATTCTTCGGGATTTTCCGTCGTGAAAGCCAGACGCGCCGTCCGGATGCCGGCAGCGTCCACGTCTGCCAGACGGTCGGCAAGGAACAGCTTCTGGGAATTGAGGATCTCGTTGCGGCAGCCGAATGCCCGGACAACGGGGAAAACGGCTCCCGTCTTATCCCGGATTCCGGAAAAGCTGTCGCAGCGGCACACGCCGTACGCGTTTTTCACCACGCAGTTTTCCGTGATCATCAGAGGAAGACGGCCGTAGGCAATGATCTCCGTGTCGATGCATTTTGAAATGTCCCGGATCTGCTGGAGACGCAGCTCAAACGACAGCGTTGCCGAACGCAGACCCAGCTCCTTCAGGACGAACAGCGTTTCGCTGTTGAATACGTTCAGTCCGTAATCGCCTCGGACGGAAAACCCGTGTTCCCGGGCAAACAGGATCTGCCCGATGTTTCCTACCAGGGCTTCTTCAGCGCCGGCCCCGCGGGCCCGGACAAGGAGGCCGGAGCACTTTTCCAGCTCCGGGTCATGCAGGATCCGGGGAAGAACGACGCCCAGACGGATGTCCGGATCCTCTTTCAGAAGGGAAAGGATCGCGGAAGGCTCCGCAAATTCCTCCGCCGGCAGAAAGACGGCGGCAGGCTTCAGTGCGACGATCTCCGGAGAGATCTGGGAAGATTTCAGAAACGACAGGGTCAGCTGGGCGTGCCCTGCACGGTTGGGAACGGACGGTACGGGCGTAAACGAACCTTCCTCAGCGGGGGAAAACTCCCGGCGCTGCTGCAGAAGATCCACAAGGACGGAGCGGCGCATCTCGTTCAGTGACGCGACCGCCATGCTGAGCCCGCTCTCAATCTGGCTTTTCACACCCATGCATACAAAGGGCGTGCCTCCCGTTTTGTGCAGCTGGGTCTGCAGCTGGACCTCCGTAAGTTCCCGGTGGAACGCCTTTTCCGGCTTCTGCCCCGTAACGACGGCGGTGTGGCCCCGGTCGTCAATGGCCGCCAGCTCCGCCGGGTGGCCTTCCCGTATGCGGGCGACGAAGCGCACGGGGACGCGCTGGTATTCACCGTTGAGATAGTTCTTTCTGGCGGTGGAGTACACCACGGGTTCGCCCTTGTCTTCCTCCGTGCGGACGCCGAACATGTCCGGCCCCCTGTTTCCGGTATAATAGCCGTCGGTAAAGCCCTGGCGGGAGAACGCGGAACGCAGCAGCCGCAGCGTTTCCGCGCTGGGGAGCGAATGCTCCCGGGCGGCCCGGGAATAGATGCCGGTGACGATGGCGGAATACTCCGGACGGCGCATGCGGCCCTCCAGTTTCAGACAGGTCACGCCCATGGCTTCCAGCTCTTCGAGGTAGCGGATCAGGCAGTTGTCCTTCAGACTGAGAGGGTACTGGCTGGAATGCGCGCCGGTATCGTAAGGCTGGCGGCAGGGCTGGGCGCACAGACCGCGGTTGCCGCTGCGGCGCCCGATGACAGCGCTCATGTAGCACTGGCCGGAATAGCACATGCACAGTGCGCCATGGCCGAAAACCTCGATCTCGATGGGAGACTGACGGCAGATCTCAGCGATCTCGTCTCTGTTCAGCTCTCGGGCCAGACAAACGCGGCTGAGACCCATAGCGGCGCACATTTTTACGCCCTCCAGACTGTGCACGCTCATCTGCGTGCTGCCGTGGAGTTCCGCGCCGGGCAGTGCCTGCCGCAGGGCCTGGACAAGCCCGAGGTCCTGGACGATGAGGGCATCGGCGCCGCAGCGGATCGCGGTCCGCGCGGTCTCCAGTGCGGCCGGGATCTCCCGGTCGGAGACCAGCGTGTTCAGGGTCACGAACACCTTCACGCCGCGTATCCTGCAGTATTCTGCGGCATTGCGGAATTCTTCCTCTGTAAAGTTTTTGGCGTTGCGGCGGGCGTTATAGTCGCCGAAACCCATATATATCGCGTCGGCTCCGTTCTGAACGGCCGCGACGACGGCCTCCGGACTGCCGGCGGGGGAAAGTATCTCAAGCATATCAGCGTTTCTCCGAATCGGTCAGTGAAGGAAGGACATACCTTCCCAAAATAATGTCTTCTCATCATATCACAACAGGAATGAGGAAAAAAGGGAAAAAGGGAGAGAAAAGTAAATTTTTTGTGTCCGCCGGCGGCTTCCGCAGCGGTCGCGAGGCCTTTTTACCGCATCAAAAGATTGTACGGGAGGAAGGATTCTGTTATAATACTGATTTACCTGCAGAGCATGAGCGAAGGAAGGGGATGGGGACCCATGGCAGGATACAAGATTCGGGAGGGCGACAGCATCGTCCTGTCCAAGGCGGCGGCGGATCGGCTGATCGCCGGAAGGGACGGCGGAGCGGCGCTTGCCTATCTCTGTGTTCTGCGGCATCCGGACGGGTGCGGGGCGGAAACCATTTCCGCAGAACTCGGCGTTTCCGGCCAGGAGGCGGAGAGACTGCTGCAGAAGCTGGCCGGCCAGGGGCTTCTTGCCGCCCTGGAGGAAGAAAAGACATTTTCTCCGGAGGACGTGACTACGGCCATGGGGAAAAAGGAGTTTTCCTTCCTGGCGGCGCAGGCGGAGCATGTGTTCGGCGAAAAGCTGGCGGTGCAGGATCTGCAGAGGCTGCTGTACATCCGGGAGGGACTGGCGCTGCCGCCCGAAGTGATCCTCCAGATGATGCAGTTTTTCAAAAAGGACGTACGGCGGCGCTATGGGCCCGGGAGAAGGCTCTCCTCTGCGAAACTGGAGAAGATGGCGGCGGAATGGAAGCGCCAGGGGATCGATACCCTGGAGAAAGCGGAAGCCTTCATCCGCAGGAAAGAGGAGTACGCCGACCGGGAAGGGGAATTCAGACGCGCCCTCGGCATCTACGACCGGAAGATGACCGATACGGAACGCGGATATGTCGAGAGCTGGATCGAGATGGGGTTTGACGGAGCGGCCGTCCGGCTGTGTTACGAACGGACGCTGGATCAGATCCATACGCTGAATTTCAAGTATATGGATAAGATTTTCCTGAGCTGGCACGGAAAGGGCCTGCATACGCCGGAAGAGATCGAAAAGGGAGACGGCGTGAGGAGAGCCCGGGGGACCGCCCCCGCCGGCGTGCCGGCGGCGAATCGGAACGCGGCGCCGGCGGCGGACGAGACCGATCGGCTCATCCGGCTGACGGAATCCATGAAGGAGGAAGACACATGACGCTGGACAGGACGGTCTTCGCCCGGGCCAGAGCATCGCTGGAGGAGCGGAGGAAATCGCGGGAGGAACGCACGGCGCGGCGGCAGGAAGAGGCGATCCGCCGGGTGCCCGGCCTCGCGGAGATCGACGGCGAGCTCCGGAACGTCATGAGCGGAGTGTTCCGCGCCGCTCTGGAGGGCGGCGATACGGAAGCGCGGATTCGCGCCGCCGGAGAGGAGAGCCTGCGGCTGCAGGAAAAGCGGCGTGAACTGCTGGAGAAGGCGGGCTATCCCAGGGATTATCTGGACGAGGAACCGAACTGTTCCCGATGCAGGGACACCGGCTTCGTAGGGACGGAACCCTGCGAATGTCTGATGGAGCTGTATCGAAAGGAACAGGCCAGGGAGCTCAGCAGTCTGACCCGGCTGCAGGGGGAGAGCTTTGACAGCTTTCAGCTTTTCTGGTACAGTGACGAGCCGAACGAGTCCGGCGTCAGCCCTCGCGCGCACATGAAAGCGGTGCTGGATTACTGCCGGAGCTATGCGCGGCGATTCGGCAGCCGTTCGGACAATCTGCTGTTTACCGGAGGGCCGGGCCTCGGAAAGACGTTCCTGTCCGCCTGCATCGCAGGGGAAGTATCCGGGAGCGGACACTCCGTCGTATACCAGACGGCGGGCGAGGTCTTTGCCGCTTTCGAAGAGGCTCGATTCGGCCGAGGGGAGAGGGAAGAGACGGCGGAGGCAGCCCTGAACCGACTGATGAACTGCGATCTGCTCATCCTTGACGATCTGGGGACGGAGATGACGAATTCCCTCACGGTCGCGGGGCTGTATGAACTTGTGAACACCCGCCTGTCCGGGGGAAGAAAGACCATCATCAGCACGAACCTGGCTCCGGCGGAGCTGGCCGGACGGTATTCGCCCCAGATATCCTCCCGCATTCTGGGGGATTATGAGATCCTTCGGTTCACCGGCGAGGACATCCGGATCCTCAAAAAGCAGAAACGCTGAGGAGCTCTCGGAACAAAAACGGCCTTATAACGGTCTCCGGGGCGATTATTGACAACTCGTCCGGGACGGAATCATAAGAAATAGCGGCAGTTATCCACAATTTCCACCGGTTTCTTCACATTTTATGTCAACGGATGAAACCGGAACAGGGACAGAAAGGATATCTGCGGAAAAGAAGGAAGGAGCCTCGCGTTGGCTGCAAGAAAGAAGAGTTTTGTGGAGGGAGCCGCCGTCCTGGCGGCGACCATTGCGATAGTCAAGGTGATCGGAGCGCTGTACAAGCTGCCGCTGTTCAACATTCTGGACGACAGCGGCGCGGCCTATTTCGGGGTGGCGTATAACGTCTATTCCCTGCTACTCACGGTATCCACGGCAGGCGTGCCCGTGGCCATCTCACGGATGATCGCTTCGGAGAACGCACGGGGAAGGATCCGGCAGAGCGAGAGAATATTCTCCGTGGCCATGCCGGCCATGATCGTCATCGGTGCGGTATTCGGCGGATTCATGATGATCTGCTGCCGTCAGATCGCCAACTTCATGGAGGAACCGGGATCCTATCAGGCCATCTTCACGCTGGGGCCCGCCGTTTTCTTCTGCTGTGTTATCGCGGTCTATCGGGGGTATACCCAGGGGCATGAGGATATGGTTCCCACGTCGATCACGCAGATATCCGAAGTGGTTTTCAAATTCGTTCTCGGCCTGGCCGTGGCCTTTATTCTTCTGAAGGCAGGCTACAGCTCCGGCATTGTCGTATCCGGAGCGATTTTCGGCGTCGTCGTAGGCCTGGGAGCGAGCATCCCGATTATGGCCTGGTACCGCCGCCGGGCGCTGCGCAGAGGAAGCTACCGGCTGGAATGTACGGACGAATCGACGGAGACCCGCGGCGATACACTGAAGGAAATGCTGAAGATCACCATTCCGATGACGCTCTCCTCCTCGCTTCTGAACCTGCTGACGCTGATCGACGTGAAAGTCGTCATGAACCGTCTCAAGCAGGGGCTGATGCTCTCGGAGCTCCAGGCAGACGTGGAATACGCCACATTCACGAAGGCGCACACGCTGTTTACGCTCCCTTCGTCGCTGATCGTCGCCGTATCCATCAGCGTGGTTCCGGCGGTGGCGGCGGCCATAGCGGTGAAGAAGTACCGTGAGGCGGGGGGAGTGATGAGCCGTTCCCTGAAGCTGATGAATCTCTTCGCCATGCCTGCCGCCGTAGGAATGTGCGTGCTTGCCGCTCCGCTGTATTATTCCCTCTACGGGACGGGCAGCGTGAAGGCGACGGCCGTCATGGCGATCCTTGGCATCGCTTCCTATTTCGTATGCTTCCAGCTCGTGTCCACGGCGCTGGTCCAGGCCAGCGGACATGAACGGATCCCGCTGATAGCCATGGCGGCCGGAAGTATCCTGAAGGTCATCATCAATTACACGCTGACGGGCAACGCAGCCTTCGGCATCGTGGGAGCGCCCATCAGCACGCTGGTCTGCTATCTGACGATCTCTCTGGTCAATATGATCGGGCTGAAGCTCAGGTTCCCGGAAAAGATCCCGCTGGCAAGAGCGTTTGCCAAGCCGGCGCTCTGCACGGCGGTGATGGCAGTCGCCGCCGCGGGCAGTTTCGCCGTAATGAAACTGATCGGGCTGGGTGACATCGGCGGCGGACGGATGAAGGTGACGGCAGGGCTGTTCATCTCCATCGGGATCGCAGTCGTCGTTTATTTCGCAGCCGTCATACTGCTCGGAGCAGTTACGAGAGAGGATATTTCGATGCTTCCCAAGGGGGACAGGATCGCGGAGAAGCTTCACCTGAAATAATCCGTTCTGCCGGGGAATGAAAGCGCGGCAGTCCTGGGCTTTGTATAAATGGCACAGAATTTTGCGTATTACACTTAATCTACTTGCAGAAACGGTGAAAGTATGATAGATTTTGATAACAAGTCTCGGTATGACGTCTATGATCTGGAGCGGCTGATCGCGCTTCTTCGCGCACCGGGGGGATGCCCCTGGGACGCGGAACAGACGCACGCGAGCCTGCGGCGAAACATGCTGGAGGAGGCGTACGAGGCGGTGGAGGCCATCGACGAACAGGACGCCGACCATCTGAAGGAAGAACTGGGCGACGTGCTGACTCAGGTCGTGTTTCACGCCGATATCGAGCGGGAAGCGGGGCGCTTCCGCCTGGACGACGTGGCTGACGGCGTATGCCGGAAGCTCATATTCCGTCATCCCCATGTGTTTGGCAGGCGGGAAGCGGGATCGGCGAGGGACGTCCTTGACCTGTGGGAGGATGTCAAAAGGCAGGAAAAGCATCAGGATACCGTAACGGATTCTCTGCGTGCCGTTGCGAGGAGCCTGCCTGCGCTCTGGCGGGCGGAAAAGATTCAGAAGAAGGCGGGTAAGGCGATATCCGGGAGCCGCCTGGACGTCTGGGACGCCATGGACTGTCTGGCGGAAAGACTCTATGAGCTGAGTTCCGTCCTCAGCGACGGAGAGGGCTCCGACGTGGAGACGGCCGTCGGGGAACTGCTTTTTTCCGCAGTGCTTGCCGCACGGATGACCGGAACGGATCCGGAAGAGGCGCTGACGAAGGCGAGCGACCGTTTTACCGAGCGCTTTGCCGGACTGGAGCGGGAAACTGCGGGAGGACCGCTGAGTCCCGAGAAGGAACTGGCGCTGTACGATGCCGCGTCTGAAGAAGACTGACGGCGGCGCAAAACGTTTGCTCTCTCGACCGGGTGACCGGGAGAGAATTAAATAAAGCGGGCAACCGCAAGGAGGAACATCATGAATAAAACCGAACTCATTTCCAGAATCTCCGCGGAGAGCGGACTGAACAAGAAGCAGAGCGAAGCGGCTCTTACCGCGGCTCTCGATGCGATCACCGAAGCTCTGAAGGCCGGCGACCGCGTCCAGCTGGTTGGTTTCGGCGTGTTTGACGTGAAGCAGCGTCCCGCCCGCACCGGCCGCAATCCCAGAACCAACGAGAACATCGAGATTCCCGCATCCAGACTGCCCCAGTTCAAGGCCGGCAAGGCTCTGAAGGACGCCGTGGCCGAGTGATCGGAGATTCCGGCGTTTTATCCATAACAGATCATCGGCGGCGCGGCGGACAGCCGCGCCGCTCTGTCTGAAGGAAGGTCATACCATGAGGCTCGACAAGTATCTGAAGGTATCGAGGCTGATCAAGCGGCGCACCGTAGCCAACGAAGCCTGTGACGGAGGGCACGTTTCGGTTAACGGAAAGATCGCGAAAGCATCCCAGGAAATAAAGCCGGGAGACGTCATCGAGCTCCGGTTCGGAGCCAGAACGCTGAAGGTCCAGGTGGAGAGCGTTTCCGAGTTTACGACGAAGGCCGACGCCGCAGCCATGTACCGTCAGCTGTGACAGATGCTGAAAAAGCGGAATAGAGCGGGTTAAAGGCCGCAAAAGGATTGTTTTTCTGCCCGGAACTGATGTATTATGGAACGGAAGAAACGGTTTTCGGACAATGCGGAGGTCGTCTGATGAGTGCCAATTACAATGGAAACAATAACGACGCGAAAAACGCCCTTGAATGGGTCGGGATCATCCTTGCCTTCATCGTGGCGTGGCCGGTCGGACTTGTATGGCTGATCCTGAAGCTGGCACGCCCCTCCCTGCGGAACGCCGGCACATTCAACCAGAACCGGCAGAGCGCGCCTGATTTCAGCGCGTATCAGAGCAGTGCGCCGCGGCAGACGTATTCGGCGCCTGTCCGACCGGCGCCTGAGAAAAAAAAGACGAAGAAGGCGAAAATGCCGCAGGACACAGCGGCGCTGATCCTTCTGATCCTGGGCTGCGTATTCCTGTTCATCGGTCTTGCCGACCTGGTCGATTTCATAAACTATGATATTCTCAGTGATCTGCGCAGCGCACTGTTCTATCTGATCGGCGGCGGAGCCTCCATGTTCTTCAGCTGGAGGGCGAAGAGAAAGGCAAAGCGGCTGAGCAAGTACATTGCCGTCATGGGACTTGACGACTGCAAGTCGGTGGCCGAGATCTCGAAAGCTACGGGGCTTCCGAGGGAACGGGTGCGGAAGGATCTTGAATACATGGCGGAAAAGGGATACTTTGGAGAGACCGCTTATCTTGACAACGGGCTGGACAGCCTTGTGATCTCCGAAGCTGCCGCGGAAAAGGAGCGGGAGATCCGGCAGCAGGACCGGACCGAGCGTAAGGCCCGTGAGGATCGCGAGGCCAATACCAGCGAGTACATGCGGGTGTACGAACAGATGAGGGAAGCCGCCGGCAAGATCAAGGACGTTGAGATCTCCGGCAAAATGATGCGTCTGACGGAACTTACGGGAAAGATCCTGCAGGCAGCCGAGGCCAGTCCGGAAAAGGAAAAGAACATCCGGCGCTTCATGTCCTACTATCTCCCCCAGACCCAGAAACTGATGCGCTCCTACGCCGTTCTGGAGAGACAGGGGATCGCCACCGCCAACATTACTTCTACAAAGGAGCGGATCGGGAACATCCTGGACAATCTGATCACCGGTTACGAACAGCAGCTGGATCAGATGTTCGACAGCGATGCGATGGACATATCTTCGGACATCGACGTTCTGGAGACCATGCTGAAGCAGGATGGACTTAACAGCGACGGAAGCGGTATCGCCATGGGCGGGCACTGATCTTACCGACGGACGAACTGCATGAAGTGTGAAAATGAAAGAAAACGGCCGCATCGGAGTATTCCGATGCGGCCGTTATTCGCAGACAGGTGCCGTCCGGCGTCCCATGGCCGGAGGGCAGCGTTTCACTTTTTCTGGGAATCGAAAACCATCTTGTTGTACTGGGCGAACCAGTAGTCGTTCAGTTCTCCGAAAATGCGGATCCTGGTTTTGTCTTCATAGTCGCACTGCAGCCCCGGAAACTGAGCGCACAGGTTTTTGGCAGTCACGTAGGCGTTGATGTCAAAAAGCTGAGACCCACTGAGGGGCACGTTGAGTTCCACTTTGTTGAGATGTTCATTCTCCATGGGAAAAACCGTCCTTTCTGTGGTTTACTGCCCTCATTATCCTTCAAAAAAACCGCTCCGTCAATGGGTTTCTTCATTTTCTCCGCGCGTGGAATATCCGGCGGGAGAACAGCGGAGGACCGTTTTGTGAATGATTTCATGAAAAGGTTGCATGAAATCAACGCATCGGACGATGATATACTGTATCTGTCAGAATATACGCTGCGACGATTCACTATGAACAGGAGGTATTCCCATGGCTTACACACTCAGCCCCGTAACGGACAGGGTCCGAAGGATCCGGGAACAGTACCGCACCGTACAGCCGGAGATCTGCCTGGCGCGCTATAAGATCATCACCGATTTTTATACCTCGCATCCGGAACTGAGCGGCATCCTGCGCCGCGCGAAAGCCTTTGAGGCCATCTGCGAAAAGATCCCCGTCCGCATCGGGGACGACGAGGTGATCGTAGGTGCCCAGTCCGCCAAATTCCGCGCCGCCGCGCTGTATCCGGAAAACAGCTGCGCTTTCCTGAAGCAGGAGATCGGCAGCGGCTACATCAGCACCAGGGACATCGACCCCTATATCATCTCCGAGGAGGACAGGGATTATCTCATGTCCACCATCGATTACTGGATGGGGGAGTGCAACTGGGCCAAGACGGAAGCCTACTACATCGACGAGTTCGAACCCCATGATTTCGGCGGGATCACCATGCTCGGCAAGATGACCATCAGCGATACGCCGGTCGGCCACTTCGTGACCGGCTACGACAAGGCGATCCGCACGGGGTTCCGGGCGATACAGGAAGAAGCCAGACGGAAAAGACGTCAGATCATCGAGGACGGCATGCCGGGAAGCACCTGTGAGCAGTACAATTTTTACCGCGCCGTCGATATCGTCACCGGAGCCATGATCACGCTGACCAAGCGCTACGCCGCCCTGGCGGAGGAGAAGGCGGCGGCGGAGAGAGATCCGGCCCGGAAGGCGGAACTGGAAAAAATGGCGGAGGTGCTGAACTGGACGATGGAGAATCCGGCCAGAACGTACCACGAGGCGCTGCAGTGCCTGTTCATGTATCAGACCTGTCTGTGCCTGGACGCCAACATGCACGGCATCAGCTTCGGCCGTGTGGATCAGTATCTCGGAGATTTTCTGGACCGGGATCTGGCCAATGGGACCATCACGCAGGAATACGCGCAGGAGCTGCTGGATCTGTTCTACCTCAAGGTCGCGGAGATGAACAAGCCCTGGAGCTACGGCGCCACGCAGGCCAATCCCGGGTACACCTCCGGCCAGATGGTATCTCTGGGCGGCGTGGACAAGGACGGGAACGACGCGTCCAACCGGGTGACCTACATGATGCTGCAGTCCATGGGGCGGTTGGTCCTCCACGATCCTCCGCATTCTCTCCGGGTCCACCGGAACACGCCTCCGGAACTGTGGGAGGCGGCCATTGAGACCACCAGGATCTGCGGCGGAGTCCCGACCTTTGAAAACGACGAGGTGATCATCCCGGCCCTGATGGCCCGCGGCCACAGTCTGGAGAGCGCCAGAAACTACAGCCCCATCGGCTGTGTGGAGCCGGGCGGAAACGGAAACGAATGGCCCGCCTGCGGAGGCACGGGGTCCGTTTCGTATCTGAATCTCGTCAACGGGGTCTGGCTGGCCATCAACGACGGCTATCTTCCGATGCCCCTGGCTTTCGGTGCCCCGAAGAAGGGAGAAGAAGCGCCGAAGGAGGTCAACAGAAACCGCGTGGGGCTGTCCACGGGGTACCTGTATGAGATGGAGACCTTCGACGACGTGCTTGAGGCCTACAGGACCCAGCTGGAGTTCTTCACCAGATGGCACGCCATGCAGATCAACAACTTTGAATATGTGGCGAGGGAACAGCTCCCGCTGCCGGTGGTATCCTGCACCATGAAAGGATGCATGGAGTCCGGGAAGGACGTCATGTACGGCGGGGCGGAATACAACTCCTGCGGGATGGCCGGCGTCGGCATCGGCAACGTGGCCGACTGCCTGTACATGATCAAGCACCTCTGCTACGATACGAAAGAAGTTTCCACGAGAGAGATGTACGATGCCCTGATCAGCGACTGGAAAGGGCATGAGGATCTGCAGCGGAAGATCCAGAACGAGTGCAGGCATTACGGCAACGGATATCCCGAAGTGGATGAGTGGGCAGCATGGGCCGCCGACGTGTTCGCCGACTGCTGCAACAGCTGTACAGGTCCGAGAGGACGCTACGCCGCGGGCCTCTATCCGGTCACAACGAACGTGATGTTCGGATACATGACCGGAGCGACTCCGGACGGCCGCAGCGCCGGCGTTCCGCTGGCGGACGGCATCTCTCCGGTCCAGGCCAGAGACAAGAACGGCCCCACCGCCATTCTGAGCTCCGTATCCCGAATCAATCAGGTAAAATACTCCAACGGAACGCTTCTGAACATGAAGTTCTCGCCATCCTGTCTCCAGGGAGAGGAGGGCGTGACAAAGCTCACCCAGCTGATGCAGACCTACTTCGACATGGGCGGCATGGAGATGCAGATCAACGTCATCTCCGCTCAGACGCTGAAGGACGCGCAGAAAAATCCGGACGATTACAAGGATCTCGTGGTCCGCGTGGCGGGCTTCTCCGCCTATTTCGTGGAGCTGCACATCACCGGGCAGAACGATCTGATCTCCCGCACGGAACTGAACATGTGACCGACGTCCGCACGACGGACGGCAGCCCCCGGCGACGTACGCCGGGGGCTGTTTCGGTGCGGGAAGTTTCGGTTGACAAAAAGACGGGCGCTTTCCTATAATAAAAAGATAGGAAAAGACCCGTTTATCGACAGGGGGACTGTTTATGGGCAGATATACGAAGGAAGATATCATCCGCATGGTCCGGGAGGGGGACGTCTCCTTCATCAGCATGCAGTTTACGGATATTTTCGGCCAGCCGAAGAATGTGGCCATACCCACGAGCCAGCTGGAGAAAGCGCTGAACAACCAGATCGCCTTCGACGGAAGCTCCATCGAGGGATTCAGCCGCATCCACGAATCCGATCAGTATCTGCATCCGGACATCGATACCTATACCATCATGCCCTGGCGCCCTCACGACCGGCGGGTGGCCCGCATGATCTGCGACGTGTGCAATCCGGACGGGACTCCGTTTTCCGGAGATCTGCGCGGCGCGCTGAAACGGGTGCTGAAGCGGGCGGAGGACATGGGATATTCCTTCAACGTGGGACCTGAGTGCGAATTCTTCCTGTTTGAGACGGATGAGAAGGGAAGGCCGACCACCGTTACGGGGGACGGAGCCGGATACTTTGACCTGGGGCCGGTGGATAGGGGCGTCGATACCCGACGCAGGATCTGCCTGAATCTGGAGGAGATGGGGTTCGAGATCGAAGCTTCCCATCACGAATGCGCGGCCGGGCAGCATGAGATCGACTTCAAATACGCCGACGCTCTGACAGCGGCGGACAATATCATGACCTTCAAGCTCACGGTAAAGACCATCGCTCAGCAGGACGGGCTGCACGCCACCTTCATGCCAAAGCCCATCTACGGGATCGCAGGCTCCGGCATGCATGTGAACATGTCGCTGTTCCGGGACGGGAAAAACGTGTTTTATGATGAGAACGGGGACAGAAAGCTGTCCGCGGAGGCCTATTGCTTCATCGCCGGGCTCCTCGCCCATATCAAGGGGATTACGGCCGTTGCCAACCCGCTGATCAATTCCTACAAGCGCCTGGTGCCGGGATATGAGGCCCCATGCTATCTGGCCTGGTCCGCCTCCAACCGCAGCGCGCTGGTAAGGATACCGGCGGCCCGCGGCAAGAGCACCCGCATCGAGCTGCGGAGCCCGGATCCATCCTGCAATCCCTATCTGACGCTGGCCGTATGTCTGGCCGCGGGGCTGGACGGCATAGAAAAGCGGATGACGCCGCCGGAGGAGATCTCGGAGAACATCTTCGCCATGACGGCCGCGGAGCGCCGCGCAAACGGGATAGAGAACCTCCCGGCCTCTCTTGTCGAGGCGCTGGAGGATCTGAGGAACGACAGCCTGCTGACGGAAACGCTGGGCGAGCATATCACGACCCAGTACATGGCGGGCAAGGAGGCGGAATGCCGCGAATACGGCACCCGCGTCAGCAGCTGGGAGATCGACAAGTATCTGATCGCCTACTGAGCATCTCAAAAACGGAAAAAGACGGCAGCGCAGGAATCGCTCCTGCGCTGCCGTTTGCCGTTGTGGGGAGGTGACGGAAAGAAGCGGAACGGCTCAGAAGTCAGCCGCGTAAGCCTCGATCTGTTCCGGCGTGAGTTGGCGGATCTGTCGGTCGGTGATGCGATAGACGCGGGTGCAGAGGGACAGGGCTGTTGGCCGATGGGTCGTGAGAATGCAGGTCTTCCCCGCCTGAGCGAGATTTCGAAGGATCGTCCGTTCCGTAGTGATGTCAATGGCGCTGGTGGCTTCGTCCAGCAGCAGCACAGGCGCCTTCCGCAGCAGTGCGCGGGCAATGGCGATCCTCTGCGCCTGCCCTTCGGACAGGCCGCGGCTGTCTTCGCTGAGAAGGTATTCCGTCTGTCCGGGAAGCCGGCTTACGAAGCCGTCGGCGGCAGCCAGACGAAGGGCTTCCCACAGGTCCTCCTCCGTCGCGTCGGGACGTACCAGACGCAGGTTGTCCGCGATCGTGCCGGACATGAGGCTGTGCCCCTGGGGAACATACGCCAGCAGCGGCCGGGTGTCCGGTCCGAGGGGGGTCTCAGAGCCGGCACCGTCGACCATGACGGCCTTTCCCTTTTCCGGAGAAACAAGGCCGAGGATGAGCCGCAGCGTGGTGGTCTTTCCCTCTCCGGAAGGGCCTACGAGAGCGATGGTCTCACCCGGGGAGGCGATGAAGCCGCTGTTTTCCAGAATGGGGGAGCCCGGAAGGTAGGAAAAGCTCACGTTTTCGAGAAGGACGGAGCAGCGATCGGCGTTTTTCGGCGGAGTCCCGACGGCGGGTTCTTTTTCCAGTTCGGTCAGCTCGCGGACCCTGCCGGCGGATACGGAGCCCGACAGAGCGGACGGGATCAGAGAGACGACGGAGGACAGGGCACCCTGAAGATGGCCCCGCTGCTGCAGGAACAGGAGCATGGTACTGAACAGCATCCGGCCCTGCCACAGACGAAGCAGGCAGTAGCCAAAGGCGAGATACTGGACGATGGTGCTGAGTACGGAAAGCCAGATGTTCGTGCGGATGGAAAAGCGATTGTAGTCCAGGACCGCCGAACGGTATTCGTCCTGATGACGATGCAGCAGATCCATGTACCGGTCTTCCACGCCGAAGCTCTTGGTGATGTCCAGCCCGCGGAATGCCTCCACCTGGAAAGCGGTGAAGCGGGAAGTCACCGCCTTGACTCTCCTGTTGTGCGCCCGCTGACGACGGATCAGGCTTTTGGAGGAGAGAAGGAGGAACGGTACGGTGATGAAGGTGATCAGCGCCATCATCGGATCGTAATACAGGATGATGCAGAAGGCGGCAATCAACGTGATGACGGCAATCACCGCGTCCGGCAGCCAGCTGACGGCGCTACTGGTGATGGTGGAAACGTCGCCGCCAAAGCGATGGATCAGATCGCCGCTGGCAAAGCGGTTCAGTTCCTCCCAGCGGGATCGGTACATGGAGTCCAGTACGACGGACTGGATGTGATTGTTGACGTCCACGCCGATCCTGGTGGAAAACCGGCTGGAAACGCTGCGGAGCGTAAGAGACAGCGCCGCCAGAAGGATCGTAGCCGCGATCATCCAGACAAGACGCCGCGCGTCGAGAGAGAGGATGGCGTCCATAAGATACTTCCCCGTCACGGAGCCGGCCAGCGCCAGCAGATTGGAGACGATGCCCAGAAGCGTATAGATCACGATGCGGGAACGGAACTGACGGCTGAAAGAGAAGATCCACTTCCAGTCGGCAACGATATCCCGGAAGGTCCCGTCCTGCAGACGGGATAGCAGTTCAGCCAGGGCCTGGGAGCCCAGGATCTTTTTCTCACGCGTCATGGAAAAGCTCCTTTTCTCATTCTGGCATCAGTATAGCATGGCGGGGAGTTTTTGTCACGGCTGATTGCGGAACCATGAGGGCTGTGATATGATTCCGCTCAGAGAAGAAGGAAGGTGTTTTCCATGATCGATCTGCATTGCCATATCCTGCCGGGCGTGGACGACGGCAGCCGTTCCTCCCGCGTTTCCCTGGCCATGGCCGCCATGGCGGAGGATTCCGGCGTCACGGATATCGCGGCAACGCCGCATTTTCAATATGACCTGCAGGACGCCGCCGGAGCAAAGCAGAGGATGGCCGAACTGACGGAGACCCTCCAGGCGCGGCTGAAGGCGGACGGCCTCTCTCTCCGGCTGCACGTTGGGGCGGAGATACTGTGCACCCCGCAGACGCCGGAACTTCTGAGAAGAGGGCTTCTGCCAACGGTGGGAGGCAGCCGGTATCTGCTGGTGGAATTCATGTTCGATACGCCTGCGGAGGAGATCGACGACATGCTGCTCCGACTGGAGGCGGAGGGAGTGAGAGTGCTCCTTGCGCACCCCGAGCGTTATCACGATGTTCAGGAGCAGCTGGAATATCTGGTCCGCTGGTTCCGGCGCGGAGTCATCCTGCAGTGCAACAAGGGAAGCATCCTCGGTTCCCTGGGGCACCGCTCGCAGAGGACCGCCCATTGGATGCTTGACCACGGGCTTGCGCACGTCGTGGCCAGTGACGCCCATACGGAACGGGTGAGGACGCCGCACATGGCGGAAGTGAAAGCGTTTCTGGAAGAGAGCTGGGGGGAGGAGTACGCCGACGTGCTCCTGACCCGCAACCCGGCTCGGATCCTGCAGGATCGGGCGGTGGTGAGTCCGGACGGGGAATGGTAAGTCAGAAATGAAAGGATCCGGGGCGGTCTGCTGTGCGGCAGACCGCCCCGGATCCTTTTATCCGTCCGAAAGCCGTTCCGGCTGTTTCAGATGCATGCACCGGCTGATCAGCAGGTACCCCAGCTGACACAGGGTCGTGGTCGTCCAGGTGATGGGATAGATGACTGCTACGCCCGGCGCCGTGGGATTCAGACGCATCATCACCGCGAGAGCGATGAGGCGTACGCCGCACATGTTGCAGACGGCAATGATCATGGGGGGCAGGGAACGGCCCGTTCCCCGGATGGAGGAGGAGAACACCTCCAGAAAAACATAAATGAAATAAAAGGGAAAGGTCACCCGGATGATCTGAGTGCCGAGTGCGATCACGTCACCGTCTTCTGAAAACAGAGAGAAGGCGGCGTTGTGGATCAGAAGAAGGAAGGAACTGATGCACACGGTGATGATCACGCCTATGATCAGGCATACTCCCATGCCCTTTCTGGCACGCCGGTCAAAGCCGCGGCCCATGTTCTGCGCTACGAAGGTAGTGGCCGCCTGGCCGAACGCCATGATGGGAAGGTAAACAAAGTTTTCCAGCTTGAAATAGCAGGTGAAGGCGGCAATGCTGGTGACGTCGAGGGAGTTGATGTTTGCCTGTACGATCAGATTGGAAAGGGTAATGACCATCGCCTGCACGCCGTTGGGGATCCCAATGAGAAAAATGCTCTTCAGCTTGGCCGGCGTGATCCGGATCTTTCGGATCTCCAGACGGTACTCGTCCGGGAGGCGCGTCAGTGCCCGAACGCAGATGACGGCGGGAATGGTGGAAGAGAACAGAGTCGCCAGGGCGACGCCGGCCACGCCGAGGGGGATCAGAACGATCAGCACCCAGTTGGCAAAAACGTTGGTTACGCCGCCGATCAGCTGATAGAGCATGGGCGACCGGGAATTGCCCGTGGCGCGAAGAATGCCGGAGCTGATGTTGTAGCAGATGCTGGATGGGATGCTCACAAAGTAGATGCGCATGTAGACGATGCCCAGCTTCAGAATGCTCTCGGGCGTGTTCAGCCAACGGAGGAAAACAGGCGCGAAAACTACGCCGACGACCATCAGAAGCAGGCCCCCGATCACGGCGACGCCGGCTGCGGTATGGATGGTCTGCCGCAGATCTCTGTGATCCCCGGCGCCGAACGCCCTTGCCGACAGTACGCCGATGCCCGTGCTGAGTCCGGTAAAGAAACCGATGAGGAGCGTCGTGAGAAGGCTTCCGGCGCCAACGGCCGCGGCGGCGTTCGTGCCGAGAAAATGGCCGACAAACATCAGATCCACGGTGTTGTACAGCTGCTGTATCAGGCTGGCGGCGAACAGCGGCGCCGCAAAAAGGAGCACCTGTTTCCAGATGACTCCTTCGGTGAGATTTACGGTCTTTACGTGGGAGCGGTTCATGCAATTCCTTCCTTCCAGGGCTCCGAGATCACGGGCCCGTTGATTATTCTCCGCGTCGGGATGGACCTTGCGGAGAAGAGCGTCAGTCGAACAGGTGACAGGCGACCATGTGATCGCGTCCGATCTCCCGAAGAACGGGCTTTTCCGTCCGGCAGCGGTCGGAGCAGTGGCTGCATCGACCGGAAAAGGGACACCCGGGGGGGACGTCCAGCGGGCTTGGTGCTTCGGATTCAATGGTTTCAATGGGCTTCGAAAAATCCATGTTCAGATCGAACAGGGAACCACGGAGCGCCTCCGTGTAGGGGTGACAGGGATTCACGCCGAGCTGCCTGCCGGGAACGATCTCCACAACGTTGCCGAGATACATGATCGCCGTACGGTGGGCGAAGGCACGCACCAGCGCTATGTCGTGGCAGATGAAGATCATCGTGATGTTCTTCTCTCGCTGCAGCTTCAGCAGAAGGTCCACGATGCGCTTCTGCACGCTCACGTCCAGGGCGGAGGTCACCTCGTCGCACACCAGCAGTTCGGGCTCCAGGGCAAGGGCCCGGGCGATGCCGACCCTCTGCCGCTGGCCTCCCGACATGTCCCGCGCATAGCGTTCGGCGTATTCCGGGGGAAGCTCTACCATGGCGAGGAGCTCTTCCGCTTTTTTTCTCACCTGACTGTGGGAGATGAGACCGAAATTGCGCAGCGGCTCGCAGATGATGTTCTTGACCTTCATCCTGGGGGAAAAAGCTTCGCCAGGATCCTGAAAGACCATCTGCACATGACGCCGGACCGCACGCAGCTTTTCACCGCGCAGCTGTGAAACGTCCTGCCCACGGAACAGGATCTGGCCCGAAGTGGGTGGCTCCAGCATGGTGGCCATGCGGATAAAGGTGCTTTTGCCGCAGCCGGACTCGCCGGCGATGCCCAGCGTTTCTCCGCGGCGGACCGTCAGGTTTACGCTGTCATTGGCAAGGAGCGGACGACCCTTCGTGGTTCGGAACACCTTAGTGACGTTCCGTGCCTCTAGGAGGATCTCGTTTTCATTGATCGACATAGACTTCTCCCTCCATGGTCGGGATCGCGGCGAGCAGTTCCTTTGTGTATGGATCCTGCGGATGATGCAGGATATCTTCCCGGTTGCCGGATTCTACTACCCGGCCCTTTTTCATGACCAGGATCCGGTCGGACAGATCCGACATGTACGCGGCCACGCCCAGGTTGTGAGTGACAATGATGATGGAGGTCTGATGATAGATGTGAAGATCCATCATCTGACGTACGATCTGCGCCTGCGTCGTGACGTCGAGAGCGCTGGTGGGCTCGTCTGCCAGCAGCAGCTTCGGTTCAAAGGTCATGGCCATGGCGATGCCGACGCGCTGACGCATGCCGCCGGACAGCTGGAACGGATAACTGTGCATCACGTTGTCTGCATCCGGAAGGCGCATCTGGGTGAGCATCTGTGCCGCCCGCTGATAGGCCTGCCGTTTGGAAAGACTTCTGTCGTGGGAACGGATGTATTCGGTGAACTGGGAACCGACGGTGGAGATCGGATCGATCATGGCGCCGGAATCCTGAAAAATCATGGTGATGTCTCTGCCGCGGAGGGATTCGATGTAGGAAGCTCCGCTGTGCAGAAGGCTCTTTCCCTCGAACAGGATGTCGCCTTTGGAAACCGTGCCGCCCTCGGGCAGAAGCCCGAGGATGGCACGGATGACGGTGGTTTTTCCGCTGCCGGATTCTCCCACAAGGCAGACGACCTGTCCCCTTGACAGATCGAGGGAAAAATCCTCCAGTACGGGGACGCCGTCGTATTCAACTGTGATATGATCCACCTTCAGCATGCGGAAAACTCCTTTCCGATAGTGGGCCGCGTCAGGCGGCGGGTTTGATGTCCTTCGTCAGCCAGTAGAAATCACAGGGGGGATTGACCGCGCCCGCGATGCCTGATGCCGAGCAGATGTTGAAATTGTAATAGCCGCCCAGAAGAACGACGCAGTCTTCGGTGAGGATCCGGTTGAGTTCCGCGATCAGCTCATAACGCTTTTCGGTATTCATTTCCGTCTTCAGCTGCTCGAACACCTTGTCAAATTCCGGATTCGAATAACGGGCGTAATTGTAGCCGGTTCCGGATCCGGTGTACCAGTGGGACAGGAAGTTGGTAGGGTCGCCGGTGGCGATGATGATCTCATTGGAATTGACCATGTCGAAGTTTCCGTTGCGCATGTAATCACCCTGGGAGTCAACGGTCTGAACCTTGCAGTCGATGCCGATGGCCTGGATCAGGGAGGCGTGCGCCTGCGAGATCTCGTTCATCTGACGGCTGGAATTGGTCACGTACGTCAGTTCCACTTTCTTGCCGTCCAGTTCGCGCCAGCCGTCGCCGTCGCTGTCCACGATGCCGGCGTCGTCCAGGATCTTCATGGCTGCGGCGGGGTCGTATGCCGTCGCGTCGGCGATCTTATCACCGCCCCACTGGGTGTAGATGGGAGCCAGCGGAGTGTAGCCGGCCGTATAGGATCCGCCGGTGGTCACGTTGCATACCGTTTCATCGTCGATGGCAGTGAAAACGGCCTTGCGCAGAGCGTCGTTGCCCATGGGGCCCTCGAAATTTACGTGATAATAGCCGTCACGGGCGCCGGAAACATTGCTGATGTTGAAGCCGGCGTCTTTCAGTGCGGGCAGATCGGATGCCTGAATGTGGGTGGCTATGTCCGCCGATCCGTCAAGCAGTGCCTGATAACGGGAACCGGGCTCTGGCACGCAGACCCAGCTTACGGTCTCGAAGGGGACCTCTCCATCCCAGTAATTCGGGTTCCTGGTCAGCTGATAGTCGTGATCCGTCGTGTAGGAGACAACGGTGTACGGACCGGTACCGACGGGGCCCTGCGTAAGAAGATCACGCTGGGCGTTGGCCGCCGCGTCGGAGATGGCGAACAGGGGATATGCCATGACGCCGGGCATGTCGGGGACGGGCTCCTTGGTGACGATGGTTACCGTTCCGGCCGCATCATCGGCGGTGATGGAGGTGTACTCCATGAATGTCAGCACGTCGCCGGCACCGCCGTTGGCGGGATCCTGCGCTTCATAGAGAGCTTCGATGCTCTCCTTGACCTTGGTGGCGGTGAGATCCTCACCATTCTGGAATTTGATGCCGGGATGCAGCACGAAGGTCCAGGTCAGTTCGTCGTCCGCAACGGACCAGCTGTCCGCAAGCCAGGGCTGATAGGAGCTGTCGTCACCGAAGCGTACGAGAGCTTCCGTCAGGCCGATGCGCATGCAGGTCCAGCTGGCGTTGAGGTCGTAGGGGTTCGGTACGCCGGCCCAGTCGGCTACGATGTTCAGATTCGTCTTGCCGGAGGAAGCGGGGGTGCTGTCGCCTTCGGAGGGAGTGCTGTCGCCTCCAGAGGGGGTGCTGTCGCCGGATGGTTTGCTGCCGCCGCCGCAGCCGGTCAGCAGGGAAGCTGCCATGCAGACGACGAGCAGGATTACGAACAGTTTTTTCAGTTTCATGGGGACTCCTTTCGTTTACGCTTTTCCTGTTCTTTTTCTTCTATGTTTACGCCGCCTGCCGGGGTCGAGAGCATCGCGGATGCTGTCGCCGAGCAGGTTGAACGCAACCACCGTTACGAATATGGCCAGACCGGGGAAGACCATCAGCCATGGGTAGGTCATCATGTAGTTCCGTCCTTCCGCCAGCATATAGCCCCATTCCGGGGTGGGAGGCTGGATGCCAAATCCGAGGAAGGACAGACCGGAGACGGAAAGGATCGTCGTGCCTATGTCGAGCACCGCCGTCGTCAGCAGCGTGGGAAGGGCGTTCGGGATCATGTAGGAGGACAGAATGTGACTGCTGCGGGATCCGGTGATCCTTGCCGCGGAGATATAGTCCCGCTTCTTGATCTTCAGCACCATGCTGCGGGACAGGCGGGCGTATTTGGTCCAGCTCACGGCCAGAATGGCGATGATCGTATTGATGAAGCTGGGACCAAGGATCCCGGCAATGGCAATGGCAAGGATCAGATCGGGGAAGGACAGCATCGCGCCGCACAGGCGCATGATCACCGTGTCCGCCGCGCCGCCGGCATACCCCGCGATGATGCCCAGAAGGCCGCCGATGATCATCGAAGCCATCACAAGGAGCAGTGCGCTGGAGAGGCTTGCTCTCGTCCCGAAGATCACTCGGGACAGCAGATCGCGGCCCATGAAATCGGTGCCGAACAGATGCTGCGCAGAGGGTGGCTGGAAAGCGTCCCGCAAGGTGGAGGAGAGGGGGTCGTACGGCGCTATGACACGGGCCAGCAGGGCAACGAGCGCGATCAGAAGCACGAACGCGCCGTAAACGGCGACGTCCTTATGTGATTTCAGAAAGGAACCGATGGATTTCATGTTCATCTGGCCTCCCGGATGCGGGGGTCGACCAGATCATACGTCAGATCGACCACAAGATTGACTGCCATGTAGATCATGGCTACCCACAGCACCACCCCCTGGATCAGGGGATAGTCGCGCGCGGAGACGGATTGCACGGCCAGATTGCCGAGACCGGGGTAGGCAAACACGATCTCCACGATGGAGGTCCCGCCAAGAAGGCTCCCGAAGGAGATGCCCAGCAGCGTGATGAGCGGAAGAAGCGCGTTCTTGAACACATGCCTCCAGAGGATCCGGCTTCTCCGGACTCCGCGCGCCCGCGCGCCGATCACATAGTCCTGACTCAGTTCCTCCAGAACGGAAGCCCGGACCTGCCGCGTATATTTCGACGACATGGCGATCGCCAGTGTTACGGAGGGGAGGATCATCTCCCGGAATCCGGAGGAGGCGGAGACGGCGGGCAGCCAGTGAAGCCTGACGCAGAACACATACATCAGAAGCAGGCCGAGCCAGAAGCCCGGCATGGAAATGCCGAAAAAGGACAGAAAGCGGATCAGATAATCCCATACGCCGTCCTGGTGAGTGGCGGACAGAAGGCCGAGCGGAATGGAAACGACGAGCATGATCGCCATGGAGAATACGGCGATCTTCAGCGTTGGGAGCAGCCGCTGCCCGATCAGGGTCGCCACCGGCAGACTTTTGGAAAAGGAAGTGCCCAGATCTCCACGAAGAGCGTGGGTTACCCAGCGCCCGTACTGGACGATGAAGGGCTTGTCCAGCCCCATGGACAGACGGGCCGTGTTGAGCTGCTCCTCCGTGGGCGAAATGCCCGCGGCTTCGTACATGGCCTCGGCGGGATCTCCCGGTGCGAGATACGTCAGCAGAAACGTCAGGAAGCTGATGATGATCAGAACGACGATCATCTGCAGTAACCGTTTCAGAATCATTTTTTTCAGCATGAGTTCCTCCCCTCTCCCGTCCCGATGGCCGAGGATGAGCCGTCGGGGCGTGGATCGCAAAACGAAACGGCCGCGGCACTGATGCGCCGCGGCCGTTTTTCCGCACACGATGATTGACCTTCCGAACGATAACACGCGTTCAGAAGCGACAGCGTTTTCAGCAGGTCTCCTGACTTGTGTCCCTGTACAGACGTACGGGCGCCCTCTCTGTCTTCTCAGCCGAAGCCAATGACCGGTTTTCACCGACGGGAGGGTCCGGGGCACTTACAGTGGCGGTACCGTCCATGAATCTCACATGGTTCTCTATTCTCCTGCACGGCCTGCACGGCCGAGAGGCACTGAAAACTGAGTTTGACACAGCATACCATGGGGGTCAATGAAAGTCAATGATATTTATATATTTCAATAATAATACCATAAAACGAAAATCAAACAGGGATGAATGCTGTCGGCCTTGACGAAGAAGAACTGTGCCTCTGCCGTGAGGATCATTCACACAGCCGGAGATACAGTTCATCGCAGTCTTCAGCGAGAGCGAGAGCCCCGGCCCCGGCCAGCTCCTCCGCCGACCCATACCCGTACAGTACGCCGATGCAGCCAATCCCATTGTTCCGCGCGCCGGTCACGTCCTGATCCCTGTCGCCGACCATGATCGTGTTTTCCGCAAAAGCGCCGGGAAGCTGCGGCAGAACGTGGGCAATCACGGCGTCCTTGGTCCGGCGGGAGGCGTCCAGACTGGCTCCGCCGATGAAGGTGAACCGGTCGGTCAGACCGAAATGATCCAGAATGCGGCGGGAGAAGGTCTCCGGCTTGGCGGTGGCGAGGGCGACCGTTCGCCCCTCCGCGCGAAGTCTGGTCAGAAGCTCGGGAACGCCGGGGTAGACCCGGCATTCAAACAGACCGCGATCCCCGTAGTACTCCCGGTAGAAGGAGACGGCGCGGTCGGCGTCCGATTCCGAAAGACCCAGAATGCTCCGGAAGGAGACGGTCAGGGGCGGACCGATGAAGACGCTCATGTCGAGGCTGTCGGGCAAAGGGACGTTCATTCGGTCCATCGCGTAGCGGATGCTCTGAAAAATGCCCGGTGCGGACTCCGTAACGGTTCCGTCCAGATCGAACAGGATATTCTCGTACATGGGGCGGACCTCCCTGCCTGTATGATTTCACGCGGGATCATCATACCGCATGTTCCGTCTTTCGGCAACCCGTGTCCGCTGGCCGGATTCGTTGACACGCAACGGCGCTGCTGATAAGATGGAACGGAAGACGCGGTGGAATCCGGGACGAAAAAAGCGGCGAAAACCGCCGGAGGAGGGACAGACATGCCCGTTTATATGGATCACGCGGCCACCACCGCCCTCTCGGAAAAAGCGCTGGAGGCGATGCTCCCGTTTTTCCGGGAGGAATACGGCAATCCGTCGGCGGTATACGACCTTGGACAGACGGCGAAAAACGCTATGGAAAAATGCAGGGCGAGAATGGCCGCCTGCCTCGGAGCGCTCCCAACGGAGATTTTTTTCACCTCCGGAGGAACGGAAAGCGACAACTGGGTCCTCAGGGGCGTGTGCCGCGCAAAAAGACAGAAGGGCAGACATGTGATCACGACCGCGTTCGAGCACAACGCGGTGCTCCGCACACTGGAGCAGATGGAACAGGACGGTCTCGAGGTGACCCGCCTGGAGCCGGACAGACAGGGAAGGATTACAGCCCTGCAGCTGGAGGAGGCCATTCGACCGGACACCGTACTCATATCGGTCATGCTGGCCAACAACGTGGTGGGCACTGTGCTGGACGTACCGGCACTGGCCAGGGTCGCCCGCAGCCGCCGCGTCCCGTTTCACACGGACGCGGTGCAGGCGGTAGGGCACATTCCCGTCGATGTGAGGAAGCTGGGCGTGGATTTTCTGTCCCTGTCCGCCCACAAATTCAACGGCCCGAAAGGCGTGGGGGCGGTGTACTGCCGTCTGCCCAACCGCCTGCCGCCCCTGCTGACGGGCGGGGGGCAGGAGAAAGAACTCCGATCCGGGACCGAGAACGTCCCTGGGATCGCAGGAATGACGGCGGCGCTGGAGGAGGCCCTGGCGGAAATGGACGGGCGGACGGCGCGGCTGCGCAGACTGCAGGAAAGAATGATCTCCGGCGTACTTGCCCTCCCCGGCATCCATCTGACGGGCGACCCGGAAAACCGGCTTCCGGGCTTCTGCTCCTTCATCGTGGAGGGCATCTTCCACAGCGTCTATCTTGTCAATGAGATGAACGAACGGGGCTTCTGCGTCAGTTCGGGGTCCGCTTGTTCGGCCGCGTCGAGGGCGTCTTCCCATGTGCTGCTGGCCCTCGGATACGACAAGGCGCTGGCCGGCGCCGGCCTGAGGATCACCCTCGGTGCGGAAAACACGGAGCGGGATGTGGACCGTGCTCTTACGGCCCTCCGAGAGGCGCTGGAAAAGGTGAGAAAGGAAAAGCCGCCCGGAGCGTTCCTGCCCTGACGCGGGAACGCCGATCCGAAGACGAAAGGAAAGAAGAACGATCGGGCAGCCGTCCGCCGGGGACGGCGGCGGTCCCGGGAAAGGAGAACGATCATGGCAGTTCCATATCCGCATCTGTTTTCCCCTATGGAGGTCCGGGGACGTACGCTGAAAAACAGGATCGTTTCCGCGCCGAACATGCTGTTCCAGGTGTGGAACGGCCGGCCCACCGATTTTTATGTGGGATACCTGGAGCACAAGGCGAAGGGGGGCGCGGCCATCGTCAATCTGGGCGAAGTGCCCATCTGTGACGGCGGGACCCATACCCCCTTCACGAAGCTGACGCCGGATAATCTCAACATTTTCGGGGAGATGGCGGCGGCCATCCGACAGCACGGGGCGCTGGCCAGCGTGGAGCTGACGCACGGCGGACGCAACGCCAGGCCCTGGTACAATACGAAGCCGGTCCGGGGCCCGATCACGGAGATCAATCCCATGGGCGTTTTCGTGCAGGAGATGTCCCGGAAGGACATGGAGGAGGTGGCCGACGCCTTTGCCGACGCCGCGGAGTACATGGCGGACGCGGGGTTCGACGCCGTGCACATCCACGGCGGACACGGATGGCTGTTTGCCCAGTTCATCTCACCGCTGATGAACACCCGCACGGATGAGTTCGGCGGAAGCCTGGAGAACCGGATGCGCTTTCCCCTGATGTGTCTGGAGAGGATCCGCCGGAGGGTAGGCGATCGGATCCTGGTCACGATGCGCATGAGCGGCAGCGAACGTGAGGAGGGGGGCTTTACCCCGGAGGACATCACCGAATTCATCGCCCGCTCTCAGGACTACATCGACCTCGTGGAGATCACCACCGAGAACTTCAGCTACTGCATGACCAGCACCTATTACCCCTGGGGGATCAACGTGGAGCTTGCAGACCGGATCCGGAATTCCGGACGCGTCCATATCCCGGTGTTCGTGATCGGCGCCATCATGAGTCCGGAGATGGCGGAAGAGATCATCGCCTCCGGCAAGGCCGACGGCGTATTTCTGTCCCGGGCGCTGATCGCCGATCCCTGCATGCCCAACAAGGCCAGGACCGGAAGGGCGGATGAGATCGTCCCATGCCTGCGGTGCCTGCGGTGCACGGATCAGGATAACGCGGTCCGGTTCTTTGCGTGCAGCGTCAATCCCACCACCGCCCATGAGACGCGGCTGGGATTCATGGAGGATACGCTGCAGGTCCCTGCGGCGAACCGGAGAAGGATCCTGGTGGCCGGCGGAGGACCGGCCGGATGCAGCGCGGCTCTGACGGCGGCCGCCCGGGGCCATGAAGTCATCCTCTGCGAGGCCGGCAGCGAGCTGGGAGGCATGATCCGGTACGCCGTCTTCGATCCGTTGAAGCCGGATCTGCATCGCTACTGTGACTATCTGGAGCGCCGCGTCCGCAAGGAGGCAGAAAACGGCAGGATCGATCTGCGCATGAATACGGAGGTGACTCCGGAACTGGCGGACGAACTGCGTCCGGATCACATCCTGGTGGCCACCGGATCCGAGGCGATCCCGCCGGCTTTCATCCCCGGCTGGGAGCGCGCCCATCACGTTCTGGACGCCTATTTCCGCCCGGAGACCGCGGCGGGAGATGAGATCGTGGTGATCGGCGGTGGCCTGGGCGGCGTGGAAGCGGCCCTGTACCTGTGCGACCTGGGAAAAAAAGTGACGGTGCTGGAGAAGGCCGCCTGCCTGGCCGGCGTTGGATACTGCTATGGCCGGGGCGTGCGGGATACCGTAGCGAAATACGGCCTTCCGCTGGTAGACGGGGCGACGGTGACGGAGATCACGCACGACGCCGTACGTTACACGGATAACAGCGGGAAGGAGCACCTCCTGAAGGCGGACAGCGTGTTCTACGCCGTGGGGATGAAGAGCCGGAAGGACCTGTACTATCAGCTGTGGGACAAAGCGCCCTTCGTGGAACAGATCGGGGACTGCCGGAAACCCGCACGGATCGGAGAAGCCGTCGCCGACGGGTACTTTGCCGCACTGGACGCCGGCACCTGGTAAGGAGACAGTCTGCCATGCAGGTAGGAGATCGCTGAAGAAAACAGGCCTTTCGTGAAAACGTTCACGAAAGGCCTGTTTTGCTTTGTCAGGGGTCAGGGTGCGTCCGCATGACTGATCTCGCCGCAGTAATCCGTTCGAAAGATGCGTCGGACTTCCTCTGGATCTTCCGTCTGACCCAGCGCCCACATCAGTTTCGTCACGACGGCCTCCGTGGTCATGTCCCAGGCGGAGATGACGCCGCAGTCCAGCAGGCGGGTGCCGACCTCGTAGATCGTCAGATCGCTGGTGTCGTACAGGCACTGGCTGCACACAACGACGGAAACCCCGGCTTCCGTCAGGGCCTTCAACTGGTCGAGCATGGTGGTCCGGACGAACTGCATGCCGCCGGCTCCGAACGCTTCGATGACGATGCCCCGGTAGTTCATTTTCCGGAGCAGTGGCAGAATGGCGGGATCCGTGCCGGGGATCAGCTTCAGCAGGAAGACCTCACGGCAGAGACTGTCCTTCAGGGCGACGGGTGCGAGACGTTCCCGGAGTCCCGGCAGCGGAACGGCGGCGTGCATGCCGTCGGCGAACACCTCGCCGAGATAGCCGGCGTTGACGCTCTGAAAGGCGTCGAAGCCCATCGTCCGGACCTTTACGGCGCGGCAGCCGGCGATGATTTTCCGGTCGAAGGCGATGGAAACGCCCGGGATCCCGCACTCCACGGCGGCGAAGGCGGTGAACATGTTGCTGCGGGCGTCCGTCAGCGGATCCTCGATGGGCATCTGGGAGCCGGTAAGCACCACCGGCTTTTGGAGCCCCTGAAGCATGAAACTCAGCATCGTTGCGGTATAGGCCATGGTGTCGGTGCCGTGGGTGATAACGACGCCGTCGTAGCCGTCCAGCGCGCGGTAAACGGTGCGCGCGATGAGGATCCATTCGTCGGCCTGGATGTTGGAACTGTCCAGATTCAGCAGCTCCCGGGTCGTGATGCGGTACCGGTCCGTCAGCCCGTCCAGATAGCGCAGAAGTTCAGCGGGCGGAATGGTCGGCGCAAGTCCGCTGCCGCCGGCACGTGACGCAATGGTCCCGCCCGTGGTGATGAGAAGTACGGATTTCATGGCTCGCCTTCTTTCTTCAAGGTCAAGTTTACATCCCGTGAAAATGGGTGTCAATACGGCGGAGGCATACGGATGGGATCCGCGGCGGAATCGGAAACGACAAAAAAAGGACGCGCCGAAGGGGTCCTACATTAGGGATTTGATTTTCCCTGAAAGAATCGGCATAGTCGTGAAATGCGGCTATGCCGTTTTTTCGTCCTTTTCGGGGATGTCTATTGCCCCGATGCAATTGTAGATAATGCGGATTCTCTGTACCCTTCGGCCATTGACCTTTTCGGTTTTGAAGACCAGAATCTTCTCCACGAATTCCCGGATGATCTGTGCGTCCAGCTCCTGAATGTCCGTGTACTTGCGTACCAGCGAAAGGAAATAATCTGCGTTGATGGCTTTCTGCCGTGCATCGGACAGGAGCTTTTCCAGCTCGGCAGCCCGTTCGGTCAGTTGAGCTTGCTCCGCCTCGTATGTAGCCGACATTTTCGCAAACCGCTCATCGCTGATCTTGCCCTCTACATTATCCTCGTAAATCCGCTGAATCAGGGTATCCAGCTTGGTAATCCGGGCTTTGGCTTCGTCATACTCACGGCGGCTGTCCCTGATCTCCTTTTCGAGGGCCTTTTCAGAACTCTTGGTAACCAGCTGTATGAACTCCACCTCGTGGTTCCGAGCATAATTCGTTACCCTTTGCAGGTCATCGAGAAGGAGCTGTTCAATCACCACATTCCGGATCTGATGGGAACTACAACCGCCCTTGACTTTCCGGTAAGTGGCGCACACGAAGTATTCCTTTTCGTGGGGCCAGCCTTTACCCCGGACCTGATACAGTTTCGCACCACAATCAGCGCAGAACAGCATCCCGGAGAGCATTGGCATGGCACCGAGGCGATCTACCCGTCTGCGTCCATCCCGTATGCGTTTTACGGCATCGAAGACGCCTTGCTCGATAATGGCCTCGTGGGTGTTCTCGAACACAGCCCATTCAGAAGGATCGTTATTGATCTTCTTCTTGATTTTGAAGGACTTTTTGTGGGTCTTGAAATTCACCGTGTGGCCCAGATACTCCTGTTTATCGAGGATATCCGCTATGGACCGTGGGGACCAAGCATAGATGTTATCCGGCACCTTTCCGGGCGTTTTCACTCCGATGGATTGCAAGTGCGCAGTAGGAACGGGTATCTGCCGCTCATGCAGCTCCTGTGCGATCTGCGAAGGGCCGTAGCCCTTCATGCAAAGATCGAAGATTGTCTGTACCACCTTTGCGGCCTCCTCGTCCACGATCCAGTGCATATTGTCCTCCGGGTCCTTCAGATATCCGTAAGGCGGATTCGTGCAGAGCGGCTTTCCGGCCTGTCCTTTTGCCTTGAATACTGCACGGATTTTCTTGCTCGTATCTTTGGCGTAGAACTCGTTCATGATGTTGAGGAACGGGGTGAAATCGCTCTCGGTCTGGCTTGCGCTGTCCACGCCGTTGTTAATGGCAATGAACCGAACATCAGCCTCCGGGAATGCTATCTCGGTGTAGTATCCTACCTTCAGATAATCTCTTCCGAGACGGCTCAGGTCCTTTACGATAAGCGTCCCGACCCGGCCTTCATCGACCATGCCGATGAGCCGTTGCCAATCCGGTCTTGTGAAGGTGGTCCCACTGTAGCCATCGTCCACGAAGAATTGGGTGTTGCGGAATCCGTTATCATCCGCATATTTCTGTAAAATCGCTTTCTGGTTTTTTATACTGTTGCTGTCACCTTGAAGCTCATCATCACGGGATAATCTGCAGTAGAGTGCGGTGATTCTGCTGTCAAGGGCCGCATCGATATTCAGCTGTCTATTCATTTTTCAATACGCCTCCTAACCGACAGCCTTCAAGCGTATGAGCATATTACCGTACTCTACCGCAGAAGTGAAGTCATATTTCCTTATCTAATTGATAACTTTCTGCGATCAGCGAGGGAGGCTTCAGATTGCTCAAAATCAAGCGTTTCACCTTGGCCTCGACCGTTTCCTTGGCCTCCTCGCTGACCACAGCTTCAACAATATAGACCGTACCGCCGATGACCTTTTCAGTGGTACGGATATTCTGTTTTTTGTCCATAATCCACCGTCCATCGGCAGCATGGGCCTGTGACAGTGTGGGCCGCCACAGGCCCTCCTGTCTTTTACCCGTTGATCTTCATGACCTTTACGGCCTCCGGACGGAGCAGGAATCCATCCAGATGCTCAACACCGACATAACCGATCTTCTGTTCCATTGCGAACTTCTCGAAGAGGGTACGCACGGTGAGCGGCATACGGTCAACGATGGTGTAGTAGGAGAAATCACCGAATGCGATGGGCTTGCCGTCCGAAGGCATATACTCAGAAATGTGGACGGGCTTACCGAGGATGGTATTGCTGTTCTGATTCCAGAGATACTGGCCATTCTGGTCCTTGAGCGTTTTCAGCTTCAGAGCCGTCTCGTCATTCATGAGCCATGCGCCGTTTGCACGGTAGGGCTTGAAGACGGAGAAGTACAACGCCAGAACATCGTCAAAGCTGATGTCCCCGCTTGCCTCCACGCCGATCTCGGCACCTTCAGTATCGTGCAGAATGCCTCTCGGCATATTGACGCCGGTGCCGTTGATGAAAGCGGCCTCCTCAGCCTTGCCGAAACGCTTGGCAAACTGGACCACAAGGTATCTTTCCAGATCGAAACCGAGGTCACTGATGAAATCGGTCTCGATGGAGGTGATGATAGCCAGCTTGTGAGCGGCCACATCCTTCTTCGGGAAACTCTCTGCGGTGGTGGGAATGGTGCCGTGTTCCGATACCCACGCCGGGAAATCATCGGTATCGGAGAGCCAGATCTTGCTGTCGCTCTTGGTGGCGTTCAGAACGGTGCCGATCCTGCGGAAAAGGTCCTGTTCCTTCAGGGCGGCAGAATACTTGCTGGCCGTGCTCTCCGGGAGCAGATATGTGTTGGTGAGGCTGTGCTTGCCGTCAATGAGGTCACCGTAGGCTTTGTCGCTGCCACGCATGGCCTTCCAGAAGCTGTCGTTGTAGCTGCTGATACCGGTAGCTACGTACTTGTTGTTGATGTGATGATTCATGTTTTTGTCCTCCTTACAGACAGTAGCGGCAAAGATACATGGCCGCATTATCGGGTGTGTAGTAGTGTTCCATCTGTTTGCCACAGCACGGACAGGCGATTTCGTCCGATTTCGTGTGGCCGTGGAGATGGTAGATGTGAGGCATGATTTCCTCAAGGTAGGGCTTGCCGGAGCTTTTGAACTGATCCGCCGACATTGCCGGGAAGAGGGCTACCTTCTGATGATCGGAATCGTCAATGGCGATGACCGGAAAATATCTTGTCTCCGGCAGACCGTTTTCGTCCGTGATCCTCATACCCGGCCTCCGTTCAGCGGTGTGCCGTTCAGGTCAAAGAAACGCTCACGGCAGAACTGCATGGCTTCGGCATAGGATTTGAAGACCACTGTGGAAAAACCGTACTGGACCCTCCAGTGCCAGTTCTTCGTATCGTTGCTTTCGAGGATGGCCACAGGGCGTCCTCGTTTGGTGAGAAGCAGCCTTACACAGGTGTAGTCCTTGGTAGAGAAATCTCTCGCATCGGCATCTGTGAAAACCGCCTTTTTCTGGTAAATCAGCTTGTGAAACATTGTCGTTTCCTCCTTGTTTTTTGAAATAATGAGCCGGGGGTTAATTACCCCTTTGATTTCGCGTTTTTACGCACGAGACCCCACGCCGCTGTCCGGCTTGAAAGGTCACAGAGATTCTGACCGCCCTACCGGTCACAGGGAGAACGGATATACCGCATTTGACCACCACCTTTCGTTTGGGGCAGCTGGGGCAAGCAATTATGGTTATTTCGTAAGAACGTTTTTCTATAGAAAAAACCAAAGTCAGCTGCCCCATATGCCCCAGAGTCTTATTTCAAGAATTCCACGGCCTCACGGAGCGCATAGCCCATGAGCACTGTGGTTTTCTCTCCACCGGATCTGGGACGCTTGCGTATGACCTTCCCGGCATCGAACTTCCGCAGCTCGGCAATGAAGTTCTTGTTGTTCTCCACGTAGCAGCCGTTCCCGGCGCACCATGTGCGGTAGGCGTCATACAGTTCGGAGGTCTTGGTCTCTGCCCCGGCATCGGCTATGAGGCAGTCCTCCGCAAACTGAGCGATTTTGTCGCTTTCGTGATAGTAGGCATTGGTGGCGTCAATGACCGATTGCTGAGGTGTAAAACCCTCGGCCTGCAGGAGCCGGTATCCCTCCAGCATCCAGTTCAGAATTGCGCTCTGCACCTCCGGCTTGCCAAACTCCGCTTTCAAGCCCTTATCCTGCTCCCATTCCTCGAAATGCTTGTCGAAGGGTATAATCAGCACACGGCCGCTGGTGAAAAGCGTGGTGTCCGTGATGACCGGCAGATAGTTGGTGTTGACGTAGAGTTTGAACTGCGGCTGGAAATCGAAGCTGTTCTCGTGCAGGAACCGGGCGTTGAGCGTATCATTGCCGGTCATGCTCTTGACCTGTGCGGCATTGAGCAGAAGGCCACGGCTCGGCTCCGAGATATTGGCAAGGCGGATACCGGCAAGACGGGCGATGTCCTCGCTGGGATTCTGGCTGTTCACGCTGTGCTTGAGCGCAATCGTCTCCGGCCTTACGGCTCGTCCGTAATCGCCCATGACCCGGAGGATGCTTTCCATCAGCGTCCCTTTGCCGTTACGGGTGGTCTCGCCGTAGAGGAAGAACATACACTCGAAACGGGTATCGCCGCTGACGGAGTAGCCGAGGGCTTTTTGCAGAAACTTGGCCTTTTCCGTATCGCCGCTCATGATTTCGCTGATAAAGCGGCTGTAGCGGTCGCTGTAAGCGTGAGGGTCATATTCCGTAGGCGTGATCTTCGTAAGCCTGTCCTCGGCGCTATGGCTCCGGAACTCCATCGTCCGGAGATCAAGGGTGCCGTTGGCGCAGTTGAACAGGAAACGGTCGCTGTCGAACTCCTGCATGGAGATGGGATATACACTCTGGGCATCGGAGAGGATCGTGATACGCACATGGCGGCTCTGCCATTTACGGCAAAAATCGATGTAGCTTTTGCGTTTATGCTCATCGTGGATATCCAGCGCATACCGCATGAGCGCATCGGCAAGAGCCTTGCACAGTTCCATCGCTTTGAGGGACCCGGTGTCGGAGATCCAGCGTGTGCCGTCATATATGTGCCACTGCTTACGCTCCGGGACGAAACGGGCGATGTCCTTGAACATGTCAGCGAACAATCTGCCGTTGCCGATGTCGTTCCACGGATAACGGTCATTCTCCGCCGGATGAAGCGAGGCCACGATCTGCCGGAGATCATTGAAATCGTCCGCTGCCGAGGATCTGCCCACGGGCTTGTAGAATTCCGAACACATCGCCACTGCCTTGGTGAGCGTGGCTGTGCGGTAATCGTCCCGTTCCCACTTATCTCGCATTAGTGCCGATTGCCGGAACAGCCTGTCCATCTGCTCGGTATCGCCGCCGCACCAGAACGCCAGCATCGCACACAGGGCCGCATCCGCCTCGCTGTGAGATTTGCTCTCCGGGATGACGCCTTCCCACAGGGCTTTGAACTTTTCGGCCTGTTTGGAGACCATAGCCTTTTGAAGGACGGATTCATCGGAGAGGTAGCTGCCCGGAGCGGTCACACGGGATACCGGCTTTTCGGCCTTCCGCATATATTTCTCCAGCACCTCTGCCAAAGCGTCCGTCCGCTCCTCGATGCCGGTGCCGCTGATGGCGTTGCCGGTGACCGTGACGAAACGGCTCGTGTACCCGGCCACATAGACCTCCAGCTTGATCTGGCGGTTATTGATGTAATAGCGGTCCTTGTCGTAGGCCGGGAGCGAGGCTTTGAACAGAATCCGCACACCGGTCCCGGACGGGCTGTATTCCGTATAGCTATCCATCCGGGAAATAATGTCCTCGGCCATATCCGACAGCACGCCGTCCTCGACACAGCTGTCGATGTCGATGGCGCAGATGTCCCCGAAGACGCCGATGCCGATACCGTCATATCCGGCCCTGTGTCTGATGGCAATGGCGTAATCCGTGAAGGTGGCCTTATTCGCAGAATCCGCACGGAGGCCGTTCGTCTGATACGGCACCTTGGTCCTGCCCCCGTCACGCTCATCATATTTCCAGAGGCAGAAGGCACCTCGTTCCTTTAATTCTTGTGGCAGCTTTTCATACATATTTCTGATCATCCTTTCCGGAGGGCTTCATCCCGTCCTCAATACCCACTGGAGGAAAACCGTCCAAGTGGTCCGCTCTTTTGGAAGAAAATTCTCTTCTCACTTCCCACCGGTCATGAGAGCCCGTTTTGGTCTAAGTTTTTTGAAGAAAACTTTCGTTCCCTCATCTGGTAGCCTCGGCGGAGGGCCAAAACTGACGGTTTCCGAAAATTTCTCTCTCCAGTACCCACTGGAGGGTTTTGCCGGTTTTGAACGAAAGATTTTGAAAAATATCTTCCTTCAATACCCACTGGACAGAAATCGCTGCTTTGGTCTAAAGAATCGGAAACTTTTTTCCTTCACTACCCAACGGACATGAGGGGCCGTTTTGAACGAAAGAAAAAAGCCTCCGGAAAATTTCCGAAGGCAGTAGATTTCTTCACATTTTCGTGATATAATAAAGGGCAGTGTTTGATTAACCCGTTAGGTGCAAGGAGGCACGAAATGGCTGTTACATATAAAAAGCTGTTCCATATGCTGATTGACAGGAATATGACCCCGGCCCAGCTTCAGCAGGAGGCCGG
>JAFWRM010000047.1 GCA_017519975.1 Oscillospiraceae bacterium | reverse complement strand
GATTCGCGAGAAGCGTGATGAGCCAGACGATCTCCTCCAGCGCCATCTCGAAATTCTCGTTTTTCATGAGCTTGTCGCCGAGGTTCTCCAGACCGCCGTAGCGTCCCGCGATCTCCTTTGTGGCCTTTGTGGTAAGGATCAGTTCGTAATCCGTACCGCCGATGCTGATGACGGCGCTTCTCTCGTTATCCATGACGCGCCCTCCTTAGTTCGTCAGGCCGTTGTCGTGGAGATCGACGGGAAGCGGCGAAAGATTCAAATCCCCGGCGGGTTCATAGACCTCCTCATACCAGCCGTCGATAACGGACTGGTCGACGCCCTCCGTACCCTCGGTGACCTCCGCCTTCCAGGGGTGTTTGCCCTCGAAGTCGGGCCTGTTGCGGCGCATGATCGTGCCTTCAATGGTTGGCGTGGAGAACGTGATGCTGTCGCCCTTCGTGGCGAGATTGGTCGCCGGGATGCCGAACTTCACGCGGTAGAGCCAGTAGTAGCGGTATTTGCCGTTGGACTTCTTCGCACGGAAGCCGACCGCCACGGGTTCGCCGCCGTCCTCGGACGAGGAGATCACCACGCCGTTGGCGTCGATGGTCGTGCCGGTGAGATCGCCCGCCGTCTCCGCGCCGATGTCGTCAACGCCGAGGGAAAGCGTGCCGGACTTGAATTCCTTCACGACCTCCGCCGCGCCGTCATCCGCGTAGAGAACGGCTTCGTTCAGTTCGACCGTCAGATCGGCGGTCATTGCCTTTGCCAGCACCTTGGGAGTGCCGTATGTCTCCTCACCGCGTTCGTCCTCGGTGATCGGAGCGTAGAAAAGTTTGTCAAGACCGATAGTTGCCATTGGTCATTCCTCCGTTTCATAGTATTGGGCCGCGTCCACCGTGTAGTGGTGGTAGCCCGTATCGGTTTCATATCCGTTGTACATCCTGCCCGTGACCGTGAAGCCGTTCTGCAGGAGCAGACGGACGAGCCTGTTCTTCAGCGCCGTGTAGCTGCCCTTTACATAGAGCGAAAGACGCGCCTCCTGGACGTCCACACCCGGCGCGTTGTCGGCGTGAAGGTCGAATGTATCGGAGAGCGGTGTTATAACGATATACGCGTCCGGCGCTTCATCGGAGAAGACGCCCGTTTCCACGGGGATCTCCAGTCCGGCGCAGAGCGCGTTCAGATCTTCAAGTATGCTCATATGCCAGCCTCCTCTTCGAGTTTCCGTTTCATGGCTTCGATCGCGGCGGCTTTCGACGCCGTTTTCGCGGGCTTCAGAAACGGTTTCGCCGGCTGACCGTGCCTGCCGTATTCGAGGATGTTGGCAATTTTAGCGTTGCTGTCGCCGTCGCGACGGGGTTCGGCGAAACCGATCTTGACGTTGTGGTTGCCGTCCCTGTCGAGCTTCACGCCGGACGTGCCGAGCGAGGAAAGGAGCTGACCCGTGGAGCGGGATTCCTCCTTCGTGCCTCTGCCGATTACGCCTGCGAGGTTGGAGCGCACCTTCGCTTCAACGACCTCCGCACCGGCGTTCAGCACGCGTTCCGCCATTCCGTCCTCGTCCTTCGTGAGACGGGACAGCTTTTCCAGAAACTCATCGGGCATTTTGATGTCAGCCTTTGCCATTCGACGGCACCACCTTTCTCGCGAGGACTTCGGTATACATGCCGCGCCCCTTCACATCCTCGACGGAGATAATGTTGAAACGCTCTCCGTCGCAGAGAATGAAATGCTCCGTGGTGACCTTTAAGTCCGGCAGCGTGCGGAAGCGGAAAAGGTCGGTGGCGTCAGAGAACGCGGCGAGGTTTGCCCACCGCATCGAACCGTGCCGCCCCTCCCGGTATACGCGTATGAAAGCGAGGACTGTCTCCCGTTCGGAGGAGAAGCCCTCGCTGTCCTTTACATGGCGGATCTCCGTGATCTCCGCGAAGCCGTTCATTTTTCCGAAACTCATACCTGCCACCTCCGGTCGAGACGGAGAAGCAGGTTCACCGTATGCCACACCTGCTGCGCCGCCTGTGGATTGTCGGCAAAGAAACCGCCCGTGGAGCCGTCCCTTGACTCGTAGAAGTGCGAGGCAAGCATGATGACAGCCTGTTCCGTTGTCGGCGGCATTGGGGCGTCGGCATAAGTTCCTTCAGGGATGTGCTGATAGCTCTCCGCATAGGAAACGGCCGCGGTGATGTAGCTTCGCAGCAGATCATCGTCGGCCGTATGGTCCAGAATGAGGTTCGCCTTGACTTTCTGAAGCAGTTCTTCCATCACCGCAGCCTCCTTTCACGGATCAGTCTTCAGCTACCTTGAGCAGCTTGATGGCTTCGGGCAGGACGAGCTTGCCGTCGACGCGCTCTTTGGCGACAAAGCCGATCATACCGTTGCCGGCGAACAGTTCCTTCAGCTCGGCGAAGGAGCGGGTGCCGCGGTCGCCGATGTTGTAGTAGCTGAAATCGCCGAACGCGACGCAGGCCTTACCGGGCTGGGGTACCGGGAAGTACGGAGAAGTGTAGATGCCGTAGCCGAGGAAGCGGTCAGGCTCACCCTCCTTGAGGGACGGCTGCCAGAGATACTGGCCGGTGAGATCCTTCAGCGTGCGCAGGTACGCGAGGCACTTGTCGTTGGTGAGGAATACGGCGTTCTTGCGGTAGGGGCGCTTGAGGGAATAAACGAGGCTGATGACCTCATCGGCGGTAGGCTGAGCGGTCTCGGAAGTCACGCCGATCTCCGCGCCGCCCGTTTCGGCAAGGATGCCGAGAGGCTGACCCACGCCCGTGCCGTTGATGAAGGCGTCCTCTTCTGCGTTGGCGAGAGCCTTTGTGAAGGCTTCAAGGATGTAGTCCTCCAGTTTGAAGGCGTTGTCGTACAGAAGCTCTTCGGTGACCTTGATGGCAACGTGGAGCTTGTGAGCGTCGAGAATGATCTGGTCGAAGGTAGCGTCACCGAAAGACAGAGCGCCGCCTTCCTCGATCCATGCCGCGGCGGGCTTGGTGGCTGCGATGTTGATCTTATGCTCACCGGAAGTGGTGATGCGGGTGCCGAGCTTTCTGATGACATTCTCCTCTGTGAGGGCGTCGATCAGACGGCTGTCATACTCCTCCGGGACGAGGTAGCCGCCCTGGGCGTCGATGCCTTCCTGCAGGACGTTGCTGACCTGGCGGAAGTTGGTGCGGAGCGCGTTGAGCATCGCGTTCTTGTAGTCGGCGGACGCGCGGAACGTGCCGGCGGGCTTGTCATCCGCGACACCGTTCATAGGCTTCGCGGTAATGGGCGTGCCGATGGGCTTCGCCATTTCGGCGTCCATAGCCTCCATGGCCTGCAGGCGCTCGATCTCGACGCTGAGGTTTCTGACCTTCTGTTCCATTTCGGCATAGGTCTTCGCGTCGGCGTCGGAAAGCAGACCGTCCTTGTCGGCGCGCTGCTCAACAAAGGACTTCGCCGCGTTCCACGCCTGGTTTCTCTTTTCGATCATTTCGAGAAGTTTGTTCATGATGTTTTACCTCCAGTTTTTCATGAGATTGAGCCGCTCGATCAAAGAGTCGGCTTTGGTTTTCGGCGGCTCGTCCGCCTTGGGATGGGTTCTGCATTTCGCCGCGATCTTGTCCATAAGGGAGTTCATGACGGCGGCTTCCGAGAACGGGATGCTGTCGGCCGGAGGCGTGATATCCTCCAGGACCTCGTCCGCTTCGGCGCGTTTGAGGATGTCGTCCGCAAAGCCGAGTTCAACGGCCTTGTGAGCGTCCATCCAGGTCTCCGCGTCCATCATGTGCGACAGACGCGCTCGGGAAAGATTGGTCTTGATCTCGTAGGCGTTGATGATGCTGTCTTTCACCTCGGAAAGCATGGCGATGGCTTTTTCCATCTCCGCAGCGTCACCCATCGCAACGGTGACCGGGTTGTGGATCATCATCATGGACACCGGGGACACCAGCACCTTCGTTCCCGCCATAGCGATGACCGAAGCCGCCGAAGCCGCGATGCCGTCGATCTTGACCGTGACGCTGCCCTTGTAATCCATCAGCATGTTGTAGATCTGAGCTGCAGCAACACAGTCGCCGCCGGGCGAGTTGATCCAGACGACGATGTCGCCCTCGCCGGCGTTCAGTTCGTCTTTGAAGAGCTGGGGCGTGACGTCGTCGTCAAACCAGCTTTCGGACGCGATGGTGCCGCTGAGAAACAGCGTCCTTTCCATCGTCTGCGTCTGATCCGCCTGATTCGTCACCGTCCTGTTCTTCCATTTCCAGAACTTCTTCATCCGGGTCCTCCTTTCCGGGTTTTGTATCTGCAAAAGCGCCCGCATTCGCAAGCGGGAGCATATTGCCATTGATAAGGTACAGGTCTCCGCCGTCCTCCGCCGGGATGCGGTCGAGGTTTTCCAGTTCGCGGATGTCGTTGGCGGACATCCAGCCGTTCTGCCTTGCCGTGGCGTAGCCGTTCATACGGCTCTGATAGTCGCCGCGCAGGAGACCTTCCACATTGAATTTCACGAAGTATTCCTTCTTCTCCGAAGGCGACAGAAGTGTCCGCTGTATGGACTGCTCCCACCGGATCACCCAGGGGTCGAGGGTATACTTCACGAACTCAAGTGACTGCTGTTCTATATTTGAAAAGCTCGACTTCTCCAGATCCGCCAGCATATGCGGCGGCACACGGAAAATACGGGCGATCTCGTTGATCTGGAACTTGCGCGTCTCAAGAAACTGCGCCTGCTCCGGGGATATGGAAATAGGCGTGTACTTGAGTCCCTCCTCAAGCACCGCGATCTTGCCGCTGTTCTGCGAACCGCCGAACTGGCTCATCCAGGACTCGCGGACCCTCTGCGGATCCTTGATCGTGCCGGGATGTTCAAGCACGCCGCTCGGAGCCGCGCCGTTGGCGAAGAACTTGCTACCGTATTCCTCCGTGGCGATGGCAAGACCGATGGCGTTTTTCGCCATTGCGATGGGACTGTAGCCGACAAGACCGTCAAAGCCGAGTCCCGGAACGTGCAGCACGTCCGAAGGCGAAAGGATCACCGTCTCGTTTTTTCCGCCGGCCTCGTCCGTGGACATCTGGTAGCGGTAGAAAAGCTGCCCCTTGTCATCACGGTCAACGGTCATCTTGTTCGGCATCAGCGGATACAGCGCGATAACTTCTCCGCGGCCGTTGCGTATGATCTGCGCGTAGGCGTTGCCCCACAGCAGAAGATGCGTCATCAGCGTTTCCCGGAACACGAAGGAACTCATCTCCGGGTTCGGTTCGTCGTGGAGCAGACGGTACAGCGGATGGTCGACTGCTTTTTCCTTGCCGCCGTCATCGCGGTAGCGGTACAGATGCACCGGCAGACCCGCGATGGCCTCTGCGAGGATGCGGACGCAGGAATACACCGCCGTCATCTGCATGGCGCTCCGCTCGGTCACCGTCTTGCCGGCAGTCGTGCCTCCCATGTAAAAAGCGAAACGGGAACCCGCCGTGCTGTCTTTGGGCTTGTCTCTCGATTTGAACAGACCGCTGAAAATACCCATATCGCGTCACCTCCGATCACAAAAATAAAAGACCGCGCGTATCGTATACGCTCTCGGTCGAATCAGCGCCGCACCGGATGGCGCGGTCAAGAGCCATGATGGTCGCTATGGCTCCGTCTATCTTTTCGGTTGATTTCTCCTTGTCCGCCTTGATGTTTCCGGCGGGGTCGGTGCGAATGTAGATGTTGTCCATCATCCACCGCAGGACGGGATGCCCGCCGTGGGCGATCTTCTGCTCAAGGGTCAGCTTCATCAGCTCTTTCGTGGGCGGCGACATATCCTTGAAGCCCTGTCCGAAAGGAACTACCGTGAAGCCCATGTTCTCAAGGTTCTGCACCATCTGAACAGCGCCCCATCTGTCGAAGGCGATCTCGCGGATGTTGAAGCGATCGCCCCGGCTCTCGATGAACTTTTCGATGTAGCCGTAGTGAACGACATTGCCCTCCGTGGTCATGATAAAGCCCTGCCGCTCCCACAGGTCATACGGAACGTGGTCGCGCCGAACACGCTGTTCGAGCGTTTCCTCCGGCACCCAGAAGTACGGAAGAACGGCGTACCTGCCGTCCTCGTCTCCGGGCGGGAACACCAGGACGAACGCCGTGATGTCCGTTGTGGAGGAGAGGTCGAGTCCGCCGTAGCAGACACGCCCTTCCAGGTCGTCCTCGGAAACGGGAAACGCGCAGGCGTCCCATTTTTCCATCGGCATCCATCTGACCGACTGCTTGACCCACTGATTGAGGCGGAGCTGCCGGAAGGCGTTCTCCTCGCCGGGGTTCTGTATCGCGGATTCGCAGGCGGCTTTCACCTTGTCGATGCCGACCGTGATGCCGAGGGACGGGTTCGCCTTTTTCCACACTTTGGGGTCTGTCCAGTCCTCGTCCTCCTTCGCCCCGTATATCACGGAGTAGAAGGTCGGATCGTGCTTGCGCCCCTCCTGGATATCGATGGCTTTCTGATGCACCTCCCAGCAGATGGAGTTGGTATCGTTGCCCGCCGTGGTTATAAGGAAGTACAGCGGCTGCATCCTCGCGTCGCCGGAGCCCTGGAGCATGACGTCGAACAGCTTCCGGTTCGGCTGCGTGTGCAGCTCGTCGAAAATGACGCCGTGGGTGTTGAAGCCGTGCTTGTTCGCCACGTCCGCCGACAGCACCTGGTAGGAACTGTTGGTCGGCTTGTAGACGAGCTTTTTCTGCGACTCCAGTATTTTCACGCGCTTGGAGAGCGCCGGACAGAACCGCACCATATCCACGGCGACGTCAAAGACGATCTTCGCCTGGTTGCGGTCGGCGGCGCAGCCGTACACCTCGGCGCGTTCCTCGCCGTCTCCGCAGGTTAGGAGAAGCGCGATGGCGGCGGCCAGTTCCGATTTGCCCTGTTTCTTCGGAATCTCGATGTACGCCGTATTGAACTGGCGGTATCCGTTCTCCTTAAGAACGCCGAACAGGTCGCGGACGATCTGCTCCTGCCAGTCGATAAGCTCGAACGGCTTTCCCGCCCAAGTGCCTTTGGTGTGGCAGAGGGACTCTATGAACATGACCGCGTAGTCCGCTGCGGCCTTGTCGTAACGGGAGGTCTCCGCCATGAACCTTGTGGGGGTGTACTTTTTCAGTTTCCGCATGGCGTCCTCCTTTCAGAAAAGCATAAAAAATGAGCCTCCGCCGCTGTCGGCGAGACCCTTCATAACGAGGAACAGAGCCGTTAGGCTCATGTCCCGCGGGTATTCGGTTACCGTTGTTTACTGCTTCATCGCCCAGGCAATGGCGTGTCCGTCATCCTCGAACTCGACCTCGCTTGCCGCGTATAGGCCGACGGCGCTTTCGCAGTCGTGCTTCTCCTCATCGTCGAGGAATTCGTAAACCGCTGCGAAGAAGCAGGGCTTGTTCACGCCGTTGTAGTAGTGTCCGGCAAGCAGGACTCTGTCTCCGAAGGTCAGCACCTTGCTCCAGCCGGTCTCCAGATCCTCCGGGGTCGAGGGGTTCGGCAGTCTGTACTTTCTCATGGCTTCGTTGATGGTCATCGGTTCGTCCTCCGTTCGTTTTGTTAGTGTATATATCACTCTGAACGCCCGGAATATCAAGTCATTTCAGCGAAATATACTGCACAAATATCCGGCTCGGAAACTGTGTACGTTATTCCGTTTCGCCGGTGAGGATGAACCGCACATACGCGGCTTTCTCCTCCTCGATGAAAGTCACCAGTTCGTAGAAATCCATCTCATACGCGATGCGCTGCACGGCGCGGAGGTCGAACATATTGGTCAGCCCCGTGTCCCGGACGGCGAGGATCTGTTCCTTTACCTTGTCAGTCATCTTCGCTCACCACCCTGCAGACGTCTTCGCCGTAAGCCACCGACAGGCTTCCGCCCGTATCCCAGCTCACCATGATCGAGCCGATGTCGTCGACTCCGCGGACGGTTCCGCGCGTACCCGGAGGCGGCGCCTGGATATCGTCCATTTTTACAAGTTCGACCCTTGTGCCGGGTTTGTAGATCTCACGCAGCCGGAGCAGCGCAGACTGTGAAATGAAAGGCATCATTCCGCGTCACCTTCCTCTCCGTTGATGATCGCCCTGATCTCCGCCTGCACGGCGGGGTCCTGCAGCCGTCTTTTCGCTTCTTCCACATCGAAAGGCACCGTGTTCTCCGGCGTGGGGACCGGATCAAGACCGGGCGCGTATTCCTTTTTCGCACCGCTCTTGAAAGCCGAGGAGCCGGAAAGGTTCTTCAGCAGGATCTTCCGTTCCGTTTTGAACTCCTCGCCGATGAAGCCGAGGCGCAGAAGGAAGCAGCGGAAAGCGTATTTCTCGTTGTCGACTTCCTTTTCCTTCGCCGTCACCCTTACCGCGTTCCTGCTCATCTCGCAGAGCGCCGCGATGAAATGCGTGTACGCTTTGACCTCATCCGGCGAAGGCAGGTCCGTGAACCAGGGGAATTCCACGCGGTCGTCCTTTATCTTGATGCGGATGTCTTCGACGCCCAGCGCCTTTCTGATAAGACCGCCCTTTGCCTCAAGCAGCCTGGTAAGGTTGCCGGCGTTCACCTTGTCGAGCGGTACGCCTACCGTAAGCCCCGCGGCTTCATCCGCCGCAGCGCCGCTTTCCCCGGTGAACCCTTCGCGGGGTTCGCACTCGAAGCCCTCTGCAAAGACCGCTTCGAGAAGCCGTTCCACCTCTTCGGTGTCATTCCTGTCGCTGAAGGACAGCGTGCCGTCTTTGTCGACGGTGTAGGTGTCGATCTCGTATGCCATGCTCGGCATTCCGAGATACTTCGCTTTGACCTCAAGGGTCCTTGCGATGGTCTGGACCAGGCGCTTGCGCTCCGATCCCGTTACGTTGAATCTGATTTCCATTCGGGAAAACCTCCTTGTTTTTTCGGTAGTACATATATCACTCTAAAGCCCCGAAATAGCAAGGGGTTTTCACGTATTCGCAGGTAGAATAACTGTAGAAAAATCAGTTCTGTAGCTGGTTATAATACACGATCCCCGCGAGGACGAAACAGACGCACGGGAGCGCCACGCCATTGCCCCACAGCTTGTATTCGGCAGAGTCGGCGTGAGGTTCTTTCAGCCACTTCACGATCTGCGCGTCCGTCTTAGGTTTGGAAGCGGAGCCCGTGACCGCACGGTGCGTTTCAAAGACCTCCCGCCAGAAGGCAACGTCCTCTCCGGACGGCTTCTCCGTGCCGAGATCCGCGCACCACCAGTCAGGGAAGCCCTGGAGTCTCGCGCATTCGGTCGGAGTCAGCCTGCGGACGATATAGTAAGGTTCTTCCGTCACGGTCGGCGGATCTTTATAGTCCGTAGCCACAAGCGTGTTGACGATATCCTCCTCCGCCGTGGTGTGGTAGGAGTTCTTGCTCGTGGAGTAGACGGGATGCGCTACAGCGCCGGGGCCTCTTGCCACCATCGGCGGCTCAAGTTCGGATTCGATGCAGGGGTTGAACTTCGCGCCCTGTCCCTGGTTGTACGCTGCACGGTCGATGCCGTAAGCGATGCCGTGCTGTTCCGTCGCGTTCAGCGTGAAGCTGACGTCCTCTTCGGAATAGCCGCAGCCCTGATGGGACGGTCTCGCGCCGTTGCCCTCAAGCGCCACGACGGCCATGCCGCCCTGGTTGCAGGATGGATTGCCGCCGTTCGCGTCGAGCGTGCGCGTGGTGTCCGCCTTATAAAAGCCGCTGTTCGGATTATCCGATTTCATGGCATTGGAGTCCTTGGAGCAAATGCCGAACACGGCGGGTACGAAAAGCGTCTGGTCATTGTTCGTAGCAAGTGTTGCAGACTTGTCCGTCTGGATGAGCGGACCCTTGCCGCCGCCCTCGCATCCGCAGCGGATCTTCATGACGAGAGGCACGTTGTTGCCGCCGGTCCCCATCCGGGAGGTAAGCGTCTGCACCTTTCCGTTGTCTGATAGCGTGACACGGCTGTCGGCAGGATGATTTTCCAGAACCATAACCCCGTTTCGACCTGTGGACATGCCGCAGTTCACGCCGAGGGTGGCGGCAACTGTATCTATTGCGCCGTTGTAGCCGTCTGTGCCGATGCCTGCCGGATGAGAGCCTTCTTCAGCAGTCCCGGCAGATCCTTGCCACGAGCGGAAGCCCTGCGGAGTATACCCAGACAGGCCTTCTGACTCAAACAGTATTTTTCCGGCACGCTGACCTGCAAGATCTGCGACAAGGTAGATGCGTTTTCTGCGTTGGGGGACTCCCCAGTATTGAGCATCAAATACCCGCCATGCGATTGAGTGATCGTCTGCCAGGACGCATCCGGCGTTCGGCCACCTCGCAGGTCGAGGAGTATCAGCTTCGGGGTCTTTGATTTTGCGGATCTCGTCGAGGACGGCTTTGAAGTCGCTGCCGCCGTTCGACGAGAAGGCACCGGGCACGTTTTCCCAGCACAGCCAGGTCGGATATCGTCCATTGGTAGCTTCCCTCATTTCTTTCGCGATTCGGACGGCTTCATAGAAAAGGTTCGAGCGGGAGCCGTCCAGACCCGCCCTCCGTCCGGCCACGCTCATGTCCTGGCACGGACTTCCGAACGTGATGATATCCACGGGCGGCAGTTTCGCGCCGTCCAGTTTCGATACGTCACCGTAGTGTTTCATGAAAGGCAGCCGTTTTGTGGTCACGCGGATTGGAAACGGCTCGATCTCCGAAGCCCACAGAGGCTCTATGCCGGAGATCAGTCCGCCCAGCGGAAAGCCGCCGGAGCCGTCAAACAGGCTGCCGAGCGTCAGATGTTCACTCATCGGCAGCGACCTCCTTTACAAGGTCGGAGTACGGGATCGTTTCACCGCCGCGCTCCACAAAAATATCCTCCGGGGCAATGCCGTTTTCGACAGCCCTGCGTAGGATAACGGATGCGTATTTTTCATCGAGTTCCATCATATGGCAGACGCGGTTCATCTGCTCACACGCCATCATCGTGCTGCCGCTGCCGCCGAAGGTATCCAGTATGACGGCATTTTCCTGGGTGGAGTTGCCGATGGGATAGCCGAGAAGGTCGAGCGGCTTGGAGGTCGGATGGTTTTCGTTGTGTTTCGGCTTGGCGAACTGCCATACCGTCGTCTGCTTGCGGTCGGAGTACCAGGCGTGCTTTCCGTTCTGAAGGAAGCCGTACAGCACGGGTTCATGCTGCCACTGATAATCCGAGCGTCCGAGGACAAGACTGTCCTTGACCCAGATGCAGCACCCGGCGAGATGGAAGCCCGCATCGGTGAAAGCCCTGCGGAAATTCAGCCCCTCGGTGTCGGCGTGGAACACATACGCCGCACCGCCTTTCTCCATGTGATCCGCCGCGGCTTTGAACGCCGACAGCAGGAAGGTGTAGAACTCCTCGTTTTTGAGGCTGTCGTTCTGAATGGTCAGCCCGTCCGAGCTTTTGAAGGAGACTCCGTAGGGAGGATCGGTCAGCAGAAGGTTTGCCCTCTTGCCGTTCATGAGCAGAGCGACGTCATCCGCGCTTGTCGCGTCGCCGCAGACGAGGCGGTGCTTTCCGACCGTCCACACGTCACCGCGCTCCACGAAGGAAGCCTTCTCAAGGGCGGCGGTGAGGTCGAAGCCGTCATCCTTTACATCTTTATCACTGCCGTCCGAAAACAGGCCGGCGAGTTCCGCTTCATCGAAGCCGGTGAGCAGCGGGTCGAAGTCCGCCGCCTGCAGTGCCTCGATCTCCACGCGCAGAAGCTCCTCGTCCCATCCCGCGTCCATTGCCATGCGGTTGTCCGCGATGATGTACGCTTTCTTCTGGGCTTCGGTAAGGTGGTCGGCGAAGACGCACGGCACCTCCGTGATGCCTTCCTCCTTCGCTGCAAGGATGCGTCCGTGTCCGGCGATGACGCCGTACTCGCGGTCGATGATTACGGGATTTATAAAACCGAACTCCCGCAGGGAAGACCTCAGTTTGAGGATCTGCTCCGGGGAGTGCGTTCTTGCGTTATTCACATAAGGGACGAGTTTCGCTATGGGGACGAGTTTCATTTCCGTGGTCGTTTTCATCGCACCAGCCCCCATTCCGCGAACTTCTCAAAGCCGCCGACGCTGTCGATGAAGTTCCGACAGATTTCGACGATTTCCGCATATGGTCTGCCGTCCACGGTATCGTCGCCGATGGCGCAGCACAGTTCCACGGGCTGTCTCGTTTCCTGTGCTTTCAGCCATGCGTACACATTCACGCTGACGTCGGCTTTCGACAGATCCTTGCCGTGCAGACCGCCGCCCGTAACGGAATCCGCCATGTCCGAGCCGAGCATTCTGTTCGTCGCGCCGGTATCCACGTCCGTGCCGCCGGTCCAGTCGCCCAGGGGATTGACCTCGGCATCCGGGTAGGTCTCGCGCAGATGGCCGCTTTCCGCATTGCTCTGGCAGATGATGAGCCTGTCGCAGTCAAGGATGTACTTGCCGTCGCAGCCGTATACGCCGTAAAGGAACTTTGCGATGTCCGTCAGCCGGCGCTGTTCCGCTGTGACGGGCATCCCCTTAAAGATGCCGTTGTCGCCGCAGTGGATCCCGTCCGCCTGGTTGTCGGCGAGATGCGCATCCTGCGGGACTTCGACATAATTCGACAGAATACGCTCTCCGGCAATGCGGTGAACGATGGCAGCCGCCTCTTCATCCGTAATATGGACAGAGGTCTCCGCGATGATATTGCAGACTCCGTGGCCGATCAGAACCTCCACGGCGATCTTCGGCTTTTCCTCTTTTGTATAAGCCAGGTCGACAAGCGCACCGGCAATGCGGTCGGCCACCTTGTCGGGGTGCGAGGGATTTACTTTTTCAAACATGATCTTCATCCTTTCCTTGCCCGAAGCAATCTTTCCATGAGGTCGTCCTGCGGGGAGACCTCGCCGTAGTCCGTGGAGCAGTTTTCCTTCACGATCTGGAAGATCTCGTTCCACAGCCGCACGGCCTGGTTCATGTAGTTGATGCCGATATTGATGAATGGAGACGGTATCGGTTTCTGCGTAGTGGGATGCTTGGAGAGGAAGCCCATCTTGTTGGTCATCTCCTCGCACTGTATCCACCGCGCCGAACACATGGCGTACCGCTCCAGAAGTTGGGGCGAGACTTTTGAGGCGCAGCCGATCTTCTTCAGCCACTCCCAGGTCTCGGTATAGATCTCTTCCGCCTGCAGCTGACTTCCGTCCCGCTGTTCGGCTGAGAGAAAATCATGGGGCTTCGGCATATCGACACCCTCGACTTCGGGAATATCCAGGACTTCAAGCCGTCTGCCGCCGGGATTGCCGTTTTCGGCTTTCTCTTTGACAGCGGTTTTCTTCCTTCCCGCACCGGGTCTCGCGCCTCCGCGCCCGCCTGTGTTGTTGGATTTTGTCGGCACTTTCTCACCTCCAATGCGCCGGGACCTTTAATTACCCTTTTGAAATCGCTTTTTTCGCGCACGTGACCCCAGGCCGCTGCCCGAGGACACAGCCGCAGAGATTTGACCGCCCCTACCGGTCGCCCAGTTCGCGGTGCAGTTTCGTGTGGCAGGACTGGCAGAGGCTCATCAGATTGCTCTGCCTGTGGTCGCCGCCCTGTGAGATGGGAAGAATATGATGGACTTCCTCCACAGGGGTCAGCCGCCCTTCCTTGAGGCACATCTCACAGAGGGGATGCGCCGCCGCGTAGCGGTCACGGATTCTTTTCCAGGCTCTGCCGTACTTCTTGTTTATGTCCGGGGCGCGTTCGTATCTGTTGTAGCGGTCGCGCTCCGTCTTCGTATGCTCCTCGCAGTACTGACCGCCCTCAACGGCAAGCCTCGGACAGCCGGGGTGACCGCATGGCCTGCGTGGTTTTCTCGGCATGGCGTCACCTCCGTCTGCGGAACAATTCACGGAGCTTGTATCTGATGATGTACCAGCACTGTTCGAGCCAGCCCACCTGTCTGTAGCCCATAGCTTTCCTCCGTTTCCGCGCATGAGAAAAGCCCCACGGGGAAGACCCCATGAGGCTCGGTTCATTCTGCTTTTCGCTGATTATATCATAACATAAACGGTGGGTGCTTATCTCTGCTCAAAGGTGCTTAAACCGTTGCATGTTTCAGATAACGATTGGGTCTTCCGGCATGATGACGTGCTGCAGGGCGGAGCCGTGCCACCGTCTGACCGTGGATTTGTCGGCGTGGAGTTCGTCCCCGATCTGCTCCCAGGTCATGTTGTGGATATAGCGGTATCGGAGAACCATCTGTTCGTCCTTGTCGCGAACAGTGTCGATGACGCCGCGCATCTGCTCCTTCAGCGCAACGAGCCTGTCGATCTCGGCGTTGATTTTCTCCTCCAGTTCCATGACCCGCATGATGCACCGCACAAAGGGCGCTTCCGTGGGACGGTTCGGATTATGCCGCTCCTCCAGGCTTGGAGAGGAGACGCTTCCCGCCATATCGCGCAGACGCTCCATCTCCTCGATGTCGGAATTGATCCGGTGGTCGAGACGGTAGGCCTGTCTGAGGTATTCTTTTGATGTCATATTTCTTCCTCCTGTAATTTCCGTAACAGCATCTCGCCGTCGAGTTCGGTGAGATCCCTGAACCAGTCGGAACGGAAGAATGCCTCACAATCCGCTATCATGAGCTTCGCGTCTTCGTTCTTCGGCCGTTTTCTGTGCTTTTTTCTCGCTTCGCGGTAATCCTTCACAGCCTGCAGGACGATCGCGTTTGCGAGGCTTTCCCAGGGGTCGGTCATACAGAATCCCCCAGATTCGCCTTGACTGCGTCGATGAGCGCGTTCTGTGTCCGCTCCTTTTTGCGGAGCGCCTTCATGACGTCCTCGTCGATCGTGCCGGCGGTGATTATATGATGGATAATGACCGTATCCTTCTGTCCCTGGCGGTGAAGGCGGGCGTTCGTCTGCTGATACAGCTCAAGGCTCCATGTGAGACCGAACCATATGAGCGTGGAACCGCCGGACTGGAGATTCAGACCGTGTCCCGCCGAGGCCGGGTGGATGACCGCCGCAGAAATCCTTCCCGCATTCCAGTCATCGATATCCTTCGATGTCTTTATCTCCCTCACAGGGAATCTCGCCTTTATCCGCTCCGCGTCATGCTGATACCAGTAGGCGATCAGCACGGGCTTGCCGTTCGCGCCTTCAATGAGATCCTCCAGGGCGTCGAGTTTGCGGTCATGGATGTAATGGCTGTTTTTATCCTCGTCATAGACCGCGCCGTTCGCCATCTGGAGCAGCTTGCCGGCGAGAACGGCGGCGTTGGCTGCGTCGATCTCCTTGCCTCTGATTTTTGCCGTCATATCCTCTTTGAAAGTGTCGTATACGGCCTGTTCCTGTTCGTTCATATAAACGGGGACGGCGTTTATGACGCATTCCGGCAGTTTGAGGTAGTCACAGGATTTCATGCTGATCGTTATATCCGATATCTGCGCGTATATCCGTTCCTCCGCGCCGGGGAGAGGCTTGTAGCTGAACACGACCTCGCCGTTCCGCTTGTCCGGGGTGAAGAAGGCGTTCCGGTAATGCGTGATGTACCGTCCGAGCCGTTTTCCGAGATCGAGCAGACGGAACTGCGCCCACAGATCCATGAGTCCGTTCGACGACGGCGTTCCCGTCAGTCCCACAACGCGCTTTACGTGCGGCCTGACCTTCAGAAGGCTTTTGAACCGCTTCGCCTGCCACGATTTGAAGGACGAAAGCTCGTCGATGACGATCATGTCGAAATCGAACGGCAGACCGCTTTTGTTCACGAGCCAGTCCACGTTCTCGCGGTTGATGATGTACACGGAAGCCTTCTGCATGAGCGCCGCTTTCCGTTCTGCCTCCGTTCCGACCGCGACGGAATACGTCAGTCCGTCCAGGTGATCCCATTTCCTTATTTCCGAAGGCCAGGTGTCCCGCGCCACCCGCAGCGGGGCGATCACAAGCACTTTCCGTATAAGGAAGCTGTCGAGACACAGGTCGTAAAGCGCCGTCAGCGTGATCACGCTCTTGCCGAGACCCATTTCAAGCAGAACCGCCGCTATGGGGTGCGACAGGATGAACCGCGTCGCGTATGTCTGATATTCATGGGGTTCGTATCGCATTGAGTACCTCCTCGATCTGTTCCGTCCCGTCCACGCAGAAGACCTTGAAGCCGAGGCTTTCCAGCTGCCTCTTCCGTCTGACCTGCAGGGGACGCATGGTTCTGCCGGGGCTTTTCAGTTCCACAAACCCGGCACAGCCTCCGGGAAAGAGAACGATACGGTCCGGCACTCCGTCAAAGCCGGGAGATACGAACTTCAGCGCGATACCTCCCATTTTTTTCGCCGTTTTTACGAGTTTTCTCTCGATAGTCTTTTCATTCACTGTCTGCCTCCGTCTGTCACAGGTCACAGCAGGCACAACTTTCCCCCTATATTTACTACGCGCGTGTTCGCGCTCACGGTTTCTGCTTCCGGTTTTGTAAAAGCCGTTTTGAATATAAGGGGAAATGGTTGTGTCGTGCGTGTTCGTTACGTGCTTCTGACGTACAGACGCTGCCTGCCGTACAGAGGCTGACGCCTGATCCGTTCGGTTCGCTCCCACCCGGGAACCTGGGACATCATGGCGGCAATGGCGTAGCTGTCGGAAGGCTTCAGATCCTCCTTCGACTTGCCGAAGCACTCGCACCATATCTCCGCATTGCTGACCTCCGCGCGGACTGTCTTTCCCTTGTGTTCTGGAGTGCCGAACTCCGTGCCGCTGAGATAGCTCCGGCGGGCGTACAGATCCATATCGTCCCAGCCGTCCGGCAGCGGCGTGTTGAGGTACTCCTCGATGATGCCGACGCGCTCGTCCGCCTCCATAGCGCCGCGCTGCGCCTCTTCCGCGTCGTCAAGGATGCCGCCCTCCAGATAAAGCGTCTCGCCGGACTGCCATATCGCCTTTGCCTCCGCCCAGAACTGCGCCCGGAAATCCTCATCGAAGCTCCAGGCTTTTTTCTGCCTCTTCTGATGCACCTTGATGATCCAGAAGCGGCGGTTGCCGGTGATGTCGCGCAGATACCCTCTCTCGCCGTTGACCGTAGCGATGATGACGCACTGGCGCGGATGGCTTTCGACCACCTTGCCGTATGAGGGGCGGTACTTGTCATCGGAAGTGGAGAGGAACGCCTTGACCTTCTCGATGTCAGCCTTCTTCATGCCGGCAAGCTCGCCGATCTCGATGACCCAGAACCCCTGCAGTTTCTCCGCGCCGGACTTGTCGTCCATGTCGGTCAGCGACAGGGTTTCGGAGTAGTATTCGGACGTGACGAGGTCTTTGACGATGGTACTTTTGCCGATGCCCTGGTCGCCGTCAAGCACGGGAACGCAGTCGAACTTGATGCCGGGGACGTAGATACGCGCCACCGCCGCAGCGAAGGTCTTTCTGGTCACGGCGCGGACGTAGTCGGTATCGTCGGCTTTCAGATATTTGATGAAAAGGGTCTCCACGCGCTTTACGCCGTCCCAGGCGGGAAGGCTGTCGAGGTAGTCCCTCACGGGGTGGAAGTGCCTGTCGTCGGCGGCTTTCGTGAACGCGACATCGTGGTTCCGGCTCGAAAACGGCAGATAGCGGATGTCGATGATGGACTTGAGCTGCGCCGTGTCCGCGTCGCGCCAGAACTGGTTGCCCTTCGGCCGATCCCACGGCAAAGGCCCCGTGACCTGGATGCGGTTCGCCATGTCATTGAAGGCGAAGTTGCGGAAGTCCGGGTCGTTGGCGAGGATCAGATTGAGGTTGTACACGCTGTTTTCGAGCAGGCTCGTCCGCGGCTGATATTTGAGCCGTTTCTTCCAGTCATCGTCCCCGGCGGTGAAGTCCGCCTCCGCTTCGGCAAGGCGCTCGTTGGCGGCAAGCAGCTTCACGTCCTCCTGCTGCATGGCGAAGTCGCACATGGCGCGGAAGGAAGTTTTGTCGTCATCGTCGCCGAACTTGTGGATGCGGACGATGTCAAATGCGTTGCAGAGCTTGAGGTACGCGGGATCCTTGGCGTGGTGGCTGTAAACGAATCTGTCCTCCTTGATCTCCACGCCGGCGATGCTGCGCGACTCGATCAGATGCCAGCGGTTCGGATTGTCGGTCGGCTCATAGATGTCGGAGAGGAACGCCTCCAGCGCCTTCGTCACAGGGAAGAAGACCCTGTTGAACAGACCGACCACGCCGTCCTTCGACAGCGGATCCTGCACCTTCTGCTGTGTGACCGTGTTCGCCTTGCTCTCGCGGGAGGAGGTCGGAAGCCGTGTGGGATCCGTCCATTCCGGGTGTGCGGTCAGGATCGTGTCCGGGTCGAGCCACCCTTTATCTGTTTCTTTATATACGAACACTCCGTTCTGCGGCGTAGACGGCCAGTACATCAGCTGATTCGGCTGATAGCTGCACTCGTCGAAAAAGTCGATGCCGAGCGCCTGCGCCACGTAGCGGGATACCGCCACGAATTCCTCGGAGGAGACGTCGCGGGTCATGGGGAAAATAATGCGGACACGTGGAGAATCCTCCGTGCTGCTGTGGGTGGTGTACAGCACGGAGGTATACGGCGCGATGGTTTCGTAATTATCGAGGAAGGCTTTGTCGATGCGGTCGCCGTCCAGGGCAATCATGGAACGCAGCTCCACGGTGTCGATCTTGCGGCGGCCGCCTTTCAGCGTTCCGCCCACAAAGCCGCCGTGGTCTTTCGCGGCGTCCCTCTGCGCCTTGGACATTTTCGCGTATTCTTCGGCGGATTCCGTTGTGCGGATGGTCGTCTTCAGCCGCTCCTTCAGAGCATCAAAGGTGATGGTCTTGTTCACCCACTTTTTCGCCTGCCGGCTGTTGCCGTAGGAAATGGCAAGATCACGCATTACAGTCACCTCCGTCTATATAAAGTTCGTATTCCTTTTTCACGTATTTCCCGGCATTGGCGCGTTCCGATCCTTTCAGATAGGCATTAACCCATACCCGCTTGCCGGACTTATACTGACGCCAATGACCGATCACACCCCAGCATGGGCAGGTGCATTTTCTGCCGTTGATTGAACGCAGACAGGATTCAAGTCCGTCCGGGTCAATCGTGATGATCTTGACCGCCTTGGTCTTATGGCGGTGGTTGTGGCTTTTGCCCTTGCCGTGGTTTTCCTGACGGCGGATCATTGTTTTATATCGAAGGATTTCCGGTCTGTTTGTCAGGATGTCCTGTACGATATAGAAAGCCTGCCATGCCAAACCGCACGCCATATTGCCGGGAACACAATCCGGCTTATGAACGACGAAGTCTGAAAAGAAAATGTATCTGCCGAGGATCTCATCATAGTCTCCGCCGAGCGCCACAATGACCTCCGAAGGAATACCCGGCGAGGAGATTCTGACGCACATTGCTGCTTTGGCATATCCGCCATCCTTCAAATACCAGCCCTTAACACCACATAAATCCGGCGGAATCACGCTGATGTTCATGAGCGGCCATTCTCCTGTGCTTTCGAGTACAAGACGGAACGAAGGTAAGGCGGGATGTGTCAGATAATCCAGGATATACGGCACACCGCCGTCATTAAATGCCTCCTGAAGACGATGCCACTCGTCAGCTTGAAGATGAATCTCGTCCAGTACCGGAACGGGCTTGATTTTGTTGTAGCAGAACTGTCCGTATTCTTCTTTCGTAATCAAAACAGGCTTCATCATCTGAACCTCCTTACTCGCGGCGTTTCGCCGTATTCAAATCTTGCCTGCCTTGCAGCGGCATAGGCTTTCAGCGTCGCGCCGCGGTTCATGTCACCGAGATAGCCGGAATCGTCTCCGAACAGCTGAAAACCGCCGTTTCTGTCGATGCCGGGATATGCGGCGAAGTAGTCACCGTCGATGGTTTCAAAGTTATAGTAGTTCGGCCACCCGTGGTGATCGTTGTACGCTTCACTTTGGATATCATCGAGCAGACCGTAGAAGGTCTCGCCCCAGGGGATGTTGCCGACCACAAGGACGGGAGTCTTTGACAGACCGCACATACCGTCCTCCGGCATACCCGCCTCGGCGAACCGTTTGATCTTGTCCGCATCGGCATCGTTCATCTGCCCTTTGACCTCAACGTAGATATCGCAGTTTTCAGCGTAGGTGGCATGGTTTACCGTCACGCCGTGGAGCAGGAAGTCCGGCAGATAATATGTGCCGTCACCGAGGTCATAGCCCTCCGGCTCATATTCCCATTTGACCCCGCAGGCATCGAAGAACACGGCCCACCGCGCCTCAAGGCGGGAACGGAAGCGGTATCCCTTGTATTCGGTCTCGATTGCTTTCAGTCCGTTCATGCCGTTACCTCCTCGCAGTTTTCATTGAAATACCGTATCGGCTGTCTGCGGCGCTTCGCCGTCTCGATCTCCACACCCATGCCTTCCGAGATTACGTCGCCGAACACCCACACCTCCTGGCACTTGCCCATCAGCACGACGTCCATGAACAGGGCAAGGTCACGCTCTTCCGGGTCGGAGTCATTTACGAACTGCGGAAACATAAGGTGCGGCGCAAGCGGGATCTGTCCGTTCTCCAGCGCAAAACGGCAGAACTGCCTGGTGCGTTCCGTGTTGCCGTCCACGTCCCCGGAGAACGGGGAGCAGATGTAAACGAGCGGACGGAACGGCTTCTGATTTTTCGTATCGTTTCTCATTCAAACGACCTCCTTGTAAAGATTTGCCGAGGTCACCCTCTAACGGGTAGCCTCGGCAGGAGGTCAAAACTGACGGTTTTTATAATTTTCCCTCAACTTTTTTTCTGCGCGGCGCAGCCAGTGCGTCACCGTAGTGGGGTCGACACCGAGGGAAGCCGCGTAATCCTTCGTAGGCACACCGTCCATATGTACCGCGACAAACGCCTCCGCCCACTTGGGCTTGTCCGCCAGTACACTGCGGACCCACTCGCAGATAGCTTCATGCTGCTCCCGCTCCTCGCGGGAAAGTTCGTCCTGCCGGAAGATACGGTCATCAGCGACTTCGCTCATGAGCGGTTCGGAGGAGTCGATATCGTCCTCGGTCTCGTCCTTGCCGGGTTTCGCCTTCGACTCGCCCCTGTGGCGGTTCAGCTTGCGCCAGTTGTTGTATTCCGGGCGGTTGTACTTCGCGTCGAAGGCTTCCTGGATACGCTTCTCACGCTCTTCCTGCGTGAGTCCCTCACCCTCAAGGTCAAGGGAGACCCACAGCTGTTCTGTTGCCTGCTCGTCCAGGTCAAGCACCTGGTAGGCTTCGTCATAACGGATTCTCAGTTTCATATTTTTGCATTCCTTTCTGCGGGTGGACCGACAGCGGAATGCAAAAGGAGCCTGCGTTTTCCGAATCCACACAGGCCCCGTTCCGAAAAAAAGAGCGCAAGAAACTAAGGTGGGTGCAATTCGGTCTCCAAACACGGTCTTCATCACCGTGTCCTGAACTCGCTATTGCATCCCGCCGTCTAATGCGCACTCGACTTCGAGATGTATTATTTGGGCTTTGAGCGCCCAGGTGACAGCGCGGCACCCGTGCCGTCAGCTCGACGTTCAAACATATATAAGGTTAAGCGGAGGTGGGTCTGCGTCGGCGCTTAACCATCCTCGTCGATTTGCATCAGATCCCCGAAGACCTCGCTGTAGTAAGCGGGGTTCAGATCCTCAAAGCAGGTCGCGTCGTACCGTCTGAACACCGACGCCACCACCGAATTGCCGTACTTCGCCGCTACACTCCCGGCCATGTTTTCGATGTTTATCTGCCAATCCAGTCTGGTCATGATATTGCCTCCGAATGTTATTTTCATAATTGATGAGGGGAATTTCACATCCGCAGAAACGAATTCTGTAAAAGGGGTAGAATTTTTCACACTTTTGTGTTATACTGGATGAAGTGTAAATCTCGGATTTCTCCCCATTACCGCCTTCGCCTCATCTACAACTAAAACCCTAAAGTAGATAAGGTTCCTGTCAACATCACAAAATAGCTCTTTGAGGTTACTAAGGCGGTGTAAGGTTACTAATTTTGAAGGAGGTTATAGAGATGACCCCAAATCCGGTGCCACACCTTTGCGGAGGTATTCTCTTCGACCTGCTGCTCGAAGCAAGAAAGCCGCGCCAGAAGGCGAGAAATAAGCTGAACGGCGGATCAGACGGTTTAACGATTCCCGGTGTTTACGCCGGACTTATCTACATAGTCACAGGTGAAGACTTCTCTTCGGTTGCAGGGACGACTCTGAACAAGTGCGCGACCAACTTTAAAAAATGCGATGACAGCACCGGCGACTATGTTCCTTTTACAAAAGCAGCCACACGCTCCGCATTTCAAAATCTGTATCAAACAAATAAGCCCTGCCTCCTCAAGCGGACAGCAGGGTTTATAGAGAGATATTTGAATAAGGATAAGTGCGTGTGGTTGGTTTCAGCTTTGATTGAAACAATGCAGAAAGATACGTCTGTCGATGGCGAAACCTTAATAGCGGTCAGCCATTCCGATTGTATTCCGGTAAAACAGCTACATGAAGCACAGCAGATTATGCTGTTGCCGTTTCTATTGAGTGTAATAAATTACGTCATATGCAATTGTCCTGATTGCGAATCCGGCAAAGCAACTTTTACTGCTTGGTATTCTCAGGCAGGTTCTAACACCGAATGGAAATTCAATAGCGATATCGGGAGCGTGATTTCAGCAATAAACATTGATACAGACCTCTCCGTTCCTACTACAGACGCTTCTTTACTAAATCCTGCAGATGCTACGCAAGAGGAGCCAACTGATCGTGAAGTAATTGATAATGCCATTTTAAACACCGGTCGAATAATGGCAGAAGTTTTCGGAGCCGCTGAACATCAGCTCGCCGAACAAATACGGCGGAATAATAAAAAGGCGGATTCATCCGAAGATGAGTCCGATAGTGCCGAAGCGGAGGTCGTGGATGGCGAAGATCCATCAGGTGCCGCAACGGTGGATAAAAAAGTTGTACATCAAACCATAGTAAATCAATATGGGGATCATCCCGTTCACATTGATCACGTCGAGAATTTGAAACTGTAACGGAGGTAATGCGTATGGCAAATGAAATACAAAAGGGATCTGTTCCGGCAGTCCCGTCTGCCGGTGCATCGATTACTCAAGTGAATCAGTATGGGGATCGTTCGGTTCATGCGGATCATGTAGAGAATTTGAATGTTACAGTTATTGAGAATCAAGGTTCTCCTACCGAGGACGAGAACGGCGTTCCCTTCGTCCCCCTCACGCCAACCAGATATGACAGCACAACCCGGATCATTTACCTCGGAACCGAAGAGGTTAAACTGCCGGTTCAGCTTACGCCGCAGAGCAGTATTTCCCCGCAGGAGCTTCCGTATGTAAACGCGCTGTGCGAAGTGTACGCAGAAAAAATCAACGGTGTCGTGACGCCAGACACAATAGGAACCTTGTCCAACACCCTTCGCAGAAACTTTGCAGAACAGCGCAAAGCCTACTATAGCGCAGAAAGCGTCCATCGTTCGGTGCGTGAGGTCTTTTCTGACGGCGATAAACAGTTTCAGGCGCTAAAAACGGATGCTTATGATGGCATTTCTGACACACTCTATGATGATCGCCACACAAGCGGATACGACCGCCTCCTCGCAGTACTTGATAAGGTTACAAACATTACGCTTTCAAAATCCTCGTTTATGAACATAATCGGTCTGATAGCAAATCTTGAAAAGAAAGGCATCTGCCATATCCTGGTGAATGACGGGACGATTAAATCGTGGGTGAATATCGATGAATGATCTTTTCAACACTCCGTTTGAAACCGGGCTACGTGCGATGCTTGTTCTCTCCATCATTCGTTCCGGTGGTATGACAATTGACCGCCTTTCAGCATACGACTTTATGACCATATACGGAAAAGATTTTGAAGTATCTGATCGGAACCTGCACGGAGATAACAGTTACAGCTTCAGCGAACTATCCTCCAAGCGGGCTGTATGTTCGGAAGGCATCAAGATGTTTGTACTGGATGGGCTTATCGCCGTCAATCGAACTGAAGGAGGTTTCCTGTACAAGCTGACCGCAGCCGGACGCAAGTATATCGGAACCCTTGAATCCGATTACAAAGATCAGTATTTAGCTATCGCAGAAACCGTACATAAAAAATATGCCCGGAAAAGTGACTCGGCAATTTTGAAAGAAATCAGCGGCAAAGCCGTGCAGTCGTTAAGGAGGTAGCGATGGGAGAATTCTATATTACCAAGGTGGTCGCTAAAGGCAGCGGCAAAACCGATTCTGTAATCGACCTCCGCCCCGGATTGAACATCATTCAAGGGAGATCGAATACCGGCAAGACCTGCATCATCAAGTGCATCGATTTCTGCTTTGGCAGTAAGGCGAAGCCTTTTGATGAAAGCCTCGGATATGATACCATTGAAATCTCCCTTCATACGGGCAAGGGCAACATTACAATCACGCGTGTTTTGGGCAAAAACCAGGTCGATGTTGTCACCGACGTTCCCGGCTTTGAAAGCGGTAAATACGATTTAAAGCCTACAAACAAAAAAGACCCTCTCCCCATATTGAGTGATCTACTTCTGGACTCAATCGGGATAGAGGGTGAACACTTCGTTATAAAGAATAAGAATTTTGAAAAGAAGCGGCTGACCTGGCGTACATTCCTTCATGTGCTGTTGTTCCATGTAGCCGATATTGCAAAGGAGAAATCCATCATCGAGCCGGAACAGGCCACGGATCGTACCGCCTTGCTTTCGGCGTTGCTGTATCTGCTGTTCGGACAGGATTTCGGCGAAGCGGATGCTCAAACAAAAAAAGAAATACGCGTCGCCCGGAAAAAGGCAGTCGAAGAATATGTCAACAGAAAAATACAGGCTGTTACGGATAAGCGCAAAGGGTTGCTTGAAAGTTTGAGTGCCTTTGATGGTGTCGATGTTGAACAGACGATGCAGGACATCATTAACAGCCTTCAAAGCACGGAGACTCAAATCTCCGCGGCCGTTGATCAGAGCCGTGAACTGCTCGGACAGATTCTGCGGTTACAAAGTCGCGCCGCCGAATGCGACCTTCTGAAGTCACGCTACGCAGCCCTCAGAACGCAGTATGTTTCTGATGTGAAGAGGCTTTCTTTTATCGTTAACGGCGAAGTCGAGATGGGACACGTCCCGAAGAACCAGGTGTGCCCGTTCTGCGATGGCAAACTGCCTTCTCGGGACAAGAAATCATATATTGATTCTGCACAGGCTGAACTTGACAGAATAACCCTTCAGATGGACGGTCTTGCCGAAACAGAAAAAGACCTCGAAGCGGAAAAGGCTGAAATCGAGGCGGCTCTGAAGGAGCTTCAGGCAAAGCGCGACAGCATCGAAGCCATGATCGAAAACGAGCTGCAGCCGAAGGCAGATGCATTGCGGGAATCCTTGAACGTTACCGCGCATTCATTCAGATAAAACAGGAACTCAGCGTTATCGATGATTTTGCTTCCAGTTGGGAAACGGATTTGAGAGAGCTTCCCAGCGAGGACGAAACACAAATCGAGTATCACCCCAAAGAATACTTTGGCGATGAATTCCAAGAGCGGATCGATCAGATGCTGAAAGACGCCTTGATCGAATGTGCCTATGACAATCTAACCACGGCACGGTTCAACATGAAGGATTTTGATGTTGAAGTAAACGGTCACAAAAAGGCAGATATTCACGGGCAGGGGTACTGCTCTTATCTCAATACTGTCGTTGCACTCACATTCCGTCGGTACATGGAGGCGTACGCAAAATACAATCCCGGCTTCGTGGTAATCGATACGCCGTTGCTTGGACTTGACCAGGGCGTAACGGACGCTGCGCCGGAAAGCATGAGAACTGCGCTTTTCAAGTATTTCATCAATCACCAGAGCGACGGGCAGATAATTATCCTTGAAAATATGATGCATATTCCCGCTCTTGATTATGAAGGTTCCGGCGCAAATGTCATCACCTTTACCAAGGGACTCGAAGCCGGCAGATATGGATTCTTGAACGATGTGAAATAAGCATACACGGAGGTATCAAAATGCGAATCAGTTACAACAAACTGTGGAAACTGTTGATCGACAAGAACATGACAAAGATGGATTTAAAAGAGGCGGCCGGCGTTAGCGCTGCGTCCATTGCGAAACTCGGCAAGGGGGCCAATATTACAACGGATGTGCTTCTAAAAATCTGTGAAACGCTGAACTGCCACATCGAAGATATTCTTGAAACCGTAGACGATTAATAATGTGATTAAGGCTGAAAGTGAGGTATATCAAAATGCCAGATGGAAGAACCATACAATCCAAGTTTGATGCCATGAAACGACTGTTCAGCGCATCACCACTTGATCCCGGTATAACGGCATTGTTTAAAGAAATCAATGACCTATGTCAAGTTGAAGCGAGTGCGATGCAGAGACTTCCCTTAACCAGTAATGCAACTGCTCGAGGGAAAAACTATGTCCTTTTTTCGCACAATAATGGAAAGAAGTCTCGCCCGGTCAATATTGATCTATATAACGAGGGCATCTCTACAGATGCAGATGGCAATTCTAAAGTGGATGTGTTTTGGGAAAATGTTTCTTCTCAAACAATTGCAAATCAGCCTGCCAGAGATATAACAACTGCACTTTATGTAATTGCGATGAATTACTGCACTTGTGCTGACACGCTTCCGGGACTAAAGAATAATGCTGGCGCATATTTTGAAAAACTGATTGGGCATCTTTATGCAAGACATCTTGGGATAAACCCATCCACGCAGATGAATGCGGTTGAATTGGATGGAGAATCCATTTCCTTACCAACAGATTTTATCTTTAATCTTGGACCAGGTAGACCCAAATTACATATTCCTGTGAAAACCTCCACACGTGAGCGGGTCGTTGAGGTGTGGGCACAGCAAAGGATACTGGATGGTGCATTTGGAGTGGGCCGCTTCTTTTGCCTTCTTACATGCATAGGAGAAACTAATCTGGGGAAGAATATGTCTATTGATATTACCTGCGTCCCAAACCAGTGGATGAATTATCAACTCTTTGTGGCTCAGATTACACGTGCATACTATCTTGATATGCCTGAAAAATACAGAGAGCTAAATGATAGATTCCCCAAGATTCACGTCAAAGAATTCGGCGAGTACTTCCACGAATCTGAACATCTATTTGATTAATAATAATCGGAGCCAGTAATCACACTGACTCCGATTCCTTATTTATGTAGTATTTCTCTGATGTGCATTCCCCAGGCGTAGGCAACTAAAGGCGGTACGGCGTCACCTATTTGCTCATACTTATCTTGTTGAGAACGATCGTCGTGGGCAACTAAGTAGGGACCCCCGACAAAATCATATGAATCCGGGAAACTCTGCAACCGTGCGCACTCACGAACTGTAAGGGCTCTGTCCTGTTCTGGATGTACAAATTCATCCAAAGCATGACTGGTTACCGTTGGGCTTGCCTCATCCCATCGCAGCCGGTAGTTTCTCTTTACATAGACAACCTTTGGAACAACTTTCCTTTTTTGCAAAGACTCTAACTCATCTGGCTCAAGCCGAGCAAAAAGACCTTTGAGTCCTTCTCCCTGCCGGAGTATATGAAAGCGCTCAATAATATAAGCTCTATGGTTCATCGGAAGATGATTCAGGAGTTTGTGTTCCTTGGTTTCTCTTCTCCAGAAATGATCATCTTGCATTAGTCTCGTGTACGCAGATGACTTACCAGGAAGATAGTTCGGATTCTCTGTCCAAGTGTTTGCTTCTACGGGAGGAATGTCGCAAAAGGCATCTTCGACGGTAACATCTACTGATGTTGTTGGTTTCGGTGCTGAGATTTCATCTGTAGGTTCTTTCGATGCCAAGATAAAGAAACGCTTTCTTTTTTGAGGAACTCCATATTTTTCAGCATCAATGATGAACTGTTTGTAGTTTTTGTATCCCGCTTCTGCCAGTTCCTCCTTCAGCACATCAAGAACCAGCTTTTTGGAATCTTTCGCAATACGCTTAGTTGTAATCATTGGAACATTCTCAAATAGAATCATTCTCGCATTTGCTATTTTTGCAATTCTAATTCCTTCTCGGAACAAGAACTGCCTATCGTCATACGCGGCACGAGATGAATTTCCCGCAGTAGAGAATGTTTCACACGGCATTCCTGAGGTTACTAAATCGACACCGTTTTCGGGAATATAAGGTAAAATCTGCTCTGCAGTTACATCGCGGATATCTGAATGGATAACATGAACCTCTGGGTGATTAGCAGAGTACGTATCAACACAGCTTTTTATGAATTCTATAGCAATCAGCGTTTCAAAACCGGCAGCGTGTAAACCAGTACATATTCCACCTGGTCCGCTGAAACAGTCAATATGGGTCAACGCCATTTTTTATCTCCTTCCAAGCCTCATCGACTTTCTGGTAATCCAGATCGTGCTTCTTACAAAAATCTACTATTTTTCTCATCATTGAGCAATTGGGAACGGTCTTCCCGGTTTCCCAACGATTAACAGTAGAGTATGAAACACCGAGTTCTTCGGCAAAAGAGTTCTGACTGAAAAAGCAACTCTGCCGAATGTCCTTAATTTCATTTGCAATACTCATCGTACACCTCAATTCAAAGTCATGATCTCTGGCAAAACACAGTCATAACAGTAGCATTATTATAGCATTTTACCTTCAGAAAGTCAACGAACAAGCCTCAAATAATCTGTGAACGGAAGAGAAAATAATTCTTATAGAGGATTCCACTATCATTATTCAGTCATTCTACTATCTAACCTGTAGCCTCGCCACGCAGTTATCTAACCCGTAGCCTCGCGTTTCGGCATTTTCGGTGTGCAGGATAGATAGTGAAAAAGTTTGAAAGGGATTCCGGGCCGCCGCCGGTTTTTGGGGGCAAACCTCGGAATCCCTTTATTTCAGTACATTTCAGCCGTTTCCGGTGCCGGTCCTCGTCATCAATACTACTGTCTCCACGTGACTTGTTCTGGGAAACATGTCGAACGCCTCAGCCTGCTCCGCGCGGTATCCCAGTCCTTCAAAATGCTTCAGATCCCGCGCCAGCGTTCCAGGGTCACAGGAAACGTACACAATACGGTGAGGTCCCATGCCGGCGAGTGTTTCGATCACGTCAGGCGCCAGCCCCTTTCTGGGCGGATCCACCACCGCGACATCCGCCTGAGTTCCCCGCTCCCTCAGCCAGGCCGCCGCCTGTCCGGCGTCCGCGCAGATGAACTCCGCGTTGTTTACACCGTTTTCAGCCGCGTTCCTTCTGGCGTCTTCCACCGCTTCCGGCACGATCTCCGCGCCGATGACCCGACCCGCCTGCGCAGCCAGGCAGAGGCTGATGGTTCCCGTTCCGCAGTACAGGTCAAGGGCCGTTTCCGCCCCGCTGAGACCGGCAAATTCCAGTGTCTTTTCATACAGGCGCTGTGCCTGCGGGATGTTGATCTGACAGAAGCTGCGCGGTGACAGACGGAAACGCAGCCCGCAGATGATCTCCTCGATCGTATCCGACCCCCAGAGCGTGCGGAACCGACCGCCCAGCACCGTATTGCCACGGGTGCCGTTCACGTTCAGCACGACGCTGCGCGATTCCGGACATTCCTCCCGGATCATTTCCGTCCAGTTCTCAAGATGGGGCACTTCCTCCTTCGCCGTTACAAGCACGGCCTGCCCCTGGCCCGTTCCGAAGGCGTACCGGGCAAAGACCCTTCGCACCAGTCCCTCCCCCGTCCGCTCATCATAAGCAGGCACGCGGAAGCGTTCCATCCATTGCCGGGTGACCGCGGCCGCCTTATCGGCATACGGCGCCTGGATGAGGCACTCCCGGCAGGGAACGACCTCGTGCGTATGGCGCCGGTAGAAACCAGTGACCGCTTCACCGTTCCGCGTCCCGACGTTGTAGATCGCCTTGTTCCGGTAACGAAGCTGCTGACCGCTGCCGTGGATGCACGACGTTTTCAGATCCAATCCGCCGATCCTGCGCAGAGCGTCGTCCACTCTGGCCTGCTTCATCCGCAGTTCCTCCGCGTACGACATGTGCATCAGAGCACAGCCACCGCAGGACGCGGCGCTGACGCACGCCGGTTCGCATCTTTCCGGGGATGGGCTTATCAGTTTTTCGATCTTCCCGTATACCGCCGTATTTGACGCCTTCAGGATCCGCACGTCCGCCTCTTCCCCCGCCAGCGCGTTTTTCACGAATACGGCGCGGCCCTCCAGCCGGCATACGCCCTGCCCCTCCGAAGTGTAACCAGTGATCGTTCCTCGCAGAATGTCGTTCTTTTTCATGCTGTCACCGTTTCTCCTTAAACAAACATCCATGCCTGAAGAGTCGAGACATGGATGTTTCTGCATTATTCGGTTTCGCCGAGGTCCTCTTCCTCAGGCTCTTCTTCGGCAGGCTCCTCTTCCGACGGAAATTCTTCGTCCTGTTCCGCGTCGGATCCCTCTTCCTGCGCCGGCTCCACTTCCTCATCGGCGCCTTCGTCCTCCGGGGCCTCAATGGGCACGTACTCGCCGAACTCATTCATCCGCAGGCCCAGCTTGGCCAGATCCTCCGCATAATACTTGTGCATGCTGTAGTCTTCATTCTTCAGTCCGATGAAGAACCGCTTCAGCGTAATGGCGGAAAAGAACAGCGCCGCTACGCCCATGACGACCGCCAGGATGATGGCAATGGGCTGCGGAACTCCGCCCGTATCGGCGGAGGACTGCCGGAACAGCGTTACGACGGTGTAGATCAGATACGCGCAGCAGCCGAGGCGGGCGATCATCCCGAGCAGAGACTGCCGCGCCTTCCCGCTGGGGGTGGTAGGTTCTTTCCGTTGAAACAAAGCCATAGTCAGGCACTCCTTCACATGTGATGCGTCCCTGCCGCATGAATGGCACTACCATATCACAGGACGCATGAAATTGCAAGGATAAGGGATCCCGCTTACTCCTCCGGGTACTCCTGATCCAGCGGCGTTTCCTCCGCGGAGGCGGGCCGTCTTTTCTTCCCCTTCCTCCCGGCGATCAGGCCGGAAAGGCGTCTGAGATCGATCTTCGGCGGACGCTTCGCCCCAAGCGCGTAGGACAGCTGCTGCAGCAGCAGAAATACAGGCACGGACGCCGCCATGAGTGCGACGGTGAGCCACGCGGCCTTTCCCGGGATCGGGGCAAGGCTGAACAGACCGGGAAGCACGACAGCGCACCCGGCAAACATCAGAACCACGAACACCATCAGCACGCGTCGGATGGAGTTGAACGGCCGGCAGGTGTGGAAGACCATCATAAACCCCACAAAGGCCATCAGAAGCGCCGCCATCGTGCCCTGCACCTGAGGCTCGAACTTCATGACCCGGCAGAGGAACATGGCCCCGAGCACGACGGCGAAATCCGTCACGCCGCCGGGGAAGGCCCGCAGCAGCACGCTTTTCAGGAATTTTCCCTTCACCATGTCCTTGTTGAATTCCAGTGCGAGCACGAAGGACGGGATGCCGATGGTGGTCATATTGACCAGCGACAGCTGCGACGGAGCAAGCGGGTAGGCCATGGTGAGCGCCAGCGCCGCGATGGCAAGCATGAACGAAAAGATGTTTTTCACGAGGAACAGTGCGGAGGACCGCTCGATATTGTTGATGACCCGGCGGCCCTCCATGACCACGGAGGGCATGGCGGAAAAGCGCGAATCCATCAGCACCAGCTGGGCCACCTGGGAGGCTACTTCGCTGCCGGAGGCCATGGCCACGCTGCAGTCGGCCTCCTTCATCGCGAGGATGTCGTTCACGCCGTCTCCGGTCATGGCCACGGTATGACCCTGGCGCTTCAGGGCCTGGATCAGCTTGCGCTTCTTTTCCGGCGTTACCCGGCCGAAAACTATGGTATCCTGCACGGAACGCAGAAGCTTTCTCTCGGTATTCAGCGTGGAGGCGTCCACGTACCGTTCCGCCCCCTCGATCCCCGCCTCGGCGGCGATGCGGGAAACAGTGACGGGATTATCTCCGGAGATGACGATGATCTTCACGCCCTGCTTCCGGAAGAACTCGAAGGTAGCCGGGGCTTCCTGCCGGATCTTGTTGGACAGCAGGATCAGGGAAATGGGTTCCGCCGATCCCGTCAGCGGTCCGCCGGTCAGCTCCCCCTGATAGCGAGCCAGAAGCACCACACGGCACCCCTGCTCGGAATACCGTTCCGCGGTCTCACGGATCTCTGCGTACCTTTCCCGCATGATGAACTCCGGCGCACCGACGACAAAGGTCTGCCCGCCGGTGAACGTAACGCCGCTGTACTTCTCCACGGAGGAGAAGGTCTGCACATGCTCGGCCGTGCGCCGCTGCTCACCCGTGAAATAGCGCTGCATGGCGTCCATGGTGTTGTTGTCCGCCCCCATGTTCCCCACGTAGTCGTTCATCAGGCTCCGGATCCAGTCCTCATCGTACCGCTCCGGCTGCAGGGGGACGACATCCTCCACCGTCATCTTGTTTTCGGTGATGGTGCCCGTCTTATCCACGCACAGCACGTCCACTCTGGCCAGCGATTCGATGCATCCCATCTCATGGACCAGCGTCTTCCTGCGGGCCAGACGCATCACGCTGACCACCAGGGCCACGCTTACCAGAAGGAACAGTCCCTCTGGGATCATCCCGATCATGGCGCCTACGGTGGCGACCACCGCGTCCTTTGTGGGGAGCCCCAGCAGGCGCGTCTGCTGCAGGAACATGCCGACGCCCATGGGAATGATCAGAATGCCGATGACCGTCAGCAGCCGGTTGAGCGCCCGCAGCATCTCGGATTTCTTTCTTCTCTTATTCTTCTTGGCCTCGTTGGTGAGACGCGCGGCAAAGGAATCCGGCCCCACCTTCTCCAGCCTGGCGCGGCACTGACCGGATACGACGAAGCTTCCGGACAGCAGTGTATCGCCTGGCTTCTTGTTGATCTCGTCCGCTTCTCCGGTGACCATGGCCTCGTTCACCTGGCACTCGCCGTCCAGGACCAGTCCGTCCGCGTAGATCTGGCTGCCGGGCAGGAAGCAGGCCACGTCGTCGCGCACCGCGTCCTCCACGGGCACGGTCACCTGCCGCCCATCCCGTATCAGGATCGCCTTCGGCGCCGTCATGAGGTTCAGCTTATCCGTCATCCTCTTGCTGCGGATCTCCTGCACGATGCCGATCAGCGTATTGATGATGATGATGGGCACGAACATCAGATCGTTGTAGGAGCCCACAAGCACGATCAGCACCGCCAGGATCAGAAAGATCAGGTTGAAATAGGTGCAGACGTTGGAGACAACGATCTGCCCCACCGTGCGGCTGGCGGAGCCCGGCGTCACGTTGGCGTATCCGTTCTCCTTCCGCTCCCTTGCCTGGGCTTCCGTCAGCCCCAGATCCGCTTCGGTCTCGATGCGGGGAAGCACTCTGTTCAGCTGTTCGCTGTCTGAGGATCTCACACGGTCACCCCGTTTCAAGCATACTTCATCATGGGATTATATCACATCCCGGGGAAAAAATAACCGGAAAACAGCGGTTTTTCCGAAAAAGCGTGAAAACCGGGGAGGGAAGCCGCCACAGGCCTTCCGTCCCCGGTCCGTATTTCCGCGGACGGACGCTCAGTCCGCCGCCGGAAGCACCACTTCCGCCTTGAACAGATCCCCGTCCACGAACAGTTCCAGTTTTCCCCCCTGAAGTTCGGCAAGGCTTTTCGCTATGTTCAGCCCAAGGCCGCTGCCTTCGCCTCCGCGGGCGCTGTCCCCGCGGACGAAGCGCTCCATGAGCTCGTCCGCCGGCGTGTTCAGCGGATCGTGTGAAATGTTTCGGAAGCTGAGGCGCACCATGTCTTCCTCCCGGCCGGCGCCGACATAGAATCTCGTCCCCTTCTGGCCGTACTTGCAGACGTTGGAAAACAGATTATCCAGTATGCGCCAGGTCAGCTTCCCGTCGGCAAGGATCCGCAGGTCGCCCTCCGGCAGGGTCAGCACCGGCTCCACGCCGGCGCTGACCAGCCGGTCGCGGTACTCTCCCAGGGCCTGGCCGAGCAGTTCGTTCACGCTGTACCGCCCCGTTTTCACCTCAACGGTGCCGGACGCCGCCTTGGACATCTCCACCAGATCCTCCGTCAGCTTCTTCATCCGGCGGGCCTGGCGCTCCAGGACCTCCAGATATTCTCTGGCCTTCGTCGGATCTTCGGTCTTTGTCAGCAGATCCACATAGTTGACGATGCTCGTGAGGGGCGTCTTGATGTCGTGGGAGACGTTGGTGATCAGTTCCGTTTTCATCCGCTCGCTCTTCATCCGCTCCTCGACGGCCGCGCTCATCCCGGTACCGATGCTGTTCAGATCCTCCCCGTGACGTCGGAAATCCCAGAGCATGCCCCGGGTATCCGTATGATACGCGAGATCTCCACGCGCCAGGGCCTCTCCGCCCCGCTGCAGGCGCTTCATGACCAGTGCCAGGTACAGCACCGCGGCGATCAGTACGGCCTTCTCGATGAACCACAGGGAGAAGAACACGTCCCCGTCGCGGCGGAAACCGGCCATCCACAGCAGCTCGATGAAGCTGACGGCAACGGCGGCCAGCGCCGTCTTCCACACCAGCGGGATCCCGCGGATCACGCGTCCGATCCCGCGCAGAACGATCCACACCAGACGCAGGATCCGCCAGATCAGCGTGTTCTTCCACCAGCCGCCGACCTTGACGCGCATGGCGAAGGAGGCGCACCAGCCGGTGACGACAGGCGCGGCCACGATGGGCAGGGCGGCCAGGAGCGGCTCAAACCGCGATTCCGAGATCAGCACCGCGCACAGGATGACGGCGCCGGCCGCAACGGCGGTCATCACGTCAAAGGGCACCCGGTACAGGTAGCCGGGCGTGATCCCTGGAAGGCCGGCCCGGTGTCCGGCGCCGCACATGAGAAACACGAAGCAGCCGACCACGGCCGTGAGCAGCGCCACGGCGATCGGATAGATCGCGATCCGAAGGCTCCACAGCAGGTCGATCCCCCGCGCCATCCACCAGAAGCCGTCCTGGACGGGCAGCTCCGGATCCACGCAGGTCCTGACGATATAATCGGTGTCCTCCAGCGCCTCCGCTCCGGTCCCCTCATCTCTCATGTAAACGGCACACGTGTATCCGTCGTCGTATTCCGTCCAGCGGAAGACAAAGGACCAGGCGTACGGTCCGGCGTACGCGGCGTCGTATCCTTCGCTGCGCCACAGCTCCGCTCCGGAATGATCCAGCAGAAGGTAGCGTGCGTTTCCGGTATTCTCCCAGTGCGGATAACCCAGAACGCCCTTTGCGACGAGGTCGTCCGCCGCGGACATGCACGCGTTCCGGAACTGCTCCTCCTTCAGGCTCTCAGCTGTCGGGTGGCCGTAGAACCCTTCCGCCCAGAGGATCCATATCCCTGCGGCGCAGGCGACCAGGAGCACGGCGAAGGCCGTCAGCAGCACGTACGCCGCCGCCTTGGCCCACATCCGGTGGGACAGCGGTTCTCCCTTCATCGCTCCTTTCCTCCTTCCATCTTGTATCCGAGCCCCCATACCACCTTCAGGTAGCGGGGCTCCGACGGGTCGATCTCTATCTTCTGCCGCAGGTGCCGGATGTGCACGCTCACCGCGTTCTCCACCCCCACGGCGCTCTCGTTCCACACCTGCTCGTAGATCTGGGCGGAGGAGTACACCCGGCCGGGATGACTGATCAGCAGCCGCAGGATGTTGAACTCGATGGGCGTCAGCGTGACGGGCTCCCCATCCACCGTGACGGCCACGGCCTCCTCGTCCAGCGTGACCGGGCCCACGGACCAGACGTTCTTCTTCTCCTCCGCAGGACGGGCGCCCAGCCTCGTGTACCGGCGCAGATGGGAACGCACGCGGGCCAGGACCTCCGCCGGATCGAACGGCTTGGTAATGTAGTCGTCCGCCCCGACGTTCAGGCCGAGGATCTTGTCCGCGCTCTCACCCTTCGCCGTCAGCATCAGGATCGGGGCGTTGGTGATCTCCCGGAGGGCCGCCGTTGCGGTGATGCCGTCCATTCTCGGCATCATCACGTCCATCAGGATCAGATGTATCTCATTCTTTCGCACGATTTCCAGGGCTTCCCTGCCGTCGGCCGCCTCAAACACCCGGTAGTCCTCCCCGGACAGATAGATCTTCAGCGCCGACACGATATCCTTTTCGTCGTCGCAGACGAGGATGTTCATCATCTTTCCTCACCTCACGGCCGATTATATCAGCGAATGATTAAAAGAAACAGGGCAAGTTCCTTAAGATTTTCCTAAGAACGGGCGGCTTATGAAAATCTTAAGTTTCTCCGCCGCTCAATCTTAAGCAGCGTCTGCTACGATGCGGCCATGACATCAAAAAGGAGGAAATGACATGACGATCCTTCAGACTGCCGCCCTCATCCTCGGGCTGCTCCTGCGCGTTCTCAGCGTATGGTTCCTGACCGTCGCGCTGTTCTTCCCGAAAAGGCCTCCCTCGTACGCCCGCCGGGCGCCGTCCCTGCGCTTCGCGTGCCTGCTTCCCGCGCGCAACGAGGAGGCGGTCATCGGCCGGACCGTGCAGAAGCTGCTGCAGCAGAACTATCCGCGGGAACTATTCGACGTGTACGTGATCCCCAACAACTGCACCGACGGCACCGAGGCCGCCGCCCGCGCGGCCGGCGCGAAGATCCTGCGGTGCGCCGGCACCGTCCGCTGCAAGGGGGACGCCCTGCGGCAGGCCATCGGCCGGCTTCTGGGCGGCCGATACGACGTGTTCTGCGTGTTCGATGCGGACAACGCCGTCGATCCGGAGTTTCTGGCCCGCATGAACGACGCCTTCCTGGCGGGCGCGAGGGTGGCCAAGGGCCGGCTGCGCGCACAGAACCCCTACGATTCCGCCGTTGCCGGCTGCTACGCTCTGTACCACCGGATGACGGACCTGTTCTTCAACCGCCCCCGGGCCGCGCTCGGCCTGTCCGCCCGTCTGGTCGGCACCGGCTTTGCCGTCCACCGCGACGTGCTCTTCCGCCTGGGAGGATGGCAGACGCGGACCATTGCGGAGGACGCCGAATTCGCCGCCCTGTGCGCGGAAGCCGGCGAAAGGGTCTGGTGGGTCCCCGAAGCCGTCACCTACGATGAATCCCCGGTCTCCTTCCGGGTATCCCTGACCCAGCGGAGGCGCTGGTGCAGCGGGATCATGAGCGTGGCGGAGCTGCATGTGCCTCGCCTTGCGCGCGCACTGCCCCGGTGCCGCCGTCTCCGCACGGCGGACATGCTCGCGTTTCTCTGCTTTCCGTTCGCACAGGCCGTTTCCCTTCTCCCCGCCCTTCTGCTTCTGTCGGCGGCCGTCTGCGGAGGGACGCTGCCTTCCGCCCTTTCCTCTCTCTGGCCGGCGGCCGTCGCGAGCTTCCTCGGCATGGCGCTGTTCGGCCTTTTCCTGACCCTGAGCGAGAAGCTGGACCTGAGGCGCATGCTGCCCGGCATCCTGCTGTTTCCCGTTTTCATGGCCTCCTGGGCGCCTCTGCAGGCCGCATCCCTTCTCCGCAGGACCGGCGAGTGGAAGGAGATCCGCCACGGTCTGTGCCGGGAAGCCGTGCTTCCCGCTCCGGTCCGTCTTGCGGAACCGGAGCCGGTGCAAAGGATATCCTGAGTTTCTCTCCTTTTGCGAAGCATCGAATTGCGGTGTTTTCTTTTCCTCCGATCCGTGATATACTGGCGCACGGTCTTTTTTCCGGGCACGGTCTGTGACCGATGCCCGGATATTTATGGGATCTGCCGGCGCTCCGGCCGGCGGGAGGTCATATGAAAACGGAAAAGAAACGAAGCGGCTCGGCCGCCATTCCTCTGCTGCTGCGGTTCTCCGCAGGCTCCCGGCTGCTGTTCGCCGCCGCCATCGTCTGCGCAGCCCTCAGCATCGTGTTCAATTTCATACTGCCCCAGGTAGTGGGCTTCACGGTGGACAACGTCATCGGCGGGCTGGACGCGGACGTTCCCCGGCTGGCCGGGCTGTTCCTCGCCCCGTTCCGCGGGGCGGAAAACATGCGGCAGCACTTCATCCTCTGTGCCTGCGCCGTCGCCCTGTGCGCGCTGATCTCCGGTCTGCTCAACTACCTGTCCCGGGTGTCTCTCGCGCGCGGGACGGAATCCTTCATCCTTCGGCTGAGGAACACGCTGTTCCGCCACGTGCAGTTTCTCCCCTTTTCCTGGCATACGGAGAACCTGACCGGCGATATCATCCAGCGCTGCACTTCTGACGTGGAGACAACCCGCAGCTTCATTCAGCAGCAGCTGATCCAGCTGCTGCGCACCGCCATTCTGCTGATCTCCGGATTCATCATCATGTTCACGCTGGATACGGTGATGGCCGCGGTGTGCGGCGTGTTCGTTCCGATCATCATCCTTTATTCCGTTTTCTTCTACCGCCGGGCGTACCACCGCTTCATGGAATGCGACGAGGCGGAAGGCGAACTCATGGTCCGCGTTCAGGAGAATCTGACGGGCGTGCGCGTGGTGCGTGCGTTCGGCAGAGAGCGTCACGAGATGAAGACCTTCGATGAAAAGAACGACGCCTACGCCGGCAAATGGGTGCGCATGGGCTATACGCTGGGCGTGTTCTGGGGGCTGGGGGACATCGTATCCGGCCTGCAGCTGCTGGCCGTAGTGTCCGTCGGCGCCCTGCTCGTCGCGAAAGGCCGCATCACCCTGGGCGTACTTCTGGTGTTCATCAGCTACACTCAGACCCTCGGCGGGCCCGTCCGGTCCGTGGGGCACGTGCTGTCCGAGATGAGCCGCACGGGCGTAGCTCTCAAGCGCATCAGCGACGTGCTGGAAGCGCCGACCGAGCAGGATCCCCCGAAAAACCTGACGCCTCCCATGGATCGCGACATCACGTTCGACCACGTCACCTTCAGCTACGACGGCCGTCCCGTACTGAAAGACGTGAGCTTCACCGTGCCCGCCGGCAGCGTTTTCGGGATCCTCGGCGGCACGGGCAGCGGCAAATCCACGCTGACGTATCTGCTCAATCGTCTGTACGATCTGCCGGAAGGCGGCGGTTCCATCCGTATCGGAGACGCGGACATAAGGGATATCAACAACGCGCACCTGCGCCGCGGCGTGGGTCTGATCCTGCAGGAGCCTTTCCTGTTTTCCAAGACCATTGCCGAGAACATCGACATCGCCGCCCGCACGGGCGACCGGGAAAAGATCCGCCGCGCCGCCGAGACGGCGGCTGTGGACGGAGACATTCAGTCCTTCCCCGACGGCTACGACACCGTCGTAGGCGAGCGGGGCGTCACCCTGTCCGGCGGTCAGAAGCAGCGGGTGGCCATGGCGCGCACGCTGATCCTGCAGAGCCCCATCGTCATTTTTGACGACAGCATGTCCAACCTGGACATGCAGACGGACGCCCGCATCCGTGAGGCGCTGAGGACCGGCACCGGCACCAGCACGGTGATCCTGGTGTCTCACCGCATCAGCACCCTGATGAACGCCGACACCATCCTGGTCCTGGAAGACGGACAGGTGGCGGAGATCGGTTCCCACCGGGAACTGATGGCCCACGACGGCATCTACCGCCGGACTTATGAGATCCAGGCGGGGCACACGGAGAAGGAGGTGCGCGAATGAACGACGAGACCATGAACTCCACCTTCCGGCCGGGGGCGTGGAAGCGCATCTTTCCCTTTCTGAAGGAGCTGCGGCTCACCGCCGCCCTCATCGTCGGCTTCATGCTGCTATCTTCCGTGGGCGAGTCCGTCTACCCTCTGTTCACCAGCTACGCCGTGAACCATTTCGTCATCCCACGCTCAACGGACGGCATCGTGCCCTTCGTTCTTGCCTTCTTTGCCGTTCTCGCCATCGGCGGCGTGGGCGTGATCGTGTACTGCCGCAACGCCCTCGTGCTGGAGATACGCCTTGGCCAGAAGCTCAAAAGAGCCTGCTTCTATCATCTGCAGCAGCTGTCCGTCTCGTATTACAGCACCCACTCCGTCGGCAATCTGCTGTCTCGCGTGATGTCGGATACCGACCGCATCAGCGGCATGATCGCGTGGGGCATCATCAATTTTCTCTGGCACATCTGCTATATCGTGGCCGCCTTCGTCAGCATGTTCATCCTTGACCGGAAGCTGGCCCTGCTTCTGCTGTGCCTGATCCCCGTGGTAGGCGTTCTCACCTGGCTGTTCCAGCGGAAGATCCTGGTGCTGAACCGCCACGTCCGCGCCATCAACAGCCGCATCACCGGCGCCTACAACGAGGGCATCACCGGTGCCAAAACGAGCAAGACTCTGGTAATCGAAGAGGACAACTGCCGTGATTTTTCCGTCCTCACAAAGGAGATGTATCACCGCAGCGTCCGCCGGTCCCATCTCGCCGCCTTTCTTATGCCGCTGGTCATGTTCTGCGGATACGTCGCGGTGGCCGGCGTGCTGCACACGGGCGGCCGCGCGGTGATGGACGGCTCCATCAATTACGGCGTGCTTTCCGCTTTCATCACCTACGCCGTGTCCATCATCAACCCCATCGTGGAGGCCGCCTCCGTCATCACCGACCTGAACACCGCGCAGGTGTGCATGGAGCGCGTGAACGACCTGCTGAGCGAGAAAAGCGCCATCACCGACCGGGAGGACGTGGTGCGCGTGTACGGCGACAGCTTTGAGCCGAAAACGGAGAACTGGGAACCCATCCGGGGCGACGTCACCTTCGACCACGTCTGGTTCCGGTATCCGGACAGTTCGAATTACATTTTGGAGGATTTCTGCCTGCACGTGCCCGCCGGTACCACCGTGGCTCTCGTGGGCGAAACGGGCGCGGGAAAATCCACCCTGGTCAATCTGGTGTGCCGCTTCTACGAACCGACGGAGGGCCGCGTGCTCATCGACGGCAAGGACAGCCGTGACCGCAGCCAGCTGTGGCTGCACTCCTCCCTGGGCTACGTACTGCAGGATCCCCACCTGTTCTCCGGTTCTCTGGCGGACAACATCCGCTACGGAAGGCTGGACGCCACGGACGATCAGGTGCGCGAGGCCGCGCGCATGGTCTCCGCCGACCGGGTGGCGGAACGTCTGCCCGGAGGCTACGACGAGCCCGTCGGCGAGGGCGGCGACCGCCTGTCCACCGGTGAAAAGCAGCTGATCTCCTTTGCCCGGGCTCTGCTGGCCGATCCGGCCATCTTTGTTCTGGACGAAGCCACTTCCAGCATCGACACCGAAACGGAAGCGCTGATCCAGTCCGCCATCGACAGGGCTCTGCACGGCAGGACCAGCTTCATCATCGCCCACCGCCTGTCCACCATCCGCCGCGCGGACCTGATCCTCGTCGTTGACGACGGAAAGATCGTAGAGCGGGGCACGCACGAGGAGCTTCTGGCCGCGTCCGGCCGCTACGCCGCCCTGTGCGAGGCCATGCGGATCGAAGAGAGCGCGGAATAAACCGTAACAGACATAAGATGGCCTCCGGCTTCTGCCGGGGGCCATCCTTCGTTTCATCCGTTTTCAGCTGTCGTATGCCAGGGGTTTGCCTCATCCGGGTCGGTGGGATCCCAGCCACGCCGTTCCCGGTCGCTGCCAATGGGGACCAGATCCGGCTTCCCCAGCGGGCCCGCCACGTCGGAACTGTAGAATTCCACTCCCGCGATCTCATCCCGGTTGTCGTAGATCCATTTGGCGTCGGCCACCTGCAGCCGTACGCATCCCATGGAGGCCGCTGTTCCCAGTCGGTCGTACTCCCAGTACTCCAGAGATCCGCGGTCGTACATCGTCAGATACGGCACCGAATGGAACAGGATGTTCCCGTCGATCTGGGTCACATAGCAGCCGTATACGTTGCCGAACAGACTCAGCCAGTCCCAGCTTTTCATCCAGGCAATGTCGTAAACGCCCTCCTGAGGCGTATCCGGACCGGTGGAGCAGATCATGGCACGCAGGGGCTGAGTATAAGCGCCGTCTCCGTCCCTGCCGTACACCGTGACGGTGTTCATCTGACAGTTCACCTTGATATAGTATTCGCCGTCCGTGCGTACGGCGTTGCCGGTGGAGGCGCTGTTTTCCGCCGCCTCCTGCTCCTCCGGAGCCACCATCTCCTGGTCGTCGTCTTCCCCGGGAGCGGAACCCTGCTCCTGCCCCGCGTCCTCAGCGTCTGTCTCCGTCGGCGCCGGCCGGTAGTCCTCAGAGGAGGGATGCAGGGGCTGGCTGATATTGAAGGAGCATCCCGCACACCCAAGCAGCAGAAGCAGAACGATCATCAGAGTCAGACATGCTCTTCCTGTTTTCCCTGTTCTTCCCCCGGGTCTCCTGCCGTCCCCTCCGGTCTGTTTCCCGCTCTGAAGTGCCGGCACGGCCTTCGATGCCGGATCGTGATGATTCTTCATACCGATCTATCCTTTCGTGCGGCTCACGGCCGCCGTGCGATTATACACGAACGCCGGCGCCTTGTCCAGCAACAGAAAACGGCGGCCGCCCGAAGGCGACCGCCGCGTGCGCTCAGTATTCAGGACAGTTCCGACGCCTGCTTCATCGTCAGAACTTCAAAATCCGGTTTCCCTTCCAGCTTCGCAGGATCCGCAAGATAGCTTTTGAACCTTGAAAACGCCTGGGAGAAATACAGCCCGTTGCAGATGCGTTCGTCCATGACGACGCCCATGGGGATGCAGCGTTCAAAGCCCACCGCGCCTCCGGGGCCGCGTTTAGGCTCTTCCTTCTGCGTACCCATCGTCAGGGCGATGCTGGTGGTGCCGAAATCGTACACGTGGTGGAAGATCGCGTTGCCGCGGATGCTGGCCAGATTGGAGATCAGCAGGCTCGCGTGGAAGGGGCTCACCTTCACGAGAGAGTTGGGCAGCAGGCCGTGCCGGTCCATGAAACGAAGCACGCCGATGGCGAAGCCCATCAGTCCGGGAATGTGCAGCAGGATCTTCATCGCCTTGTCCAGCAGCTGATCCTCATTCACGCGGTTATCGTCCACAAACTCATCGATCTTCTTCTGAACCTCGAACACGTCGTCCTCCGGCTCAAAATAGAGCTTGGACATGACGTCTCCCCCTCCGGGGCGGAGCACCACCATGGAAACGGTGATATCCTTGTGCTGATAGACCTTCTTGCCGCCGATGAAACGGTTCAGCAGCGGGAATTCCGCCACCGTCCGCACGAAAGCCGCCAGCACCAGCCCCACATGGCTCAGCTGGACGCCCTCCCGGCGTTTGGCGTTGATATACGCCTTCATTGGTTCCACCGGGATCTCCAGTGTGGTCATGTTCATCGCGTCGTAGCGTCTGGTGAGAAAATGCGGGATCAGCATGTACATGGGATCCGCGTTTTTTACTTTATATCCGTCAGGTCTCATGGGAGCGCCTCGGTTCGTTCAAAGTTTGTTCACATTTTAGCACCATCCGCCTGCTGTGTCAAACCGCAGGTTCGCTTTCTTGACACCACCGCTTTCCGTTTGTAGAATAGCGGCAGAAAACCATGAACGGGAGGACGGCAATGAAGCTTTATCTGATCCGCCACGGAGAATCCGTCGGCAACCAGAAGCGTCTGCTTTTCGGCAGGAGCGATTACCCGCTCACCGAACTGGGCCGTGAACAGGCCGCCCAGGTGCGGGACAAGATGGCGGAAAATCCCGTCTCCGTCTGCTACAGCAGCCCTCTCATGCGTGCACGGGAAACCGCAGAGATCTGCTTTGCCGGCCGCGGCGTGGACATTCTTCCTCTGCCGGAGGTCATGGAGCAGGACATGGGCCGTTATGAGAACATGGACTTTCCGACCATGGAGGCAGAGCATCCTGAGGTCATGGACGCCGTCATGCACGGCTGGTACGGATTTCTGCCGGAGGGCGGGGAGAGCTTTGCTCAGGTGTGCCTCCGGGCCACAGCCGGGCTGGACGCCGTGCTGCGGTGCGGAGAAGACGCCGCCATCGTGGCGCACAACGGGCCGCTGGCGGCCATCGTCACCCACCTTCTCGGCGTTCCTCAGGAGCGGTTCGATCTGTTTTACAACCGGCACGGCTGTTATTCCGCGTTTGAGCTGGATCCCTCCCGTCCGGGCAGCCGCACCATTCTGCTGTGCTTCAACAAATAATTCCTGCCCCCTGTAATTCAGCGCCTCCGGGCCGCTTCGCTGAAGCGGCCCGGAGGCGCTTTTCGTCTGTTTCGGTCTTCTCCATCGACCGGTGGGATCAGGAGGTCACCTGCTTCATGCTCAGAGAGATCCGTTTTCTCTTTTCATCCACCGAAAGCACCACCACCCGGACGACGTCGCCGACGCTCACCGCTTCGCTGGGATGGCGGAGATAACGGTCGCAGATCTCGGAAATATGCACCAGTCCGTCCTCATGGACGCCGATATCCACGAATGCGCCGAAATCGATCACGTTGCGCACCGTGCCGCTGAGCACCATTCCCGGCTTCAGATCCTTCAGCTCCAGAACGTCCGTGCGGAAGGCCGGCGGCGGCAGCTCGTCGCGGGGATCCCGGCCCGGCTTTGCCAGCTCGGCGGCGATATCCTGCAGCGTGGGCAGGCCGACGCCGCACTCCCCGGCCGTCCGTTCCTCGCCGCGCTCCTTCAGACGGCGCGGCAGTTCGACGATCCGGCCCTCCTTCACGTCCTGCTCGGTATAGCCGCAGAGCGACAGCAACCTCCGGGCCGCCTCGTAGCTTTCGGGATGCACGGCCGTATTGTCCAGCACCGAACGGCTCTCGGGCACGCGCAGAAAGCCGGCGCACTGCTCGTAGGCCTTCGGCCCCAGCTTGGGCACCTCCAGCAGCTGGCTGCGAGAGGTGAACGCTCCGTTCTGCTCGCGGTAGGCGGCGATGTTCTTCGCCGTGGCCGCGGTGAGTCCGCTGACCCGGCGCAGCAGGGACGGGGACGCCGTGTTGAGATCCACCCCGACGGCGTTCACGCAGTCCTCCACGACGGCGTTCAGACTCTCCTCCAGCCGTTTCTGGGGCATGTCATGCTGATACTGCCCCACGCCGATGGCCTTCGGGTCGATCTTCACCAGCTCCGCCAGCGGATCCTGGAGCCTGCGCGCAATGGAAACGGCGGACCGCAGATTCACGTCGTACTGCGGGAATTCCTCCGCCGCCAGAGGGCTGGCGCTGTACACGCTGGCTCCCGCCTCGCTGACGACCATGTAGCTGACGCCCGGGCACTGCCGCAGCAGCTCCGCCGTCATCTGCTCGGTCTCCCGGGAAGCCGTGCCGTTGCCGATGGCGATATGCCGGACCCCATGCCGCCGGATCAGTCCGGCCAGAGTGCGGATGCAGTCGGCCCGCTGCTTTTCACCGTGGGTCGGATATACCACGGCCGTATCCAGCACCTTTCCGGTGGGATCCACCACGGCCACCTTGCAGCCCATGCGGTATCCGGGATCGAGGCCCATGGTCACGCTGCCCTTCACCGGGGGCGCCATCAGCAGCGGCCGCAGGTTCAGGGCGAAGTTGCGGATCGCCCCTTCGTCCGCCGCGTCCGTAAGGGCCGCTCTCGTCTCCGTCTCCACGCTGGGAAACAGCAGGCGGTCGTACCCGTCGGCAACGGCCGCGTTGAGGAACGCCGCGTTCCGCGCTCCTCCGCGTACCAGTCCGGAGGATATCTCCCCCAGCGCCGTATCGCGGTCCAGCAGCAGGGCGACCTTCAGGAAGCCTTCCTTTTCCCCGCGGTTGATCGCCAGGATCTGATGCCCCTGCAGACGCGATACCGGCCGGGAAAAATCATAGTACTGCCGGTACACGCTGTCTTCGTCCTTTGCCGCCTGTACGCGGAGGACCCCCGTTTTCCGGATCAGCGCGTGCATGCTCCTTCGGTTCTCCGCGGAGTCGCTGATCATCTCCGCGATCACGTCGGACGCGCCGGCCAGCGCCTGGTCCTCGTCCGTGACCCCCTTTTCCTCACTGACGTACGTCCCGGCCAGAGAGCGCGGCTCCCGATCCGGCTGCAGCAGGATCGCCCGGGCGAGCTCATCCAGCCCCTTCTCCTTCGCGGCGGAGGCCCGCGTCCTCCGTTTCGGGCGGTACGGACGGTAAAGGTCTTCCAGCGCCGACAGGGTCTCCGCCCGTTCGATGGCGCCGGAAAGATCCTCGGTCAGCTGTCCCTGCGCTTCGATGAGCCGGCAGATCTCCTGCTTCCTCTGCTCCAGATTGCGCAGATAGCGCAGCCGCTCCTCCAGCCGGCGCAGGACGGTGTCGTCCATGGCGCCGTGGGCCTCCTTGCGGTAGCGCGCAATGAACGGGATCGTGTTGCCGGCGTCCAACAGATCGATCACGTTCTGGACCATCTGCGCCGGCCGGTCCAGTTCCCGCGCCAGCGCCTGTGCGATCATATCCATCGTTTCCTCCGTTATCTTCGACTTTTTCTCTGTGCGTTCACACGCGTCCCGCCACACGGGCCAGCAGCGTCCGGTGCACTTTCATGGCTCCTCTGGGGCAGAATTCCTGACAGCAGAAGCAGCGGATGCAGGCGCTCCGGTCGATGACGGCCTTTCCTCTTACGATCGTGACGGCCTTTGCCGGACACGTGTTCCGGCATACGCCGCAGCCCACGCATTCCGCTTTCGCCACCTTCGGCTTCGTGCGGAGCGCTTTTCCCGCGAACGCGGAGAACACGCGCAGGAAGGGATTTTTCCCATCCCCGGCGAACAGCAGGCTTCGGGTCTCCGCCACATGCCGGAATCCCCGCGCGACGAACGCGGCGGGATCTCCGCTGACCGTCAGCTGCGCCGCGCTGGGCGGGATCAGGCCCCGGCGCTTTGCCGCCCGCAGGGTCGGCACGGCGTCCTCCTCCAGCCCCAGGATCCCTGCGCACACCTGATCCAGCCTGTGGGGCGACTCCGCGGCCGCCACGAACCCCAGCATCCTCGGCGTTCCCGCCGTCGGCCCGTTGCCTTCCATGCCGATCACCGCGTCGGCCAGGCAAAGCCTTGGACGGAAGCGCTCATCCAGATCGACGATCATGTCGGCAAAATCCTCATGGTCGGGAAAGCGGAAATGATATTCCGGCTTCATCGTGCCCGGAACGACGCCGAACATGTTCTTCGCCGCTCCGCTCATGCCCATCATTCCGTGCGCCTTGAGCTTGCAGAAGTCGATGATCGCGTCCGCCTGATCCAGCCATGCCGTATAGGTCAGTTCCTTCAGCACCCGGCCCTCCGGGTTCGCGCTCTGCTTCTCCGTGAAATCCCGGTTCAGTTCCGCCCCGGCCTCCTCCGCTTCCTTCAGGCCGGCAGCGGCGTATACCCGGTTTACATAAATTATGTTAAAAACGCCTCCGGGGCTGTCCCCGATCACCACTCGGGCGCCGCGCTCCCTCAGAAGTTCCGTGAGGGCCGCCAGCATGGCGGGATGAGTCGTAGCCGCCTTTTCCGGACGGAGAGCCGCCACCAGATTCGCCTTGACGGCAACGGTCATCCCCTCCCGGACCCAGTCCAGGCCGCCCAGCGGTTCCAGCACCTGACGCAGCGCCCGCTTCACCTCCGCCCGGTCGTAGCTTGCGCAGGGGGCGATGGAAACGTCCGTCATTTTCTCTCTCTCCCTTCCGCCCGGAGTCATCCCGGGAACCTCGAGCGCAGCTTTTCCTGCCCGCGCCGCAGCGGTTCCCAGCTGCCCAGCAGGTCGCTGAGCCGCCGCGCTTCCTGCAGCGACGCTTCCGCGTGCATCACGCAGGAGGCGCCTGCGTCGCTTCCGCACGCGATCGTCACGCCCAGGCTGTGCCCCAGGAGAATGGCCGTGCGCTGCATCTCCAGGATCTTCCCCAGGGCGTCTTCGTCAAACAGCCCCTTCCCCATCAGGTTCACCGTCGCGCTGATGGTTGGCACCCACAGGCAGCCGGCGTCCGCCATGGCCGCCAGCGCCCGCCGGTCGGCGTAATTGCCGTGTTCAATGCTGTCCACGCCGGCGTCCACCGCCCGCAGGATCCCGTCGGCGCTGTTCATGTGCATCATCACCGGCAGGCCCTCTCCGTGGGCGATCCGCACCAGTTCATCCAGCTCGCTCCGGTCCGGCACGAAGCCGGTGATCACTCCGTAGCGGTCAAAATCCATGATGCCTGAGCCCATCATCTTCACAAAGCCGCCGCCTTCGGCACGCACCCGGGCGACGAGCTCCCTCAGGTCGCTCACCGTCTCGTAGGGCACGCCGATGAAGGCGCCGTAATCGCCTTTTCTGAAAATGGGAAAGACGGGCGAGGCGTATTCGATCCCGTATTCCCCCGCCAGCCGTCGGGCCAGGGCGGAAGCACCCCATTTATCTCCCCCGTCACGTACGTAGCGGATGCCGGCACGGCGGTACGCATCCAGCACGCCGCGCACCCAGGCTTCGTCGGGCCCGCCCCGGTGACGCTCCCGCGCGTTTCGGTAATCCACGCCGTCCAGCGCCACGTGGCAGTGGCATTCATATATGTCGGAACATTGGTTCGTCATGGGTCCTTCCTCCTTCTGCCCTTCCGGCAGCATTCCGCCGCAAGGCCGTTCCATTCTACACACGGTGCCCTTGGCCTGTCAACGCGGCGCTCCGTTCCATTTTCCGGGAAAAAGGGAAAATCCCTAAAAAATACGGAGAAACCATCTTTTCAACCCTGCGGATTTGCTGTATTATATAGAGAAAGACAATGAGAATCGGGAAGGATCCGCCTTATGAAACTGAAACGGGCTGATTTCATAACCAAACTCGTCCTCGTTCTGATCCTGCTGTTCGCCGTAGTTTCCACCGTGACCATCCGTTCCAAAACCGAAGAACTGCGGACGGAGATCGAAGCCCTGCACGCAAGGGCCGCGGAGCTGGAGATCGAGAATGCGGAACTGGAATACTATGTGGACCATCAGAACGACGACGACGTGATCGGGAACATCGCCCGAAAATACTGGGGCTTTGTCCGCCCCGATGAAAAAGTGTACTACGATTCCAACGACTGACCGTCTGCGGGATCGGGCGTATGTATATCATATCTATAATGGGAGAGGGAAAAACGGTTTTTATGGAGCTTGAACCAGGACTCATCACTACAGGTAAGGTAACGGGCATTACCAAATTCGGGGCTTTTGTCAGCATCGCCCCCGGCCGTTCCGGGCTGGTCCACATCTCGGAGATCGCCAACACATTTGTCAACGACGTCAGCGAGCATCTGTCCGTCGGGCAGGAGGTCACGGTCAAGGTCATCCGGATCGATGAGAACGGCCGTCTGAACCTGTCCATCAAGCAGGCGCTTCCGCGGCCGGAAGGTACCCGGCAGGCGCCGCGCGGAGACAGGCCCCCGCGGCCGCGGCCGCAGGCGGATCGCAGTACCGCTCCTTCGCGTCCTGCCGCCGCCGGCGGACAGCCCGAAGTCTATGTCCCCAGAAAATCCAACGATGAGGCCTTTGAGGACAAGCTGAAAAAATTCATGCAGGTCTCCGACAGCAAGATGGCGGGCGTCGCCCAGTACGAGCACCGCTCCAGCCGCCGCCGGGGCCGCTGAACGGCAGCACAGAGAACTAATACTTAATGGAGGTAACATATTATGAAAAAGTGGGTATGCAGCGTCTGCGGTTACGTTTATGAGGGCGAGAATCCCCCCGAGGTCTGCCCGATCTGCAAGGCTCCTGCCAGCAAGTTCAACGAACAGGCCGGCGACATGGTCTGGGCCGCTGAGCACGTAGTCGGCGTGGGCAAGTCCTTCGGCGTGGACGTTCCCGAGGACGTTCAGAAGGAGATCATCGACGGTCTTCGCTCCAACTTTGAGGGCGAGTGCTCCGAAGTCGGCATGTACCTGGCCATGGCCCGCGTGGCCCATAGGGAAGGCTATCCCGAGATCGGCCTGTACTGGGAGAAGGCGGCCTATGAGGAGGCTGAGCACGCGGCGAAGTTTGCCGAGCTTCTGGGCGAAGTGATCACCGACAGCACGCAGAAGAACCTGCAGATGCGCGTTGACGCCGAGAACGGCGCCACCCAGGGCAAGACCGACCTTGCCAAGCTGTGCAAGAAGTACAATCTGGACGCCCTGCACGACACCATCCATGAGATGGCCCGCGACGAGGCCAGACATGGCAAGGCCTTCGCGGGTCTGCTGAAGAGATACTTCGGAAAGTAAGAAAACCGCTTAAATACTACATCATTGAAGGAGTAGGAAAAATCCTGCTCCTTCTTTTTCTTTCTGCATTGAGTGTACAAACGAGTGTACATTCATCAATCACTAATGATCTTTCTCATTCTTAAAACCTCTTTTTCCAGTTTTCGCCGCTTGTCCGCCGGGCAGCGGCCCTTTCTACTGAGGGATTATAACCATTTCCGCTTCCAGCAACCATTAACAGCCTGCATAATCCGCGCCGCTCCATGGAACGCAGGAAGGGAGGCCCCGAGCGGGCCTCCCCTCCAAATGCACGGATCCTGTCCGCGCCTTTCTTCAATTTTCAGTTCTGCCAAGATACGGAAGCCGTTCCCCTTCGAGAGACCGCATGATCTGCCTGTGCATCGGGCTCGGCTGCAGTCTGGAGGAGACCCAGGCTCTGCTGCTGCGGAACAGCTTTGCCACTCTGTATCCGAAGGTGCGGCGCGACGCCGTGATCATGTTCGCCATCAAGGAGAAGTGGGACGTGCACCGCCTCAACGACGCCCTTTACGAAAACGAGGAGGAAACCATGTTCTGAACCCCCGGCGTTTCGCTTTTGTCACGCAAATAATCTATGACCATCGGAGCCATGACCATGTCTCCGATGGTCTTTTTTCTCTGTTCTTAACCGCCTCGCCGTCGGCTGCGGCGGAGATCCTCACTCGTCGGCGTTGCCCAGCGTCCAGGTGTTGGCGCTCAGCACGTCCCAGGACTGCCGCGCGGTCTCATCGCTCAGGAGTTCTTCCATCGTTTCGACCACGCCGGCGTCGTCAAAAACACCCCGGTTGGCCTCCCAGTCCTCGAAACAGCCCTTCAGCAGCGCGTCGGCGTTCGGGAAGTTCGCGTCAAAGGCGGCCCGCTCCTCGTCCGTCAGGCTGTTCCAGGCCTCCAGCATGTTGGCCCGCAGCGTATCTACGTCCGCCGCCCACAGCTCATTGCCCGCGGCAAACCCCAGCACGTCGCAGGCGCCCTGGGCCTGGGCCAGCTGCGAACCCGCGGTGCCCGCCTCAACTCCGCCGATCACGCGGAAATAGAAGTCCGCGAAAATATCCGCGTCCGGGACGAAAGCCATGGTCTCTTCCTCCTCGGGCTGTCCCGAGCCGAAGCGCACCAGCAGATAGCTGAACCTGTCGCTCTTCTCTCCCATCATCTCTTCGACGATCGCGGCGTCGGGGTCGATAGTCACGGAATAGTTTTCCGTCTCCAGCGCTTTCAGTTCGGTAAAGTCGGCGACGAACGCCTCCCAGCCCGCGGGTTTCCGGAGACTGACCATGTTCACGACGGACTGATAAGCCACGTCGTCCAACCCGCCGAATTCGGCAAACAGCATGGTGTAATCATCCACGGAGCCGTTGGCGATCATGCGGATCCTGCCTACGCTGCCCGTCTGGCTGACAAATTCCGAAGTCAGGGGTTCGCTGTCCATGATCTCTTCGTTCAGCACCATGGAATCCAGTTCCTTCATATCCCAGGGGCCGCTGATGTTCAGCCTGCAGCTGACGGTCCCGCTGGCCTCATCCTCGGTCGCGCTGAAATTGTCGTTCTCGATCTCCAGAATGCTGACACCGTTCATGTAGCCGGTGACCAGTTCCGGTTCCATGCCGAAATACTCCCCTATCGCGTCACCCACGACCATCAGGTACATGGCGCCGGCAAAATCATCATTTCTGATTTCAGCCGTCAGATAATCGCCGTCCTCGACGAATTCCCAGCTCCCGTCCTGGACGTACTCGTTTCCGTTCGCTTTGACGGAGATCGTAAAGCGATCCGTGCCAAGTTCCTCACCGTATTCTACCTCGGGATAATATTCCGCCATCGACTGCTTGGACTGGGTATAATAGGAATCCGGCGCGATCAGCGCTTCAAAGATCCCCCTGAGCCTTTCAGAGGCAGCCGCCTGCTGCTCCTCCTGTTTTTCCTGATTTTCCGGTTCCGGAGCGGTCTTCCCGCCGCAGGCCGTGAGTCCAAGCATCAGCACAAGGCACAGTACTGCCGCCGCCAGGCGCTCGATCGTTGTTTTTCTCTTCATTGGGTACCTCCTTTTTCCTCAAAGAAATTCAAATGCGCGTATTATTATACTATTCCGTGCTCAAAAATGCAATCGCGAGGTTCCACGAACGCCGTCGCCCTGCAGGCCGGCGCTTGACGGAACCGCTCCCGCCTTTTAATATATTACGGACAGAAAACCGGCAACGCGCGGAAGGCGGAAAGCGCTTTCCGCAGCGGATAGTTCTGATCGACGGCAACTGAAAGGAATTGAATCACTTGAAGATATTCGCGGTATTCAGCGGCTTTCTCGGTTCTGGAAAGACCACGACCATGATGGCGCTGACGAAGCTTTATGCGGAAAAATACGGAAAAGCCGCCATGATCTCCAACGATCTGGGCGAGGGCGTAACTCTGGCCGATCACCGTCTGGCCAGTCTCAGCGGCGTGAACTCATCGGAGATCACCGACGAGTGCATCTGCTTCTGCCACGACGTTCTGACAGCCCGGCTGAACGGGTATTACGACGACGGATGTCAGCTCGTAGTTTCGGATATCCCGGGCTTCGGCGTCGGAGCTCTGGAACACGTATATCACGGGCTGATCCGGGACTATCCCGGGCAGTATGAGCTGGCTCCGTTTACGGTGCTCATCGAGCCCCGGAACGCTGAGCTGCTGCGGCTCGAAGCGGGCGGCGACATGGCGCACATCCTGCGCGCGCAGCTGATGGAGGCCGATCTGATCGTTCTGAATAAATGTGATCTGCTGTCTCCGGCGGAGGCGGAACAGCTCCGCGGCTGGCTGGCAGAGCAGTATCCGGACGCGGAGGTCATCCGCATCAGTGCCGCGACGGGCGAGGGAGTGGAAGAGCTTGCCTGTGCCATGCGCACAGGCCGCGCGTCTCTTCGTCACCCCGCCATCGATTACGACGACAGCGACCTTCAGAACGCCATGGATCAGCTGACGGAATACTACCTGCAGTACCACGCGACGGTGTGCTGCAGCGATTTTGACGGGACGGAGTATCTGGCGGACGTCGCGCGAGCGGTCCAGGCGGACATGAAGGCAGACGGACATGAGATCCCCCACCTGAAGCTGCTGGCCTGGGGACCGGAGGGCGATTTCGGCAAGGTGGATCTGCTCGGCGTGGACCGTCCGGTGGAGATCACGCGGCGCTTTGACCGGCCGTGCACGGAGATCGCCGTAGTCATCAACGCGAATGCGTCCTGTCCCGCCGCCCGGCTGGACGCGATCCTCACGGAGGCCGTTGACGCCGCGTCCCAAAAGCATCAGCTGGAGCTTCTGATTTTTAAAAAGGAGTTTTTCAACCTCGGTGAATGACCGGGAGTCATTGTTCATTTCAAGGAGGAACCTGCCATGAAAAAACGCTGGTCATGCATCACAGCGCTGTGTCTGGCGCTGTGCCTGTTCCTGTCCGCCTGCGGCGGAAACGCCGCTCCGGAGATCCCCGACGAAGAGGACGGCACGGAACAGGCGGCCATTCCCTCTCTGTCGGCCGCCGCCCGCGACTGTCTGGGAGAGTGGGTCTCTTCGGGCAACACGGAGGACGTGCTGATCCTGAAGGAGGACTTCACCTGCGACGTGAACGGTCGGACGCTTCACTGGACCGCGGATACGGCGGATCTCGGCTTTTTCCGTCTGGAGGAGGAGAACGGCTCTTTCGTCTACTTCTTCCGCATCAACCGGGATCCGGACGGCGTGTACGGACTGAATCTGGCCGGGCTGATCCCCGCGGAGGAGGGCAGCCGCTTCTCCCGCCGGTCCACCGGAAAGGACTTCATGCGCCGTGAGGTCGTAGAAGAGCTGAATCTCAATGGCGGCTTTGAAGAACTGGACGCCGTCATTCTGGGCAGGTGGGTGCTGGTGAACAGGGACGACGCGGCAAAGGCATGGCCGGACTCCCTGACCATCACCGAAGCCGGTTCCGTCACGGTGGACGGCGCCTCCTACACCTATGTTTATCAGGATTACATGCGGGACATGTACGAGGGCGGAATCCCGGACAACTGGGACGTGGTCCTGTACGACGAGGCCGGGGAGCACGCCGGAGGGATGTACTTCCAGAAGCGGACGTCCCAGAACGGTGCCGCCTTCCTGTCCGTTCAGCTGAATCTGGGGGACAACCGCTACTATTCCTATTATCCCGGTGAGGCCGTCGAGATCACCGCGGACAATTTCGATTCTTTCTTCGACGTAACGGAAAGGATCTCGGCACAGACCAACTCCTTCGGCGAGGTCACGGATCTTTACTGGAGCCGGACGGTCACGCTGAAGGAAGAATACAGAGCCCGCTTCATCGACGCCGTGCTTCCCATCGAATTCACCTCAGGCAACACCATCGCCAAGTACGTCACGTACGATACCAAAACGGGAGAGTTCACGATCCGGGATACGGACGAGGAACCCAGCGGCATCTGGATCAGCGACGAAACCAGCAGCCACACGACGCAGCTGCGGAACCTGAACTCCGAATTCAGTCTTATCGGCAATCCGGTACATCTGGAAGAGAAGGAAGACGAAGACGGCACCGTGTTGTCCGGGTATGTATCCGCGCCAACAGAATTCTCGATCGAACGGGTGGAGGGAAAGCTGTTTCTCGGAAATCCGCTGACCGACGGATAAATCCGCCGTTTTCCTTGCTTTTCTCCGATCCTTCCCGTATACTGGAACCACCAGTTACGCCGGTCTGAGCCGGCCTGAATACGCGTCAGAAAGGAGAAGCGCCATGTACGAATGCGTATGCGGATACGTGTATGATCCCGCGGTCGGCGATTCCGACGGCGGCATCGCCCCCGGCACCGCCTTCGAGGACATTCCCGACACCTGGGTATGCCCCGTCTGCGGACTGACGAAGGAAGATTTTCATCCCGTGTAAAGAAAAAGCCCTCTCGAAGGGCTTTTTCTTTTTGATTCGAATAAAACCGGGCGGCACACACTCACCGCAGAGTGTACCGCCCGGTCTTTTCTTTATCGAATGCACAGCCACACGACGAGAACGACGTGCACCAGAAGCGCCAGCGCGTTCACCGCCCAGAAATACCAGTGCTTCGTCTTGTGGCGGAAAGCCCTCATGCCCAGCAGCGCTCCGGCGGCGCCTCCGATCGCGCCGAGGGTGAGAAGCGCGGCCTCGGAGATGCGGAACCGTCCCTTCCTCGCCCGGCGCTTGTCCGCCCCGTAGCACGCGAACGCGACGACGGACCAGAACAGCAGCCAGCACAGCAGCAGGACCGGCAGCAGGCCGACCCCGGCGATCAGCCCTTTCATGGCTCACCGCCCCAGCGGTCGCTGAAGAAGACCCCCAGCTGCTCGGACCGACTCTGTTCCCCCGTCGCGGCGGTCAGGAGAAACTGCCGCACCGGTTCAAAGCGGGCGGTCATTGTCTCCACCGCCCGGGCCATGGCGTCAAAGCTCTGCAGGGCGCGCTGCGGCAGAGCCTCAAAGAACATCCAGTTTTTATGGCGGACCCACTCCGCCCCCGGGCAGTCCTTTTCATAACCGCGGGGCATGGTCTTCACCTTTTCCCCCTGCAGCTCCACGCCCGCATGATCCAGCAGTTCCTCCAGCTGTGCGGCGTGCGTCATGATATAGTCCCGTATCCGGTTCGTCTTCTCGGTATCCGGCATCCATACGCCGGTCCCGTAATAGCACTCCTTCGCGTCGATATGAAGGAAATAGCCGATGGGCAGCATGGAGCGGCGGTCGGCGGAGATGTAGGCGCGGAAGGAGGGATTGTAGGGCGGCAGGTCACGGGGAATGCGGGCGTCCCGGGGGATGCGGTAGGTCCAGTCCTTCACGCGGGCGTACATCACGTCCGCCTCCAGCGCCGGCGCCGCGCGGCACACGGCGAACCTAAGATGCTCCAGAAGTTCGGCAAAATCCGCCCTTGCCGCGTCGTATTCGTCGTGGTGCTCGTGGAACCACGCCCGGTTATTGTTCGCCGCGAGATCGGCGCAGTAGGTCCTCAGTCTGTCAAGATCGCCTGCCATGGGTCACTCCATCCGTTTCAGCCGGTCGAGCAGGCGTCCGGCACGCCCGACCAGTTCTTCCGGTGCCGGCTCACCGCCCGTCACCACGTACTCCACCCGCCCGGTGCCGCCGCCCCGGACGCCGCGCTCCTCCAGAAGCGCCTGCAGGCGCCGGGCCGTACCCAGGCTTCCGTCGATGATCCGCACGGGTTCAGGGAAAAAGTCCCCCAGCACCGACCGGAAGTGATTGAAATGCGTGCATCCCAACACCAGGGCCGAATAGGCCGACGGGTCCTTATCCTGAAGGCGGCTCCGGATATACTCCCTCACCGCCGGGGAATCGTACTCTTCCCGTTCGCAGAACCGCACAAGCTCCGGCATGGCCAGCAGATCCACCGAATCCTCCGCGTCCAGAGCGGCGATCAGCCCTTTCAGGCGGCTCTCCCGGATCGTTACGGGCGTCGCCATCACCAGGATGCGTCGGTGCCCGGTCTGTTCCACTGCGGGCTTCACCGCCGGCTCTATGCCGACGATGGGCAGCGAAAAGCTGCGCCGCAGGTCCTCCACCGCCACACTGGTGGCGGTATTGCACGCGATCACCACGGCCTTGCAGCCTCTGCTCCGCAGGCATTCCACCGCCGTGCGTGCGAACTGCGCGATCTGCTCCGGCGTCTTCTCCCCGTAGGGCAGGTTCGCCTCATCGGCGTAATACACGTAATCCTCGTCCGGCATCATACGCAGGGCCTTCTCCAGTACGGTAAGGCCCCCAAGGCCGGAATCAAAAAAACCAATGGGCATGACGCTCATCCTTCCTTTTCGCGGAGGTCACTGCCTCCGCTGCGTACGGGCCGCGCCGTCCAGTCCGAACCGCACGACCGCTGCCCCGGTTCCGGATACCCCAGAACATAGAGGTCGGTATATCCCGCCTCCCGCTCAAACGCACGCCGTGCGTCCTCCGGGAGCTTTCTGGCTTCGTCCGACCGCACCAGCACGGGCAGCGCGGCGGCGGTCCTCATCTCCGCCAGCAGGGCGCGCCCCCGCTCCCCCGCGGCAAGCACCCGCAGGTAGAGCGGCTCTCTCCCTTCGCCCGCGCGGATCCCGAGCCAGGCACAGGTCACCATGCGGCGCAGGCGGGACATGGCGTATCTTCTTGTTTTGGCCAGTTCCAGCACGCCGTCCAGCGTTTCCGCCCGGCGCACCGCCTTCCACAGCCGGTCGCCCAGGCCCTCCGTCGCGTCCGGAAGCCCGGCGTATTCGAAGCGGGACATGGTTCGCAGCCGATACAGCGCCGCCTGCTCCAGAGACCTCCAGGATACCGGCGCCCGTCCGGCCTCCAGCTCCGCCTCGACCACGGTGCGGGCGCTGTCCGGCACCAGATCCTTCCAGCCGCCGCCCGTCAGCAGCGCGGCCCGTACGGTCTTCCCGCTCCAGCCCTCGCCGCCGTGGCTGCCGCCGGACCGAAGGATCGGCACGGGCTCCAGCGGAGCCTTCTGCCGGAAGATGGCCTTCAGGTATTCCACGCCGAGGATGTTGTTGGGAAAGGACAGACACCCGGCGCTCTCACCCGCCAGGCGCCGAAGCGCCTCCTGACGCGCCTCCGCGTAGGACACCCCGGTCTTCATCATCGCCCGGATGCTTTCGTCCGCGGCGCCGCTGCACAGGATCTCCGCCAGTCCCGCCAGTGCGTTCAGATCCTCCGTCTCCGTCCCGAAGCACAGATAGCGGCAGACCCCGGCCGCGGCCAGCAGCGCGACGGCGCCGTAGGCGAACCCCTCGGCGGAAGACAGGCTCACGGCCGTTGGCAGTTCCAGCACCAGGTCCGCCCCCTCCGCCGCAGCAGCGGCGGCGCGCGCGAACTTGTTCATCACGGCCGGTCCGCCCCGCTGGACAAAGTTTCCGCTCATGGCGCAGACCACGGCGGTGTCCTGCCCCAGCAGGTGCCGGACCCGTTCGATCTGGTACCGGTGGCCGCGGTGGAAAGGATCGTATTCGCAGATTATGCCGGCAGCGCGCAAAATGCATCCCTCCGCAGAAAAAACTGTTGTAAAACCCTGCGATCCGTATTAAAATAATGCGGAATGTTTTTTATTGCAATCATTGTAAATCATTCAAAATATTATATCAAGAGGTTGTGAACGCATGAAAATTCTCGTCATCAACGCGGGGAGCTCCTCCCTGAAGTACCAGGTCTTTGACATGGAGAATGAGACCATCATCGCCAAGGGCCTGTGCGAACGCATCGGCATCGACGGCCACCTGAAGCACACCCCGGTGGGCAACGGCAAGCCGGTGTTCGATTCCGACATGGACTTCCCCACCCACGGCGAAGCCATCGCTGCCGTTCTGGACAAGCTGGTCAGCGAAGAGTACGGCGTGGTCGCCAGCATGGATGAGATCGGCGCCGTCGGTCATCGCGTGCTGCACGGCGGCAGCAAGTTCATCGCCAGCCAGCTGGTCACGGACGCCGTCAAGGACGCCATCCGCGAATGCTTCCCCCTCGGCCCTCTGCACAACCCCGCCAACCTGATGGGCATCGAGGCCTGCGAGAAGGCCATGCCCGGCGTGCCTCAGATCGCCGTGTTCGACACCGCCTTCCATCAGACCATGCCGGCCAGCAGCTACATGTACGCCGTGCCCTACAAATACTATGAAGAGAACCACGTACGCCGCTACGGCTTCCACGGCACCTCCCACCGGTACGTTTCCGCTGAAGCCATCCGCGTAATGGGCCTGCCCGTCGAAGGCAGCCGGATCGTCACCTGCCATCTGGGCAACGGCTCCTCCATGGCCGCCGTGAAGGACGGCAAGTGCTTCGATACCTCCATGGGCCTGACCCCTCTCGAGGGCGTTCCCATGGGCACCCGCTGCGGCAGCGTCGACCCCGCCGTGGTGGAATTCATCAGCAACCTTGAGGGCATCAGCGTCTCCGAGACTCTGACCATGCTGAACAAGAAGTCCGGCGTTCTGGCCGTTTCCGGCGTCTCCTCCGACTTCCGTGATCTGGACAAGGCTGCCGCCGAAGGCAACGAGCGCGCTCAGCTGGCTCTGGACATGTTCAACTACGCGGTGAGAAAGTACATCGGCGCCTACGCCGCCGCCATGGGCGGTCTGGACGGCATCGTGTTCACCGCCGGCATCGGCGAGAATTCTCCCGAGGTGCGCGCCAACATCCTGAAGGGGCTGGAATTCCTGGGCGTGAAGCTGGACGCCGAGGCCAACAACTGCCGCGGAAAGCTTCAGAAGATCTCCGCGGAAGACAGCCGCGTACAGGTGTACGTGATCCCCACGAACGAAGAGCTGGTCATCGCCCGCGATGCTCTGGCCATCGTGACCGCCGGCTGATCCCCGTTTCCTTTCCGCCCGCCGTTTCGGCGGGCGGTTTTTTTCGGTAAAAAATAGCTTCTTTTTCCGGGATTTTGAATTGACAGGGTCTCGGATTCAGTCTAAAATCAAAAGGTAAGATATCCGGTAGGCAAGGCTACCGCAGGGATACGGGCTGCTGCCGCAAAATGGTGGAGACACCATGCGATGGTCCAACAGATCTTGTCGAAAGCAAGGCATGATCCAACGCAGCTTCAAGCCCTGCGAAGCTGAAGCTCGAACGGTGGATCTGCCTGTTCGATGCCGCGCCGCCTGCCGCCGCGGTATTTTTTTATTCTTTGCACTGTGAGGTGAAAACGATGGACGCTGACAACGGTAACGGCGCGAATCCCGGCCGAAGTACCCTGCCGCCCCGCGGCGGGGCAGATCCGGCGTCCTTCGTGACCGCCGGCTGATTCGGCTATGCTCGTGTCTTGCTCTTGTCTGAGCCCGGATCCCCGGGCATCCCATTCAGAAGGAGGAACACCATGGCAGAAATTACAACGACAGTGACCCAGACCCTCGAGGCGCTTCTGGACAGCAAGAAATACGGCACTCTGAAGGATATCCTGGTCACTCTGAACGGGGCGGACATCGCGGCGCTGCTGTCCGAACTGCCCCACAACCGCATTTCCCTTCTCTTCCGCCTGCTGCCGAAGGAACTTGCCGCGGAGACTTTCGTGGAGATGGAGCCCGACGTGCAGGAGGACCTGATCCGCAGCTTCTCCGACAGCGAGCTGAAGGAGATCGTGGACGAGCTGTACATGGACGACGCCGTCGACCTTGTCGAAGAGATGCCGTCCAACGTAGTCAAGCGCATCCTTGCCCAGGCCGAGCCCGAGACCCGACGGCTGATCAACGAGATGCTGAAATATCCGGAGGATTCCGCCGGCAGCATCATGACCACGGAGTATGTGGAGCTGCGGCCGGACATGACCACCGAGGACGCCATCAAGCACATCCGCCGTACCGGCATCGACAAGGAAACCGTCAACGTATGCTACATCACGGATGAACGCCGGCGTCTGATTGGCGCCGTATCCATCCGTTCCCTGATCCTCGCGCCCGAAGACAATACGATGGATCAGATCATGGAACCCAACGTAATCTCCGTCACCACTCAGGAGGACCAGGAGAGCGTGGCCGAGTGCTTCGCCAAATATGACTTCACCGCCCTGCCGGTAGTGGACGGCGAAGGCCGTCTGGTCGGCATCGTCACCGTTGACGACGCCATCGACGTTCTGACCGACGAGGCCACGGAAGACATGGAAAAGATGGCCGCCATCACGCCTTCGGACAAGCCTTATCTGAAGCTGTCCGTCTGGAGCATTTTCAAAAGCCGCATCCCGTGGCTGCTGCTCCTGATGGTGTCCGCCACCTTCACCGGGTCCATCCTGACCCATTTCGAGGGGGCTCTCGCCTCGTGCATCGTGCTGGTCTCCTTCGTGCCCATGCTGATGGACACGGGCGGCAACAGCGGCGGTCAGGCGTCCGTGACCATCATCCGCGGTCTTTCTCTGCATGAGATCGAATTTTCGGACATTTTTCGGGTCATCTGGAAGGAGGTCCGCGTGGCGGTGCTGTGCGGCGTGGCGCTTGCCGTCGTGAACTTTGCCAAGCTGATGCTGATCAACCATGTGGGCTTTTCCGTTTCGCTGGTCGTCTGCCTGACACTGGTCGCCACCGTATTCACCGCCAAGGTGGTGGGCTGCACGCTGCCCATCCTTGCCAAGAAGATCGGCTTCGACCCGGCCGTCATGGCCAGCCCGTTCATCACGACGATCGTGGACGCACTGAGTCTGCTGATCTATTTCGCCTTTGCCCGCATGCTGCTGGGCCTGTAAACTGTAGGAAAGGATTTTTACCGGATGCGCAACATCGTTCTCATCGGAATGCCCGGTGCGGGCAAAAGCACCGTTGGCGTGCTGCTGGCCAAGACCATCGGATACGGATTCGTGGACTGCGACCTGCTCATACAGGGGCAGACCGGCGAGCTGCTGTACAAGACCATCGAGCGGGACGGCATCGACGCCTTTCTCCAGACGGAGAACCGGGTCATCTCCGGGCTGTTCGTGAGCCGCTGCGTCATTGCCACCGGCGGAAGCGCCATCTTCGGCGACCGTGCGATGGAGCATCTGCGTGAAAGCGGCGTCGTGGTGTATCTGAAGCTTGACCCCGACGAGATCGAACGGCGCATCAGGAACATCACCACCCGCGGCATCGCCATGAACCCGGGGGAAACGATCCACGACGTATACGCCGTCCGCGCGCCTCTGTACGAGAAATGGGCGGACGTGACGGTCTCATGCTCCGGGCTGACGCCCGAGGGCGTGATCGAAGAGATCCTGCGGCAGGTGCCGCCCAACGAGCTGTAAGTGAAACAACGGAAGCAGGCCCATCCGCACAGAGCGGATGGGCCTGCTTTTCATTTCCTCGTATCCTCGTGACCGCTTTCAGCGTGTTCCGCCGTTCAGCTCTCCTTCCCGGCAGGTACCGCCCGGATCTTTTTCAGCCGGGCGAACCGCGGCAGACCTCCGATCTGCTTCCGATCGTTCTCCCCGGCCACCAGCGGCAGCGCGTAGCGGATGAAATCCTCCGTCACGCCGTTCCCCTCGGGGGTGATCCACTCCCCGGGCACTTTCTTCTCGGCGTTGGCGACCGTCTCCAGCGGGAGCAGCACGTAGCGGCACACATACTTCCCGTCCTCCTCATCCCTGACGAATCCGACCATCTTGTCGGTAACGCCGGCCACGGCGCTTTCCACCGCGAACCGCCCGGCGGCGTACGCCTCCGCGACGTCCGTCCCGCTGGCCAGATGCGCGCCGGCCCGCTGCAGAAGGCTCAGCTCGATGCCGCGAACCTTGCAGCCGAGCTCCCGTCTGACCATGTCCGCCAATATGGCGGCCAGGCCGCCCAGCTGCGCGTGGCCGAATCCGTCCGTGGAGGATTCCTTCGCCTCCGATACGAACGTGCCGTCGGCGTAGCGCACGCCTTCGGACACCGCGACAAGGCAGCTGTTCTTTCTGTTGTATACGTCCGCTACGTCCTTCAGGAACCGTTCCCTGTCGAAGGGGCGCTCCGGCAGATAGATGAGATCGGGCGCCTCTCCGCACTCTCCCGCCAGCGCGGCGGCGGCGGTCAGCCATCCGGCGTGACGTCCCATGATCTCCATGATGCAGACCGAGCCCGTGGGATACACGCGGTTATCCCGGTTCACCTCCGCCACGGAGGTGGCGATGTACCGGGCGGCGCTTCCGTAGCCGGGGCAGTGATCCGTGCCGTACAGATCGTTGTCGATGGTCTTCGGCACACCCATCACGCGGCACTCATAGCCCACGCTGTTCATGTACCGGCTGATCTTGCTGCAGGTATCCATGCTGTCGTTCCCGCCGTTGTAGAAGAAATAGCGGATATCGTATTTCCGGAAGATCTCCAGAATGCGGCGGTAATCTGAATCATCCTTTTCCGGATCGGCCAGCTTGTACCGGCAGGATCCCAGTTCCGAGGACGGAGTGTGAAGCAGCAGTTCCAGTTCCTCGGGATCCTCCTGCCCCATGTCGTACAGAATGTCGTTCAGTACGCCGGTGATGCCGTGATCCGCCCCGTATACGGCGGTAATGGCGGGTTCATCCAGCGCGGCTCGGATGACGCCGTAAGCGCTGGCGTTGATGACGGCGGTGGGGCCGCCGGACTGTCCGAGCACACAGGCCCCCCGCAGGGGCTGTCTCTTATCCATGTGCATTCTCCTTTGCTCCGAGATCTTTCCCTGTCATCTTACCACAGGCGGAGGCCCCGCGCAATGCGCCCGTTTCCTTTTCCCCGCCGGGCCGAGCGATTTTCCCTTTGAAAACCGCCCGTCGTATGGTAGAATACACATATCACAGGAAAGGATGTGCATGCAGATGCCAATCGTAACTTCTACTGAGATGTTTGAGCGCGCCTACCGCGAGGGATATGCCATCGGCGCTTTTAACGTAAACAACATGGAGATCATCCAGGGCATCACCGAGGCCGCTGCCGAATGCCGGTCCCCTCTGATCCTCCAGGTCTCCGCCGGCGCGAGAAAGTACGCCAAGCATGTGTACCTGATGAAGCTGATCGAAGCGGCGGAGGCGGACACCGGTCTGCCCATCTGCGTCCATCTGGACCACGGCGAGAGCTTCGAGATCTGCAAGGGATGCATCGACGGCGGCTTCACCAGCGTCATGATCGACGGCAGCAAGCACAGCTTTGAGGACAACATCGCCCTGACCCGCCAGGTTGTGGAATACGCCCACGATCACGGCGTGGTCGTGGAGGGTGAGCTGGGCCGTCTGGCCGGCGTTGAGGACGACGTGAACGTCCGGCCGGAAGACAGCAGCTATACACGCCCCGAGGAGGTTGAGGAATTCGTCGCCCGCACCGGGGTGGACTCTCTGGCCATCGCCATCGGCACCAGTCACGGCGCCTACAAGTTCAAGCCCGGCACGAAGCCTCAGCTCCGCTTCGACATCCTGGAGAAGGTGGCCGAGCGTCTGCCCGGCTTTCCCATCGTCCTTCACGGCGCCAGTTCCGTGATCCCCGAGTACGTGGCCCAGATCAACGCCAACGGCGGAAGCATGCCGGACGCCATCGGCGTTCCGGAGGACATGCTGCGCAAGGCCGCCTCCATGGCCGTGTGCAAGATCAACATCGATTCCGACCTGCGCCTGGCGATGACGGCCGGCGTGAGGGCCCACCTTGCGGCCAATCCGGCCGACTTTGATCCCCGGAAATATCTGACCCCCGGGCGGGACAACATCCGGGATCTGGTCCGGCACAAGATCACCGCCGTGCTGGGCAGCAACGACAAGATCTGAATGAGGCCGGTCGGAAACGGCGGCCGCCGTTTCCCTGAAAAGAGAGCGACAGCGCCGGGCCTGCCCGCCCGGCGCTGAATTCTGTGACTGAAAGGAGGCCGCGCCCTATGATAGACATCTCCGTACAGCATGTCGTAAAGGCGTTTGAAGAGGGCGAAAACATTCTGGACGGCGTGACCTTCGACATCAACAGCGGTGAGCGCGTCGGCCTGCTCGGCAAAAACGGCGCCGGCAAAACCACGCTGTTCCGCATCATCTGCGGAGAGCTGACGTCCGACGAGGGCGACGTGATCCTGGCCCCGGGCAAGCCCGTGGGGCTGATCACCCAGATTCCCGTCTATCCCCCACAGTTCACGGCGGAGGACGTGCTGCGCGACGCCTTCCGCGGGGCTTTCGCCGTCCGGAAGCGTCTGGACGAACTGGAAGCGCGCATGGCGGAAGCCGCCGACGGCGCCATCCCTCCGGAGTACGACCGTCTGCTGGAGGAATACCGCCGCCTGGGCGGGTACGACATGGACCATGAGGTAAACCGCGTGGCCAACGGCCTGGGGATCCCGACCGCCCAGCGGGGCCAGCTGTTCCGCACGCTGTCCGGAGGAGAGCAGACCCGCGTGAACCTGGCGCGCCTGATCCTGGAGAAGACGGACATCCTGCTGCTGGACGAGCCCACCAACCATCTGGACGTGAACGCCGTGGAGTGGCTGGAGGATTACCTGAGCCACTTCAAAGGGACGGTGCTCACCATTTCCCACGACCGCCGTTTTCTGGATAACACGGTGACCCGCATCATCGAGCTGGTCGGCGGCAAGGCGGAGTTCTACAGCGGCAGCTACAGCTTTTTCGCGGAGGAAAAGCAGCGCCGGTACGAGCTGCAGCTCAAGCGCTATGAGGCGGAGCAGGCGGAGGCAAAGCGGCTGCAGGCCGCCGCGGACCGGCTGCACCAGTGGGGCACCGGAAACCAGCGGCTGGTAAAAAAGGCCTTCGCCATCGAAAGCCGCATCGAACGCCTGGTGACCACGGAACGGCCGGATAAGGAGAAAACGATGAAGGCCGGGTTCGGGGAGGCCGCCTTTGACGCCGACGAGGTGATGCTGATCCGCGGACTGAGCAAGAGCTACGACGGCCGGACGCTGTTCACTCTTCCGGAGCTTCAGATCAAGGGCGGCGAGCGGATCGCCCTGATCGGCGACAACGGCACCGGAAAAACCACGCTGCTTCGCATCCTTCTGAATCAGCTGCGTCCGGATACCGGCTACGTGCGCGTCGGACCTCAGGTAAAGACGGCGTACCTTCCGCAGGCCGTGACCTTCGATCATCCGGAGCGCACCCTGCTGGACACCATGCTGTATGAGGCCGGCTGCAGTCCGCAGACGGCCCGGAACCGTCTGGGCAGCTTCAAATTTTCCGGAGAGGACGTTTTCAAGCGCGTGCAGGATCTTTCCGGCGGCGAGCGCAGCCGGCTGAAGCTGTGCATCCTCATGGGGGAAACGCTGAATCTGCTCGTTCTGGACGAGCCCACCAACCATCTGGACATCGCCTCCCGCGAATGGATCGAGCAGGCGCTGGAGGCCTACGAGGGCACGCTGATCTTCGTCAGCCACGACCGTTATTTCACCAATCGTTTCGCCACCCGCATCTGGGAACTGGCCGACGGAACGATCCGCGATTTCCGGGGAACCTACGACGAATACCGGGCCAGGTACGCAAGACCGGCCGCCCGCCCGCCGGAGAAAAAGCCGGCGGAGGAAAAGCAGCCCAAAACATCCAGGGAAAAGCCGGCCCGCCCCCGGAATGCGGAGCGCACGATGGCAAGGCTGGAAAAGCAGATCGCCGATCAGGAGGCGCTGCTGGCCAGGCTCGAGCAGGAGATCCAGGAAAACGCCACGGACTATGTCCGCCTGACCGAGCTGCAGGAGACCTCCGAGCGCGAAAACGCGCGTCTGGAAGAGCTGATGGAGCAATGGATGGAACTGGCGGAATAAGAAAAGCGACCGGCGGAACGTTTTGTTCCGCCGGCCGCTTTTCTTCCGTCAGGTCTCTTCCAGGATCTTCCCGTCGATGGAAACGGTGACCACCTGCCAGGGGATCATCTTTCCCGACGCCTGCAGGGCCTTCTTCACGGCAAACTCCAGGCCGCCGCAGCAGGGCACCTCCATCCGCAGCACCGTCACGCTGCGGACGTCGTTGTCCGCCAGAATGCGCGCCAGCTTTTCGCTGTAATCCACGCCGTCCAGCTTCGGGCAGCCGATCAGCGTGACCCTTCCCCTCATGAAATCCTCATGCACGGAGGCGTAAGCATAGGCCGTGCAGTCCGCGGCGACCAGCACCCTGGCCCCGTCAAAGAACGGCGCGTGCTCCGGCACCAGCTTGATCTGGCACGGCCACTGGCCCAGCCGGGACACGGCCGGTCCCTCGGCCGCGGGAGCAGCAGCCGCCGCTTCCGGCTGCTTTCTGCCCATCATGCGCATCCGGCTGCCGGGACAGCCGCCCTCCGCGTGGACATGTTCCCCGATCTTCTTCTCCGCTTTCGCCGCCTGTACGGCGGCGGCGTCGTACGCGGGGGCCTCGCGTTCTTCAAAGGTGATAGCTCCTGCCGGGCATGCGGGCAGGCAGTCCCCCAGCCCGTCGCAGTAGTCTTCCCGGGTCAGTCTGGCCTTGCCGTCCACCATCTCGATGGCTCCCTCATGGCAGGCGTCCGCGCACAGGCCGCAGCCCGTGCACTTTTCCTCGTCAATGTGAATGATCTTTCGTACCATCATGCGTTCCTCCGTTTCTGACGCTTATCTCTTGTCTTTACGGAAACAGCATACTATAATGAATCCGTTCGATATGTTGTTATTACCACGAAAGGAATTCATCATGGATCCTCATTTTCTGGCAGATACGCTCCTGTTCCGCGGCATCGATCCGGAGGATATCCGGGCGATGGCCCCCTGCCTCGGCTTCCGTGAGGCGGAATACCCGCGCGGCTCCGTGATCTATCTGACGGGCGATACGAACGTGGACATCGGCATCGTGCTGTCCGGCGCCGTACAGATCGAAAGCAACGATCTGTGGGGAACGAAAAGCATTCTCGCCATGGTGGGGCCCGGCGGCGTATTTGCCGAATCCTACGCCTGCTGTCCGGAGGAGCCCCTGATGGTGGACGCCGTTGCCGTGAAGGACAGCCGCGTACTGTTCGTGAACGTGCGGAAGGTATTTCACACCTGTCCCACCCCCTGCGGGCGTCACACGGACGTGATCCGCAATCTGGTCACCGTCTCCTCCCGCAAGAACATCCGGCTGTCCCAGCGGATCCTGGACACCTCCTCCAAGACCATCCGCGGCCGGCTGATCAGCTATCTGTCCCGGGAGGTGCACCTGCAGGGCTCCAGAGATCTGACCATTCCCTTCGACCGTCAGCAGCTGGCGGACTATCTCGGCGTGGACCGCAGCGCGCTTTCAAAGGAACTGGGAAAAATGAAGCAGGACGGCCTTCTGGACTATCACAAGAACCGGTTTACGATCCGCTCCGCGGATCTTCAGCTGGAGCTTCCCCCAGATAAGTAAAGCGCGGCACGGTCACTCCGCCGCGCTCGACGGTCTCCGACCACATGGCCGCCGGACGGACCCATAGGCCCTCCTCCCCATACAGCGCCCGGTAGACGACCATCCATTCCAGCGTTTCGCTGTGGCGGGCCAGCCCCAGCAGCTGATAGCAGTTGCCCTTGAAATGCCGGTAGACGCCCGGCTTCAGATCATATTCCACTACGCAGCCCCCTTTCCGTGATCATCATACCACGCCGCTTTCCTCCCCTCAAGAGAAGGCGCGCGGCTCTTTTCACGGAGCGCAGGGCATGGTATAATTATTCATAATAACCAGTCAGGAGAACAGTCATGCTGAAAAAACAACGCATCGTCGTAAAAGTCGGCACTTCCACCATCACCCACGATTCCGGCTCCATGGATCTGAGGTCCATGGAACGCCTCGCGCGGGTCCTGGCCGACCTTCAGGGCTCCGGCCACGAGATCATTCTGGTCACCTCCGGCGCCATCGCCGTGGGCACGGCCAAAATGGGGCTCACGGAACGCCCGAAGGAGCTGCGCGTCAAGCAGGCGGCGGCCGCCGTCGGCCAGTGCCGGATGATGCACGTTTACGATACGCTGTTTTCCGAATACAACGCCTCCGTCGCCCAGATCCTGCTCACCGGGGAGGACGTGGAGGACCCCGCCCGCGCCGAACACCTGACCAACACCTTCGACGTGCTGCTGGAGCGGGGCATCATCCCCGTCGTGAACGAAAACGACTCGGTCTCCTCCGCGGAGATCGAGACCGGCGCCGGCAAGATCCTGGGAGATAACGACACGCTGTCCGCCATCGTGGCGAAGCTCTGCCGCGCCGACCTTCTGATCCTGCTGAGCGACATCGACGGCCTGTACGAGGCCAACCCCCGGACGCATCCGGACGCCGCCCTGATCCCCGTAGTCTACTCCCTCACGCCCGAGATCCTGGAGATGGCCGGAGAGGCCGGAAGCTGGCGCGGCACCGGCGGCATGGCGACCAAGCTCAGCGCGGCGGCCATCGCCACCGAATGCGGGTGCGACATGGTCATCACCAACGGAAAACGCATGGACGATCTGTACCGCATCGTCGAAGGATATTCCGTCGGCACGCGGTTCATCTCGCCCAGAAGATAAAAGGAGCGTGGAATCATGACAGCTCTGGAACTGCAGGGCGCGGCCGCCCGGGAAGCCTCGCGGGTCCTGGCGACCGCCGGGACCGATCTGAAGAACCGGGCGCTGGAAGCCATTGCCCGTACGCTGACGGAAGGCAAGGACCGCTGGCTGGAAGCCAACCGGGAGGACGTGCGTCTGGCGGAGGCCGCCGGAATGAGCCGGGCCATGCTGGACCGTCTGACCCTGACGGAAGCCCGCATCGACGCCATTGCCGATGGCATCCGCAGCGTGGCGGCCCTGCCCGACCCCATCGGCAAGTCCGACCGGACGGAACGCCGCCCCAACGGCCTGATCATCAGCCGTCGGGCCGTACCGCTGGGCGTCATCGCCATCATCTATGAGGCCAGGCCCAACGTTACGGCGGACGCGGCCGCGCTGTGCCTGAAATCCGGCAACGCCTGCATCCTGCGCGGAGGCAAGGAGGCTTTCCGCAGCAATCAGGCCGCCGTAGCCCTGATGCGCTGGGCGCTGACGGAATCCGGCCTTCCGGAAAACTGCATCAGCCTGGTGCAGGATACCTCCCGCGAGACCGCGCGGGAGCTGATGCACATGAACCGCTTCGTTGACGTGCTGATCCCGCGGGGCGGCGCCGGCCTGATCCGCGCCGTGACCGCCGAAGCCAGCGTACCCGTGATCCGCACCGGTGAGGGCGTATGCCACGTTTACATCGACCGGGACGCCGATCTGGACATGGGCGCCCGGATCCTGTACAACGCCAAATGCTCCCGCCCCTCCGTATGCAACGCCGCGGAATGCGTGCTGGTCCACGAGGACGTGGCCGGGGCGTTCTGGGAGAAGGCCCTGCCTCTGCTGGACCGGGAGAACACGGAGCTCCGGTGCGACGCGCCCTCTCTTGCCGTTCTCGGCGACCGGGGCGTTCCGGCGGAGCCGGAGGACTGGGACGCGGAGTACGGCGACTACATTCTGGCCGTGCGCACCGTCCGGAGCTCCGACGAGGCCATTGCCTTCATCAACGCCCACGGCAGCGGCCACTCCGAATGCATCGTGACCAACAACTATACCGAGGCGCAGCGCTTCCTCGACGCCGTGGACGCCGCCGCCGTATACGTAAACGCCTCCACCCGCTTCACCGACGGCGGTGAGTTCGGCCTGGGAGCCGAGATCGGCATCTCCACCCAGAAGCTCCACGCCAGAGGGCCCATGGGGCTGGAGGAACTCACCAGCCGGAAGTACGTGGTGTACGGCTCCGGCCAGATCCGATAAGGAGGAACGAACATGTCAGTTTATGGTTTTATCGGGACGGGCAACATGGGCGGAGCGCTGGCTCAGGCCGCCTGCCAGGCCGTGGATCCCGCGGACGTGATCCTTGCCGACCACACGGCGGCCAAGGCGGAGGCTCTGGCCGCGCGTCTGGGCTGCCGCAGCGGGTCCAATGAAGAGGCCGCGGCCAAGGCGGACCTTCTGTTCCTGGGCGTCAAGCCCCACGCCGTTGCCGCGCTTCTGGATTCTCTGACGCCCGTGCTCGAGAAGAGAAAGACGCCGTGCACGCTGGTCTCCATGGCCGCCGGACTCTCTGTCAGCGCCGTTCAGGCCATGGCCGGCGGCGATCATCCCGTGATCCGCATCATGCCCAACACGCCGTCCGCCATCGGCCAGGGCATGATCCTGTACACCTGCGGTCCCGACGTATCCGATGAGGCGCTGCACAGTTTTCTCACCTGCCTGAGCCGCGCGGGACGCCTTCTGGCGCTGCCGGAAGGCATGATCGACGCGGGCAGCGCCGTTTCCGGCTGCGGTCCCGCCTACGCGGACCTCTTCATCCAGGCGCTGGCGGACGGCGGCGTGGCCTGCGGTCTGCCCCGCAGCGCCGCCCAGGAGCTGGCCGCACAGACGGTCCTCGGCGCCGCCGCCCTGATCCTCGAGACGGGCCGGCATCCCGATGAGCTGAAGGACGCCGTCTGCTCCCCCGGCGGGACCACCATCCAGGGGGTGCGGGTGCTGGAGGAGCGAGCGTTCCGCGGCTCCGTGATGGACGCCGTGATCGCCGCTTACGAGAAGACCCTCGAGCTGAAAAACTGACCCTTCCGGTCGTTCTGCGGTCCCGGGAAACGTTCCGTTTCCCGGGATCGTCCTTTTCCGCCGTCTTCCCCCGGCATTGCGGCTTTTCCTTCCGTCTTTTTATGATCACGGTCTGTTTTCGCGTCATCTAATATGCAGAACAAGATTTCAGTTTATTTTTTTTCGACATCTTGCAGAGGCGTCTGTTCGTGTTATAATGGAAACGGAAAAAAGGAAAGGAGAACGCGTCCATGCCCTATGATAAAGCACTGATTGCCGGCAAGCTGCGCCGCTGGGAAAAGTATCTGGAAAGCTACCGCCTCCCCATGTGGGATGAGATCCCCGATTTCGGTCTTTACATGGAACAGGTGATCTCCCTGCTGAAGGATTATCTGGACTACATGCCCCCGGAACTGAAGGAGGCGCAGTTCATCACCGGCGCCGCCATCAACAACTACGTGCGCAAGCGGATCATGCCGGAGCCCATAAAGAAAAAATACTATCGGGTGCATATCGCCTACCTGATCATGATCTGCTCCCTGAAGCAGAGCATCAGTATCCCCACCCTTCAGACGATGCTGCCCGTGGAAATGTCCGAAGAGGAACTGAAGGAAACGTACAACGCCTACGCGCGGCGCCACCACCAGGTCGCCACCTACTTCAACGAGCAGATCCGCATCGCCGCGGGAGCCATTCTGGATCACGACGACGATCACACCTCCCTTACGGCCCACGACACGGAGGATCTGATCCGCTTTTCCGCCATCCTCGCGGGCTTTTCCCGTCTTCTTGCGGAAAAGCTGCTGCTTCTGAACGGCAAAACGCTGGAAAACGGCGGCAGCATCGAGATCGAAGATCACCACGCCAGAAAAACGCCGGAGGCGGAAAAACCGAAAGAATAACAAGGAGGCGTCCCGACATGGCCCATCGCGCGGCAGTCAGCATCTATCTGGATTCCGAGATCGCCGAAATGTACATGCTCATGGACGCCGAACCGGGCCGCTCCAGGGAGTTCATCCTGGCCCTTGCAATGGTTCTCGACGGCTGCCGGGACGCGCAGGACGTTCGATCCCGGCTGCGGATGCCGGAGGCACGGCCAGGCCTGTTCCGGGAGCTCCAGGCCTCCGCCGACGATCTGTTCATCGTGGACCTTTCCTCCCGCTGCGTCTACTGCAGCCCGCGGCCCATCCCGCGGGAAGAGCTTGAACGGACCCGCGTCATGGATCTTGGGCGCACGGACGCCATGTTTGCCGCCGGCCTGTCCGCGGTTCCCGGTCTGTACATTCCCTTCGAAGCGATCCCCGCGAAGGAGATCCGCGCCTGCGACGCCTACTGGCATCTGCGGAACCGGAGGCGCTGATCCGCAGGCCGAACGCAGGGCCGATGCCCCGGACCTGTCCCTCATCTTCCGAAATACGGGCGGAGGGCCCTCCTCCCCCATGACTCTGGATCCTCATCCTGCTCCGCGCCGGCTTTCGCCCGGCGCGGTTTTTTTCTTTCAGGCGCGGAAAAACAGCGTTCTTTCCTTTGCTCTTCAGCTAATCATATGGTATAAATATAGAAAATGCGTAATCATTCATGCATGTTCCGTGCCTTCCCAACAGCCACGGGTCGGGTGCCGGCAGCCGCGCGACCGCAGATGCCGCTTCGACGATGCCTACACAAGGAGTTGCTGATCCATGACAACGAATCTGTCCCGCGTGATCTGTCCGGCGATCGCCGCCCTCATGGCTCTGTTCCTGCTGACCGGATGTCAGCAGACCGCGCAGACGCCGGAGGTCCTGACCGCCGCCGTTCCCGAGGCGGCCCAGACGGTGTACATACAGGCGGACGGGCGCAGCATCGCCATCGAAGATCCCCAGGGAAAAACCATTTCCGATTACCTGAAGGAGGCGGGCGTCACCCTGAACGAGGGGGATGTGCTCACCTTCGACGGGGATCAGGACGTGACGGGCAACGTGACCATCCGCGTTCTGCGCATGACCAGCGTTTCCGTGCTCATGGTCTCCCCGGACGATCCGGAGGGAATACAGCATACCGCGGTATGCTATGGCGGCACGGTGACCGACGCCATTCGGTCCGTCGGGATCCAGCTGTCGGAAGACATGGAATTGAACGTCGATCCGGACGCGCCTCTGAAGGATAACATGACCATCGTCATTTCCCTTCGCGAACCTGAGCCGGAGCCGGAACAGGAATCCGAGGAGGAAGCCGTGACGATATCCACCGGCCCCTCTTCATCCTCCTCCGGCAGTTCCGGATCGGGAAGATCCTCCGGTTCCTCTTCCGGATCCGGCACTTCGTCCGGGTCTTCCTCTTCGTCCGGGTCTTCCTCTTCGTCCGGATCCTCTTCTTCGTCCGGGTCTTCTTCCTCTTCCGGCAGCGGATCGTCTTCCGGATCCGGCGGGTCCTCCGACTCCGGCAGTTCCGGATCCTCCGGCGGCAGCGGATCGGGATCCGGGGATTCCGGCTCCTCGACCGCCAGCGAGCGCTACATCGTCAGCGTGGAAGTATATGAAGACTGCGACGGATCCGGACACGGAGTCAAGGTCATTACCTACTCCGACGGAACCCAGGAGGAGGTGCCCTTCTGATGAAGCACGGACGCCACTGGCAGCTTCTCCGTTTCTCCGGCGCGGCCATCCTGATGCTTGTACTGGCTCTTGTTCTTTCCCAGCTTCCGGTCGGTGACAGCTACGCCGCGGAAACAGAAACGCCGGCCATCACCGCGGAAGAGGATCCCGTTCCGGAAGCGGAGGAGCCCCCGGTCACCGTGGATCCAGAGGACCCTCAGGATCCCGGGGAACCGCAGGACCCCGAGGAGCCACAGGACCCCGAGGAGCCGCAGGACCCCGAAGAACCGCAGGACCGCGAAGAACCGCAGGACCCCGAAGAACCGCAGGGGCCCCGCGGTCTGATGGCGGAAGACGGAGCGCTGGTCTACTATGAGGACGACGGCACCCGCTTCACCGGCGGCTTCAAGGCGGTGGAGACGGACGGCAAAGTATCCTACTACTGGTTCCAGGAAGATGGGACCGCCTTTACCGGCGGATATCTTTCCGGCACGGTCGACGGCGTGACGCGGTATTACTGGTTCCAGGAGGATGGGACCGCCTTTACCGGCGGTTACAAGGCCTTCACTCTGAACGGAAAGCGCGTGTATTTCTATTTTCAGGAGGACGGTTCCGCCTTTACGGATGGATACAAATCCTTTTCACAGGGCGGAAAGCAGTATTACTTCTTCTTCCAGCCGGACGGCACCGCCTTCACCGGCGGATATAAGGAGATCACCATCGACGGGAAGCTCTGCTACTTCTATTTTCTTTCCAACGGGCAGGGCTACAATACCGGGTACAAGACCGTTATGAGGAACGGGAAAAAGTATTATTACTTCTTCGGCAGCGACGGCCGCGCCGTGACCGACGACATCCGTTCCGTCTCCCTCGGTTCACGCACCGCCTATTTTCTGCTCCAGTCGGACGGCAGTGCCTTTACCGGAGGCTACAAGGCCGTTCCGAAGCCAGACGGGAACGACTATTATATTTCCTGAGCAACGGTCAGGCTTTCACCACCGGTTACAAAACGGTCAGTCTGAGCGGTAAAACCCGGTATTTCTTCTTCCAGCCGGACGGAAAGGCGTTTACGGGAGGCCTGAAGAGCGTCGCTTTCGGTACGCAGTCCTATTATTACTATTTCCAGCCCACCGGCCAGGCCCTTACCGCTTCCTTCATGGCGGTGAACGGCACGAACTATTACTTTCAGGAGAACGGACGGGCCGCCAGAGACGCCTTCACGACCGTCAACGGTTCTCCCGCCTATTTTGACAGCAGCTACGCCCGCGCTGCGAACGGATGGTTCTGCGTGGGAGACGGCTATTATTTCGCCGACGCGAACGGCGTTCTTCTGACGAACGCCGTGAAGGAGGGCTACCGGCTGGACGCTTCCGGCAAGTGCCCGACCAAATACCGCATCATCCAGTACCTCGACCAGATCGTGCGCCCCGGCATGACCGAGCAGCAGAAAATCGACGCGATCTACGACTGGATCCTCAACAGCGGGCTGACGTACCTCCGGACGTATGAGCACGCCAGTTCCTCCTGGGTCTGGGAAGACGGCTGGACGGACGACATGGCCGCCAGTCTGATGGACAAGCAGGGCGGCAACTGCTACCGCTACGCCTCCTTCTTCGGCTTCCTGGTGCATGAGGCCACCGGCCTGCCCGTAATGGTCTACCACGGCATGACGCCGGGCGCCTCCGTGCCCCTCACCTATCATGGGTGGACGACGGTCAAGCAGGACGGCGTGTGGTACTCCTACGATCCCGAGCTGCAGAAATTCAGTCGGTTCTCCCAGAGTCTTGTGCGAAAAAGGCCGTATTCCCAGGCGTACGGGACGCTCTATTTTGACGGCGTTGGAACAAATCTGTTCTGAACGGACGGTAATCTGACTTATGGTTTTCAGCTCTCTTGTTTTCCTGTGCATTTTTCTGCCGGTGGTGCTGATCCTGCACACTGTCGTCAGGAACCGAAAGATACAGAACGGCCTGCTGCTGGCGGCAAGCCTGCTTTTCTACGCCTACGGGGAACCCTTTTACGTTTTCCTGATGCTGGCCAGCGCCATGTTCAACTATCTGCTCGCGCTTCTCATCAAAAAGCATCGCCGAAAGCTGTGGCTCGTTCTGGCGGTCGCCGTCAACGTGGGCGTGCTGGCAGTGTTCAAATACGCCGGGTTCCTCGTATCGAACGTCAACGCTCTGACAGGGCTCGGCCTTCCTGTGCCCGCCATCGCCCTTCCCATCGGCATCTCGTTCTTCACGTTCCAGGCGCTGTCCTACGTGATCGACGTATGGCGCGGTCAGGTATCCTCCCAGAAGAATTACGCAAAAGTGCTTCTCTACATCTCCTTCTTTCCGCAGCTGATCGCGGGTCCCATCGTACGGTATACGGACATCGCGCAGGAGATCGATACGCGCACCGCAGATCCGGAGCAGATCGCTTCGGGTCTGCGGCGCTTTGCTGTCGGCCTCGGCAAAAAGGTTCTGATCGCCAACACCATGGGCGCCGCCGCCGACGCCGTATTCGGCGCGGGCGCCTCTGAGATCAACGCCCTGGCCGCCTGGATCGGCGCCATCGCGTATCTGATGCAGATCTACTACGATTTCAGCGGATACAGCGACATGGCCATTGGCCTCGGACGGATGTTCGGCTTCCATTTCCGCGAAAACTTCGATCACCCCTACCTGGCGTCCTCCATACAGGATTTCTGGCGGCGCTGGCATATTTCCCTGTCCTCCTGGTTCCGCGATTATGTATACATCCCCCTCGGGGGCAACCGGAAGGGCAAGGGGCGCACCATCGTCAACCGCATCGTCGTATTCTTCCTCACCGGTCTGTGGCACGGCGCCAGCTGGACTTTCGTCGTATGGGGTCTGTTCCACGGAGCGCTTCTCCTGCTGGAGGAAGCCGTTCCTCTGCTTCGCCGTCTTCCGAAGGCGCTCGGCCACGCGTATACGCTGCTGGCGGTCACGCTGGGCTTCGTCGTTTTCCGCGCCGACACGCTGTCCGAAGCCGTCGCCTACCTCGGCCGCATGTTCGGCGGATCCGATTTTTCCGCGTCGGCCATGGTACTTCCCGTACGTCTTCTCACGCCGTTCTTTCTCGCGATGCTGGCCGCCGCGGTGCTCTGCAGCGGGATCCTGTCCCGCCATACTGACCGTCTGACGGACGGGAACGACTCGCCCGTCCTGTCTGTGAAGCGGGAGGCCCGGCAGACCGTTTCCTACGCGCTGGCCCTTTTGCTGGCGGTCTGGTGCGTGATCCGCCTGGCGGGCAGCAGCTACAATCCATTCATCTACTTCCGGTTTTAAGGAGGCGGCATACCGCATGAAATATCGTCACATCATTTTCATCTCGGTCTTTCTTGTCGTCTGCCTTCTCCCGTCCGTGGGATTTCTGCTGTTCCCCACCACAAGAACGACGGAAAACCGCCCCATGGCCGACCCTCCCCGCCTGACAGACGCGGACGGGGCGCCGAACACCAGGTTCTTCGACGATTTTGAGACCTGGTTCAACGAACGGATGGGTCTGCGGAACGAACTGGTGGCGGCGGACGCGAAGATCCAGTCCGGCGTTTTCGCGGAGTCGAACGTCAGCGGGGTGGTGCGCGGCACCGACGGATGGCTGTACTATTCCTCCACACTGGAGGATTACCAGGGGCTGTCGCCTCTGTCGGACCGGGACCTGTTCTGCCTTGCCCGCAACTTCTCCGCCGTTCAGGACTATCTGGATCACCGCGGCGTCTCCTTTGTCCTCACCGTTCCCCCGAACAAGAATACGCTGTACGGCGAACACATGCCGTATTATGATTCCGTCGTCGTCACCCGCGATCACAGCGCCGTTCGGCTCGGGCCGCTGCTGGAGGCGCAGGGAATAAATTATGTCAACCTGTTCGACCTGTTCTCCTCCCGGGAGGACGTCCTGTACCTTCAGCGGGATTCCCATTGGAACAACGACGGGGCCCGGCTGGCCTACGACGCCGTCATGGACGCGGCGGAGATGGCGCATGAGGACTATGCCGACGCCAGAGCGGCGGCCGTTCAAAGCAGGGACGGGGACCTGAACCGCATGCTGTACAGCTTTTACGGACCGGAGGAGGAAAACGCCGCGTACGACCTTCCCGGCGCCTGGACCTATGAGGGTGAAGACGCCGACGTGGAGGACGGCTGGATCGTTACCCATTGCGCGGACGCCGGCGGAACGCTGCTGATGTTCCGGGATTCCTTCGCCAACACGCTGATCCCTTTCCTGTCGGAGGAATTCGGTACCGCCTGCTATTCCAAGGGGCTGCCCAACGCTCTGGAACGTTATCTTGAAACCTGGGATCCCGACTGCGTCGTGATCGAGAAGGTGGAACGGAACATCTCCGACTATCTGACGGATCCCCCCATCCTGACGCCCGTGGAAACCGAGGCTCCGCGGGATATCACGATCGCGCGGACGGACAGCACCGTTTCCGCCGCCATCTCGGAAAACGACGTGAACTATCTGGCTTTCTCCGGTACGGTGGATCCTCTCCGCGTAACGGAGGATACGGAGATCCTCGTATCGGTCAACGACAGGACCTACCCCGCCTATCTGACCGGCGGGAACAGCTTTCTGCTATATCTGAAGGCCTCGGAGATCCCCGGCTCCACGGCCGCGGTTCGGGTGTACGCCGTTTCGGCAGAGGGGGCCACGCTGGCCCTGTATGAAGAAGTTTCGCTTCCCGGCTGACCGCCGCGCTCTTGACTTCCGCCCGGCAATCTGTCATAGTCTGCACTGTGGGCGGGCGATCGGGCGCCCCGGAAAGGAACCTTGCGATGGCAGATAAGAAACGAAGTCTGTTCTCCCGCAGAGAACTGGAATACGCGAAGGACTACGTCATTTCCGTCGACGGAGAAACGGTCTACGTCGGCGCGCTTTACGCCTTCAACGGCGATGAGGCGGAGAACGCGGCTCTCTTCCGCCGGAACGTGATCTTCTCCGCGGTCATCACGGCGCTGATGCTGATGTGCGGCTTCATCCGCGTATCCGCCATGACTTTTTCGCCGGCGGTCACGCTGGCGTACGGTCTCGGCCTGATCGGCTCTTTTCTGATGCTGGTCGCCTGTGTCCGTCTGGCGCATTCCCGGCAGCCGATGCAGCGCAAGGCCTTCGATTATTCCTTCAAAAGACTCCGCTGGCTTCCCGCCGTCTCCGCCGGACTCGGCGCGGTGGCCTGCATCGGGGCCGTCGTCTATGAGCTTGCCCACCGCGGCGAGGGTTTTACGGCAACGGACGGCGTTTTCATCGCCTCCCAGGCCGTGGTGGCCGCTCTGGCGGTGATCATCTTTCTGTCCGTCCACCGGCTGCTGTACCACATCGTCGAGCCGGAAAACCGGGAATGATGCGTTCACAGGAAAAACGCGGGGGCCGCGGCGTATGCCTCGGCCCCCGTACTTCTGTTTCCCTCATTTTTCCGCTGTCAGTTCCCGGATCACCTCGAGGATGTCCCGGTGGCGCACGTCCCGCGGCTCGAAGCGCACGAGATGATACACCAGCTGCATCACGGCGCCGGCGCCGAAGGTGCTGATCAGCGTTCCGACGCCGACGGGTCCGCCCAGCAGCCACCCCGCCAGCAGGACCGCCGCCCACAGCAGGATCTCCACCACCCCTATGGGCACGCGGCGCAGCCTTTTGCCCAGCCCGACCAGCAGGGAATCTCTCGGTCCGCAGCCCTGACCCGCCCGCATGTAGATCCACATGCCCAGCGCCATGAAAACGAATCCGACCGCCATGATGACGATCCCGAGCCACAGGCTGCCGTTCTCCGGCAACGGGTTGAGGTCGTTGAACATCTGCACGAAATTGCCCGTCAGCAGCGCATCGATCACGGTCCCGAAACCGATGCGCTCTTTCAGGATGAGGTCTGCGATCAGGACGGCCACAGCGATCAGCGTCATGGAAAGCCCGTAATTCAGCGGGGTGTGCTTCGCCACGCCCATGCCCAGGCAGTCCCAGGGGGCCAGGCCGATGTTTGCGTAGATGGTCAGGTGCACCCCGAAGGAGAACACCAGCAGTCCGGCGGTGATCTGAAGCCACTGCAGCGCGATCTTCTTTCTCACTTTCGCTTTTCCCCCTTCCGTGGAAATACGGAGAGCCCCACGCAGACGCGGGCATTCTTCCGAATGCCCGCGCTATTCTTTTTCCTGTCTGGCGATCCAGGCCATCAGCAGGTTCACGATCTTCTTCTGCTGGCTTTCCGTCAGCGGCCGTCCCCTCGGCACCCGGTACCATTTCTCCAGGCAGCCGCGGCAGCAGCAGGCCGTGGCGTGCATGGCCTTGAACACCGGATGCCCCCGCATGGGCGTCTGCCGGCCGTCGTTTACCGGCTCCGCCGGGCCCAGCTTCTGCCGGACGAAGTCCTCCGCGTGCCGCCGGATGACCTCCGGCCCCTTCTCCTCGAGATATTTTCTGTCCCTGTCATCCAGAGAGAACCCGGACCGGAACCGGGATCTTTCCAGCCGGTCCAGCGCCTGTCCGATCGTCTGCATCCTTCCGTTCCCTCCCTTTCCCGGGTCACAGGAGGCGGGAGACATAGATGATGCCCACGAGGAACAGGATGATGACCGTCAGGCCGGCCATGACCAGGAAATGCGTCTTCCGCTCGGAGTACAGGGTGGCGATAAACTCCCGGACGAAGGCGTTGATCCAGAAATAGCGCTTTGTTTTGCTGCCGAGCCCTTCGGCCCGGATCCCCTGGCTCCACCCCAGCATTCCAGCCCGGAATACGTGATAGTTCGTCGTGGAGAACGCGATCTTCGGCTCGCCCTCCGGGTCTCTTTCCCGGATCAGCGCCGCGGAGTTTTTCAGGTTCTCATAGGTGTTGGCCGACCGGTCCTCCGGAAGGATCCTCCCCTCCGGAACGCCGGACTCCAGAAGATAGCGGCGCATGGCCTCGGCCTCGGAGATCACCTCGTCGGGGCCCTGCCCTCCGGAGGGCACGAAGACCGGATCCGGGCCTCCGGCCTCCCGCTGCATCTTTGCGAATTCCAGCGCGCGGTCGGCGCGCCCCTGCAGCAGTTTCGTCAGTGTCCCGTCCCGGTTGATCTGGCTGCCCAGGATCAGCACGTACTCCCGGTCGAAAGGCGGGACGTGCCGCGCAGCCTTCACGGCCAGGATGACGGTGGCAAGCAGGATGCACTCCAGATAGGCCACCCCGGTGAAGATGATCTCCTCGAAAGCCATTTCCGCGTGCATGAGGATGCTCGTCTCCCTGTGGAAATCTACCGGGCTGTGCCAGAACAGATAGTCGCTCAGCGCGTAGGGGAATACCGTGGCCAGGCAGACGAAGATTCCAAGGAAGCAGGCCAGCAGGTTCCGCCAGTTCCGGCCCTCCTTCCTCATCAGCTGGATGGTGCTCAGCGTGACCAGGATGAAGGTGACGAACGCCACCGGCAGCAGGAATGTGGAGAACGCGCCCGAAGCGTTCACGACGGAGTGCGCCGTGTCGCTCAGGGATCTGTCCCCGACCGCGCTGGGCACGATGCCCAGCAGCGTCCCCGCGATGAACAGGAGCAGCCCCAGATCCCTGACGTTGCGGTACCGGTACAGGCTTGCCCGCATATCTCTGCGGTACTCCAGGACCATGCTCACCAAAAGATACAGGAGCCAGAGCACGGCGCCGGCAGAGAAGACCCAGCCTCCCCGGGTCCATCCGAAGAACAGATCCTCCGTGAGCACCCCGAAGGTGTGCACGTGGAAGCTCCCCATCCAGGAGAAGTCGTTCGGCCCCCGGAGGATGATGTGACCTCTGCCCCGCCCCTCCAGGGAGCGCAGGCCAATCTCGATCCTGCCGTCTCTGACCGTCACTCCCGTTATTTCCGCGAGCGGGACGTCCTGTTCCAGCGTCACCTCGTAATCCTCCGCGGAGGTGCTCCACGGGGGCACGTCGTGCTTCACCGTATACGTGTTCCCAACGGCGATGACGAAGGCGAAGCAGACGACGGCGATGAACAGCCCGACCAGCAGTTTTCTCATCCGTTCTCCGCTCCTTCCTCCGCCCGTTCTTCCGTCCGAGGCGCAAGGGCGCGCAGCAGCTCCGCCGCCGGCCGCCAGGCTTCCTGCGCCGGGTCCGGCATGGCGGTGAACGCCATCTGCTCCCCGGTGGCTGGGTGCGGGAACCGCAGGCCGGCGCTGAACAGCGCCGGCGCCGGGCTCCGGAAGCGGCTGCCGTATGTTCTGTCCCCCACCAAGGGCATGCCGCGTGTGGCGAACTGGACCCGGATCTGGTGGGTCCGTCCGGTGTCCAGCGTCACGCTGACCAGCGTCAGCGGTCCGTTCTCCGTCTCCAGTGACCCCAGCGTGCGGTAGGTCAGCCGCGCTTCGCGTACGCCTTTCCGCATTCGCCGCACCACGTAACTTCTGTTCTTTCCCGCGTCATGGAACAGAAGGTCCCGCATTTCCCCCTCCGGGGGCTCCGGCACTCCTCCCACGGCCGCCAGATAGGTCTTTTCCATCCGCCCCTCCCGGATGGCTCCGGAGAGAGCCGCCGCGGCGGCCGCGGTATTCGCCAGCACCATCAGGCCGGCGGTGCCCCGATCCAGGCGGTGGACCGGACGGCACTCCGTCCCGGTCGCCTCCCGCACGGCGGTGATCACGTCCCGCCCGGTCCCATCCGGTTCCGACAGCATTCCGGACGGCTTGTTCACCACGGTGACGGCGTGGTCCCGGTAAACGATCATCGCGCTTTCAGAACGCCCCGCGCCGCGGAGCCCAGCGCGCGGACGAACCCGTCCGCGTCCTGCTCCGTCGTGTAGCGGGACAGGCTGACGCGCAGCGCTCCGTCGATGACCTTCGGTTCGTATCCCATGGCCTGCAGCACATGACTGCGGCGCCCTCTCCGGCACGCCGAGCCGGAGGAGACGCAGACGCCGCCGGCGTCCAGCAGATTCAGCAGGATCTCGCTTTTGTATCCCGGCAGACTCAGGCTCAGAATGTGCGGCGCGTCCCCGGGTCCGAGCACTCTCGCCTCCGGGACCTCCGCCAGGACGCCGTCAATGATCCTGCTCCGCAGCCGACGCATCCGTTCGACCGACTCATTCATCGCAAGCGCGCCGACTCTGACGGCCTCACCGAAGCCGCAGACGGCGGGCATGGCCTCCGTTCCCGACCGGCGCGCGTTTTCCTGCCCGCCGCCCCGGATCAGGGGCGGCAGCCGGAAGCCGTTCCGGACGTACAGGGCGCCGACGCCCTTCGGGCCGTGGATCTTGTGGCCGGACAGGCTCATCATGTCGACCCCCAGCTTCTTTACATTCACCGGCACCTTCAGCAGCGCCTGCACGGCGTCCGTGTGGACGGCCGAGGCGCTCTGCCTGTGAACGGCGGCGGCGATGGCCGCAACGTCGTTCACCGCGCCGATCTCGTTGTTCACCAGCATGACGGACACGAGCGCCGTGTCCGGACGGAGCGCGCCCGCGACCATTTCCGGCGTGACGTGTCCGTCCGCGTCGGGAGCCAGGTACGTGACCTGCCACCCCCGCTCCTCCATGCGCCGGCAGGGTTCCAGCACGGCGTCGTGCTCGTAGGCGGAGGTGACGATGTGGCCCGGCTTTCTGATCTTTTCGCATGCGCCGAATATGGCCCAGTTGTCCGATTCCGTTCCGCCGGAGGTGAACGTGATCTCCGTTTTGTCCGCCCCCGCGGCGGCCGCGACGCGGCCTCTGGCTTCATCGAGCAGCTGACGGGCCTCTCTCCCCATGGCATGGGTAGAGGACGGATTCCCGTACCGCCCGGTCATGACGTCCGCCATGAGTTCCGCGGCTTCCCGGCAGACCCTGGTGGTAGCGGCGTTATCAAGATAAATCGTAAGGATCCCTCCCCCGGCGCGGCGCGCGCCCTTGCATCCGACATGGTTTTTGGGTATGATAGCAAGGTGCATCATATCATATCCGGCCATCGGATTCAAGAAAGGAGCGGCTGCCCGTGCGCTTTGTGCTGGAAACGCTGGGATGCAAGGTGAATCAGTACGAATCCCAGGCCATGGTCTCCCTGCTGGAGGCGCGCGGCCACAGACGCTGTCCCCCCGGCGAAACAGCGGACTGCGTGATCGTGAACACCTGCGCCGTAACGGGCGAAAGCGGGCGCAAATCCCGGCAGGCCGTACGGCGCCTGCAGAAACTGCATCCCGGCGCCTTTACCGCCGTGTGCGGATGCTACAGCCAGATCGCCGGCGAGGAGCTGAACGATCTGAACGCCGATCTGATCGGCGGCAGCGGCAGCCGGCTGGAGTTTCTGGACCGTCTGGAGCAGCTGGTCTCCGACCGGACCCCGACCGAGATCCTGGACGACCCGATGACCCGCCGCACGTTCGAGACGCTGCCCGCCGGCAGCACGGAGGGGCGGACCCGGGCCATGCTGAAGATCCAGGACGGGTGCGTCAATTTCTGCACCTACTGCATCATCCCCTATGCGCGGGGACCGGTGCGCAGCATGCCCCTCGACGACGTACGCCGTCAGGCCGCCCAGCTGGCCGCCTCCGGCTTCCGTGAGATCGTGGTCACGGGGATCGAGATCTCCTCCTACGGGAAGGAGCGCCGGGACGGCACCGGCCTGATCGACGCACTGGAGGCCATGGCCAACGCCGCGCCGGGCGTACGCCTGCATCTGGGCAGCCTGGAACCGCGGACGGTCACGGAGGAGTTCTGCCGGCGCCTGAAGGTCATCCCGGACGTCTGTCCCCACTTTCATCTTTCCCTGCAGTCCGGATGTGACGATACGCTCCGGCGCATGCACCGGAAATACGATACGGCCCGCTTCCTCACGTCCGTCGACCGGCTGCGGGAAGCCTTTCCGAACTGCGGCGTCACCACGGATCTGATCGTAGGTTTCCCCGGGGAAACGGAGGCGGAATTTGAACGCACCCTGGATTTCCTCCGGCTCTGTCAGTTTTCCGCCATGCACGTTTTCCCTTATTCCCAGCGGCCGGGAACACCCGCGGCTTCCATGCCGGAGCAGGTGCCGAAGGCGGAAAAGCAGCGGCGCGCGGCCCTGGCCGCCGACGCGGGCCGGGAGATGGCCGCCGCCTTCGCCGAAGTCCAGAAGGGCCGCACGCTCCGCGTGCTGTTTGAGACGGAGAAGGACGGCTTCTGGTACGGCCACAGCGAAAACTATCTGGAAACGGCCGTGAAGGGCGCCGGACTGCGGGGGCGCGTGCTCGACGTCCGCGTCACCGGGGCCTCCGGCGCGCTGCTCTCCGGGCAGTTGGCGGAAACTCCCAAAACATCCGAAGAAAACGCATAAAAAACCCGTTTCCCACGTTTGACACTTCAAACACGCCGTACTATAATTCAATATTATCGTTTTTCCGTCCTGCATTTTTATACTGTCAGGACGGATACTCATTCACGATCGTATCATTTTCAGACAAGAAGGTGCCAATGATGTTCAAAGACAGAATCTTCAATTTCTCCGCCGGTCCCTCCATGCTGCCCCTCTCCGTGCTGGAGACGGCTGCCGCCGAGATGACCAACTATCACGGCAGCGGCATGTCCGTCATGGAGATGAGCCACCGGAGCAAGACCTATCAGGCGATCTTCGATCAGACGAAGGCCGATTTCAGGCGCATCTTCCACGTGCCGGACACGCATGAGATCCTGTTCATGCAGGGCGGCGCGACCTTCCAGTTCGCCGCCGTTCCCCTGAACCTGATGGGCGAGAACGGAAAGGCCGACTACGCCGTGACCGGCAACTTCTCCGAGATCGCCGCGAAGGAAGCGAAAAAGTACGGAGACGTCGCCATCGCCTGCAGCAGCGCCGACCGCAATCACACCTATATCCCCTCTCAGGATCAGCTGACGGTCCGGCCGGACGCCTCCTATTTCCATTACTGCGCCAACAACACGATCTACGGGACCGAGTGGCATTACGTGCCCGACACGGGCAGCGTGCCGCTGGTGTGCGACATGTCCTCCAACTTCCTGTCCAAGCCCGTGGACGTGAGCCGCTACGGCGTGATCTACGGCGGCGTCCAGAAGAACCTGGCGCCGGCGGGCATGGCCATCGCCATCGTCCGGAAGGATCTGGCCGGGAAGCAGCTGCCCATCACTCCCAAGATCATGAACTATCAGATCGCCATCGAGAAGGACAGCATGGACAATACGCCCCCCTGCTACACCATCTACATGCTCGGTCTGGTGCTGAAATGGCTGGACGAACAGGGCGGCGTGGAAGGCATGGAGAAGATCAAGAGCCGCAAGGCCGCCATCCTGTACGACGTGCTGGACAGCAGCGAACTGTTCCGTCCCATCGCCGATAAGGAAGCCCGCAGCGACATGAACGTGACCTTCCGCACCGGCGACGAGGAGAAGGACGCCGCCTTCATCAAGGCCGCCACGGACGCCGGCTTTGTCAACCTGAAGGGGCACCGCAAGGCGGGCGGCATGCGCGCCTCCATTTATAACGCCATGCCCATGGAGGGCGTGGAAAAGCTGGCGGACTTCATGCGCGCCTACGAAAAGAACAACTGAAGCGGAGGGATCCTCATGTTTAAGATCAAAACGCTCAACAAAATCAGCAAGGTCGGTCTGGACGTGCTGACGGATAAGTACGCCGTATCGGACGACTGCGCCGATCCGGACTCCATCCTGGTGCGCAGTGCCAAGATGCACGACTACGCGTTCAACCCGGAACTGGTCTGCATCGCCAGAGCCGGCGCGGGCGTGAACAACATCCCCTGCGACCGCTGCGCCGAAGAGGGCATCGTGGTGTTCAACACCCCCGGCGCCAACGCCAACTCCGTCAAGGAGCTGGTCCTGTGCGCCCTGCTGCTGGCCAGCCGCGACGTGATCGGCGGCGTGGAATGGGTCCGCAGCATCGCCGGCACCGAGGACGTAGCCGGTCAGGTGGAGAAGGGCAAGAGCGCTTTCGTCGGCCCCGAGCTTCTGGGAAAGAAGCTGGGCGTGATCGGCCTCGGCGCCATCGGCGCCCGCATCGCCAACGACGCCGCCGCCCTCGGCATGAAGGTGTACGGCTATGACCCGTACCTGTCCGTGGACGCCGCCTGGCGCCTCTCCTCCAGAGTTTTCCACGCCATGGACGTGGACACCATCTACGCCAACTGCGACTACATCACCATCCACGTGCCCTACATGCCCGCCACGAAGCACACCATCAACGCCGAAGCCATCGCCAAGATGAAGGACGGCGTGCGGATCATCAATCTGGCCCGCGGCGAACTGGTGGACGACGAGGCCATGCTCTCCGCCCTCGAATCCGGCAAGGTGGCCCGCTATGTGACGGACTTCCCGAACGACACGACGGCCGGAGCCAAGGGAGTGGTCGCCATCCCCCATCTGGGCGCTTCCACGCCCGAAAGCGAGGATAACTGCGCGGTCATGGCCGCCAACGAGATCATGGATTACCTGGAGAACGGCAACATCAGCAATTCCGTGAACATGCCCCGGGCTTTCCTGCCTCCCACCGGCAATCCCAGGATCGGCATCATCCACAGGAACATCCCCGAGATGCTGGCCAAGATCACCACCGCCGTTTCCGGCACCAACATCGAGCACATGGTGAACGCCGGCCGCGGCGAGTACGCCTACACTCTTCTGGACCTGGCCGTCATCCCCGAAGGGCTGGTCGAAAAGCTGCAGGCCATCGACAGCGTGATCCGCGTACGCACCTTCGGCAGATAACTGCTTTTCCTGCGATCGGTTCCCCGGAGTTCCTCCGGGGAACTTTTTTTGCGGGAAAAGGGAAAAACCATCCCCCGGGGGAGCTTGTGCGGGCCCCCGGCGGATGGTACGATGGCTGCGCAGACATACCTTTCAACGGGTTTTCCTGCAGTTTTCTTCTTTACCACGGAAAAAACGTGTCCGGGACAGCGCTCGTCCCGAACACGTTTTTTCGTTTTCATCCGGCGTTTCCTATATTGTCCAGAATCTTCCGGCCACCTTTTCCACCGGAACGCCGAACAGTCTGGCGCAGACGTGGCGATACAGTTCCATCTGCCCTCCGTAGCGTGTCTCCACCGCCTCCCGGAACACTTCCGAAGGCAGTCCGGGGTTGCGGTCGGATTTGTAGTCCACGACGGTCACGCCGCCGTCGGCGTCCACCAGCACCAGGTCCGCCTTCCCGTTCACCCACACGGGCGTATCCGGATCCTCCGGCAGCCGCTGAGCCGCCAGCTCCGGCGGCACTTTTCGTTTCAGGGCTTCGAACATGGCGCCGTCCTGCCCGGCGGAGGTAAAGAAGGAAAACGGCATTTCCGCGTACGCCTCGGCGGCCCGGAGCACCATTCCGGCAAGACCGCCGTTTTCGACGGCGTCCTCCAGCACCCGCTCCAGAAAGCTTCGATAGCGTTCCGCCTCTCCGTCGCAGGCATCCCCGCAGGAGTCCGCCAGTTCCTCCCAGTTCTCCATGACAGCGCGGTCGACGCACACCCTGCGGACGCGCGCGGAAGGGCTGCCGCCTCGGCGCGTTTCCCGGATCAGCAGCTCGAACGCCCGATGCATCACCGTTCCGAACAGCGCGCCGGCGGGGCGTCCGTCGTCCGGCCGCGCTCCCGCGGCGTCCGCATCTCCCTCCGTTTCCAGAGAGCTGGGCGTCAGTCTCAGCCAGGTGCCGGCGCTCTGTTCCTCCGGAATGGCGTGATCCCAGCGCCGGAAATCGTACGGAGCCGGAGGCGCCGCTTCTTCCGCTTCCGGGGCGGGGCTTTCCTCCGATCCTTCTCCGTCGCCTCCGTCCGTCTCCGCGCGCGTTCTTCCCAGGAAGTCCCACAGGTCCCGGCTGCCGGAAAAATCATGATCCCGGAAAGCGTACTGCCTGGCGCTTCCCCTGCCTCGGAAGGGCGGAAGGAAGATCAGCGCCTCCATGGCTCTGGTCGCCTCCACGTACTCCAGGCGGCGGCATTCTCCCCGTTCCTCCTGCTCCGCCAGACTGCGGAGCCGGTCGATGTGACCGTAGGCCGGGAAATACCGCTTCCCTGCGCCGTCCTTCGTCCGTTCTTCCACCGCCGTATGGTAATACAGATATCCGTCCCCGTCTTCCTTTTTTATCTGAAGGGAATTTACACGGAAGGAAAGATCCTCCTTCCGCTTGCACACGATCACGACCCGCCCCTCCAGGCCCTTGGCCTTGTGCAGGTTCATCATTCGGACGGCGTCCGCCTCCCGCGACAGCGTCAGCTCCCGGTCCACGGTCCCGGCGAGCCACTCCATGAAAGCGTCCGCCAGTGCCTGCGGATGGTTTGCCGCGTCCTCCGCCGCGGTCTCGATCATCTGCTGTACCTGTGCCTGAACGCGCTGCAGATAATGGCTTTCGATCCTTCGATCCCAGTCCAGCCAGTACTCCGGATGTCGGGCCAGCCAGAGCGCCGCGGCCCGTCCGCTCATTCCGCGGACCTTGTCCCTGAGGCGCTCCAGCCTCGCCTCTCCCCTGCCTCTGTTTTCCTCCGCGGTCGCCTCTCCCAGGATCGCCTGGAGGGCGCCTTCCTCCGCCCGTTCGTAACCGGGGAAGGCCAGCCATCGGTACAGATTCGCAAAGCGGCGCAGTTCCCTGACACCGTTCAGATCCAGTTCTCCGGAGATCTGCACCGGGACGTCGCGCGCGTTCATCTCTCTCAGATAGGGCTCCATTTCCTTCCCCGTATAGCAGAGCACCAGAAAATCGCGATACCGGACCGGGCGCCACGTTCTCAGGTCCTTATCCCACACCATGGCCTTCCGGGCGACCAGCGTTTCTATGATATCCGCGACGGCCGCCGTGTCGGCTGCCTGGTCCCATGCGGGCAGCTCTTCCGGCGGAAGCTCGGGGTCCCAGGTGACGTACACGCCCGACAGGGCGTCCGGCAGGGATTCCCGATCCGCGGCCTGCTGCGTGCACGCCATGTCCCGGTATCCAGGCAGGAGCCGCTCTCCGTTCCGGTTCACGAACTCGATCACTTCCGGCCCGGAGCGGAAATTCATGTTCAGTGAAAACAGACGGCAGCCCGGCATGCCGGCCATCCGTTCCCGTATGGCATAGTAAAGGGGCAGATCCGCCCCGCGGAAGCGGTAGATGGACTGTTTGGGATCTCCGACCGCGAACAGCGATCCGGGCCGCAGAACCCCGTTCTCGTCGGAACACAGGGCGAAGATCAGGTCCGCCTGCACGTGGTCGGTATCCTGGAATTCGTCCACATAGACGCACCGGAACTTATCCCGGAAAAAAGCCCGGGCCTCCGGATGCTCCGTCAGAAGATCCCGCGCCTTCTGCAGGAGCATGTCGTTCGTCACGTACCGGTTCCGGCTCTGCCGCCGGTACTCCTCTCTGGCCGGCAGGAGGAAGTCCATGATCAGCGCGTTCTGATACGCGTCGCGCTCACGCTCCAGCCGGTCCGGATCGTTCCGCGCGAAAAACTCCGCGCGGCAGGACTCGGCCGCGGCGTCGCAGTCGGCCTTCTTCGCGCCGATTCCTCTCCCCGTTCGGAAGATCCCCTTCCCCGGAGAGCACGCGCCCCTGACGAAAGCCAGCGCGTCCTTCTTTCCGGAAGCCATATCGCGGCGAAGGCCCGCGAAGGAGGAGATGAAGAAGCCTTCCGCGTCCGCCTGCTCCAGAGATTCCGGCCGGCGTCCCGTTTCCTCTTCGATCCGGTCCAGAACGATCTCCGCGAAGTCCTGCGCCATTCGCTCCGCTTCCTCCTGGAAGCTGCGGAGCGTCCGGTCCAGAAGGCCGCCGTCGAAGGCCGGCTCCGTATCCGACGGCAGATCGCATATTGCGGAAAACGCCTTGCGCAGCACGTCCGCCGCCCGTTTCCCGATGAAATTCTCCCGGAGGCGGCCGATGCTCTCATAGCTCTGCCCGCGATACCACCGGCGGAAGAAATCCGCCTTTGCCTCCTCCTCCCGCTTCTCTTCGATCACTTCCATGTCCATGCGCAGGCCGGCGGCAAAGATCTGCTCCTCCAACAGCCGGCGGCAGAAGCCGTGGATGGTGGAGATCTGCATGCGGTCCAGCTCCCGCAGCGCGGCGGTCAGGTTCGCCCTCTCCTCCGTCCCGTCGGGCGCCGCGTGAAGGGCGTTCCGGACGCCGCGGCTGATCCTGTCCTTCAGTTCCTGCGCGGCCTTGTTGGTGAAGGTGATGGCCGCGATCTGCGACGGGGCCATTCCTCCCGACAGCTGCCGTATGATGCGCTGCGTCAGGATGTGCGTCTTTCCGGCGCCCGCTCCGGCCTCCAGAAACATGCTGCTCTCCAGATCGGAGACGATCTCCTGCCGATCGCTCATCTCCCGTTCCCATGCGTACGCTGTCACCGTCCTTCACCTCCCTTCCTCAGGTATTTCCATGTTCTTCCGGCAGATGTCCGCATACCGGCAGTAACCGCATCTCACCTTCTCCGGTGCCGGCGGAAAGCTGTTCTCCACAAAACGGGCGTCCAGCATCCGCTCCCGCGCCCTCCGCTTTTCCGGATCGAAGGTCCGCGTCCTCACGTCCGTACAGCGGATGGGATCGGCAAACTCCGTGATCCGGAGCTTCCGGTCCTCCTCCCGCGTTTCGAACGGGAAGCAGTAGACGAACTCCTCCACCTTTCCCGTCCGCGCCATGCAGGCGGCGTAGATGTGATGCTGCACGGTTTTTTCCGCTTTTTCGGAAAAGTAGGTCCGGCTGCCGGTCTTATAATCCACCAGGCGGTAGTGCATGACGCCGTCCGCGTCCTCGTACCCGTCCAGCCGGTCGATCACGCCGCGGTAACGCACGGTGAACTCATCCGTGCGCAGCCGGACGGGCGCCTCTTCCGACTCTTCTTCCGGCTCGCTCACGACGTCGAACCGGTACGTTTCGCTGTACGGCTCCTGCCCGTTCATGCCGAAGCTGCGTTCGCAGGCCAGCACGCGCCAGGGGCAGTCCGGACCGGAAAACTCCCGATGGAGCTCCCGGAGGAATCCCTCCGCCGTCTTGCGCATCTCCTCCCGTTCTCTCCGGGCGGCCGCCGGATAGGCGACGGGGACCTTGCGTTCCGTCTCTTCCGCCGCTTCCCGGAAGATCCTCCCAAAGGCCTCCGGATCCAGATCCGGCGCGACCGACGCCGCCCCGACGAACTTTTCGTTCACGTATTTCTCCGCGATCCGGTGGAAGAACGTGCCCCTCTCGTTTGCCCGCAGCCACGCGTTTTCGTCGGGGACGTCGTACTCCTCTTCCGGAATGCCGCGCACGCAGCGGAAAAGATATTCCGCCGGGCAGCCGAGAAGCACGTCCAGGGACGACGGAGAGAAGGCGAGTTCCCTCCGCACGACGGCGCCCTCCTCCGGCTCCGCCCCGGGCCCGTCTCCGGCCGCTTCGCTCCCATCCTGCCACAGATCCCCGGCGCGTACGACGGTGCTTTCCCTCAGCACTCCCGGATACTCCACGACGGTGCTCTCCTCCGGCCCGTCTCCGTACGCCTCCCGCAGATCCATGAACAGGGAGGACGGCGACAGAGGTTCCTGCTTCACGGTATCGAAGCAGCAGTATCCCACGTGGATTTCCCGCGCCTCGGCGCCCCTCAGGGACCGCAGATACGTCTCCATCCGTTCGCCTGGCCTCTCGCAGGCCAGCGGGACCCGGCCCGCCTCCCGGTCGAAGTACAGGCGCCGCTCCGCGTCGTTCAGGACGGGGGATTCGATCAGCGACGAGGCGCAGTGGCGGTCCGCCAGTCCGAGGACGTACAGATACGGCCGATCCAGGACCTCGATGCCCGTCAGCATGCCGGCAGCCACGGCGCAGCCGTCCTCCGGTTCCTCGATCCTCAGCCCCCGCAGCACGTCCCGCACAAGGCCGATCGCCTCCTGCATATCCTCCGCCGGAGCGGCCAGTTCCAGATCCTTCCCCGTTTTCCGCAGAAGAGACAGAAGAAGAGCGTCCGGCCCCTCCTCCCCTCCGTAGACGGAGGAAAAGGAAAGCAGGCGGGAAAAAAGTTCAGCGGGGCGGACGGGAGCGGACAGCCCGCGGAAAACGCCCGTCACGTCGCGAAGAAACGCCTGAAAGGCGGCGGAGCGCCGGTTGGAACGCGCCGGGGCGCGCAGGAACGCTTCGTACCGGTCCAGCCCCCAGCCGATGCCGTCATTGACGCCGCGCAGGAATTCCTCCGCGGGCGTGCCGTCCGATTCCGATCCTTCCGGCCAGGCAAACGCCGGATCCAGGACCACGGGCCGCAGCAGCTCGTACCGGTAACCGTTCTCCGCCCAGTCCAGCACGCTGAGCATCCGGTGTACCGGCTCCTCTCCGGCGGCGGGCCGGCCGGCAACGAACCGCAGAGGTACCTTCCGCATGCCGAAGGCCGCCTCCAGCGGAGCCTCATACTCGGGAGAGGAATACAGGATCCGGACGTCGCCGAAGGCGATGCCCCGCCGGAGCACGTCCTCCAGAACGTACTCGGGCTCGTTCCAGATCCCGTAGCCGCTGAAAAACCGCCAGATCCTGTCCGGCTCCGCGGTCTCCGTCTCCAGCAGCGCGCATTCCGGCACGGCGGCTCGCACGAACGCCCACGTCAGCGCCGTCGGCTCTTCCCAGAAGCAGGCGGCCGCCGGCATCCCGCCGTCCGCTGTCCGCCCGATCTCACAGGCGGCGTTCCGCCCAGCGGCGAGCAGCGCCGGCTCGTCGCAAAGGCCCCGGCTTTCCAGCGCCTCTTCATACGCGTGGACCAGCTGCCTGAGCTGCTGTGTTTTCCCATTTCCGGGATCGTCGAACGCGGGCGTCGTCACGCCCTCCCGGATGAGGTCCAGAACGGCCAGCACCTCATCCGCCGTCGCCCGGCACAGGCTGTCCCGCGGCACGAAGGGATACCGGTCCGGAGCGTCGCGCAGGATCCCCTCCACGAGGCCGACGCACGCCTCGCGGTCCGCCATGCGCAGGCGCACGTTCCTTCCCTCTTCGGCGCATCGGCGAAGGTACAGTTCCCTGGCCAGACGCGCAGGAGTCGTCACGTTCAGAAGTCCGACCGCTTTCCCCGTGCGGTTGATCCGCCGGATCAGGCGGCTGACGTTGGAAACGGAGTCCGTGATCAGCAGCTTTTCGCCTTCGGAAGCCGTGATCCATTCGTTCAGCGTCATGGGCGTTCTCTCCTTTCCGCAGCAAACGATCTCATCTTCATTTTCATTATATCCGCAAGCGGCAGGACATTCCACAGCTTTTTCCCGCCTTGTTTTTCCTTCCGGGTATGATATAATGATTTGTCACCCCATGATATGCGGAGGTACGTCATGAAAAAACTGATGCTGGTCGCCAATCCCTTCTCCGGAAGAGGCCAGGCAAAGCTCAATCTGATGGACATCGTCCGGGAATTCAACGCCGCGGACTACGCCGTCTCGGTATATACTCCCGACAAGGACGCCGGCCGCTCGGTCTCCGACCTTGTGCGCAGCTTCGCGCCCGACCACGATCTGGTGGTCTGCATGGGCGGAGACGGCACCCTGAGCGATACCATCGCCGGTCTGGTGGCCGGAGGCAGCAGCGTGCCGCTGGGCTACATCCCCCTGGGCTCCACCAATGACATGGCCAATTCCCTCGGCCTTCCGAAAACGCCGCTGGCGGCGGCCCGCACCATCATCGGTGGAGCCCCCGTCCCCTACGACGTAGGCTATTACGACGGCAGATACTTCTCCTATGTGGCCGCCTTCGGGGCCTTTACGGACGTCTCCTACATGACGCCCCAGAATCTGAAAAACACCTTCGGCCACGCCGCCTACATCTTTTCCGGCCTGTCCAAGCTGCAGGAGATCAACCCCATCCGCACCACGGTGGAATACGACGAGGGCGTCATCGAGGACTCGTTCCTCTTCGGCGGCGTTCTGAACTCCACCAGCATGGGCGGCGTCCTGAAGCTGGACCAGACAAAGGTCAGCCTGAACGACGGCCTGTTCGAGGTCCTTCTGATCCGAAACCCGGTGAACGCGGCGGAGCTGGGGAACATCCTCTCCGACCTTCTGACCCAGACCTACGTTTCTGAAAACGTGATCCTCCTCCACACGAAAAAGGTCCGTTTTCATTTCCACTATCCCACGTCGCTGACGCGGGACGGGGAGAGCGGCGGCCTGTACGCGGACGTGACGATGGAGAATCTGCACAACGCCGTGCGCATCATGCGCGACAGCGTGGAGTTCGCATCATGGAGGTAAGGATCTTCGCCGTCGGCGACGTGGTGTCCGGCGGTCTGGACTTTCTGGCGGCCCGCCTGCCCGCCCTGAAGCGTGCGCTCGGCGTGGATTTCACCGTGGTCAACGGAGAAAACGCCAACGCCAAAGGCATTCTTCCCCGGCAGGCCGACCGCATCTTCGACGCCGGCGCCGACGTGATCACCCTGGGCAACCATACCTGGGGCCGCAGGGAGATCGAACCGTATCTGGACGATACGCCGCGGATCATCCGGCCGGCGAATTTCGCCCCGCAGACGCCCGGCTTTGGCTTCTGCGAAGTGGACGCGCCCTTCGGACCGGTGTGCGTGATCAACCTCATCGGCCGCTGCAACATGCCCTTCGGGCCGGACAGCCCCTTCTTCGCGGCGGACCGCGTTCTGAAGCAGACGGAGGCCATCGTCCGGCTGGTGGATTTTCACGCGGAGGCCACCAGCGAGAAGCTGGCCATGGCCTACTATCTGGACGGCCGGGTCACGGCCCTCTGGGGCACCCACACCCACGTGCAGACCTCGGACGCCCAGGTGTTCCCCGGCGGGATGGGCTACGTCACGGATCTCGGCATGACCGGCCCCATCCGCTCCGTGATCGGCGTGGAGCCGGAGTCCAGCCTGAACATGTTTCTCGGCAATCCGCCGCGGCGCTACGAGGCGGCGCGGGGCCCCTACAAGCTGGAAGGCTGCCTGTTCACCTGCGACAGCCGGACGGGCCGATGCACGGCCGCCGAGGCGATTCGGATCGAATGAGGTGATGAAATGCAGACTGCTCTTATCACCGGCTCCTCCCGTGGCATCGGGCGCGCCTGCGCCCGCTCCCTGAAAGACGCCGGATACGACGTGGTAGTCCACTGCCGGGAAAGAGCCGCCGAAGCCGAGGCCCTCGCGCGTGAACTGAACGGGCGCTGGGTGCAGGCCGACGTGGCGGACGATTCCGCCGTGCAGGCGATGTTCGAATCGATCGGGGGCGTGGACGTGCTGGTGTGCAGCGCCGGCGTCGCCCTGCTCCGGCAGTTTCAGGATACGACCGCCGCGGACTGGCAGCGGATCATGGCCGTGAATCTCGGCGGCGCCGTCAGCTGCATCCGGGCCGCCCTTCCCCACATGCTGCACAACAAGTTCGGCCGCATCGTCACCGTTTCCTCCATGTGGGGCGTGACGGGCGCTTCCTGCGAGTCCGCATACGCGGCCAGCAAAGCCGCGCTGATCGGCCTGACCCGTTCGCTGGCAAAGGAGCTGGGCCCCTCCGGGATCACCGTCAACTGCGTGGCCCCCGGCGTGATCGATACGGACATGAACGCATCCCTTACGGAGCGGGATCTGGACCAGCTGCGGGAGGAGACGCCCCTCGGCGTGCTGGGCACGCCGCAGGACGTGGCCGAGGCTGTGCGGTATCTGGTCTCCGCCCCCTTCGTGACCGGCCAGGTGCTGGGCGTGAACGGCGGCATACTGATCTGAGAAGGAAGGTCGTTTTCATGACGGAAGCATACGCGCAGACCCTGCGCGACAATATTCTGAGCATCCGCGAGACCATGGCGGAAGCCGCCCTCCGGGCGGGGCGCCGCCCGGAGGATATCCTGCTGTGCGCGGCGTGCAAGACCCGCGCGCCGGAGGAGATCCGCGCTTCGGCGCAGCTGCCCGTCGACTGTTTCGGGGAAAACCACGCGCAGGAACTGGAGCGCAACTGGCTGGCGGACGCCTACGTAAACGATGCGGAGGGCCGCCGCCCCTGCCATTTCATCGGGCACCTGCAGACCAACAAGGTGAAAAAGGTCGTCGGTCGGGCCGACCTGATCCAGAGTCTCGACAGTGTCCATCTGGCGGACGCGATCGACGCCTGCGCCGCGCGCATGGGCCTGGTGCAGGACGTGCTGCTGGAGGTGAACGTGGGCGGCGAAGCGAGCAAGACGGGCGCCACGTTCGACGGCTGCCGCGCGCTGCTGGAGCACGCCTCCGGCCTGGAGCATCTGCGCGTCCGGGGACTGATGACCATCCCCCCGGTCTGTGACGCCGAAGACGAAGCCCGCCGCTGGTTTGCCCGGATGCGCGGGTTTTACGAAGAACTGCGGGACGCCGGCGCCGCCATGGACATTCTCTCCATGGGCATGAGCGCCGACTACGCGGCCGCCATTCTGGAGGGCAGCACCATGGTCCGGGTGGGCAGCGCCGTCTACGGCCCCCGCTCTTACCCCGGAAAGACCGTTTGAAAAGGAGAAACTGACATGAGCGAAGAATGCACCCACGACTGCAGCACCTGCGGCTCCGACTGCGACAGCCGGACCGAAACCACCGCCGCCCCCATGCATGAGGACGCCTTCGTCCGCCGCGTTTACGCCGTGTGCGGCGCCAAGGGCGGCGTGGGCCGTACTACCGTGGCCGCGCTGCTGGCCTCCTGCGTGCAGAAGAAGCACGTTCAGGCCGCCGTTCTGGACGCGGACATCACCGGCTCCAGCGTGCCCGCCGCCTTCGGCCTTACGGGCCGCGTTACGCCGGACAGCTTCGGCATGTTCCCCATGGAGACCCAGTCCGGCGTGCAGGTGATCGGCGTGAATCTGATCATCCCCGACCCCACCGATCCGGTGATCGCCCGCGGCACGCTGGTGGACAATACGCTGAAAAAGTTCTGGAGCGAAGTGATCTGGGAGGACGTGGATCTGCTGCTGGTGGACATGCCCGCCGGTACGGGCGAGGTCCCGCTGTCCGTGATGCGCAACATGTCGCTGGACGGCGTGATCGTCGTCACGGAGGCGGGAAAGGCCGCCGCGATGATGACGGAAAAGACGCTGAAGATGGCCCGGGCGCTGAAGATCCCGGTGGTCGCCCTGGTGGTCAACCGGGACGGCGCCAACGCCGACCTGGACGACAGGAACGCGGAACTGGCGGAAAAATACCGCGTACGACAGACGGTCCGTCTGCCGTACGATCCCCGGCTGGCCGTCTTCATGGACGAGGGCGAGATCGAAATGTACAATACCGACGTTCTGGATCCTCTGATCGACCGTCTGTTCTGACGGCCGGAACCGGAACGTCCGCCGCCTCCCGGCGCCTTTGGGCCGGGAGGCTTTTCCTTTCTTTCGCGGCATTTACCGACTGATTCAATAGGTTGAGGTCGCGTTTTCTTTGTGATACGATGCGGGAAAAGGGCCCTGCCCTTCCATCAAATGAAGGAAACGGAGGAATCTGACATGACAAGAGAAGAGATCCTGGATCTCTGCGGAAAGACGGCGCGTGAGGCGCAGATCCGCGACGACGTGTGCTCCCGCAGCACGCTGATCGGGCTGAAGGCGTATTTCGACTGGATCCCGGACGAGATGATCCGTGCGTCCATGAACCTGTGCGGCGGCGCCGGCGCCTCCAGCGGAAGCTGCGGCACCTACACCTGCGGTCTGCTGGCTGTCGGTCTGAAGTACAACGTCCCGCTGGAGGACGAGCTGAAGAACCCGGAGCTGCAGGACGTCAACGCCGGCATGTTCATGAAATTCCGGGATAAATACCTCGAAGTGATGGGCACGACGCTGTGCCCGGAGCTGCAGAAGCAGATCTACGGCCGCAGCTACATCTTCACCGACCCCTCCGACTGTGAGGAATACTGGAAGGTCGAGGATCACGCGGAGAAGTGCGCGATCGTGGTGGAAAAGGCCACCCGGCTCATCGCGGAGTTCCTGCTGGACAATGAGAAAGCGGACTGAGGGGGCGACGACGTGAGGATCCTTGTCATCGGCGGCGTGGCCGCCGGCGCCGGCGCGGCCACCAAGGCCCGCCGCGTCAATGAGGAAGCGGAGATTGTCCTGTTCGAAAAGGGCAGTTACGTCTCCTTTGCCAACTGCGGTCTGCCGTATTACATCGGCGGCGTCATCGAGGACCGCGACGAGCTGCTGCTGGTCACTCCGGAGCTGTTCCGGGAGCGGTTCAACATCGACGTGCGCATCAACAGCGAGGTCACGAAGATCGACCCGAAGGCAAAGACCATTACCGTGAAGACCGGCTCCCGCAGCAAGCGGGAACCCTACGACCGGCTGATCATCGCCACCGGCGGCACGCCCGTCACTCTGCCCGTCAAAGGCGCGGAAACGGATGGCGTATACCACGTGTTCACTCTGCCGGACGCCGACCGGATCATGTCCCGCCTGGAGCTGGGCATGAAGCGCGCCGTCGTCGTCGGCGGCGGCTTCATCGGCCTGGAAAGCGCCGAGAATCTGCGGGCCAGAGGGCTCGAGGTCACGGTGGTGGAAAAGCTCCCTCAGGTCATGAGCAACATGGACGGCGAGTTCTCCGACGCCATCATCCGCGAGCTGGAAGCCGCCGGCATCCGGGTGCTTACCGGCGTCGGTCTGGCGGAGATCACCGGACGGAAAAAGGTCACCGGCGTCGTTCTGGACGACGGTACCCAGGTGAAGGCGGACATGGTGATCATGGCGGCCGGGGTGCGCGGAAGCACTCAGCTGGCTGAGATGGCGGGCTGCCGTCTCGGCGCCACCGGCGGCGTGTGGGTGGACGCCTCCATGCGCACCAGCGTGCCGGACATCTACGCGGCCGGGGACATGGTGGAGAGCCTGAACCTGGTCACCGGGAAAAAGGTGCGCATCCCTCTGGCGGGCAGCGCCAACAAGCAGGGCCGCGTGGCCGGGGCGAACGCCGCCGGCGGACACATGACCTTCAAGGGCGTATTGGGCACCGCCATCATCAAGGTGGGCGGTCTGACCGCCGCCCGCACCGGACTCAGCGCCCGGGAGGCGGAGGCCCAGGGCTATGATTTCGAGTGCGTGTACGCGCCGGGCTTCAGCAACGCCACTTACTACCCCGACGCCATGCCGCTGCTGCTGAAGCTGACGGTGGAGCGCCAGTCCGGGCGTCTGCTGGGCGCCCAGGGCATCGGCCGCAAGGGCGTGGACAAGCGCATCGACGTGCTGGCCACCGCCATCTACGGCGGCATGACCGTGTTCGATCTGGAGGATCTGGATCTGGCCTACGCGCCCCCCTTCTCCTCGGCCAAGGATCCGGTCATCCTGGGCGGCATGATCGCCTCCAACGTGATCCGCGGCGAGATCGACAGCTGCCTGCCCTCGGACATCCCCGCCCTGCTGGCGGATAAGGGCACCGTGGTGCTGGACGTGCGCACTCAGGAGGAGTGGGACGAGGGCCATGTGGAGGGCGCCGTGCTTCTTCCCGTGGACGAGCTGCGCGCCCGTTACGCCGAGCTGGATCCGAAAAAGACCTACGCCGTTTACTGCGGCGTGGGCTACCGGGCCTACAACGCCTGCCTGTTCCTGAAGGCCAAAGGCTATCGGGTGATGAACGTCAGCGGCGGCATGCGGGCCATCCGCATGGGCGTATGACCCCGGTCAGAGTACCGTATTCTATTATAGGAGATGACTGTATATGAATCTGAAAAACTATCCCCGGAAGCATTACGCCATCAATCAGTTCTGTCAGCCCCACAACCATGAACTGAAGGGAAGAAAATTCTACTTTTCCATGGACGGCGGCACCGATTACGAACTGGAAGTGACCGGTGAGAAGACCGTTCGCTGGAACAAGGTGGGCGAGGAACCCAAGGAGGCCGTCTACGAGTGCGTCAAGGGCGACGACACCACGTATCTGCTGGATTTTGACGTGGCGGATACGGTCATGAAGGAGAACGCCACCAATCTGGTGTTCATCATCGATCTGGAGCAGCGACTCGTGACCATCGTCACCTGCTGGATCGGCTGGAACAGGAAGTTCCCGTATCTGGTCAAGAGTGAGTACGACTTCGGCGCCATCGTCGTCGAAGGTCTGGAAACTCCGTTCCGCCGTCACTGCCTGACCACCCAGATGGTAGGCACCCGCGTGGAATGGCACTGGAACTACCTGATGTGGACCCACCACAACTACTATTCCACCAACTACTACACCCTGACCTGGCCGGACGAGAGCATCGCCGTGGAGGAGCTGGGCGGCCCCTTCGAGCTGCTCCCCTGCCACGACGAGATCGCCCAGTATGTGAAGATCAAGGAAAACCTGTTCGCCTTCTGCCTGACGGAGGAAATGATGGAGCGCATGAGCGAAGGCCGCATCATGTTCCGCAGCAACAACATGATCTTCCTGCAGAACTATGACAAGATGATGCACGCCGGCCGGACCTTTGGCCACGCCACCACTCCGGACGGAAAGACGTTTGCCTGCCGCACCCTGTTCGGCAGCTTCGGCAATCCGGTGCATATTCCCGACAGCATCGTCGACGGCGACAACAAGTACACCGTCTGACGGAGAAAGGAAGAGTGACTGACATGGCAAGATTTTCCAACTTTACCTTCGATGAGGCCGGCGTATATATCCGAAACCTGGCCAACAACGCCGACGAACTGGGCATCTGCGCCTACTGCTTCCCGGATAACTACGAGCTGGCCGGCCGTGAATTCGTGATCGACTGCGGCTGCTGTGAGCACATCCTCACCTGGAAGGCCCCCCGCCACGCCGCCTTCGACGGCGTTGTGTGCGACACCTACGTGATCAAGCAGGAGGACGACATTTACATCGCCCGTCTGGGCGCCGTGTGCGCCGTTCTGGATCTTTCCAACGGCCAGGCCGCCCTGGTGATCGGCGACGACGTGCTGCCCGGCGTGATCAAAGGCATGGGCACCCAGGCTCCCGCCTTCGCCGCCGAGGAGATGGTGGAGACGAATGTGGACTGGGTCATGGGCGTCGGCCGGTATCTGAACCAGCACTTTGTTTCCGCCGAAAAGCTGACCAGCTGCTGGAGCCCCAACGCGGGTGAGGCCCAGGGCAGCGGCTACGCTCCGGTATGCCCAGAGAGCAAGGTGCAGGAGAACCTGTACAAGGCCGTCAAGTTCCGCGACAGCTTCTACCTCGTCGTGCAGGAGCACAAGGACTGCAAGGAGGTCTGCGCCCCCTTCGGCACGCGCAGGGTCGTCCTGCTGGAGGACTATGAGCGCTGCATGGCCAGCGGCGCCGTCATGGGCAAGGGCTTCGATCCCATGATGGTGACGGGCTACGCCCGCTTCATCGGCCAGAGCAAGCAGGATATCCTGTAACAATCTGTCCCTTTCTGAAAAAACCTGCGCAGCCGGCCGGCTGCGCAGGTTTTCTGTTCTGACCCATGGGCTATCCGTTCCCCGCCCATACGGGGATGTTCACGAAGAGGAACCGGTATACGTACCACGTCTGGTGGCCGGAGCCGGTCAGTTTGTCCAGAAGAAGCGTATTCGTGGCCTTATACACGGACCTTGTCCCGCTGACAGGATCCGTCTTTTCGAACCGGGCGTTCCGCACGTCCGTCCGGTCACACCCGTGGAGCACGGCGCTGATCCTCAGCGCCCGTATCGGATCCGAGAGGGTCACCGCAAGGATAACGACCAGGATCAGAAGAACGATCCAGCCGGCCCTTTTCTTCATTTGCCGTCTCCTCCTTTGTTTCTGTCACTCTGTCATCCGGCGGCCGGTTCTGAAAAGGCCGGACGACTCGGCCTCTTTCCCTTTCCTGAAACCAGATCGCCAAGGCCTTAAAGAAAGGATCTCGGCGGCGTTATCTTCGATCGTTGTAAAAGGGCGATCACTTCCAGCATGTCCATCCAGAATCGGAAGGATCACACGGTACTCTCCCATGAGAAGCTCCGCCGCCTCCCGATAGTTCCACCATGATAATCCCCCGCCGTGAAGCAGAAGGATCACGTCTTTATGTTCCGGCCCATATTCCTGAAATCTCATGGCTTTCGCGCCTCAATAAACTGTGATCAGGCTGTATGCCGATCGAATTCACCTGTGAGCAGTCACAGGCCCCGCTGACCATTCACTTTCAGCGAAAACTTCGCGTCCAGAATGGCGGCGGCATGCGAACACATGGTCATGCGGTCAAGAAATATATCGAAATACTCATACATGGTACAGATGCTTTCGTCAACAGTCAGATAAAGCGTGATCCTTTTCTCTTCACGTCCGCATCTGAGTCTTGTCGCGGTCACCGCGTAGTTTACGCGGTCATGTATGTCAAACAGCATGGGATCTTTTGGTCGCACGCGGCTTCTTCGTACGTCGGTCTTGTCTGCGATGATAAGCGCCGCGGAGACCGGATCTGACGCAACCCCATAAGATTCATCGTGATTTGCTATGGCAGACACAATATGTACCCGATCCTTCAGACTGAGATCTGTTTCCTTAAGGATCTCGTTGGCAAGCAAAGCGCCGTACTCCGCATGATGATGCCTGTTGATCACATTCCCTATATCATGCATAAAGCCGGCGATCTTGGCAAGCTCGATCAGATCCTGTCCATAACCGAAGGCGTTCAGAATATCTTCCGCACGTTCTGCTACCAGTTTTGTATGGGCGATCGAGTGGTCCGTATAACCCAGAGTATCCAGTATTTTATTGCCCCGGTCATAATACTCAAGTATTTCCTGGTGGTGAACAGCATCTGCGTATGTCAGTGGATCAAGTCCTTTCTTTTGAATGGTACACCATTTTTGGCGGGTCTGTCAGGTATCACATTTTGCAAATGTCAGCATTAAAGGAACCATATGTTGATTCTGCTCTGCTCACGGTATTCCTCCATCCGTTCCGTATTCGGTGCAACGTCTGACCGGCACGGACGCTTCACACTTCCGCTGTTTTAATGATTATACACGGGAAACTGTCAAAATAACAACCCGGTACCCCGCTGCCTGATGAGCTTCTGCGCCTGCTATACCGGCAGGCGACCTGCTGCTGCCGTTGCCGAACGACCTGCGGCGGTCCCATTTCCCGCCTCCGCGGAGTTCAAAACGGTGACGAATCTTTACAATTCGTCCGGTCGATTGCATTTCCGTGCCGTTTCACTATATAATGCAGAAAGACTAACGGTCCGCTGGCGGGCCGCAGAGGAACATGGTTTATGAAAAGATCTCCGATCTTACTGCTTATCATCATCGGCGTTGGGACCGCGCTGTTTGTTCTGCTCGGGTCCGTACTCACCGTACCCAGCCCCGTGCCCGGCGTATCCCTGCCTTTTCCGTACGCCCTGCTGAGCTTTCTCGCCATCCTGTACGGGCCTGTGACCGGACTTGCCGTCGGCGTTCTGGGGCGGCTGCTGACCGATCTCATCCGGGGCGCCGGCCTGTGGTGGAGCTGGATCGTCGCCTCCGGCGCTTTCGGACTGCTGATGGCTCTGGCCGGCCGCCGCTTCCGCTTCTGCCGTCGGCCGTTCGGCCTGAACGACGCTGCGGCCTTCATCCTGTGCGCCGTGGCGTGCCACCTGATCTGCTGGGCCGTCCTCACCCCGATCCTGGACGCCGTCCTGTACGGGGCCCCCTACGGGCAGATGCTGCTCCAGGGTCTGGTGAACGCCGCGCTGAACGCTTTCGTCACCGCCGTTGCCGGCACGCTGCTGTGCTTTTTCTGCTCCGCGTTCCGCCGGCGTAAGGCCAGACAGAAGCGGAGCCGCCCCGTGGCTGCCGGAAAACCGGAATGACGGCCGGGGCCCACTCTCCCGCGCCCCCGCTTTCCGCACGCCGCCGGCGTTCGCCCATTTTCCAATTGAAAACCCTCTGACGTCCGCTGTATAATAGCATCAGAGCGGACAGAGTTCCGCCACTACTGTAAGGAGTGAGGCATAATGAAAAAGTCTCCGGTAAAGACCATTGTCGCCATCGGCATCGGCGCGGCACTGTTTTTCGTTCTCGGACGTTTCGTCTCCATTCCGAGCCCTGTGCCCAACACCAACATCACCATCCAGTACGGCCTTCTGGGTTTCATGGCAGTTCTGTTCGGCCCCATCGCCGGCGTACTCATCGGCCTGATCGGCCATTTCCTGATCGACCTCTCCTGGGGCTACGGCATCTGGTGGAGCTGGGTCATCGCCTCCGGCGTTTTCGGACTGCTGATGGGCCTGGCCGGTACGCGTCTGAAGCTCGGCGAGGGCGAGTTCGGCGGCAAGGGCATCGCCGTGTTCAACGTCTCCCAGGTGATCAGCCACCTGATCTGCTGGGTCGTGGTCGCCCCCATTCTGGACATCCTCATGTACGCGGAGCCCGCCAACAAGGTGTTCCTGCAGGGCCTCGTGGGCGGCGCCGTCAACATCGTGACCACCGCCGTCGTCGGCACGCTGCTGTGCCTTGCCTATGCGGCGACAAAGCCCAAAAAGGGCAGTCTGAAAGAAGAGAAGTGATCGACCGGACGCACGGCGGGAGCATTCCTCCCGCCGTTTTTCCATCATCCCGGAAGAAACGGAGGCGGTGCCATGAATGAGCCGATCATCGAATTCAAGCATTTCGGTTTCCAGTACAACGCGCAGGCGGAGCCCACCCTGTACGATATCGATCTGACGGTCCGCAAAGGAGAAAAGATCGTGATCGTGGGGCCGTCCGGCTGCGGCAAGTCCACGCTGGCCCACTGCATCAACGGTCTGATCCCCTTTGCCCTGCCGGGTGAGTCCACCGGGACCGTCACGGTGGCCGGAAAGCCTACGAAGGAACAGGGCATCTTTGAGCTTTCCCGCACCGTGGGAACGGTGCTGCAGGACTCCGACGCCCAGTTCATCGGGCTCACCGTGGCGGAGGACATCGCCTTTGCCCTGGAGAACGACTGCGTCAGGGAGCCGGAGCTGCACGAACGGGTGCGGAAGGCCGCCGACATGGTAGCCCTCTCCTCCCATCTGCTGCACGCCCCCAGCGACCTGTCCGGCGGGCAGAAGCAGCGGGTCTCCCTCGCCGGCGTCATGGTAGACGACGTGGAGGTGCTGCTGTTCGACGAACCGCTGGCCAATCTCGATCCGGCCACCGGGAAGACCGCCATCGAACTGATCGACGAGATCCACGAGCAGACCGGCGCGGCGATCATCATCATCGAGCACCGGCTGGAGGACGTGCTGCACCGGAACGTGGACCGCATCGTCCTGATGGACCGCGGACGCATTCTGGCGGACATGCCTCCGGATGAGCTTCTCAGCGGACCTCTGCTGTCTGAAAACGGCATTCGCGAGCCCCTGTATCTGGCTGCCCTGAAGTACGCCGGCGTGGCCGTCACGCCGGACATGCGTCCCAGCAGCATCCGCACGCTGAAGCTGGGCGAGAACGAAAAGCGCGCCGTAAGCGACTGGTTCCACAGCGTTCCGATCCCGCCGGAACCGGAGCCGCAGCCGTATCTCCTGCGCGCACAGCACGTGGGATTCACCTACGAAAGCGGCCACAAGGCCCTTCGGGACGTTTCCGTGGACATCCGCCGCGGAGAGATGCTGGCCATCGTCGGCACCAACGGCGCCGGAAAATCCACCTTCTCCAAGGTCGTATGCGGCTTCGAGCGCCAGCAGGAGGGTGAGGTCACCTTCACCGGCTGCGACTGGGCTTCCCTCTCCCTGAAGGAGCGGGCCGACCACGTGGGCTACGTGATGCAGAACCCCAACCAGATGATCTCCAAGACCATGATCTTCGACGAGGTCGCCCTCGGCCTGCGCACCAGGAAGGTCCCCGAAGAGGAGATCCGCCCCCGGGTGGAGGACGCCCTCCGCATCTGCGGGCTGTGGCCGTTCCGGAACTGGCCGGTCTCCGCGCTGAGCTTCGGTCAGAAAAAGCGGGTGACCATCGCTTCCATACTGGTGCTGGATCCGGAGATGATCATCCTGGATGAACCCACCGCCGGCCAGGACTACCGCCACTATACGGAGATCATGGAATTCCTGCGCGACCTGAATGCGAAGGGCGTCACCGTCGTGCTGATCACCCACGACATGCACCTGATGCTGGAGTACGCGCCGCGGGCCGTAGTATTCTCTGCCGGCCGGGTGCTGGCCGACGACTCCTCCGCCGCCATCCTGACGGATCCGGAGATCATCGCCGCCGCCAGTCTGAAGGAGACCAGTCTGTACGACCTCGCGCTTCTGTGCGGCGTCGACGACCCGCGGGCCTTCGTCCAGCGATTCATCGACCATGAACGGAGGGAGGCGCGACAGCCGTGATCAACATCTTCAACTACGTGGACCGCCCCTCCCCCATCCATCGGCTCACCGGCGCAACGAAGCTGGTCTGCCTGCTGCTGTGGACCTTCGCCGCCATGAGCACCTACGACACCCGCCTGCTCATCGCAATGGCTGTCCTCAGCCTGATCCTGTTCCGGATCTCGAAGATCCGGGTGAAAGACGTTTCGTTCCTGCTCGTTCTGATGACCACGTTCATGGTGCTGAACAACCTTCTGATCTTCATCTTCTCCCCGCAGCACGGAGTTTCGCTGTACGGCGCCAGCCACCCGGTCTTCCGCATCACGGAGCGCTACACCGTAACGCAGGAACAGCTGTTCTACCATCTGAACCTTGTGCTGAAGTACCTGGCCACGATCCCCGCTGTGATCCTGTTCGTATGCAGCACCAACCCCAGTGAGTTCGCCGCGAGCCTGAACCGCATCGGTGTGAAATACACCATAGCCTATTCCGTGGCCCTGGCGCTCAGGTACATCCCGGACATACAGAAGGAATACCACGAGATCTCTCAGGCGCAGCAGGCCAGAGGCATAGAGATGAGCCGGAAGCAGAACCTCATCAAGCGTCTGAAGAGCGCCAGCGCCATCCTGATCCCTCTGATCCTCTCCAGCATGGACCGGATCGACACGATCTCCAACGCCATGGAGCTTCGCGGATTCGGCAAGAACAGGAAACGCACGTGGTACATGGCGCGGCCCTTCCGAACGGCCGACTTTATCGCCATGGCCGTATGCGCGCTGCTGCTGGCCGCTGCCATCGTTCTGAACGTTGTGAACGGCAGCCGATTCTGGAATCCCTTTACGTGAATGAACCAGGCCCGGAGGATCCTCCGGGCCTGACTTTCGGGCTGTTTGTTAACATAATTATATTATTGTTATCTTCTTGGAGAATCGAAAGGACCCGGACGGGGATCTCCCGCTCCGGGCCCTTTCGTTTACATAATAAAATTACTGTAACTTTACTCCGCCGCTTCGAGCAGCTGACGCGTGTACTCCTGCTGCGGGTTCCGGAACAGTTCGTCCACGGTGTTCTGCTCCACGATCACGCCGTTTTTCAGCACCATGCAGCGGTCGCACAGCTGATATACCACGTTCAGATCGTGGGTGATGAACAGGTAGCTGAGGTCGTACTGCTCCTTCAGTTCGTACATCAGCTTCAGGATCTGCGCCTGAATGGTCACGTCCAGTGCCGAAACCGCCTCGTCCGCGATCAGCATCCTGGGCCGCACGATCAGCGCGGCGGCGATGCACACGCGCTGCTTCTGGCCGCCGGACAGATCCGAGGGCTTCCGGTCCAGGAATTCCTCCCCCAGGCCGACCAGCTCCAGCACCGTTTTCACCCGGCGCTTTCTCTCCGCGCGGTCATACTTTCCGTAGATGATCAGCGGCTCCTCCAGGATCCAGCCCACGGTGCGGGCCGGATTCAGCGAGCTGGCGGGGTCCTGGAACACCATCTGCGGGCGCTTGGAATGGTGGATGATCTCCCCTTCCACGTCGTCCAACATGCCGAGGATGGCCTTGGCCAGAGTGGTCTTTCCGGAACCGCTCTCTCCCACCACGCCCAGGATCTCCCCCTCGTACATGGTGAAAGAGACGTCCTTCAGCAGCTGCTTTTTCTCCTTGCGGGAAAAGGCGCCGCCCTGCCGGTACCAGTTGCTGACGTGCCTGACCTCAAGAATGGGTTTATCCGTCATCGGTCTTCTCCTTTTCCGCCCGCAGGATGTCCCGGATCTTCCGCTCCCGCGTCGGTATGGCGGCGATCAGATCCTGCGTGTACTCCTTCCGGGGATGGTAGAAGATCTCGTTTACCGTACCTTCCTCCACCAGAGTCCCCTTGCGCATGACGAGCACGCGGCTGCACAGCTTTTTCACCACGTTCATGTTGTGGGAGATGAACAGGATGGTGGTGCCCCGCTCGCGGTTGATCTTCTGCAGCAGCTTCAGGATCTGCGCCTGGATGGTCACGTCCAGCGCCGTGGTGGGTTCATCACAGATCAGAAGATCCGGCTCGTTGATGATGGCCGCGGCGATCATGGCGCGCTGCAGCATGCCGCCGGACATTTCGTGAGGGTATTTATCGTAGATCACGGCGGGTTCCGGCAGTTCCGCGTCGTCCATGGCCTTCAGCGCCTTCTCCCTGCGTTCCTCCGCGCTCAGCTCCGTGTGAAGGGTCAGCGCCTCTTCGACCTGCGGCCCGATCCGCATGCAGGGGTCCATGCTGGACATGGGCTCCTGGAACACCACGGATATGGCGCTGCCCTGCAGCTGACGCATGTCCGCGCGGGGCATGTTCAGGATCTCCCGCCCATCCAGCTTTACCGAGCCCGTGCAGGACGCCAGCTTGCGGGACAGCAGCCCGCAGATGGCCATGGACGTGATGGTCTTGCCGCAGCCGCTCTCGCCGACCAGGCCGACGATCTCTCCGCTGCGGATGGAAAAGCTGACGCCGCTGACGGAATCATGGTCGCGGCCGTGGAAATGGATATGAAGGTCGTTCACTTCCAGCATAACGCGCCCCTCCTTACCGGTTCCGGTGCTGCAGGCCCTCGCTGAGCATGGAAAAGCCCAGGATCAGCAGAACGATGGCCAGCGCCACGAACAGCACGTAATGGGGCGCGGCCTTCAGATAGGTCTGCGCCTCCGACAGCATCCGCCCCAGCGAAGCGTCCGGCGGCTGCACGCCGATGCCCACATAGCTCATGCTGGCCTCCGCCAGGATGGCGTTGTTGAAGCCTATGGTCAGCGCCGGCAGCATGACGGCGATCACGTTGGGCAGGATGTGCCGGAACATGATGCGGAACGGGCCCGCCCCCATCAGCCGCGCGGACTTGACGTAGTTCATCTCTCTGGCGCGGGCGTACTCCGCCCGCACGATGCGCGCAAAGCTGGGAACGAACAGCAGACCCAGCACCCAGGTGATGGTGTACTTGCCGCCGCCCACCACCGCCACCACGACGATGGCGAGCAGGATGGACGGAAACGCGGTGAGCGCGTCGCAGATGCGCATCAGCACCTCGTCCGGCCAGCCGCCGAAATAACCCGTCAGCGCGCCGATCACGGTGCCCAGCACGAAACCGATGAGCACCACGAAAACGGCGATGAGAAAGCTCGTGCCGGCGCCCTCCAGCACGCGCGAGAAGATATCCCGCCCCAGATCGTCGCAGCCCATGAGATGGGCCAGGCTCGGCCGGGCGAACTTGTCCGCCGCGTTCATGGCCGTGGTGGAATAGGGCCTCCAGAAGAAGCCCGTCACAATCAGCAGCGACATGACGGCGGAGAGGAGCCCGCCGATCCACAGAAATCCGTTGAAATTGAACTTTTTCATGCTGCCGCCCTCCTCAGCCCAGCCGGATGCGGGGATCCACCAGCTGGTACAGAACGTCCGCGATGAAATTGATCACAACGACCCAGACGGCCAGAAATACCACCAGGGTCTGTACCACGGGAAAATCCCGGTTGCCGATGCTGCTCAGCAGCAGCACGCCGATGCCCGGAAGCGCGAACACCTGCTCCACCAGGATGCAGTTGGCCACGATCTCAGCCATGGAGCTGGCGATGAACGTGATGACGGGGATGATGGCGTTGCGCAGCACATGCCGGCGCAGCACGACGGCGTTTCCGGCCCCCCGGGAATAGGAGGTGACGACGTAGTTCTTCCCCATCTCGTCGATCACGGAGGCGCGCAGCATCTTCACCGTCATGGCCGTCCGCGGGATGGCGATGGCCAGGGCCGGGAAGATCAGGCAGCCCAGCCACGGCCAGAAGCCGTTCCGAAGGGGCGCGTAGGCGCCGGGCGTGAACCAGTGAAAGAACACGCCGAACAGATACGTCAGGCCCACTCCCAGCAGAAAGGCCGGAATGGACATGCCCACCTGCCCCAGGATGGTGATGATGTGGTCGGCCACGCCGCCCTCATGGCGGCCGCAGAGGATCCCCAGAGGGAAGGACAGCGCCACCATCAGCAGAAAGCTCAGCAGCACCACGCCCACCGTCAGCGGCAGCTTCTCCATCACCATGCCCCTGACGGGCATGGAATAGGCGTAGGAGGTGCCGAAATCCCCCTTTACGAAAGACGCCAGCCAGCGGCCGTAGCGGACCGCCAGCGGATCGTTCAGCCCCAGCTGCTCCCGCAGCTCGGCGATCTTCTCCGGGGTGGCGCTGGTGCCCAGCATGGCCGCCGCCGGATCCGAGATCACCTGAAAGGCAAGGAAGACGAGCAGCGACACGATGAACAGGGTAATAATGAGAGTGATCGTCTTCCGGACGAAATAATTCATATGCCCGTCCTCCTTTCCTTGTTTTTACACGATCATTTGTACCGGATGGTGCTCATGTCCATCACGTACATGGGATAGAACTGGTATCCCGTCAGAGTTCCGCGGATGACCACGAACTCCGCCATGTCCTGAATGTACACGTTGGCCGCGGTGTCCGCCAGGATCTTCAGGCACTGCCGGTACAGCTGCGTGGCCTCGGCGTCGTCCGTCGCGGCGGCCGCCTTCGCGTACGTTTCGTCATACTCCGGGTTGGAGTAGTTGAACATGTTGTTGTGGGCCGTGGACTGATAGCGGGCCAGCAGCGCGGCCGCCGTCAGCGTGCTCGCGTCAAAGCCCACCACGGTGCTTTCGTACTGACGTCCGCCGTACACGTCGGACAGCCAGGTGGCCCATTCGACCTTGTTCACCTTGGCGGTGATCCCCACTTCCTTCAGCTGCTCCACGATCACCTCCGCCGTTTTCACGTGGGGGGTGTAATTGGAGGGCACGGTGATGGTCATGGAGAACCCGTCGGGATACCCGGCCTGGGTCAGCAGCTCTTTGGCCTTCGCCGTGTCATGGGGATAGGTATCCGCCAGCGCGGGGTCGAAATACTTGGTGAAGGCCGGATACATGGCGGAGCCCACGGGGGTCCCGTGGCCGTCCTCCGTCAGATCCATGATCTGCTTCACGTCTACGGCGTAGCACAGCGCCTGCCGCACCAGTTCGTTGTCAAAGGGGGCCTGGGCGTTGTTCAGGTACAGCGCCTGCACCAGGTTCATGGTCCCCTCCAGCACCTCGTAATCGCTCTTCAGGCCGGCGATCTGGTCAACGCCCAGATGGGCGCACAGATCGATGGTGCCGGCGTCGAGGGCCGTGATCTCCGCGGAGGCGTCCTCAAAGATGCGGTAGGTCACCTTGTCCAGATACGCGGGCGTTCCGTAGTATTCTGTGTGCTTTTCCAGCACCACGTTCTGCTGCACGGAACGGGATACGAACTTGAAGGGGCCGGTGCCGATGGGCTGCGTCTCCAGTCCGGAGGCGTCGGCGGGCACGATGTAGACGTACGCCGCGAACGCGATGAAATCCGGGTTGGGGGCCGGCAGCGTCACTGTGACCGTTTTCGGATCGGGACTGGCGACCGTCACATCAGAAAGCGCCGCCGACAGGGAGGCATCCACTGTCCGGGCGGCGCAGGTTTCGAAACTGTAGAGAACGTCCTCCGCGGTCATCGTCTTCCCGTTGTGGAAGACCACGTTGTCCCGCAGAGTGAACGTATACGTCAGGCCGTCGTCGGAAAGATCGAAACCGCTTGCGCAGGCCGCCTGATAGGCGCCCGTGTGATCCGCTTTCACGAGACCTTCGTACACGTTGAATAAGACCTCTCTGGTTCCTGCCGCCGTAATCGAGTAGGGGTCAAGACTGCTGTCCAGGTCCTGAGCGATGCCGACAACGATACTGTTGCCGTCCGCTCCGGTCGAAGTTTCCTTGTCGCTGGCTTTGCCGTCCTTGTTGCTGGCGCCTCCGCAACCGCAGAGTACGCCGCACAGAAGCGCCGCCGCCAGGAAAAGTGCCAGAATCTTTTTCATTCTTTCTTCTCCTTCCGCCGCTTTCGCGGCGTTACAACAAAATTGCTTCTCCCATTATTCAATTGTCGCGGGCGTATTCTATCCCATTTGCCCCCGGATTGCAATACTTTGCCTTTTTTCCAGTATCCGCTTCCCTATTTTCGTATGAAGATGCCAAAAACGCCCCCATTTTCCGTAGTTTTATGGTATACTGGCCCGGAAGAAACACTGAGGAGGACGCGCGCCATGGGCAGAAGATCGGTGAAAGAGAACAAATCCGTGTTCCAGCTGAAGCGGGAAGAGCTGGGTCTGACCCGGGAGAGCGCCTCCATGGGCATGACCGCCGTCTCGCCGGAGCGTCTGGAGAAGATCGAGAACGGCAAGGTGCAGATGCAGCCGTACGACGCGCTGGAGATGAGCCGCTGCTATCAGGCGCCGGAGCTGCGCAACTACTACTGCCGCAAGATCTGCGCCATCGGCACCGTGGACGTGCGGGAGCTGGAGGAGCGGGATCTGCCTCAGATCACGGTGGACGCCGTCAGCTGCCTCAACCGTCTGCACAGCCGGAGGGACCGGCTGCTGGGCATCGCCGCCGACGGTGAGCTCACGCCCGACGAATACCGGGACTTCACCGAGATCCGGGACGACCTGGAGCGCATGGCCCGCATGGCGGACAGTCTCCGGCTCTGGCTGGAAAAGCGCATGGCCCAGGGCAAGGTGACCGGCCTGGAGGACTGACCTCCGGGCAGGGATCTGCTGCGACCGCAGCCTCTATTCTGCTAAAACGGCGGGATAGAGGCTGCTTTTTTCCCGCTCCGCCTCTGTATTCCCGGGCCGGGAGCGAATAGAATACGGCCAGAAGGAACAAGCGGCCGCCCGCGGGCGGCCTGGGAAAAGGAGGTCCGTCATGCGTCTGATCCTTACGATCGCTCTCATCATGATCATCGTGCGTCTGCTCACCTGGGACAGCCGCCCGCACCGTCCGGGCCTGTGGTTCGGCCCCATGTGGTACACCCCGATGCCGCGGCGGCCGCGCGGTCCCTTTGATCCGCACGGGCCCATGGGCCCCGGAGGCTTCCGCCCCGGCCCCGGCGGCTTCGGCGGACACGGCCCCTCCGGCTTCGGCGGCGGCGGACACGGCTTCGGCGGCGGCGGGCGGAGATGATCCGCAGCGACCGCGTATTCCGGATCCCGGCGGCTCACGCCGCCGGGATCTTTCTGTTTTCCGAACAGTCTTGCGCTTTCTCACTTTCTGTCCTATAATGCGGACAGCAAACATGAAAGGCGGCGCCGTCATGCCCAGAACGTACAACCAGAAGCTGAAGTTGTTATACCTGCGTGATTATCTCCTGCGGAGCACCGATGAGGATCACGCCGTCACCATCCAGGACATGATCGATATGCTGGCCCGGCATGAGATCCGGGCGGAACGGAAAAGCCTGTACGACGACCTGCGCCTGCTCGGCCCGGACGGCTACGGGATGGACATCATCCACAGCGGCAAATACTATAAGGTCGTGAGCCGGGATTTTGAGCTGCAGGAGGTCAAGCTGCTGGTGGACATGGTGCAGTCCAGCAACTTCATCACCAGCCGCAAGACCTCCTCGCTGATCGCCAAGCTGGAAACGCTGTGCAGCCGCTTCCAGGCCGCGCGTCTGCAGCGCACCGTGTACGTGCGCAACCGCGTGAAGAACATGGACGAGAGCGTGTACCTGAACGTGGACGCCATCAGCGAGGCGATCTCGGAGGACCGGCAGATCTGCTTCCAGTATTTCTCCTACAACACCGCCAAGGAGCGGGTGCTGCGCCACGGCGGACGCGTGCACACCGTGAGCCCCTTCGCCCTGATCTGGGTGGACCAGAACTACTATCTGCTGGCCTGGTTCGCCGAGTCCGGAGAGCTCCGCCACTACCGGGTGGACCGCATGACCCGCATCCGCGCCCTGCGGAAGCGCCGTGAAGGCCGCGAGGCCTTTGCCGCCACGGACATGGCCACGTACACGACGAAGGTGTTCTCCATGTTCACCGGCGAAGCGACCCAGGTCCGCCTGCGGTTCGCCGACCGGCTGACCGACCCGGTGCTGGACCGGTTCGGCACGGACGTGATCCTGGCCCCGGAAGAGGACGGGCATTTTACCGTGACGGTGGAGGTGGTCGTCTCCCCGCAGTTCTACGCCTGGGTGACGGCCTTCGGCGAAGACGCCGAGATCCTCGGTCCCCCGTCGGTGCGCGAGGGCTGCCGGAAGCACCTGGCGGGCGTTCTGAAGCAGTACGAGACCTGAACAGGGAGGGACCCCATGCAGTACAGAAAAGATAAGGCCGGACGCGATCTGTCCGTCCTCGGCTACGGATGCATGCGCTTTTCCCGCAAGGGCGCCGGAATCGACCTGGCCAAGACCGAAAAGGAACTGCTGGAGGCCTTTTCCTCCGGCGTGAACTACTATGACACCGCCTACATCTACCCGGGCAGCGAGGCCGCCCTCGGCACGGTGCTGGAGCGGAACGGGCTGCGCGACCGGGTGAACATCGCCACCAAGCTGCCCCAGTTCCTCATCGGCAGCCGGGCGGCGGCGGAGCGGTATTTCCGCGAGGAGCTGGGCCGCCTGAAGACCGACCGGGTGGACTACTATCTGATGCACCACCTCACGGACGTTGCCATGTGGGAAAAGCTGAAGGTGCTCGGCATACCGGAGTGGCTCGAGCAGCAGAAGCGCAGCGGGGCGATCCGGAACGTGGGCTTCTCCTTTCACGGCAATACGGACAGCTTCCTGAAGATCCTGAACGACTACGACTGGGACATCTGCCAGATCCAGTACAATTATTACGACGAGGTCTCGCAGGCCGGAAGGGACGGGCTGAAGGCCGCGGCCGCCCGCGGGATCCCCGTGGTGATCATGGAGCCGCTGCGCGGCGGACGCCTGGTGAACGCCCTGCCGGAGCCGGCCAGGGCCGTCATGAAGGCGGGCGGGCACGACTGGTCCCCCGCCGAGTGGGGGCTGCGCTGGCTGTACGACCAGCCGGAGGTCACCGTGGTGCTGTCCGGCATGAATTCCGTGGACATGGTGCGGGAAAACTGCCGGGTGGCTTCGGAGGCGGAGCCCGGCTGTCTGACGGACGCGGACCGGGACGTGCTGGTGCAGGTGACGCAGGCCATCCGCGCCGGGGAAAAGGTAGGCTGCACCGGGTGCCGGTACTGTATGCCCTGCCCGAAGGGCGTGGACATTCCCGGCGCCTTCCGCTGCTGGAACGCCATGAGCATCGAATCGAAGACGCAGGGCCGCTTTCAGTACGCCCAGACCGTAGGCCTCACCCGCTCCCCCGCCTTCGCCACCCAGTGCGTGGGCTGCGGAAAATGCGAACAGCACTGCCCGCAGAACATACCCATCCGTGAAAAACTGAAGGAGGCGGACCGCGCGCTCCGTCCCCTTCCGTACAGGCTGGGCATAGACATTGCCCGGAAGTTCATGTTCCGGAGAGCCGGAACCAGAAAAAAGGAGACCGCGACATGACGACCATGGAACTGATCCGGCACAGACGCAGCGTGCGCACCTTTGACGGCACTCCCCTCCGCGCGGAGGACGCCGAAGCCATCCTTGCCTTCGCGCAGAAGGCGGAAAACCCCTGGGGGCTGCCCATCGAGTGGCGGCTGCTGAGCGCCAGAGCCAGCGGGCTCACCTCCCCGGTCATCTCCGGGACGGACGCCTGGATCGCGGGAAAGATGAAGGCCGCGGAGCACGCGGAGGAGGCGTTCGGCTTCGAATTCGAATCCATCGTGCTGTACGCGGAGAGCCTCGGCCTGGGCACCACGTGGATCGCGGGCACCATGGACCGGGCGGCCTTCGAAAAGGCCATGGACCTGAGGGACGGCGAGGTCATGCCGTGCGTCAGCCCGCTGGGATACCCGGCCGGGAAGATGGCCCTGAAGGAGACCCTGATGCGCAAGGGCGTGAAGGCCGACTCCCGTCTGCCCTTCGGGCAGCTGTTTTTCGACGGCGGCTTCGACCGTCCGCTGACGGAGGAAAAGGCCGGACCGGCGGCGGAGCTGCTGGAGATGATCCGCTGGGCCCCCTCCGCCGTGAACAAGCAGCCCTGGCGCGTGGTTCTTCTGGACGGCACCGCGCATTTTTATGAGAAGAAGTCGAAGGGCTTTGCCGGAAAGGACGGCTGGGATCTGCAGAAGATCGACCTGGGCATCGCCATGAACCATCTGGCGGCCGGTCTGGCCGAACGCGGCGCGGACGCGTGCTTCACCTGCGCCGACCCCGGTCTGCCCGCGCCTCCCGATACGGAGTACATGGCCAGCTGTCCGATCGGCCGGACGGACGCATGAAGCGGAGCAGGGAAAAGGGCCCCGCCCGCGGCGCTGCGTGGCGCGTTTTTCTCATCCTGACGGCGCTGATCCTGGGCGCCGTGCTGGAACTGGGCCGTCACACGCTGATCGGCTGGATCCTGGGCGCCGCGGCCATCGCCGCGTTCGCCGTGTTCCGCGTCCGCCGGGCCGGCGCCGCGTGCCGCGGTGTGCGCGCGTGCTCCTGGCTGATCCTACTGGCCGTACTGGCCGGGATTCTGGCCCTGTCCTGGCCCCCCGTCCGGGCCGTTCCGGCAGTAGAGGGCGGCGGCTCGGGAGTCACCGAGCCGATCCGGATCGCTCAGGGCGAGCTGACCGGCGTCGTCACGGACGACGGCGCCGTGGAGGTCTATGCGGGCGTCCCGTACGCGCAGGCGCCGGTGGGCGACCTTCGATGGCGCGAGCCGCAGCCGGCGGAGCCCTGGGACGGGGTGCTGGCGGCGGACCGCTTCGCCCCCATGTCCATGCAGAAGACGAACCTGCCCATCTACGACTCGCTCGTCCGTCTGATCGGCTACCACGAGTTCACCGTATCTCTCCGGGATAATTACCGCCCGCCCGTCAGCGAGGATTCGCTGTATCTGAACATCTGGAAGCCCGCCGGAGATGTGTCCGGCTGCCCCGTGCTGGTTTACGTACACGGAGGCTCCCTTCAGACCGGCCAGCCCTGGTATAAGGACTACGGCGGGCAGGCCCTGGCCAGGGACGGCGTCGTCGTCGTCAACATGGGGTACCGGCTGGGCGTGTTCGGCTTTTTCGCCAGCGAGGAGCTGGCGGCGGAATCCCCCGTCGGGACCACGGGCAATTACGGTCTGCTGGACCAGATCGAGGCGCTGAAATGGGTGCGGGACAACATCGCCGCGTTCGGCGGCGACCCCGGCAACGTGACGCTGGCCGGAGAATCCGCCGGCTCCGCGTGCGTATCCGCCCTGTGCACCTCTCCCCTGGCCCGGGGGCTGTTCCGCCGCGTCGTGGGCGAAAGCTCGACCGTTACGGCGCCGGAACCCGCCCACTCCTTCCGCCGGATGGAAAGCGCCCTGCAGGCGGGGCGGGAGACGATGCTGCGCTTCGGCGCCGCGTCCGCCGCCGATCTGCGGGCCGTGCCGGCGGAAAAGCTGGCCGGAGAGATGGCGGTCCATCATCACCTCACCGTAGACGGTTACGCGCTGACGGAAACGCCCTGGGAATCCTACGCCAGAGGCGTGCACAACGAGGAGGCCCAGCTGCACGGCTACAACAGCCGGGAGTCGGCGCCCTTCATCCTTTTCAGCCAGGCAAGCATGAAAAACTACGAGAGCAAGGTGCGCGCCGCCTTTGACGAGCCCTACGCCTCCCGCGTGCTGGAGCTGTACCCCGCCTCCACCGACGCGGAAGCCAGGGCCTTCTGGGCGGAGATCTATTCCGCCGTCCTGTTCTCCTATGGCCACTGGTGCTGGGAACGGCAGGCGCTGGCGGAAAACATACCGACCTACGTGTACTACTTCACAAAGACGAACCGCAGCCTCGGCCCGTGGCACAGCGGAGAGATGATCTACCTGTACGGCAACATTCCGGACCGCTCCCCTCTGTACGATGAAGCAGACCGTGAACTGAGCCGTGTCATGCGGAGCTATTACCGGAACTTCATCTTCACCGGGGACCCCAACGGGGAAGGTCTGCCCGCGTGGGAGAAAAGCTCCGGCGGCCGGACCGTCATGGAATTCGGCGACGCGGTACGTCCGACGGACGCGCCGTATCAGGAAATGCACCGGATCCTGGACGAAATGTACGGCCTTTCCGACCCCGGGGATGAGGAAAGCCGGGATCGGGAAGGAAAGGAAAAGAAACATGAAGCAGCAGTTTGACCTTCAGAAGCATATCGAGCAGGGCGTGGAGCAGATCGTATCGGATACGCTGAGAGCCACGCTGAAAAATCCCCGGGAGAGCGCCTTCATGGTGAAATTCGCGGCGGCCAGCCGAAAGGCTTCCAAAACGCGCATGAAGCTGGAGCAGGAGGGCCTTCATGTGCCCGGCTTCCTGATCGCCAGCATCACCAGCAGCTGCAACCTGCACTGCGCGGGCTGCTATTCCCGCTGCAGCAACGCCACCGTGGATGAGCCCCCCGTGAAGCAGCTGAGCCCCGCGGAGTGGGAGCGGGTGTTCCGGGAGGCGGAGGAGCTGGGCATCAGCTTCATCATGCTGGCCGGCGGCGAACCCATGCTGCGCCGTGAAGTTCTGAAGGCCGCGGGGCGGATGCCCTCGATCCTCTTCCCCGTTTTCACCAACGGCACCTTCATCGACGACGCCTACTTCCAGCTGCTGGACGAATGCCGGAACCTTGTGCCGGTGCTGAGCATCGAGGGCGGGAAGGAGATCACGGACGCCCGCCGCGGCGAGGGCATCTACGACAAGGTGACCGCGAACATGGACGCCTTCCGCGACAAGGGCCTGATCTTCGGCGCCTCCATCACCGTGACCACGGAGAACATCCGGGAGGTCACCTCCCGTGAATTCCTGGACGGGCTGATCGAAAAGGGCTGCAAGCTGGTCATCTACGTGGAGTTTGTTCCCGTGACGGACGAGGCGCGGCACCTGGCCCCCGGGGAGGAAGAGCGCGCGTACATGACTGAGGCCATGGAGCGGCTGCGCGCCCACTACAGTGAGGCCGTTCTGCTGTCCTTCCCCGGCGACGAGCTGGCCATGGGCGGCTGCATGGCGGCGGGACGGGAATTCTTCCACATCAATTCCCACGGCGGCGCCGAGCCCTGCCCCTTCTCTCCCTATTCGGACATCAACGTGAAGGAGACCTCCCTGCGGGAGGTCATCGCCTCTCCCCTGTTCCAGAGCATTCAGGACGAGGGCCTGCTCACCGGCGCCCACGCCGGCGGCTGCGTGCTTTACGAAAAGCGCGCCCAGGTGGAGGCCATCCTCACCGCGAAAGCGTAGGCTCCGACCGTAAAACACGGAAGGCCCTGCCGTCGGTTACCCGAGGCAGGGCCTTTTCGCGTCCAAGCGCCTGTTCTGTTGGGTGAAACATCGCGCCGCGGTGTGTTTCACAGCGAAGCTCTTTCCCATGCCGCAGGCATATTTCATAATTTCAGTGAAAAAGCCGCTGACATCAGTCAGCGGTTTTTCTGCATTTCCGAACTCTTTTTTGCTGTATTTATGGAGGCGATCAGCGTCCTGCGGATAGCCCCACAAAGATCTCGCAATGCCGCTGACTCTTCCGTTCCGGCGATCTCCGCCCGGACAAAAAGCTCAAGCCAGTATTCCGTTTCGTAGCATTCTTTCAAAGCGATCTGCATTTTTGCGATGAAATCCGCCTTTCCATGGGCATAGTTTGCCTCATGAATATTCGCCCCTACCGATGTGGCGGATCTTTCCAGCTGGTTGACAAGCGAATAATGCCCCTTGATCGTTTCGCAGAATTTGATCGTTTTTACAGACAGATCCATTGACAGATCGATCAGCTTATTCTCCTTCACTTTGCGATCACCCTCCAGGATGGATTTGTTTTATGAAACATCGCTCTGCGATATGAAAGGACGGCCGTACGCCGTCATGAAATGTTCCGACTGACGCCGGAACATGAAACGAAACAAATCCCCACATACGCCGCAGCGTGTTTCACAGCGAAGCTCTTTCACATGCCGCAGGCATATTTCATAGATCCCACAAGGAATCTGTTTCATTGAAAAAGCCGCTGACAAATGTCAGCGGCTTTTTCTGGAGCGGGCGACGAGGCTCGAACTCGCTACCTCCACCTTGGCAAGGTGGCGCTCTACCAGATGAGCTACGCCCGCAACAGCAGGGTTCATTATAGCAGGGTTCCCGCGTTTGTCAACCCTGAATTTTCAAAAAGGCAGAATCGCGTGGACTGCTGATTCCTGTCTTACGGAGGTACGATGAACGCGGAGGTGAACAGTATGACCGAAGCCATCGTGACCGCCTGCGTGACCGGAGGGCTCGCCCTGGTCGGCACGGCCGTCACCGCCTGGGCCGCCGCCCGGCGGACGAGGGGCGGCATGGAAACGCGCCTGGAGCTGATGAATCAGGAACTCACCCACCTGACCGCGGCCATCGGGCGCAGCAACGACTTTGCGGGGCGCATCCCCGTACTGGAGGAACGGGTCACGGAACTGACCCGACGCATCGAACTGTTGGAAAGGAGCGGACGCCGTGACAATGACCGACCGAACGTATGACACGCTGAAGCTGATCGCTCAGCTTCTTCTGCCCGCGCTGGGCACGCTGTACGCCGCGCTGGCGGGCATCTGGGGCTTTCCCATGGCGGAGGCCGTCGTCGGCACGCTGACGGCGGTGGACACCTTTCTGGGCGCTCTGCTCGCCTGGGAAAAGAAGAAATACGACCAGAGAGAAACGGAGGAATCGGAATGAAGAAGATCTTTCTCTCCCCTTCCAATCAGGACGCCAACACCTACGCCTGGGGAGATACCACGGAGGACGTGCAGTGCGGCCGGATCGCCCGCGCGCTGGAGAAGGCCCTGCGCCGCTGCGGCTTTCTCACGAAGCTGGAGCAGTACGACAGCATGCAGAACCGCGTCTCCCACTCCGACGCCTGGAGCGCGGACATGCACGTGGCGATCCATACCAACGCCACCCCCGGCCACAACGCCGGCGGCACGCAGGTGTTCTACTACGCCCCCAACGGCTACGGGGACAGAGCCTGCGCCGCCGTGTATCAGGCGCTGAAGGACGTCACCCCCGGTTCCAACGCGGAGTGCTGCCGCCGCTGGCCCACCCTGTATGAGGTGCACAAGCCCAGGGCCACCAGCGTTTACGTGGAGGCGGAATTCCACGACGTGCCGGAGTACGCCCGCTGGATCGTTGAACACACGGACGAGATCGCCGAGGCCATCTGCCGGGGCATCTGCGAATACTACCGGGAACCCTACGTTCCGCGCGAGGAGGGATCGCAGGCGGCGGATGGATCCCGCCTGTACCGGGTGCAGGTGGGCGCCTTCCGAGAAAAGGCGAACGCCGACCGGCTGGCCGCGGAGCTCAACGGCAAGGGGTACGCCACGTACATCGTATGAGCGGGAACAAAAAACCGGCAGTCTCCGCTGCCGGTTTTTCTCGTTGAAAAAGTTTCTCCCGTGGGATATAATACTCAAAGCCGGCGAGGTCCGCCGGCGGCGCGCGCCTGTGATGGAATTGGCAGACATGCGAGATTTAGGTTCTCGTGCCGAGAGGCGTGTGGGTTCGAGTCCCTTCAGGCGCACCACGTCAGAACAAGGCCGCAGGGTCATGGGGAGGCACAGGCACCGCCCCATCGACCGGCGGCCTTGTTTTTCCTTTTCCGTCGCCAGCCAGCTCCTCCGGGCTTTGTGATGGATCGGCTCGTATCGGAATTGCCCCGGTGTACCGAAAAACCCCGTCGAAAGACGGGGTTTTTCATGATCGATCCGGTCAGATCCTGTCGGCGAGGGCGGCGGCCTGAGCGCAGCCGTCCGTTTTCCCGATCGCGCCTTCCTCCAGCACGCCGGGCACGAGCACTTCCCCGACCATGTTCCAGTGGATCAGCGCCGCCGTGCGCTCGATGGGGATCCGCACCCCGTCCATGACGCTGACGTCCTCCTCCTCACAGCAGGTGATCAGCGCGCATTCCTTTCCGGCGATGTCCTTGCCGCCCACCACGAGGGAGAACATCTTGTCGATCACTCCCTTGAGCTGCGCGGGGATCGAATACCAGTACACGGGCGCGGAGAAAACCACCGCGTCCGCTTCCAGAATGGCCGGCGCGATCGTATTGAAGTCATCGTCGAAGGAGCAGGCCCTGCCGGATTTGTAGCAGGTCTCGCAGGCGTGGCAGAACCCAATCTTCATGAACGACGTGTCGAATCTCGTTACCGTATGGCCCTTTGCCTCCGCGGCCTTTACGAACGCCTCGGTCATGGCGAAACTGTTGCCCGCCCTGCGCGGACTGCCGGTGATCACTACGATTTTCTTTCCCATGGAACATTCCTCCTGTCAGTATATGGTTTTTCCCAGGTCGTACGCCTGCTTCAGTTCCGGGCGGCCCTCGGTGTCTCCGGGCTGAGCTACGTTCCCGCACAGCACCTTGCCGAGGCTTTTCCAGCCGATATGCTTCCCCAGCCGGTCGTACCAGTATTCGCTTTCCTCGAAGCCCGTACCTTCCGCCGCCATGATGAGAACGCACTCCTTCCTGGGGTTGCGGTAGTCCGGATCGCATTCCGCGACGGCAAACAGCCGGTCGAAGGCGTTTTTCAGAAATCCGGAAACGGACCAGTAGTAGAGCGGCGAGGCCAGCACGACGACGTCCGCCTCCCGATAGACGGGATAGATCTCATCCATGCCGTCCCTCTGCGCGCAGGGGTGCTCCGGGTCCTTCCCGCCCTTCCAGCAGCCGAGACATCCGTTGATCTTCATCCGGGGCAGGAAAAACTCCCGCACTTCATTCCCCGCCTCTTCCGCTCCGCGTCTGAACTCCGCCGTGAGCGACGACGTATTCCCCTTCATTCTGGGACTTCCGTTCAGAATGACTATCTTCTTTCCCATACGTATCCTCCGTTCCGTTCTGCCGATTGACAGTTTCCCGCCACGCGGATATAATTCTAACCAGTGCAGGCATCGAAAGCAAGTACTCACGCAGAAGATATATACTATCCCGGAGGAAAGTACCATGGTGCAGGATTGCATCTCCAACAGCCGGCTGGAAGACACCGGCTTCAATTACACCATGTCCCTGATCCAGGGCAAATACAAGATGTTCATCCTCTATACGCTGATGGAATTCGGCGTCGTGCGGTTCAACGAGATGCGGAAGTACATCGGCACCATCACCTTCAAGACCCTGAGTTCCACGCTGAAGCAGCTGGAGGCGGATGGGCTGATCCTCCGAAAGGAATATCCCCAGATCCCTCCCAAGGTCGAATACAGCCTGTCGGATCGCGGAAAATCCCTCATGCCCATACTGGACCAGATGTGTGAGTGGGGCGATCAGAACCGAAGGTAAAATTAGACGCAAGAAGCAGAAAACGCTCCCGGTGGTCGGCGCAGGCCGACGGCCGGGGGCGTTTCTTTCCCCCTCCACGGACCCGATCGCGCCCTGTCCCCATGGTTGTATACGACCGGTAAAAAAGTAAATTATAGTTTTGCCGCTGTCCAATTAAGCGGACATTCAACATGAGAAAATCCTTGTGGGCTTCTTATGTCCGGCTCAAAAGGTGTATTGCAAAAACCGCAATCAAGTTGGATAATAGTAAAAAAAAAGCCTGCCCTGCGGGCAGACTTAAATTCTCACACACTGTGAATTCGATGATCGATGGGGTCGCTGAAAGCTTATTTGAACTTGCAGTGTCGTCTGAAAAGGTAGTCAAACTTCAGACACCTTTTTTATATCACCTGAGAAACCCAATGTCAATACCTGAGAAAGGATCTTCACCATGAAATCAATGAAGCAGAACGGGAACAATCGGAAGATCGGTGATTACTATCTGGGACTGGATATCGGCACGGATTCCGTCGGCTGGGCGGTAACGGATACCGATTATAATCTTCTGCGTTTTAAAGGAAATACCATGTGGGGCATCCGCCTGTTCCCCGAGGGAAATACGGCCGAGGAAAGAAGGACACACAGAACGAACCGCAGGCGCCTGGCCCGAAGGAAATGGCGGCTGGAGATCCTGCGCGACCTCTTCGACGAAGCCATAACCGCCGTCGATCCCGGCTTTTTCCAGCGGATGGCGGAAAGCCCTCTGGTCGCGGAAGATAAGACCCTGGGCACCACCTTCTCCCTGTTTGCTGACCCGGGCTTTACGGATAAGGATTACCACCGACGCTATCCGACCGTCTACCATCTGCGAAGAGAGCTGGAAACGGACGCCTCGGCTCACGACGTTCGTCTGGTCTATCTTGCCCTGCACAGTCTGTTCAAGGCCAGAGGCCACTTCCTGTATGAAGTGAGTGAGGGCGGCGGTTCCTTCGACGCGCTTCTGAAGGAACTGCTGGATCTGTATGCCGAAAGGACGGGCCTCTCCGTTACCGTGGAGGATCCGAAGGCACTGCACGACGTGCTGGCTGACCGCAGGACGGGCATTAGGGATAAGGCGAAGACGGCCGGTGAACTGCTGGAACCTCACCGCGACGAAGAAATGGACGACAGATCCGTCAAATCGGCAGCAAAGGCCCTGGCCAATATCCTCTGCGGAGGAAAAACGGAGCTGAAGGATCTGCTGATGATGGAGGAGGGCAGCCAGAAGCTCTCCCTTTCCGACGGGGAAGAGGCCTTCCAGGAGGCCTTTGCCTACGCGGGCGACGCCGCGGACGTACTGACGGCCGCCAAGGAACTGTACGACAGTCTGATCCTCGAACGTATCACAGGACAGGCCGGCACGGTATCCGAGTACAAGATTGGACAGTATGAGCAGCACAAAAAGGATATCCGGGAGCTGAAGACCTATATCCGCCGGGTATTGAGGGATCCCGAATTATACCGCGAGGTGTTTTCGGAAAAACGGGAAAAGCTGAACAATTACGCCGCCTATTCCGGCTACCGGAAGGGCGACGCCATTCATCGCTGTTCTCTGGAAGATTTCAATAAGTATCTGAAGGGGGTCCTTGCCGTGAAGGACGGTCCGAAGGACGCCTCCTTCACGGACATGTTCCGGCGCATCGAAGAGAATTCCTTTGCCGTAAAACTGCGCACTTCGGAAAACGGCGTGATCCCCGTTAGCCTGCTGAAGCAGGAAGTCGACGCCATTCTGGCCAACGCGGAAAAGTATCTGCCCTTCCTTACGGAAACGGACGCTCACGGGACGACGGTTTCGGAAAAGATCCGGAAAACCTTTTCTTTCCGCATCCCCTATTACGTCGGGCCGCTGTCGCAGAAAACCGACAGGAGCTGGATCGTGCGCGGGGACGATCCGATCACCCCGTGGAATTTCGATGAAGTGGTGGATACGACGGAATCGGCAAGGAAGTTCATCGAACGCATGACGTCCCGCTGCACATATACCGGAGACGACGTCCTTCCGAAGGACAGTCTGCTGTATTCCCGATTCACGGTCCTGAACGAGATCAATAACATCCAGGTCAACGGGAAGGGCCTTCCCGTCGGCATCAAGCAGCAGCTGTACCGTGACCTGTTTGAAAAAAAGGCAGCAAAAGTCACAAAAAAGGCCATCCTCAGATATCTCATCAGTGAAGGACTGGCTCAGCCTGAGGACGTGATCAGCGGTATCGACGATACGGTGAAGGCGTCGCTCGGTTCGATGCATAGGCTCCGGTCGATCATTGAAAAGCACGGGGAAGCGACGGCTGAGGAGATCATCCGCCGGATCGTCCTGTTCGGCGACGACCGGAAGTTGCTGAGGCGCTGGCTCCGGGAGAATACCGGGCTTTCTGCGGAAGACATCGATTACGCCGCCCGGCTGAAATTTGACGGCTGGGGCCGTCTTTCCCGCGCCTTCCTCACGGAAATATATGAGGCTGACGAACTGACGGGCGAAGCCAAAAACATCATCTCCCGGCTGTGGGAAACGAACGAGAACCTGATGCAGCTGCTCAGCGGCCGGCATGAATATCTGAAAAACGCGGAGGCCTACCGCACCGCTCATTACGACCTCTCGGATACGCCTTTCGACACGGTCCGCAATCTGTACGTTTCCCCGAAGATCCGTCGGGCCATCTGGCAGGCCCTGCGCATCGTGGATGAGCTGGCGGACATCCGGAAATGCGCCCCGAAAAAGATCTTTGTCGAGGTCGCCAGAGACCAGAACGACAAAAACGAGAAAAAGCGCACCGTCAGCCGAAAGCAGAGGCTGCTCGACCTTTACAAGCAGTGCAAGGAAGACAGCGGCCCCCTGTTCGAAGCCCTGGAGCAGACGGACGAATCCCGGCTGCGCAGCGACAAGCTGTTCCTGTACTACACCCAGTTCGGCAAATGCATGTACAGCGGCATGCCCATCGACATCGAGAAGCTCGGGGACAGCGGATTCTATGATATCGACCATATCTATCCCCGTTCCAAGATCAAGGACGACAGTCTGGACAACCGGGTGCTGGTCAACGCCAGCCTGAACCGCAGCAAGAGCGCCTCCTATCCTCTGGATGCGGAGATCCGACGCAACATGACTCCCTTCTGGCACATGCTCCACAAAAACGGCATGATCTCCGACGCCAAGCTGACCCGCCTGTGCCGTACCACGGAACTGACGGACGACGAGCTGCAGAGCTTCGTCGCGCGCCAGCTGGTGGAGACCCGCCAGTCGACGAAGGCCGTGGCGGAACTGCTGCAGGAGATCTATCCGAACTCCCGACTCGTGTACTCCAAGGCTGGGAACGTATCGGATTTCCGCCAGCTGTTCCGATTTGTCAAATGCCGCGAGGTGAACGATATCCACCACGCGAAGGACGCCTATCTGAACATCGTGGTCGGCAACTATTTCGACACCCGCTTCACTTCCGCGTTCCTGAGAAACATCCGGGCGGAGACCTACAGTCTGCAGCCCGAGACCATGTACAGGAAGTTCAGCGTGGCCGGCGCCTGGCAGGCCGGAGAGGACGGCACCATCGCCACGGTGAAAAAGATGATGGCGAAGAACAGCGTGCGCTATACCCGCCCCACCTATGAAGTGAGCGGCGCTCTGTACGATCTGCAGATCCTGAAAGCCGGAAACGGGCAGATCCCCATCAAAAAGGGGCTGTCCATTGAAAAGTACGGCGGCTACAACAAACCCACAGGATCCTTCTTTGCCTTGGTGGAATACACGGAAAAGGGCAAAAAGGTACGCGCGCTGGAATCTGTCTATCTGGCGGATAAAGCAAGGTACCTGGCGGCTCCGGTCAGCTACTTCATCGACCGCTACTCAGAAAAGGCCACCGTCACAGACGTCTCCGTCATCCTTCCCTGCATTCCCGCAAGTTCACTCATAGAACTGGACGGCGTCCCCATGCACATTACAGGTCGCTCAGATGAAAGAATCCTTTTCAATCAGGCAATCCAGTTCGTCGTCGATCCGGAAACCGAAGCGTATATCAAAGCGGTCTCCAAATATGTCGAAAGAAATATCGGTAAGAAGCCGGAGGAGGCGATCACGACCACCTTTGACGGCGTGACGGAGGAGAAGAACCGGGCGCTGTATCGCCTGTACGTCGGCAAACTGGAGACCCCGATGTATCGCGCTCTGTTTTCCAGCATGCTGCAGCACCTGAAAAACTCCGAAGGAACCTTTGAGAAGATGCCCGTGCTCGCCCAGAGCCGGGTGCTGATGGAGATCCAGAAGGCCTTCCGCTGCACGGCGGAGCATCCCTCATTGAAGGACCTATGCGGCGTAGGTAAAGCAGGGGTTGTTCGTAGCAGCATGAAAATAAATGGATGTAGAAGTGTGATCCTAGTTCATCAGTCTGTGACCGGCCTCTATGAGTACCGCACCGATCTGCTGAAATAAGGCCGTGGGATACCGCATCGTCGTGATCGCCAGCCGCTCCAAGCTGGACTGCAAGATGGACTATCTGGTCGTACGCACCTCCGAAAAAACGTCCCGGATCCACCTGGATGAGATTGCCGTGCTGATCATAGAAAGCACGGCGGTCTCCCTGACGGCCTATCTGCTGGCGGAGCTCACCGCCCGGAAGATCAAGGTGATCTTCTGCGATGAAAAGCACTATCCCTCCTCCGAACTGGTCCCCTATTACGGCAGCCACGATACCAGCCGCCGCATCCGGGATCAGCTGAAATGGACGGAGCAGGCCCGGGATTTCGTCTGGGCAGAGATCGTCCGCGGCAAGCTGCGGGGGCAGGTCTGGGTCCTGTCAGCCGATCACGCGGAAGCAGCGGAAAAGCTCGAAGGGTACCTGCGGGAGATCGTCCCGGGGGACGCGACCAATCGGGAAGGGCACGCGGCCAAGGTCTATTTCAACGCCCTGTTCGGAAAGGGCTTTTCCCGCAGCGACGAGTGCCCCGTCAACGCGTCGCTGGATTACGGCTACAGCCTGCTGATCTCCGCCTTTGCCCGGGAGATCGTCGCCTGCGGCTACATCACCCCGCTGGGGATCCACCACGGGAACACCTTCAACGCCTTCAACCTTGCCTGCGATCTGGTGGAGCCGTTCCGTCCCTATGTGGACGCTGCCGTAGTGAAGATGGCCCCGCGGCAGTTCGGGAAGGAAGAGCGGGCAACGCTGGCGAACACGCTGAACCACATCGTCCGCATCGTCGGGCAGGAACACCGCATGCTCAGCGCCATCCACATTTACAGCGTCAGCATTTTCAACGCCCTGGCGGAGAACGACACGGAAAGGCTGAAGATGCCCGCCTATGAATGAACGGTTTCTGCGCACGCTGGTGTTCTTCGACCTTCCCGTCGATACGGAGGAGGATCGGAGAAATTACCGAAGGTTCCACAAATATCTGATCAAGTCTGGGTACCTGATGCTGCAGGAATCGGTGTACTGCCGGCTCAGCCTGAACGGCTCCGCCCAGGCGACCCTGCTGGGAGATCTGCGAAAACACCGGCCGCCCGCCGGCGTCGTCCAGGTGCTGACGGTGACGGAGAAACAGTACGCCCGAATGGAGTATCTGACGGGAAGCTATGAGGGGGACGTGATCTGCACGGACGAAAGGCTGGTGATCCTGTGAAGCTCGCCCATCCCGCGCTCTCTGCACCGCTGAGCTGGGAGCGCACGGCGGCCGTCACCCTCACGGCGGAGTCGCCGGCCCAGTTCCGGGTCATGGCTCTGGACCTGCTGCGGATGGCGGAGGGGACAGCGGGAGACTTCATTCTGTCAGAGAATGGCGCTCCAGTGCCTTTCAGCAGGATCGCGGAGGTCATCAGCGACCCGCTGCGGGTCGATCCTTCCTCCAACCGCCGTCTGATGACGGCGCTGCTGAAGGAGGCCGCCGCCGTGGCGACCCACGAGCTTCCCGAGCGGCTGACGGACCTGTACCGGGAGCTGGCCGACGTGATGGACGCCGTGATCCACGCCATGCGGCAGGATCTCACGTACACGGAGGCGTGCGACCCGCTCGCCTTCATCAAGCTGTGCGATCTGAAGCCGGACGCGGACGGTCTGGAGCTTCCCGAGCTGCTGCTGCTGTACATGGAGCTGTGCGACCGCTATCTGAAAAAGGAGCTGTTCGTGCTGTTCCACGCCCGGTCCTGCCTCTCGGAGCGGGAGCGGGCCTCCCTCTGCCGGGACGCCGCCTACCGGGAATGGAAGCTCCTCTTCCTGGAGAGCGGCCCCGGCGTCGCCGCGGAGGAAGAGATCGTTCGGATCCTGGATGAGGATCTGTGCGAGCTCTGAACCCTTGTTTCCGGCATCGTCATCTGGTATTCTAAAGCCGAAAACCGACGTCTTTTTGTCTGCGCGTGCCTTCTGCAGGGGCATTTTCTCAGAATTTGAGGTTTGAGAGTAGTGTCAGATGAAAAGGTAGTCAAACCAGCCATATGAGCTTTTCAGCTATGACGGTGTTTGAGAGTAGTGTCAGATGAAAAGGTAGTCAAACAAAAGATCTATCACGGCGGCTATACCCACTGTTTGAGAGTAGTGTCAGATGAAAAGGTAGTCAAACCCGTGTATACCGCCTCCGCCACATCCCGCCGTTTGAGAGTAGTGTCAGATGAAAAGGTAGTCAAACGGCCATCGAGCAGGCCATTGAAGGACTGGAGTTTGAGAGTAGTGTCAGATGAAAAGGTAGTCAAACATGTGCTATAGTCCACATCTACGCTCTCAAGTTTGAGAGTAGTGTCAGATGAAAAGGTAGTCAAACCAGCGTGTTCTCGATCTCTTTCGCGTAGTAGTTTGAGAGTAGTGTCAGATGAAAAGGT
>JAFWRM010000046.1 GCA_017519975.1 Oscillospiraceae bacterium | reverse complement strand
CACCAAGATAATAAAAGGGCTATAAGGGCATACGAGAAAGCCGGGTTTAAAATCATTAAATCACTTCCAAAACATGAGATGTTTGAGGGAGAAAAAGTAGATTGCTGGCTGATGGAATTAGCACTGTAGATTCCAGTTTGCCGATACCGTGGACTCGTCACAGGCACTCCGTCACAAACGGACGGCGGTCGCAGTTTCGATGTCTGAGGAGAAAGAGAAAAGCCATGAAGCACAGAATGAATCTGCAAAAAGCTCCGTTTCAGATGATCGAAAGCGGAGAAAAGACAATAGAGCTTCGACTGTATGATGAAAAAAGGAAACGGATCCGAGTCGGAGACGTGATCGAGTTTTCACAGACAGATGATCCGTCACGGACGCTGACCGTACAGGTGATCGGTCTCCATCTGTTTCCGTCTTTTGAGGAGCTTTACAGAGAACTGCCTCTGCTGAAATGCGGCTATACGGAGCAGGATATCGCCGCGGCGTCCCCGCACGATATGGACGCCTACTATACGGAAGAGGAACAGCGGAAATACGGCGTGGCAGGCATAGAGATCAGAAGAATCCAGGTGCTGGAAACAGAACGCCTTCTTCTCCGCCCCTGGGAGGAAGCGGACGCCGAAGAATGCTATAAATACGCCAGGGATCCCCGTGTCGGCCCGATCGCCGGATGGCCGGTGCATACCAGCGTGGAAAACAGCCGGCAGGTCATCCGGGACATTCTGATGGTGCCGGAGACCTATGCCATCGTATGTAAGGAAACCGGGCTTCCTGTCGGGAGCATAGGACTGCATCATAACGATCTGGCTTCCAAGGATGACGAGGCGGAGCTTGGCTACTGGCTGGGCGTTCCGTATTGGGGACAGGGCCTTGTGCCTGAGGCGGCAGGAGAGCTGCTGCGCCACGCCTTTGAGGATCTGAAGCTGGCTCGCGTGTGGTGCGCCTATTATGACGGCAATGAGAGATCGAAGCGTGTGCAGGAAAAACTCGGCTTCAGACATCAATGGACGAACGACCGCGTGCCCGTTCCGCAGCTGGGAGAAACGCGAAAAGGACACGTCAATCGGATGACGAAAGAAGAATGGGAAGGTCTCATAACGCTGTACACGCCGGCTTTGAAAGACCTTTGGTTCCGGCAGAAAATGATGGAGGATCCGGAGACCATGTCGTATAACCGTGCATGGGGAGGGACGATCCCTTTTCCGGAGGAGCAATGGCGTGACTGGTATGATCACTGGATCGTAAATCATGAGAACAGGCGCTGTTACAGATATTTAAAGGATAACGCCGGACGTTTTATCGGAGAGGTCGCCTATCACAGGGACGGTAAACGAGACCTTTATATGGCGGACGTTATCGTCTATGCTCCATACAGAGGAAAAGGCTTTGGCGGCATCGGCCTGGATCTGCTGTGCCGTGCCGCGGAAAGAGCCGGCGTCAGGGTGCTGCACGATGATATTGCCATGGATAACCCGGCAATCACGATGTTTCTGAAGCGCGGATTCACGGAGGAGTACAGAACGGACGAAACCGTAATGCTCAGGAAAGAACTGTGAACACACGGAAAACACGCAGGACTCCCGCGCGGCCGTCACCGAGGACGGAGAGAGGAAATACGTGACAAAGAATGAGCGCTGTTATTTATATCCACGGCAAGGGAGGCAGTGCGGCTGAGGCGGAGCACTACAGGCAGCTGTTTCCTTCCTGCGAGGTCACCGGTCTTGCTTATGCGGGATCTGTGCCGTGGGAAGCCGGAAAAGAAATACATGAAGCGGTGAGAAAGCGGAAGGCGGGCTGCGGCAGGATGATCCTGATCGCCAGCAGCATCGGCGCCTTCTTTGCGATGAACGCGGATATCGAAAGGGAGATCTCCCGCGCCTTTTTCATTTCTCCGATCGTAGACATGGAAAAGCTGATCACCGACAGGATGGCGCGGTTCGGCGTCACGGAGTCGGCACTGCGGGAAAAAGGGGTGATCCACACGGATCCCGGCGAAGACCTTTCGTGGAAATATCTTTGCTATGTAAGAGAGCATCCCGTGCACTGGAACGTTCCGACCGACATTCTGTACGGGAGTGCGGACACGCTGACCACCATGGAAACGATGGCGGCTTTCGCGCAGTCGCACCGTGCGCGCCTCACCATAATGGAGGGGGGCGAGCACTGGTTCCACACGGAGGGGCAGATGCAGTTCCTCGATAACTGGATCAGAACAAGCCTTCCACGGAAGGACGGCTGACAGGCGTCCGCTGTCGGGAGGAAAAACCGGGAAGGCAACGGCAGGGGGTCGATACGGGCGTGTCGGCTCCCTGCCGTATCTGAAATATGGGTGAAACGGTCCCGGCGCGTCAACCGGCAGGAAGGACCGTCGTTCCTCGAGACGGGAGTGCGGATGCCGTCCTTTGGAAAAATCGTCATGAAAAGGGCGGCGGGAAAGCCGTTCGACGGAAAAGCGGAGAATTTTCTGAAACGCATTGTAACGAATCGTGTTTTTACGGCTTTAATGTACAGACGGACGAAAGGAGGAAGTCAGAGATGCAGTCCATGGACGAGATATATCGCGAGCACGCGCAGACCGTGTATCGTTATCTCCTTTCAAGAACCGGAGACCCGGACGTTTCGGAAGAGATCACCCAGGAAACGTTCTATCTTGCCGTGAAGGGGATCGACCGCTTTGACGGAAGCTGCCGGATCTCCACCTGGCTGATCGCGATCGCAAAAAACGCCCTTTCCGCATGGCGCAGAAAGAATCCGGAGACGGAGCCTCTGGAGAGCGCGGCTGCGGAAGCTTCCTCAGCTGAGTCCGCTGTCAGCAGCAAAGAAGGTCAGATCGAGATCATGAAAAAGATCCGTACGCTGCCCGAAGACACAAGGGAAGTCATGTACATGAGACTTCTTGGCGACCTGAGTTTCCGAAAGATCGGCGAGATCATGCAGAGAACGGAAAGCTGGGCAAGGGTCACGTATTTTCGCGGCAGGGAAAAGCTGAAAAAGGAGCTGGAAAAATGAGCGTGTCATTGAAGTGTGAGATCGTAAAGGATCTGCTCCCGTCCTATGTGGATGGGCAGACGGGTGACGTTACCAACAGGGCGGTCGAGGAACATGTTTCCGGCTGCCCGGATTGCGCGGAAGCCCTGAGACGCATGCAGGAACCGGAAAGGGATCCGGTTCCGCAGAAACAGGAGATCGACTATCTGAAAAAGATCAGAAGATCGAAGCGGCGCGCCGTGTGGCTCGCGGCGGCGGCAACTCTGATGATCCTGCTGGCCGCCCTCTGCCTGAGAGTCTTTGTGTACGGGAACGGGACGGATCTGAGCGCCCACGACGTCAGCATCCAGGTCACGGACGACGTGCTGCAGGTCAGCGGTTCCCTCGCAGGCAGCGGGGAGGGCGTGGCAAGGGTAACCTTTGCCGAGAAGGACGGAGTGATCGATATCCGGCTGTTCACGGCTCCCGCCACGCCGTTCAACCGCGGCTCCTTCAGCAAAGTCTACACCGCCAGAACCGGCCCGATCCGGGCGGTCACCAGCGGCGGCATCGTGATCTGGGAAAACGGTGGGATGATCTCCCGCGTTGCCGGAAGGCTGTACGCCGCGAAAAACCCATATGTCGGAGATATGCCGGCCAATCAGGTCATCGCGAACGCCATAGGGATCAGCGAGCGATACGGAACGTATCAGAATGAGCTTCATACCGCCGAGGAACCTTATGGATGGGTCATTCTTCTGGATGACTCCATTGAGCCGGCACAGGAAGCGAAGATCAGACAGAGAATGCGTTCGGACGCCTGCCTCATGCTCGCCGCGGTGGATAACCTGGGCTATGTTACCTGGAGGTATGAAAACGGCTCCGGCCGACAGGAGTACACCGTCACGGAAAAAGAGGCCTCGCAAACTGCCGGCGCGGACATTAAGAGCTTTGCGGGATCCGCCTCCGGAATGCAGCAGCTTGTGGACGCGGTAAGATAAGGGACGGCCCCCTGATCTGCGCCGGGACGCCCATGGCGGATCCGATCGCCGACGCCCCCGGAATCTCCCCGGTTTATGAATGAATGCAGAACAGGCTCCCTCACCGCCGTGATCGGCGGCGGGGGAGCCTTGCCTGTGCGATCGCTCCGACGGTTCTGTGGGATCGGAGGGACGCGGTGGGGCGAACCCCGGATGCGGCGGGCTCGCCATTGCGCAAAACAGCATGGCGGCGGCCGGCTCAAACGCCGGGATCATGCGAAAAAACGATGCATTATCCCGGCGGCTATGATATCATAGCTAAAAATGCCTGAGGCGGCGCCGGAAGCGTATACCGGCGGAACATTCATGTACGGCGTTCTGATCCCCGTGAGCGAGATCCGCCAGTGCCTGGAAGAGTGGGACGGTCGATAGGACCCGCCGGCCCGGACAGGTCGAAAGAAGAAGCATCGAGCCTGCCGGGATATCGGCGGGGCGTTCATCCGCCGGGGCCCGGCCTGAGCGCGTCGGCGCAGGTCCCGCAGAACGGCCGGGGAGGCTCCGCCTGTGGACGGAACAGAAAGGCAGACGGGAAATGAAAAAACTGGAATCAAAAAACAGCATGAATCACAGGATCGATATCGTGCTGCAGAAGTTCCGCTCAAAGATGGAGGCCTATCCTCCGGGCATGTGCCCGCTGGCACTGTATCGCAGTCTGCTGCAGGTATCCATGAGCCAGTCCTGCGGAAAATGCGTGCCCTGCCGCGACGGACTCGCCGAGGCGGACCGGCTGCTGCGGAGCGTCCTGCGGGGAGACGCGGCCGGGGATACTTCCGACCGCCTGAGAAAGCTGTGCGTGATGATAGCGAAAACGGCGGACTGCGCGGTAGGCGTTTCCGCCGCGCAGATGGTCCTGGACAGCCTGGAGAAATTTCCGGACGAATACCGGAGCCACATCGAGGATGGGCGCTGTACGGAAAACGTGTCGCAGACCGTTCCCTGCAGTACCCTGTGCCCGGCCCATGTAAACGTTCCAGGGTATATCGCGCTGATCCGTGAAGGCGACTGTGCCGGAGCGGTGGAGCTGATCCGCGACCGCAACCCGTTTCCTACGGCGTGCGCGTTCGTATGCGAGCATCCCTGCGAGAGAAAGTGCCGCAGGACGATCGTCGATCAGCCGCTGAACATACGCGGATTGAAGCGCTTCGCGGTGGATCAGGCACGTGCGGATCAGGTCCGAACGCCGCCGGCCAATGTGAAGACCGGCAAGCGGATCGCCGTCGTCGGAGGGGGACCCTCCGGGCTGACGTGCGCCTATTTTCTGGCGCTGATGGGTCACAGCGCGGTCGTGTACGAAGAGCACGACCAGCCCGGCGGCATGCTCCGTTACGGGATCCCGGCCTATCGGCTGCCGAAGGACCGGCTCGATGAGGATGTGCGTGCGATCCTGGCCGCGGGCGACGTTGAGATCCGATGCGGTACCCGCGTCGGCCGGGAGGTCCGGTTCGAGGATCTGCGCAGGGATTACGACGCGGTGTATCTCGCGATCGGTGCTCAGATCGGAAACCGCCTGCCGATGGAGAACGCGGACGCGGAGAACGTCGTTCCCGCGGCGGATTTTCTGCAGAAAACGGCGGCGGGAGAAACGATGGATCTGAGCGGCAAGCGCGTCGTGCTGATTGGCGGAGGGAACGTCGCCATGGACGCGGCGAGAACGGCCGTGCGCCTGCACGCGGCGTCCGTGCATGTGTTTACCAGGAGCCGCGAGGATCTGACCGCGCTGCCGGAGGAGATCGAGGGCGCCATGCAGGAGGGGGTGCGCTTCCGCACGATGCTCTCCTTCCTGCATATCGAAACGGAAGAGGGAAAGGTCCGGGCCGTATGGCTGCAGCCGCAGATCGCCGCGGAATATGACCGTTTCGGGCGGCTGACGACCGAACACTCGTCCCGCTACCCTTACCGGTTCAAGTGTGACGTTCTGATCCTGGGGGTGGGGCAGAGAAGCGACGTGGCGGAACTGGAAAGATCGGGCGTTCCCACGGAACGCAGCCGCATCGCGGCGGACGAGGCCTGCATGGTCGACGGGATGCCGGGCGTTTTCTCCGGAGGGGACTGCGTAACGGGACCTTCGACGGCCATCAACGCCATCGCCGCGGGACAGGTCGCCGCCTTCAACATCGATGAATATCTGGGATATCACCATAAGATCGCCTGCAGAGCGAATGTGCCCTTTGCCGTCCCGAATCCGTGCGTGCCCACCGGACGCACGGAGATCGAAGAGCGCGACCCGTTCGAAAGGAAGGACAGCTTCGACGAGGTGGACGTACCGATGACGCGGGAGGAAGCGCTGCGGGAAGCCGGACGCTGCCTGCGGTGCGATCACTTTGGATGCGGCAGCATGGAAGGGGGGACCTGCGGATGAACACCGTAGCGGTCACGATCAACGGCCGGGAGTGCGTGGTAAGGGAAAACCGCAGCATTCTGCGCGCCGCGAAGGAGAACGGGATCTCCATCCCCACACTGTGCTACATGGAGGACGTCAATTACATCGGATCCTGCCGCCTGTGCATGGTGGAGATCGAAGGATACGACCGGCTGTTTGCCGCGTGCAAGACGAGGGTAAAGGACGGCATGGTCATCCGTACGGAATCGGAAACGCTGACCGAATACCGCAGGGAAATGCTGCGGCTGATCCTGGCCGACCATAAGACCGACTGCATGAGCTGCGCGGCAAACGGCTCGTGCCGGCTGCAGGAGATATGCGCCGCCTGCGGCGTCCGCGATACGCCGTACCGGGGATCGCGGGGCGATGTCGACGCGAGACTTCCCGCGCAGGAAGATAACCCGTTTATCCGGTACGACGCCGGAAAATGCATCCACTGTCAGCGGTGCGTCAACGCCTGTCAGGAGATCGCCTGCAGCGGCGCCCTGAAAAACGGCAGGACGGGCACGATGCATCTGGTGGACGCGCCGTTCAGCAGCGGCTGGCAGGAAAGCGGATGCGAGACGTGCGGGATCTGCGCTTCCGTCTGCCCGACCGGAGCCCTCACGCTGAAGAGAGACCGCGCCTTTCGGAAATGGGAGACGGAAAAGGTACTTACCACGTGTCCGCGCTGCTCGGTCGGCTGTCAGATGCGTCTGATCGTGAAAAACGGCAGAGTGGTGGGAGCGGAAGCGGCGGACGGTCCGGCCAACCGGGGGCGGCTCTGCGAAAAGGGCCGCTGGGAAAGCATCACACCCATCCATGCGCCGGAGAGGCTGACAAAGCCGCTGATCCGGGAGGAAAGCACGGGCGGGTTTCGCGAAGCCTCCTGGGAGGAGGCCGTGAGGTACGCGGCGGAACGGTTCACGCAGATCCGGCAGCGGTATGGCGAAAACAGTCTGGCCGGTATCGTCGGCGGCGGCCTGACGAATGAAGACGCCTATCTGGCGCAGAAAATGGTGAGGACCTGCTTCGGAAGCAACAACGTTTCCGGATGCGGCCCCCAGTCCGTAACGGACGCCGTGACCGGGTCCATCCGTGACGTCACAGCCGGCGCGGACGTCATCCTCCTGCTGGGCGCCGACCCGGAAACGACGCATCCCGTCGCGGGCATGCTTCTCCGCAGGGCGGTCATGGACGGGGCGAAGCTGATCGTCGTCAGTTCGGAAGACGTAGGTCTGGCAGACCGGGCGGACGTTCAGCTGAAGATCCGCCCCGGCACCGAGACGGCACTTGTCCGCGGGCTGATGAACGTGCTCGTCACCGAGGGCCTGGCGGACGGAACGGAAGCCGCGGCGGCAGAGTTCACGGCGGAAACGGCGGGGAGCGTCTGCGGCGTCGATCCGGATCGGATCCGGGAAGCGGCAAGGATGTATGCCGCCGCCGAAAACGCGCCGATCATCTGCGGACAAGGGACGAAGGAACTCGCCCGTCTTGCCGCCCTGGCGGGAAAAACCGGACGCGCGGGCTGCGGAGTGCATCCGCTGTGCGGGCAGCCCAACGGGCAGGGCCTCCGCGACATGGGAGCCGCGCCGGAGGTTTTTCCGGGAGGGCAGAGAGTCGACGATGCGGAAACGCGCCGGCGGTTCGAGTCCGCCTGGGGGGTCCGGCTCAGCCCGAAACCCGGGCTGAACGCCGATGAGATGCTCCGGGCGGCCGGCGGAAAACTGCGGGGGCTGTATGTGTGCGCCGAGGACCTCTGCGCCGCCCTGCCGGACGGAGCGGATCAGGCGCTGGAGGCTCTTGATTTTCTGGCTGTTCAGGACGTCTTTCTCACGCCGACGGCGCGGAAGGCGCACGTCGTATTCCCCTCCGTGAGCTTCGCGGAGAAGGAAGGGACCTGTACCAGCACGGATCGACGCGTCCAGCGCGTGAGAAAAGCCGTGGAACCGCCGGAAGGAGCGCGGCCGGATACGGATATCCTGACGGATATGATGAACGCCATGGGATGCCCGCAGCCCCAGCTGTCGCCCGCACGGATCATGGACGAGATCGCCGCCCTGGCGCCGGAGTACGCCGGCGTCTCCCACTCCCGGCTGGACGAGGAGGACGGCCCGCGGGTGCCGTGCGCCGGCGGAATGCTTCCGGGAACGACGATGCGGCAAGGTCGTGGAACGGCGCTGCAGGGAAACGGATGAGCAATTGACACGAGAGGAACCAATATGCCTGAAAACAGCAATGATATCGCCGTTCTCGCGGCGGAGAGAGAGAAAACGATCGTCCGGACCAGCGTGGTCGGGATCGTAACGAACGTATTTCTTGTGGCCTTCAAGATGTTTGTCGGCCTGATTTCGCATTCGATCGCCGTAATCCTCGACGCGGTGAACAATCTGTCCGACGCCCTGTCGTCTGTGGTGACGATCATCGGCGCGAAGCTTGGGGCCAGACAGCCGGACCGCAAGCACCCCCTCGGGTATGGCAGGATCGAGTACCTCAGTTCCATGATCGTGGCGGCGCTCGTGCTTTACGCGGGCATCACCTCCCTTGTGGAATCGGTGAAGAAGATCATCCATCCGGAAACGGCGGAGTACAGCACGGTGTCCATCATCATCATCGCGGTGGCCATCGCCGTGAAGCTTGGCCTTGGCATGTATGTGAAAAAGCAGGGGAAGAGGGTAAATTCCGGCGCGCTGGTGGCCTCCGGTTCGGACGCGCTGTTTGACGCGATCCTGTCGGCCTCCGTGCTGGCGTCGGCCGTCGTGTTTCTGATCTGGGGCGTTTCGCTGGAGGCGTACGTCGGCGTCGTGATCTCCGCCTTCATCATCAGGGCCGGGATCGAGATGATGATCGAAACGCTGAACGACATCATCGGCAAGCGTGAGGATGAGGAAACAACCCGGGAACTGAAGCGGATCGTCTGTGAGGAAGAAGGAGTGCTCGGGGCCTACGACGTGACGCTGTTCAACTACGGCCCGAACCGGAACTACGGTTCCGTGCATGTGGAGCTGCCGGATCATCTGAGCGTGGATGACGTGGACGTGATCACGAGAAGGATACAGACCGACGTGTTCAGAAAAACGGGCGTGATCCTGACCGGCATCAGCGTATATTCCTTCAACACGTCCGACGATGAGGCGGCTCAGATGCGCAACGCGGTACAAAAGACGGTCCTGGCGCACGACTGGGCGCTGCAGATGCACGGCTTTTATGCGGATACTGAAAGGAAAACGCTCCGCTTCGACGTGGTCATCAGCTTTGACGTCGACCGGAAAGAGGCGCTGGAGACACTCTGCGCGGAAATTCGCGCGATGTATCCGGAGTACGACGTGCTGATCATCCCGGACGTGGACATGTCGGATGGATAAGGCGGCCGGGGAAACACAAGGAGAGGGAAGCGCGAGATTCGGTTTCATCAGCCTGTCCGGTGCTGCCATCGTCGTGCTGATTTCCAACATCATTTACGCGATCCGCTACCAGGGTGAAACGAACGCGTGCACGAACCGTTTCATGATGTTCCGAAGGAAGCGAGCGCAGAAGAGAGGAGAAAGGATCATGCTGCTGTTCATAAACGCGTGCGTGCGGGAGAATTCCCGGTCGAGAAGACTGGCGGACCATCTGCTTGCGCGGAGAGAGGGCCCCATTGAGGAAGTGCGCCTGCACGAGATCGCTTTTCCCGTCGCCGACGAAAGCTTTCTTGAAAGGCGGGACCGGCTGATCGAGGAGGGGCGCTTTGACGATCCGATGTTTGACCTGGCGCGGCAGTTCGCGAAAGCGGATGAGGTCGTGATCGCCGCGCCGCTCTGGGATCTTTCCTTTCCGGCCTCGCTGAAGCAGTATTTTGAGCAGATCAACGTCACCGGCGTCACCTTCCGCTATTCTCCGGAAGGAGTGCCGGAGGGGCTGTGCCGCGCGAAAAGGCTCACGTACGTCACTACCGCGGGCGGGAACTGGCTCCCGAAGGAATTCGGCTTCGGATACGTGGAGGCGATGGCGCGGGGCTTTTACGGCATCGGTGACGTGAAGATGATCAGCGCCGCGGGACTGGATATCGACGGGGCGGACGTCGAGGCGATCCTGAAAGGCGCGGAGGATGCCATGGATCAGGCGGAACGATGAACCGTCGGAAAAGGAGGAACGAACCATGCCGATTTACGTAGGGATCGCGATCGCCGTCGTCGTTATCGCGGTCGGGATCGTGATCACCGCGAGGCGGAACAGCGAGATCCGAAAAAGAGGTCTCGAAGCCAGCGCCACGGTGACCAGGATCGAGGAAGAGGACCACACGGACGCGGACGGAAGTCTGTCGGCTACGACCTATGCCTACTACGTCACCTATCGGACGCAGGACGGCAGGACCGTGGAAGCGAGGCTCGGCAGCGGAAAAAGCGTGGATAATCAGATCGGCGCCGGATGGGCCGGGGATCTCCGCGTGGGGAGCACGCTGAATGTTCTGTACCTGCCGGATAAGCCCGGATACGTGATACCGGTGCGGAAATGAAAATAAACCGGGCGCGGCGGACGGAAAAGTCCGCTGCGCCCGGTTCGCTATTCGGCAACTTTTGATTCACAGCCGTTGTCTGCCGGAAGAAAACGCGTTATAGTGGAAGCAGATCGTGAAACGAAAGGATGAAAAAACGTGGAGGCTTTTACCAGAGAAGAGATCGTACGCGCTTTCCACATGATGTGGGACAACTATCCGGAGATGGTCCGACTGATCGACCGCCATTTCAACGTGATCGCGGGAAACCCGCTGTATCTCCGCATGGGAGGCCAGGAGGGGGTCCGATGCAATACCGGAGATCCCTCCTTCCACCGGGGCTGCCAGGCCATGAACGCGCTGAAAACGCAGGAGACGAAAAGCATCAGCTCTGAGATCGGGGGAACGGCCATGGAATCCTTCTGGGTCCCCGTCGCCGGCGCGCCGGATTACTACGTCCACTACACCAACGGATTGAGCGCCTTCGCTGCCGCGCAGGCGGCCGCCGCGGCACGGGACGCCGCGGAAGACGGATGAGCCGCTCGGGGAACGACGCATGACCCGGCATCCCATTGACCCGGTATACGACCGGAACTCGAAGGTGCTGATCCTTGGAAGCTTTCCCTCCGTGAAGTCGAGAGAGACGGGCTTCTTCTACGGGCATCCGCGCAATCGCTTCTGGAAAGTGCTGGCGGCCGTACTGGAACAACCTGTCCCGGGATCGATCGACGCGAAAAAGGAGTTTCTGCTCCGGAACTGCGTAGCCGTCTGGGACGTGATCGCCTCCTGCGATATCACCGGCTCTTCGGACACCAGCATCCGCAACGTCACGGTCAACGACCTGAGCGTCATCCTGGATCAGGCGGACGTGCGCGCGATCTTCACGAACGGCACGACTGCTTTCCGGTATTACGTCCGGTACGCGGAAGCCCGAACCGGACGCCCGGCGATCGGGCTTCCGTCCACCAGCCCCGCGAACGCGGCGTGGGATGCTGCCAGGCTGACGGAGGAATGGAAGCGCATCCGGCAGTTCCTGTGAATGCCCCGGGGAGAACAGGGAAGATCACTGAGCTGAAAATGCGTGGATGGCGTGCGAAAGGCACACTGCGGAAGAAAAACGAGAAACGAATCGGAGGCAAGCGCAGGATGAGTGAACGGCAGACGTTGATGTATCAGGTGTCTACGCTGAAGGCACTTTCGCTGGGGTATACACGGCCGGTCGTGACCGTCGCGGGACTCCTCCGGCACGGAGATACGGGACTCGGAACCTTCGAGAACGTCGGCGGGGAGATGATCGTCCTTGACGGCAGGTGCTTCCGCGCCGACGAGAACGGAGCCGCGACGGAATCCGGAACGGACGGCGGCGTGCCCTTTGCTTCGGTCTCGAAGCTGACGGGACAGCGGAAGATCACGGCGGGACCGATCGGGGATATCCGCGCGCTCAGGACGTTTCTGGACCTGAGGATCGAGGAGGGCTTCGGCCTGAACAGCATGCACATGGCGCGGATCGACGGCCGGTTTGAAAGCGTCAGCGCCCGCTCCGAATCCCCGTTCCGCTCGCAGCACGTATCGCTGAAGCAGGTGCTGGAGAGGACCCAGCGGGACTTCGTCTTCCGGAATGTCCGGGGCAGCCTGGTCTGCGTGTATTATCCCGACTACATGGACGGCATCAATATGCCGGGGTGGCATTTTCATTTCCTGTCGGAGGACCGGAAGCGAGGCGGACACGTGTTCGAACTGCGGATCACGGAGGGGACCGTGCTGCTGGACAGGATCAGCCGCATTGAGATCCAGCTTCCCAGAGAGCCTGCCTTTGACACCTACTCTCTGACGCAGGCGTCCGATGAGGAAATCCGCCAGGTGGAGCAGGGGAACTCCACGCAGCGCGGATAGCCAGGTTCGTGCGCCCGTGGTATCCTTGTTCCGCAAGGAGGGAACGCCCTTGGACAGATACGTAACGGGAGCCGTGATACGGCGGCTCCGGGAAAGCAGGAAAATGACGCAGGAAGAGCTGGCGGAGAAGATCTTCGTCAGCGGCAAGGCGGTCAGCAAGTGGGAGACGGGGCAGGGGTTCCCGGACGTCAGCCTGCTTGAGCCGCTGGCTGCCGCGCTGAACATCTCCGTGATCGAACTTCTGTCCGGAGAGGACGTCCGGAACCGGAACCGTGCCTCGGACATGCTCCGGAGCCGGTTTTACGTCTGCCCGGTGTGCGGAAACGTGATGCAGGCGATCGGCGACGCAGTGATCAGCTGCTGCGGCATCACGCTGCCGCCGCTTGAGGCGGAACCTGCGGACGTCGCCCACGGCATCCGGGCGGAGATCTCCGAAGATGAATACTGCGTCACGGTCGATCATTCGATGACGAAGGACCATTACATCTCCTTTATCGCCGCGGTGTCGGATCAGGGGGTCCAGTTCGTAAAGCTGTATCCCGAGGGCAACGCGGAAGCCAGAGTAAAGGTGAGCCGTGTGCGGCGCGTCTACGCCTGCTGCAATCGCCACGGCCTGTTCCGGATCGAGGTGTGATCCGGAGAACGGAAAGAAAGACCCGATGCAATGCTTTCACTTTCGGCGCGGATAAGTCCGCATTGCCGGCGATTTCCGTCTGCGGACGGGAATCGCCGGAGAAGAATGATCCCGATCACCACTGGCGCTGGAATGGCGGCAGGGGATGATCGGGATCGTTTGATTACAGCCCTTCGATCCGCAACCTGAAGACTTCCGCCGGTTCTTCCTTTCCTTCTGCGGGATCGGATCCGGGAAGAGAAGCGGGGGCGTGCAGGACCTGCGCGGAGCCCGGCGGAAGAATGTGCCGCTCGGACGGGCGGACGCCCGGGGACGTCCGACGCCCTGCCGATCGGCCTGTTTTCCGGTTGCAAATCTACCGGGAATCCGTTACCATTACAATGAAGATGATCCCGGCGCCCGCCGGGAAACGCACGTCCGTTTCGAAGATCATGAGGAGGGAACGACATGAAGACCTGCCACAGCTTTATCGACCTTCACAGCGCGCCTTTCGGAAGAAAAGGCTCCTTTTTCATCGTGACGCAGGGGCCTGCGGGCAAGGACCATTTCGGGCACAGCAACCTGTGGCTCGGCACGACCCGCTCCATCGGCTTTGGCTATTCCGGCGTGAACGCCACGAACCGGGTCGCGAAGATCCGCCTTCTGAAGGACGGCGTGCCCGTTCCGTTCGCCGTGTCCACCACGCCGAGCGAGGTCCTGCTGGAGTCGGACCACGGGACCATGCGCGTCTGCATCTCGGAGAAGTTCCTGGTGCAGTTCCACGGCGAGGACGGCCTGAGCCTGTCGCTCAACGCCCCGATGGAGGCGTTTCACAGCATCGTCAAGGACATGCTGGACGGGACCTGGCAGCTGGTCACCTGCAAAACCGCCGTCAACTGGCTCCTCGTCCCGGTCACCGGGACGCTGGAGATGGACGCACCCTATGATTTCCGCGCCATGCAGAATCTGTACATGAACAGCGTGTGGAAGCCGGATGAAAACGGCGTTCTGGATGTGGCCGTCGAGGAGTTCGACGCCGAACCCGTGCTGCGGAAGAGCTTCCCGGATTATCATGAGTCCGTGAAGGCCGTGCAGGCGGAGTTTGAAGAGTACCGCGACCGCTGCGTGCCGGCGTTCCCGCCGGAGTACGCGGACTGTCGGGACAGGGCGGCCTGGATGATCTGGACCCACACGCGGGTGCCGTTCCCGGGGAGCCGCTTCCGCCACGAAATGTGCATCATGATGCACCAGGAGTTCGGCCACTGCTTCGGGTGGCAGCAGGCCTTTCAGGCCATGGGCAACTGCCGGGACGTCCGCTTTGCCTGGGACCTGATCCAGTCCGTGTTCGATTATCAGCTGCCCTCCGGGCAGATCCCCGACCACATCGATGAGATGGAGGTCATCTACCAGTCCTTCAAGCCGCCGCTCTACGGAGTCGCCCTGAACTGGCTGTACGATCACGCCGACGTATCTCAGATCCCGGCGGAGGATAAGGAGAAGCTGTACGGCGAGATGGCGCTGCTGTGGGATTTTTACCGCAATTACCGCGACCTGGATCACGACGGACTGCCGGAATACCATCACGCCGACGAGAGCGGCTGCGACGAGAGCACGATCTTCAGCGCGGGAGTGCCCGTGGCGAACCCGGAACTGGCGGCCTATCTGGTCTGCTTTGCCGACGCGCTGGCGCGCCTGGCGGGCGATCTGGGGCGTTCAGGGGACGCGGACGAATGGACGAAGAAGGCGGACGCCCTCGCGGCCCGCGCGCTGGAAAAGCTGTGGGACGGGCAGCGGTTCACCGCCTTCCGCGCGGGCACCGGCGCCCCGGTGAAAGCGAAGCCCATCGGCTTCTTCACTCCGCTGCTCATGGGGCGGCATCTTCCGAAGCAGGTCGTGGATACGGTCGTTTCCGACCTGTTCCGGGAAGACGTGAACATCACGAAATACGGCGTGCCTTCGGAGGCGCTGGACAGCCCCTATCTCGAACACGGCTGGTCCCGGGGGACGGTCCAGTCGCCGACCACCTGCCTCGTTGCTCTGGGCCTTGCGGCCTGCGGACGGGAGAAGGAGGCCAAGGACGTTGCCCGCCGCTACGCGGACACGCTGCGCGATTTCGGCATGTACCACATGCACGATCCCATCACGGGCGCGGGGGACGACAGAGCCATCGGCGTGAACGATACGCAGCACTGGTCGGCGTGGACCGCCGGCGTTTTCCTGATCCTTGCGGGATATCTGCTCGGATGAGGAACGGAAAGCCGCGTCCGGCGGCGGAACAGGGAAAGGGGAGAATGAGATGACAGAGGGGATCCGGACCCGGGAGCAGAGTCAGCCCGCAGGCAGGGAATATACCGCCTATCCCAGGCAGTTTTCCGCATGGAGATGGTATAAGCCTGTTCTGGTGCTTCTGCTGTTCGCGGCGTTCTATTTCGCGTTTTCGACCGTGGCCACCCTGGCGGGGGGCGTGGTCGCCGGGAACGTTATGGATTATCTGAACTCCCTGATGGGCGGGTACGACACCTTCGATGTATACTCCTCGGCCGGCGCCCTCGGGGTGCTCGGCAGCGTCGCCGTGATGCTGCCGGCGCTGGCGCTGGCCGGGCTCATCGTTCGAGACCGGCCGTGGTCGTCCTACTCCTCCGCCTGGGGCGGGTGGAGATGGCCGGTGTTCGGCGTCTGCATGGCGGTCGGCCTTGTGATCTACGGCCTACCGACTGCGGTGCCGTCTCTGATCGAGGGGCCGTCCGGATCGGTGGAGTTCACCCTGGGGGGCTTCCTGCTTCTCACCGTGCTGGGGCCGCTGCAGTGCGTGGCGGAGGAGTACTGCTTCCGCGGACTCGTGATGCAGTCGCTGGGCTCATGGTTCCGCCTGCCGGTGCTGGCCATCGTTCTGCAGGCGGCCGCTTTCGCCGCGCTGCATCCGTACAACATATTCGGAGTGATCACGATCGTGTTCACCGGGCTTGCGTTCGGCGCGGCGGCGTGGCTGACCGGGGGCCTGGAAGCCTCCTGCGCCATGCATATCGTGAACAACATGACGGCCTTTTATTTCACCGGCTTCGGGTACGGTGAGGTTGGTTCGGAGATCTTCGTTCCGGGAATGCTGTTCAGCATCGTCATCGACGCTCTGGCGCTGGCCGTCCTTGCGATCCTGAGGAAAAAGACCGGACTGTTTACCCGGATGCAGAGGGACGATATCGCCCCCTTTGAAGCCAGACGTCAGAGGAAGAAGGAAAGAAAGATCACCGCTCTCGAGCTCCGGCAGGACAGTGAGCTCGTGCGCGCGCGTCCGGCCGACGTGCCGGAGGAAACGGACAGGAAAGGAACTGAGGACCTGTGAAGGAGATTCCCGTTACCGATATCCATCCCCTGAAGATCGGTCAGGCAGAAGACCGCGAAGCGGGCACCGGCTGTACGGTGCTGCTCTGCGAGGAGGGCATGCGTGCGGGCGTGGACGTGAGGGGCGGCGGACCGGCCTCCCGGGAGACCACGCTGCTGGATCCGCTGATGTCGGCAAAGATCGTGCACGCGCTTGTGCTGTCCGGCGGCAGCGCCTTCGGGCTTGCGGCGGGAGACGGCGTCATGAGATGCCTGGAAGAGCGCGGCGTAGGGTTTGACGTCGGCGTGACGAAGGTGCCGCTGGTGGTGCAGTCCAGTCTGTTCGATCTGACGGTGGGCGATTCGAAGGTCCGTCCCGACGCCGCCATGGGGTATGAGGCCGCGCGGCTCGCGCTGGACGCCCCGAATTACCGCGACGGCAATTACGGCGCCGGATGCGGCGCGACCGTGGGAAAGTACGCGGGCATGGACTGGTGCATGAAGACCGGGATCGGGAGCTACGCCGTTCAGGTGGGCAGGGTCCAGGTCGGGGCGATCGCCGTGGTGAACGCCATGGGCGACGTTTACGACTGGAGGCAGGGACGGCAGATCGCCGGCATGCTGACGGAGGATAAGAAGGCGTTCCGCCGGACGGCGGATTATCTGATGGAGGCTATGAACATCGTGGAGAACAAATTCGTCGGGAATACCACGCTGTGCGCGGTCGTGACAAACGCGCTGTTTTCCAAGGCACAGCTGACGAAGATCGCGGGCATGGCCCACGACGGCTACGCCCGCTCCATCAGCCCCGTCCATACCACGGTGGACGGCGACAGCGTTTACGCCATATCCGTGGGCCGTGAGGAAGGGGACCTGGACGCCGTGGGCACGCTGGCGGGAATGGTGACCAGCGAAGCCATAACGAGGGCGGTCACGAGCGCGGAAAGCGCCTACGGCTTTCCGTCGGCCTCCGAACTCGGGTTCTGCTGAAATGAGCGAAGGGATCGTCAGAGACTCGTTGCGGACGGAGGGGACGCTGTGCCGGATCTGGCGCCGCGGAGAGCCGGCCTGTTTGCTGATCCAGCCGGTCGACGCCCGCGGCGGTGAGGAGACGGACCGGGAAGTGGAACGGATCGCCGCCGGAACGGATATCCCCTTTCTGCTGGCTGCCTTTGAGACGGAGGACTGGAATCGGGATCTGTCGCCCTGGCCGGCGGCCCCGGTCTTCGGGAAGGAAGCGTTCGGCGGGCAGGCGGAGCGTACGCTGTCGTTCGTACGCGGGACGCTGCTCCCGGAGCTTCGCGGGCGCTTCGGCCTGACGGAAGACCTGCCCGTGATCCTGGGCGGCTACTCCCTCGCGGGGCTTTTCGCGCTGTGGAGCGCGTGGAAGACGGAGGATTTCTCTGCCGTCGCGGCGGCGTCGCCGTCCGTCTGGTTTCCCGGATGGATCGACCTGGCGGAGCAGACCGAGCCTTTCGCGAGGGTCGTTTATCTGAGCCTGGGGGACCGGGAGGAGCGGACGAAAAACCACGTGATGGCCACGGTGGGGGATCGAATCCGCGCCTTGGAGAAGCGGGTGAAAAGCTGCCCCGGGACGGAATGCGTTCTGGAGTGGAACGAGGGAAATCATTTCAAGGATCCGGACAGACGGTGCGCCAGAGCGTTCTGCTGGTGCATGCAGCGCCTGGCGGAGCGGGAGGAGAGGGAAGAATGAAGCTGATATCCTGGAACGTGAACGGGCTGCGGGCGGCGGCGGGCAAGGGATTCGCCGACGCCTTCCGGACGCTGGACGCGGACGTGTTCTGTCTGCAGGAGACAAAGCTGCAGGCCGGCCAGCTTGACATCGCCTTCGACGGCTACGAGTCCTTCTGGAACTACGCGGAAATGAAGGGGTATTCGGGAACGGCCGTCTTTACCCGGAGGCCGCCTCTGCGGGTGACGTACGGCATGGGGGTGGAGGAGCACGACCACGAGGGAAGGCTCATCACTGTGGAGTTTGAGGACTTCATCCTTGTCAACGCGTACGTGCCCAATTCACAGGACGGGCTGAAGCGTCTGGATTACCGGATGCGGTGGGAGGATGATCTGCGCGGCTATCTGACGGAACTGGACGAAGCTAAGCCCGTGGTGCTGTGCGGAGATCTGAACGTGGCCCATCAGGAGATCGACCTGAAGAATCCGAAGACCAACCGCGCCAACGCTGGATTTACCGATCAGGAGAGGGAGAAGATGACGGCGCTGCTGGGCGCCGGGTTCGTGGATTCCTTCCGCTTTCTGCATCCGGATGAGGCCGGGGCCTACTCCTGGTGGTCTTACCGTTTTCACGCCCGGCAGAACAACGCCGGATGGCGCATCGACTATTTTCTCGTGTCGGAAAAGCTGAAAAGCCGGATCGGCGGAGCCTCGATCCACAGCGCCGTCGAGGGCTCGGATCACTGCCCGGTGGAGTTGATCCTCTCCGATTGAAAAAACCGACCCACGAGCGCCGTGGCGTTCATGGGTCGTACAAAGCGGAGGGGGGCCTGCCCGGCGTCCATTGGACGCCGGGCATTTTCAGATATGATGAGATCCGCTGGACGACCGGAACGATTCGCCGAGAATGGCGCATCGTTCAGCAGCGTTCGCAGGGAGAGGGCTCATCCCTGATCCGCGCAGCGGCGGAAGACGTCCAGCAGAAGGTCCACATCCTCATCCCGGGTCGCCCAGTCGGCGGCCAGGCGCATGACGCATCGGCCTTCGTCCAGCTTCTCCCAGAAGGTCATGTCGATCTCCTGCCGCAGAGCCTGCGCCTGTGCCGGTGTAAGTACCGGGAAGACCTGATTGGTCGGGGCCTCGATGAACAGCGGATATCCGCAGGCGGACAGTCCGGTGCGGATCCGTTCGGCCGCGGCAACGCCGTGACGGCCGATCTGTTCGTAAAGGCCGTCGGTGAACAGCGCGTCGAACTGAAGGCCGGCGACAAAGCCCTTGGCAAGCAGCGCGCCGCGCTGCTTGATCATCGTAAAGAAATGGGGAACGGTATCGTGCCGGGGAAAAACCACGGCCTCACCGAACAGAGCGCCGCATTTGGTGCCGCCAATGTAGAAGGCGTCGCACAGCCGGGCAAGGTCGGAAAGCCGCACGTCGTTTTCCGGGCAGCCCAGGGCGTAGGCCAGACGAGCCCCGTCCACATACAGGGGGATCCCGGCGGCGTGACACACGCCGCTGATCTCCGTCAGTTCCCGCAGCGAATACAGGGTGCCGTATTCCGTGGGCTGCGAGAGATACACCATGCCCGGCTCCACCAGATGCTCCCGGGCCTCGTCGGCACGGAACTGTTCCAGCAGACGGCGGACGTCCTCCGCCGCCAGACGCCCCTCCCTGTGGGGCAGCGGCAGCACCTTGTGTCCGCCGGCTTCGATGGCGCCGGCTTCATGGCCGCACACGTGCCCGGTCTCCGCGGAGATCACTCCCTGCCAGGGCTTCAGCATGCAGCCGATCACGGCGGCGTTGCTCTGCGTGCCGCCGGCAAGGAAGAAGACGTCCGCCTCCGGCGCCAGGCAGCACTGCCGGATCTTTTCTCTGGCGGCTTCGGAAAAGCCGTCCGTCCCATACCCGGCGGATCGGCAGAGATTGGTCTCCGTCAGACGCCGAAGGACCAGAGGATGGCATCCGGAGGAATAATCTGAGGCGAAGGAAAGCTTGTTCATTGGGGCAGCTCCTTTGCTTTTCTTGTGATATAGTATCTGCAGACACGGTTTTACCACAGGAAAGGGTCCTTGTAAACGCAAAATAGCGTTTCTGGCAAAAACATCTCCGCGGCGCAGGCGCCGCGGAGACGAAAGGAGAACGGTCATGACGGTAAGAGTTTATCGGGAGGAAGACGTCCCCCGCATGGTGGAGATCTGGAACCAGGTGGTGGAGGACGGAGAAGCCTATCCGCAGACGGAGAAGATGGACGAACGGTCCGGCGCGGAGTTTTTCGCGCGGCAGAGCGTTTCCGCCGTAGCGGTGGATGAGCAGGGCCGTGTCCAGGGACTGTACATCCTGCACCCCAACAATGAGGGGCGTTGCGGCCACATTGCCAACGCCAGCTACGCGGTGGACCGGGCCTTCCGGGGCCGGCACATGGGGGAACAGCTGGTGCTGGACAGCCTGCGGCAGGGCAGGGAACAGGGGTTCCGTCTGCTGCAGTTCAACGCCGTGGTGGCGTGCAACGTCCACGCCCGGCATCTGTATGAACGGGTCGGGTTCCATCTGCTGGGAACGATCCCCGGGGGCTTCCTCATGAAGGATGGGCGTTACGAGGATATCTGCGTCTATTATATCGAGCTGTAGTCAGCCAAGCGGCTCCCCGAGCGTTTTGAAAAACAGCTTCCGCACGCCGAATTTCCAGCACAGCAGAGTGCCCAGCACGGCGCCGACGGCGGCCTGCAGGATCTGGAACGGGAGCTTCAGCAGGGCGTATTCCGGCGTGCTGTACACGTAGGCGCGGCCCAGCGAATAACCCACGACCATGATCACGGCTCCGACGGCAACGCCGATCACGGAGGCAAGACGGGGCTTTTTCCCCAGCGTCTGCCGCGCGATCAGCGAGATCACGATCGCCTGAAGGCCGTGGGTGACCAGGGAAACGAACATGGGGGCGGGGTAGAAGAAGAAGTCGCCCAGGAAAGCGCCGATGCCGCCCACGACGAAGGCCTCGATGGGGTTCAGCAGCAGCGCCGCCAGACAGATGACTACGTCGTTCAGGTAAAGATGCCCGCCGGGTACGGGAACTCCGAAGGAGCTCAGGGCGATATTCATGGCCATCAGCAGAGCGGTCACGGTCAGTCGGACGGTGACCGCTCTGCCGCTTTTCGCGTGTGACATTGACGATCCCTCATTTCGGATTGACTTTTGAATGCTGCAAGTATATGATCAATTTGATCATATAAAAATATCCAGTTTGGGAGTGTTTTATATAACCAGATGAACTACAGGATCGACAGACAGGACACCGTGCCGGCCTACATACAGCTGTACCGGCATCTGGTGAGGGACATTGTGGACGGGGTCTATCCGCCGGGGACGAAGCTCCCGTCCAAGAGGATGATCGCGGCGGACACCGGCGTGAGCGTGATCACGGTGGAGCACGCGCTGGATCTGCTGGCGGAGGAGGGCTATGTGGAGACCCGGCAGAGAAGCGGCTGCTTTGCCGCCTACCGTCAGGCCGGGGACGTCCGTGTCCCGGGCAGCGGTTCTCCGGCCGCGACTGCTCCGGAGCCAGCGGAGCACATGGCGGGGGAATTCCCTTATTCCGTGCTGGCGCGCACCATGAGAAAGGTGCTGCTGGATCAGGGGGACCGGATCCTGGTCAAGTCGCCGAACCGCGGCTGCGCGGAACTGAGGGAGGAGATCAGCCGGTATCTGATCCGGAGCCGGGGCATCGAGGTCCCCGCCGGCCGGATCGTCGTTGGGTCGGGGGCCGAGTATCTGTACGGCCTGATCGCTCAGCTGTTCGGAAGGGGGAGGATCTTTGCCCTGGAGGAGCCTTCCTATTCCAAGATACGGAAGGTCTACGCCGCCTTCGGGATCTCCTGCGAGTACCTGCGGCTTGGCGCGGAGGGAATACCGACGGAGGAACTGGAACGGTCGAAAGCAGGGCTTCTGCACGTAACGCCATTCAACAGCTTTCCCAGCGGGGTGACGGCGGGCGCCTCGAAAAAGCACGAATACATCCGGTGGGCCGAGGCGAGGAACGCCGTGCTGGTGGAGGATAACTACGATTCCGAACTGGCGGTGAATCAGAAGCCGGAGGATTCGCTGTTTGCCATGGACCGCGGACGGCGAACGGTTTACATAAATACATTTTCCAAGACCATCGCCCCATCGATGCGCGTGGGGTACATGCTGCTTCCGGAGAGCATGGCGGAGCTGTATGAGCAGACGCTGGGCTTTTACTCCTGCACGGTGCCGCTTTTCGAGCAGTACGTGCTGGCGGAGCTGCTGCGCAGCGGCGATTTTGAGCGGCATATCAACCGCGTGCGCCGTCAGAAGAGAAAAGGAACGTGAAAACGCCCCTGTCCGACCCAACGGACAGGGGCGCAGCAACGCAGTGGATCTATTTCGGGATCACGGCGCAGGGCCGGGAGGTGACAAAGGCGTCCGCGACGCCTTCCGTGACGCGGATGCTGCCGTCGGTCCGGATGAGGATCATGTCGAACTCATCGAAGCGCTCCCTCCAGAACGCCTCCGCCTTTTCCTCCCCCATGACAAAGCAGGCGGTGGACAGAGCGTCGGCCAGCGTGCCATCGGAACTGACGATGGTGACGGAGGCAAGGCCGGTATCCGCCGGGCGGCCGGTGGAGGGGTCAAGGATGTGATGATAGATGCGCCCGGTGACCTCGTCGGTCAGACGCCGCTCGTACGAACCGGAAGTGATCACGGCCTTGTCGCGTACGGTCACGACGCCGGCGATATCGTCGGAGGAGGCCCCGTCTCCCGGGGCGCGGATACCGCACCGCCAGCCGGCCCCATCGGATCGGCTGCCCAGGCACTGCACATTGCCGCCCAGAGAGACGATGGCGCTTTCGACGCCGAAGGAGCGGAAGATCTCCATCAGCCGGCCGGAGGTGAAGCCCTTGGCGATGCCGCCCAGGTCGATCTTCGTTCCGGGGTCCATGGACACCGCACTGCCGGAAAGGGAAACGTGCCGGCTGCCCGTGACGGTCAGCGCATGTTCCAGTTCCGCCTCCGTCGGGACGTGAAGCGTACCGGAGGGGAACCCCCACAGCTCCATCAGTGGGAGGATCGTACAGTCGAAGGCCCCGTCCGTTTCCCGGTACGCGTCGAGAGCGGCCCGGAGAAGAGCGGCGGTATCCTCGGAGCAGGCGCCTCCGCCTTCGGCGTTCAGCCGGGAGATCTCGCTGTCCGTGCTGCCGGTGCTCAGCAGAGCGTCCAGCCTGAGGATCTCCGCCTCGGCGGCGTCCAGCGCCTGTTCGGCGTTCTCTCCGCGGCAGGTCATGGTCATGTAGGTGTCCATGGCGAACAGCTCCCGCGTCATGGAAGCGCCGCGGCCGGACGCGCCGGAGCATCCCGCGAGAAAAGAAAGCACGAGAGCGGCGGCGATCAGAAAGGAAAAGCGTTTCACGGCCGGTCCTCCCCCCATTTCAGCCGCTGCAGCGCGCGGCACAGCTCGCCTCCGATCAGACCGATGACCGCACCGGCGGTGACGCCGGCAAACCAGAGGACCGGCAGATACCAGCCGAGCGCTGAAGTGCCCATGAGCACGGCGGCGACCGCCAGCTGAGCGGTAACGTGGGCGACGCCTCCGGCGGCGCTCACGGCGATAGGGCCGAACCTTCCGGTTCTTTTCAGCAGAATCATGACGGCGGCGCTGAGAACGCTTCCGGCAAGACTGTAGGCGAAGGCGGCGCCGTTTCCGAACAGAACGGAAACGAGAAGCACGCGGACCAGACTGACGACGCAGGCGCAGGGGGCGCCGGACAGATACAGAGCGGTGACTACGGCCAGATTGGCCAGCCCGAGCTTCATTCCGGGAACGGCAAAGAAAACGGGGATCTGGGCTTCCAGATAGCTGAGGATGAGAGCGAGAGCCGTGAGAAGGCCGTACCGGGCGACAGCCCTTGCGGAAGTTTTCATGGCGGTCACCTCATTCCGAGACGGCGTCGGTGTCCCGACGGCCGGGGCCCACGATCTCGACGGTCACCTGATGGGGAAGGCAGACGATGCTCTGCCCGGCCCGACGGATGACGCCCATGCCGACGCACAGCCGGTCCGGGCAGTCGGCGTCCTCCATCCACGCGCCGCCGCCGCGGATCACCAGACGGTTGAAGCCGCCATGGGCGCCGGCAATCTCTTCCTCCCGGTCTTCGGACAGGGGATAGGCGGCCACTACTTTTCCGGAAACGCGCACGACGGCGGTCTGACCCGCCCGGCTGAAAAGTACGTTTCCCAGCGCCAGAACGACGCCGAACGCCAGCAGAACGGCGATCAGCATCAGATCCGCCCGGCGCACGCGACGCTCCTTCATGGGCAGGCCTCCCTCCTTGCAGATTCGGCGCGCCGGACCGGACACGCCGCCTTCATTATATCAGCCGGCGCGGCGCACCGTCAATTGCCGTACGGGCCGTGTCCGGCCTTTACGCTTGCCATCGCCGGGGGAGTGTGGCATAATGAACGCGGACGGCACACGGTGGAAGGGGATGAGGAAGTGGCGTACCGCCGGCTGGATTATCAGCAGTATTTCATCGATACGAGCGAGGATTACAATCACACGGGAAAGGCCAGAAGGCCGATCCGTTACACGGCGAAGCACTATGAGTCCGGCGCTCTGGCACGGTTTCTGCACATTCGCAGCGAAGTGAATTACGAGATGCACTTCGAGCCGGAACGGAACGTGATCCAGATCAACTTCCAGAAGACCAGCGGCGCCGCCGACTGGTTTTCCAATGTGGCGGAGTTTTCCAGCAAGTACTACGACGCCTTCGAATTTGACGGGCAGCCCCTGACGCTGTACGTGCACCACGGGTGGGGCAACATGTACAAGAGCATCAAGCACGAGATCCGGGACGGATGGAGCGCCCTGGCGGAAAAGCATCCCACCGCGGAAACGGAGATCGTCGGCTGGTCCCTGGGATCCGGGCAGGCCATGCTGTGCAGTCAGGATCTGAACTACAACTTCGGCCTGCGGGGCCACGTGTTCACCTTCGGCAGCGTGCGCCCGTTCCAGGCCAGAAAAGGTGAGGAGCAGCGCCTGAGGAAGTACCTCGCCTCCCTGTACAAGGAGTGCCGCAACTTCGCCATAGGGAACGACATCGTGACCTACATGCCGCCCTTCCGCGGCTTTTCCATGATGAACCGGGAGGAGCTCGGCACCCAGCGCCGCACCCTGTTCCGGCTGCTGAATCCTCTCCGCTTCCACACGATTTACGATGACCCGGCGCTGTACGCCGGCAGGGAGTGATATGATGAAATATGACGTGATCATTATCGGGGCGGGCCCCGGCGGCATCTTCTCCGCGCTGGAGCTGATGAAGAGAAGGCCGGACCTGAAGGTGGCGGTATTCGAGGCGGGGTACCCGCTGGAGAAGCGCCGCTGCCCGATCGACGGGAAAAAAGTGAAGACCTGCGTCCACTGCTCCACCTGCGCCATCATGAAGGGCTTCGGCGGGGCCGGCGCCTTTTCCGACGGCAAGTACAACATCACCAATGATTTCGGCGGTACGCTGTATGAGTACATCGGCAGGGAAAAGGCCCTGGAGCTGATGGAGTACGTGGACGGAATCAACGTATCCCACGGCGGCGAGGGGACGAAGCGGTACACCACCGCGGGCAGCGAATTCAAGAAGATCTGCATGCAGAACAAGCTGACCCTGCTGGACGCCTCCGTCCGCCATCTGGGTACGGACATCAACTATGTGGTGCTGGGCCGGCTGTACGAGGAGATGAAGGATCGGATCGAATTCCGGTTCATGACGCCGGTGGAAGACATTCAGCCCATCGACGGCGGCTACCGTGTGATCTTCAGCGGAGGGCAGGAGGAATGCCGGTACTGCATCGTGTCCGTCGGCCGGAGCGGCAGCAAGTGGATGGAGCACGTGTGCCGTGAACTGGAGATCCCCACCTGCTCCAACCGGGTGGACATCGGCGTGCGGGTGGAACTGCCGGCCGTGATCTTCTCCCATCTGACGGACAAGCTCTATGAGAGCAAGATCGTCTATCGCACGGAGAAATTCGAGGATAACGTCCGAACCTTCTGCATGAACCCCAACGGCATCGTCGTGAACGAAAACACCAATGGCATCGTCACCGTCAACGGCCACAGCTTCGAGGATCCCGCCCGCAAGACGGAAAACACGAACTTTGCCCTGCTCGTATCCAAGCACTTTTCCGACCCGTTCAAGGACAGCAACGGGTACGGCGAGAGCATCGCCCGGCTGTCCAACATGCTGGGCGGCGGCGTGATCGTGCAGCGCTTCGGCGATCTGGAGCGCGGCCGCAGAAGCAACGAAAAGCGCATCCGGGAGGGCACGGTCCGGCCGACCCTGGACGCGACGCCCGGCGATCTGAGCCTCGTGCTGCCCAAGCGGATCCTGGACGGGATCATCGAGATGATCTACGCCCTGGACAAGATCGCCCCCGGCACGGCCAACGACGACACGCTGCTGTACGGCGTGGAGGTCAAGTTCTACAACATGGAGGTAAAGCTGGACGAAAGTCTGGAGACCAACCATCCCGGCCTGTTCGTCATCGGGGACGGCAGCGGCGTGACGCACTCGCTGTCGCACGCCTCGGCCAGCGGCGTGTACGTGGCCCGCTGCCTGGCGGAGAGAGCCTGACCGACCGGGACCGCGTGAAAAGAGAAAATGAAAAACGCGGCGCTGCGGAGTTTTCCGCAGCGCCGCGTTTCCGTGCGTGTCAGGTTTTCGGAGCCGGTCCTCCGCCGAGAATCCGGCGGCTGGTCTCGTACAGCCCTCTGGCGTAGGCGTCGGTTATGACCGGGGGAGAGTACAGGCTGAAGGAGGCGACTTTGCCGGGCTTGCAGAACTTTTCGGCGAAGGCCTTGCCCGCCTCGTACTGCTCTTCCTCGGTGGCGTTTTCGGGGAGCTCGTCGGCCACTACGCCGATGCAGATCCGGTCACCGTACTTCTCGTACAGCTCGTGGGTGTCGTTCATCGCCATCGGGGTCCAGCTGTCCCAGCCGCCGGCGATGTAGTTTTCGATCTGCATCTCGTTGTGCCCGCAGGAGTGCAGGTCGGCGATCTTGCCCTTGCCCTTGGCAAAGCTCGTCAGCTTCTGCCACACGGGGACGAAGAATTCCTGTCCGGCGGCGAAAGAGAAGAACGGGGATTTCTGGGAGCCCCAGTCGTCGTGGTAGTTGAAGCCGGAGATCCCGTCACCATAGGTCTTGATGGCAAGATCCATGATCGTGACGCCCAGGTCGCCGAGCACTTCGAGCATTTCGTGCAGGGCGTCCTCCTGATCCTCATCCAGCAGCGCCATGGCGGCGGCCTCGAAGCCCATGAAGGAGATCAGGCGCTCGAAGGTAAAGCCGTTGAGGAACCAGAACATGTTGGCCTTGCCGTTGTTTCTGAGATACTCGTAATTGTCGCGCCCGCTCTGGTCCCAGTCCCAGGAATAGGGGTCGGGCATCTTCAGATTCTCCTTCCAGTCGTTCACGTCTTCAAACAGATGAGGGTGGCCGGGCGTTTCCATGGAGCCGCCGACCTGGGGAACGTAGGTCCAGTTCACGCCGAACATGTCGTCCCATGTGGTGTAGGGGTCCGGCCAGGGCGTGGCCTCGTACACGAAACCGCGGGCGATGTTGTCGGGGATGATGTGGGGGCAGAACAGGGAGGTCTCGACGCCGTAGGGCATCCATACGCCGTCACCGCCCCGGAAGAGAGAGAGCATCGCTTCGCGCTCACTTACGGGGAAGCGGAACAGCGGCTTGCCGGGCACGTCACGCTTGAAGCTCGGCGCTCTCTTAACGATCTCAAGTTCCTTGGAATCAAAGGGAATGGACATCTGAGGTACCTCCTGAATCAGTATTTTTCTTTAATTTAATATATTATATGATAAATATCTGGTGTTTTCAATGCCCGGAGAGAGCATGCCGGCTCACAGCTTCAGCAGCACGCCGATCAGCCCGGAGGCCAGGATGTACCACAGGGGATGCTTCCCGAGCCTGCGGTACAGAAGGAAAACGGTGACGGCCAGCGCGATGGCCAGCGGCCGGAACAGATCGGTGAACGCCCCGGAGGCTGTCCACGCGGGCACGTTCAGCAGGGCGGCCTCGGCAACCCGTAGACCCGCCACGAGAATGAGGGCGGCGGAGGCGGCCCGCAGGCCGTACAGGGCGTATTGCACGTATCGGTTGGTCTTGAAACGGTCCAGAAGCCGGTAGATGGCGATGATGATGAGAAAGGCCGGGCAGATCTCACCCGCCACTGCGACGATGCCGCCCGGGATCCCGGCCACGGTGAAGCCCGTGAACGTGGCCATGTTGATGCCCATGGGGCCGGGAGTGGATTCGGACACGGCGATCATGTTGGAAAGGTCCGCCACCGTGAACCAGCCGGTCCTGGCCTGCATCTCATACAGGAAGGGGAGCGTGGCCAGTCCGCCGCCGACGGAAAACAGGCCGGTTTTGAAAAACTCCCAGAACAGCTGCAGATAGATCATGTGCCGTCACCGCCCTTCTTTTTCCGGAGGGAGGACAGCGTGCGGATCATCACGCCGGCGGCGCCGGCAGCCACGACCCACACCACGTTGGAAACGTCGGTAAACAGACTCAGGATCAGCACGGCGGCAAACACAAGAAAGGCCGCAAGATCCGGGATCGCCTTCCTGGCGAGCTTGATCACGGAGCTGAAGACCAGCGCGCAGACGCACGCCCGGATGCCGGCCAGCGCGTGCCGCACCCATTCGATCTCGGAAAAATTCCGGATGAGCGCCGTGATGAGTATGATGATGACAAGCGACGGGAACACGACGCCGAAGGTGGCGGCGACGGCACCGGGGACGTGCGCTTTCTTGTAGCCGATGTAGGTGGATACGTTCACCGCGATCACGCCGGGCGTACACTGCCCGATCGCGTAGATATCCGCCAGCTCCTCTTCCGTGGCCCAGCCTTTGGATTCCACGACCTCCCGCTGCAGAACGGGGAGCATGGCGTAGCCACCGCCAAAGGTGGTAACGCCCACTTTGGCGAACGTGAGGAAAAGGTCAGGGATCAGTTTCATCGTTCGACCTTCCGTTTCTGTTATTTTGACTGCGGCCATTATATCATCAGCGGCAAGGGTTGCCAATAAGGAAGCACGCGCGACGCAAAACGCATGAGTTCATGCCGCATTTGTGTGGACAGAAGGGGAAGGCGTGAGGTAGAATAAAAGTGGAAAAAAGGGTACTGCCGTGCCCGGATCAAAGAATAAGGAAAAGCTGGAATTAAGGAGGATCTGACATGTATACGTTCAAACCGGCAACGGACCGCATCCTGCACGAGCGTCAGCTGATCCGCGACCGCGTGATCCAGAAGGACGCGCAGCTGCTTCCGCTGTACACGGAGGCGGACAAGCTGTACCAGCACGTGATGCCCATCATCAAGAAGGGCCTCACCGATCTGTACATCACCCAGCGCATGACGGTGGAGATCGAAGATTTTGAACTGATCGTCGGTTCCGCCGGCAAGCATTTCTGCGGCAGCACCGTCGACCCCCGCTATCACGGCGTGGGCTTCGTGCTCGGCTGCGTGGAGTCCGGCGAGTGGACGCTCCGGGAGGACGGGCTGTATCATACCCCCGAGACGGACGAGATACAGATGAGCGTTTCCCCGGAGGACGTGGAGCTGTTCCGCAAGTATACGCCGTACTGGGAAGATAAGTTCATCGGCGCCGTGGCTCAGGCCTCCGCGCCCGACGGGTACGAGGATTTCCGCCGCCTGAACGCCTCGGACTACGGGGAACTGCCCATTCTCATGCTGCCGGCCGGCCATCTGATCGCCGGCTATCCCAAGATCATCAATCAGGGGTACGCGGCCATCCGCAAGGTGGCGGACGACTGGCTGGAGGAGCACAAGGGGCGCCTGATGGGTCAGGACGCCGAGAAATATCCCTTCTACAAGGCGGCTTCTCTGGTGTGCCAGGCCTGTACGGAACTGTGTCTGCGGTACGCGGAGGCGGTGGCGCGCAAAAAGCAGACCACGACGGATGAAACGCGCCGGAAGGAACTGGACATGATGGAGGACAGCCTGCGCTGGCTGTCTGAGAAACCGGCCAGGAACTTCTATGAAGCGGTCCAGGGCACGATGATGTACCAGACCTTCATCCAGCTGTTCGAGGCGTATCCCTCTCCCTCCCTGGGGCGCTTCGACCAGTACACCTGGCCCTTCCTGAAGAAAGACCTGGAGGAGGGGAAGATCACGGAGGAGTACGCGCAGGAGATCTGCGACGCGTTCTTCCTGAAGGCCAACTGCTTCTACCAGGGCGGCAAGGGACGTCTGGCCACCACCACCGGCATCGGCAACACCTATCAGCACACCACGCTGGGCGGCGTGATCCCGGAGACCGGGGAGGACGCCACCAACCCCGTCACCTACATGGTGCTGGAGACCGTGGGGAGGCTGCTGCTGCACGACCCCACCATCTCCCTGCGCATCAATAAGAACAGCTCGGACCGGCTGTGGGACTGCGCGCTGGAGACCAGCAAGCTGGTGGGCGGTCTGCCGCTGTTCCAGAACGACGAGGTCATCATTCCCAGCCTGATGCGCGAGCTGGGCTGGGATATCGTCGACGCCCGGGATTACGGCATCATCGGCTGCCAGGAGATCGTGGGCTGCGGCAACGATTATCCCTGCGGCAACGGCATGCCCGCGCCCCACGCCTCCATGCACTACGGCGTGGCGCTGGCCATGGCCCTGAACGACGGAAAGAACCCGTTCAACGGGGAGCAGTGCCCCATCCACACGGGCTTCCTGTATGAGATGACCTCCATCGAGCAGGTCCGGGAGGCCTATCGGAAGATCAGCGAGTACGTGTTCGACTGGCACGTCACGCTGAACAACTTCTCCGAGCTTTTCCTGCCCTACTTCTGGCCGCAGCCCGGCCTGTCCATTTCCATCGACGGATGCATGGAGCAGGGGAAGGACATCGTGGCCGGCGGGGCCAAGCACAACAGCTTCGGCGGCACGGCCACCGGCCTGGCCACCATCGCCGATTCCTTCACCACCATCAAGTACATGTGCTTTGACAAGAAGCTGTGCACCACCCGCGAGCTGTACGACGCCGTCATGGCCAACTGGGAGGGGTATGAGCCCCTGCGCCAGCAGATCCTGGCGGAAGTGCCGCACTTCGGCAACGCCGATCCTTACGCGGACATGGAGATGAAGTGGTGCATCGACACCTACGTGGATCAGTGCCACAACGTGTACAGCGCCCGCAGCCCGATCTACAAGGCCGGCCTGTACGGAGCGGCCGACCACATCGCGCAGGGCTATCACACCTGGGCGACCCCGGACGGACGCCGGACGGGCGAACCCATCGCGGACGCGGCCTCCCCCGCGCAGGGGCGCGACCGGAACGGCCCCACCGCCGTGTTCACCTCCGCGCTGTGCTACGATCACAGCCGGTTCATGGACGGCATCGCCCTGAACCTGAGAATGCATCCCTCCGTGCTGGCCAACCAGGACGGCATCAACAAGCTGCGCGACGTATCGAAGGCCTATTTCGATCAGGGCGGTCTGGAGGTCCAGTACAACGTGGTGGACACCAACACGCTGCGCGCCGCGCAGGCGGAGCCCTCCTCGTACCGGGATCTTGTGGTCCGCATCGCGGGCTATTCCGCCTACTTCATCGAACTGGGGACGGACCTGCAGAACGACATCATCGCGAGAAACGAAAACAGAATGTGAGCCGCGGCCCCTCCGGGGGCGGACACAGCAAATACGGGCCTGGGATCTGCTTGGCAGATCCCAGGCCCGTTGCCGTGTTCCATGAATGGATCGTTTATGTTCAGATCTCGAATTCGCTGCGGTAGATCACGTCGTCCTGAATGCCCTTGGACAGCTGCACGAAATAGGCGGAGAAGCCGCCGATGCGCACGATCAGGTCCTGATAGTTTTCGGGATTGGCCTTGGCGTCCTTGAGCTGTTCGGTATCCAGAATGTTGTATTGGATGTGGCTTCCGCCGGCGCTCATGTAGGCCCTGGTGTAGGCCGCCAGCTTGGCGATGCTTTCGTCGGACGCGAGCAGCGAGGAGTTGAACTTCTGGTTCAGCACGGCGGCACAGCATACGCGGCTGTAGCCGGAGGCCATCGCGGAGCGCAGCACGGCGGTGGGGCCGTTTTTGTCCGCTCCGCGCATCGGGCTCAGCGAACCGTCGTTCAGAGGCTCCAGCGCGGGTCTTCCGTTGGGCAGCGCGCCGGCGCCCAGACCGCCGAAGTAATGCCATGCAAGCCCCTCGCGGGAGATGATCATGTTCCGGAAGGGCGCGTTGTCGTAGGCGTAGATGATCTCCGCGGACCGATCGGAGACGCGTTTCACCATCTCGTCCGCCTCCGGAATGTCGTTGCCGTATTTCGGCTGGCGCAGGCACAGGCGGCGGATCTCCGCTCCGCGCTCGCCGGCAAAGTTGCCGTCCAGCGCCTCCATCAGCTCGTCCATGGTGAGCACCTTCTGATCGTACACGAGGTTCTTCACGGCGACGAAGGAGTCGGCCACGTCGATGATCGCGCGGTCGGAAACGCCGAACATGGAATAGTCCGGGTGCGCCTTGGTCAGATCCTGCCCCAGATCCATGCTGGCCTCGATGCCGAGGATGGAGAGCAGCGGCGTGCGGATGAACTCATGGGCGATGTCGCGGGCCACGGCGCCGAGCCAGAGCCCCCGGTACACCAGAGCCTTGTGCTGGGCGAAAAAGGCCTCGTACAGCTCGTCGAAGGTGGCGAAGGAACGGGGATCTCCCGTCCTGGGGCCGGTCTGCTTCCCGTTGATGTCCAGACCGTTGTGCAGGGTCATGTGCAGAACGCCCGCCAGATTGTAGGCGGCCACGCCCTCGGCACCGTAATGCTCGGCGCGGTTGGGCAGGCAGGGGTACACGCAGCCGAGGCCGCGCCACTCGCAGGCCTCCTCGTAGGGGATGCCGGATTCCACGTAGCGGGCGATCATGATCTCGTCGTTCTGGAACAGCGGGATTCCGCCGCGGGTCGCGAGATTGGTGCGGATGGCCTTTTCCATCATGTAGTCCGGCGTCTGGCTGTTCCAGCGCAGGCCGACCGTGGGGGAGGACAGCTTCAGCAGGCCCACCACGTGCAGGAACAGATAGCTCAGTTCGTTGCTCATGTCGGTATGATCCTGCCCGAGGCCGCCCACCATGACGTTGTTGATGCCGAAATTGATCTGGTGGGTCTCCTTGTTCATGTCGTCGGAGACGAAGGTCTGGGTGCCCCAGCGGCCGATCATGTCCGCCAGGTCCGAGGCGATCTCCTCCAGCGGTACGCCGTTGGCCAGGTCGTTTTTGAAATAGCCGTACAGGTACTGGTCGGCGCGGCCCCAGTGGCTGTTGTTCTGCATCGGATTTTCGAACATTTTTCCCAGCGAGCACATCTCCATGAACTGCAGCGCCTCATGGAAGGTGCGCGGCGGATTCTCAGGGACGTGGTCGCACGTCTCCGCGATCCGGAGCAGGCGGGCCTTTTCCGCCCCGTCCTCCGTCTGATCCGCCATCTCCCGGGCCAGAGCGGCGTACCGGTGGGAGTGGTCGATCACCGCCTGAAGAACGATCATGGAGGCGCGCCAGAAGTACACCTTGTTCACGTCGGTGCCGCCTTCGGCGATGTAGGCGTCGATATGCTCCTGGCAGCGGCGGATGTAGGCCTTCAGGCCGGCGGGCAGGATGTTGGGCCAGTCCAGCGTGGAGGTGCTCTGCCCGGTAATGCCGTTCTGCAGGCCCGGGTCCTTCAGCTTGGCGGCCTCGGCCTGCTCCGCCCAGTCTCCGACCAGTTCGCGCCACGCCTCGTAGGTGCGGCGGGGCATGCAGTTCGGCTCGAAGATCCGCACGGCCTCGCGCAGCACCTCCAGCTCCTCGCGGTTCAGAATGGCGGACGCGTCCAGCGTGACGCCGATCACGCCGTCGTCGTTCCAGATGTCGTGGATATAGTCGCCGCAGGTGTTGATGGCGGTCTGGCAGCCGATGACGCCCGGGGTGGGCCGGCCGACGATCTCGTCGAATTCATGGATGCGGATGGGCACGTTGTCCATCACTTTCTTCAGCATGCGGGCGGTGCGGATCTCCAGATCCTCGCCCTCCGTCTCCTTCCACGACTCGATGGCCAGACGCTCTCTGTCTACGTAAACGCGCCAGGGGGCGGCTTTCATCGCGGCTCTCCAGCGCTTGTTGCGGTCGCTCAGCTCCAGCGCGTCGATCCGGCTGAGCAGGGAACGGTCGATCTCATACATGCGGATCCCTCCTTACGGGATGTTTTTCCTTCAAAAACGGCACGGATAGTGCCGAGTTCCTTCCCTGTTAACTTATCTTATTTGTCCCGGTTCGTCAATGGAAAACAGGGAAAAAGGGGGCATCCGGTTGACAAAAAGTAACAAAAGAGTTACAATCCGAAAGGACGAAGCAAAAACCGGACGGAGGCAGCCATGGCCCTTCAGAGACTGGACAAGATCATAGCTTCCGCCGGACGGTATTCCCGCCGGGAAGTCGCCGAGCGCGTACGAAGGGGAGAGGTGCTGGTCAACGGCGCCCCGGCCCGTACGGCGGCGCAGAAGGCGGATCCGGAAGTCGACGTCATCGCCGTATCCGGAGAGACGGTGGTCTGGAAGGCCGTTCGCTGGATCATGATGAACAAGCCCTCCGGCGTGCTTTCGGCTACGGAGGACCGCAGGGACAGTACGGCCCTGGATCTTCTGCCGGAGGAATACCGGCGGATGGGGCTTTTTCCCGCCGGCCGTCTGGATAAGGACGCCGTCGGACTGCTGCTTCTGACGAACGACGGCACCTACGCCCACCGCGTCATCTCTCCGGGCAGCCACGTCTGGAAGGAGTACTACGTGGAAACGGAGGGAACGCTTCGGCCGGAGCACTGCCGCGAAATGGAACGGGGGATCCGGCTGAAGGACATGCAGTGCCTGCCCGCCGGGCTGGAGATCCTTCAGACGGAAGGGCCGGGAAAGGCGCTGGTCACGGTCCGGGAAGGCAAATTCCATCAGGTGAAGCGCATGATGGCCGCGCTGAACTGTCCGGTCCTGTTTCTGAAACGCCTGGCCATCGGCGGCCTTCGGCTCGATGAGGCGCTGGCGCCGGGGCAGTGGAAGGAACTGACGGAGGAGGAGGCGGAAAGCGTTTTCCGGCCGGGATCGGAAGGGAAAACGCCGGATGCTGTCAAATTGAACAAGTGAAAATCAACAAATCCTGCACTTTTTTTTTGACGTTATGTTGAAAAATAACAATTTGGTGGCGATGGACGGCTGAGGATTGGACAAAATATACACAATATCGGGGAATTCCCTATTGCATGGACGGGAACAATCGGATATTATGTTATCGTTAAAATCACGAGAAGGCTGATCTGCGGCTGTTATTGGAGGAAATGAGCTATGTCGAGCAGGATTTTTCAGAGCGTACTGATCCAGATGAAGGAGGCCACGACGCGCCCCATGGGCGTGATCGACGCCAATGGAACGGTGATCGCCAGCAATGAGCTGTCCATGATCGGTTCCTACATCGGCGTGTTCGTCAACGCCGGGGAGGATACCGGAGAAAAGACGGTCCGCAGCTACGGACGCACCTTCCGTTTCATCGGGAGCGCCGGGCATCGGTTCGACTACGCCGTTTTCGTGGACGGGGAGGACGATTACGCGAAGACCGTCTGCATCCTCGCTTATATCGCCATCTGTGAAGCCAAGGCCAATTACGAGGAAAACCACGATAACGCGACCTTCATCAAGAACATCATCTCCAACAACATGCTGCCGGGGGACATCTACGTCCGTGCCAAGGAGCTGCATTTCCCCGCGGACGCTACGCGCATGGTGATGCTGGTCCGCATGGAGGGCCGGACGGACCCTGCGGCGCTGGAGCTGATCCAGGGGCTTTTCCCCAACCGGCAGAACGACTTCGTCTTCTCCGTGACGGAGACGGACATCGCCGTCATCAAGCTGTGCGCGATGCCCGGAGAGGTGGAGCAGATCGACGCCGTGGCCCAGAGCATCGAAAGCCAGATGGCCTCCGAGCTCGGACTGAAGACCATCATCGGCGTGGGTACGCCGGCCCGCCATCTGCGGGAGCTGAGCGACCGCTACAAGGAAGCGCAGGTCGCCATCGAGGTCGGCAAGGTGTTCGAGACGGAGAAGACCGTCATCGACTACGAAACGCTGGGCATCGGGCGCCTGATCTATCAGCTGCCCACCACGCTGTGCGAGATGTTCCTGTCGGAGATCTTCCAGAAGAACCCGATCGAAACGCTCGATGAAGAGACGCTGTTCACCATCAACAAGTTCTTTGAGAACAATCTGAACGTGTCCGAAACGTCACGGAAGCTTTTCGTGCACCGGAACACGCTGGTGTACCGCCTCGAGAAGATAAAGAAGCTGACGGGGCTGGACCTTCGGGAATTCGATTCCGCCATCGTCTTCAAGGTGGCCATGATGGTCCGCCAGTACCTGGATTCCCAGGAGAACAACTACTGAGTAAAGTAAGGAAGCGCGTATGATACAGTTCAGAGACGTATTCAAAGAGTATTCCAACGGGACGAAGGCCCTGAAGGGCGTGAGCTTCACGCTGCGGGACGGCGAGTTCGCCTTCCTTGTCGGGCCCTCCGGATCCGGCAAATCCACGCTGATCAAGCTGATCACGGGGGAGATATCTCCCACCTCCGGCAGCATCCTGGTCAACGGCTACATGATGGAGCGCATCCGCATGCGCAAGCTGCCCTACGTCCGCCGGACGCTGGGCGTGGTGTTTCAGGATTTCCGCCTGATCGAAAAGAAGACCGTGTATGAGAACGTGGCGTTCGCCATGCGCGTGGTAGGCGCCCCCAACAAGGAGATCCGCAGCCGCGTGCCCTACGTCCTCGGCCTGGTCGGGCTGGAGGAGAAGGCGAAGATGTTCCCGGACGAGCTGTCCGGCGGCGAACAGCAGCGGGTGGCCATCGCGCGGGCGCTGGTGAACGATCCCAGCACCATCATCGCGGACGAGCCTACGGGGAACCTTGACCCGGCGAGAAGTCTGGAGATCCTGATGCTTCTGCAGAAGATCAACGAGCTGGGAACGACGGTGCTCGTGGTGACCCACGAAAAGGGCGTTGTGGACGATTTCTCCCAGCGGGTGATCGCCATCGACGGCGGACACGTGATTTCTGACGGCATGGATGGGTATTACGACTATGAAGAAGTCTAACAGGATCGGTTATTATATCAAGGAAGGCGTGTCCAGCATCTTTTCCCACGGGTTCATGTCCTTCGCTTCGGTGGCCATCACGGTGGCGTGCCTGATCGTCATGGGAAGCTTTTCCCTGCTGGCGCTGAATGTAAACAGCATCGTGGACGATTTCGAAAATGAGAACGTGGTCGTGGCTTTCGTGGACAAGGCCTATTCGGAAGACATGGGCGGCGACACGCTGACAGACGCCATACGCGCCGTTGAGCACGTGGAATCCGTGGAGTACGTATCCCGGGAGCAGGCGTTCGACAGCTTCGTCGGCAAGTATGAGGACAACGCGATGTTTGACGATCTGGATCCCTCCATACTGGCGGACCGCTACGCGGTGTATCTGGACGATGTCGCCTACATCTCGCAGGTACAGCAGCAGCTGAAGGACATCAACGGCATCGCCAAGGTCAACGCCAATCTGAAGGTGGCCAAGGGCTTCCTTACGGCGCGGAACATCGTCAGCGCCGTGTCCATCGCCCTCGTTGTCGTGCTGATCATCATCTCGCTGTTCATCATGTCCAACACCGTCAAGCTGACGACCGTGGACCGGAAGGACGAGATCGGCATCATGAAGATCGTCGGCGCGACCAACGCCTTCATACGCTGGCCCTTCATCCTGCAGGGCTTCGTGCTCGGCCTCATCGGCGCGCTCGTGGCCTTCCTGCTGCAGTGGGGCATCTACGAACTGCTGACCGACGTGTTGCTTTCAAATTACTCCGTCAGCTTCATCACACTGGTTCCGTTCTCCGCCATCGCCATCCCGCTGCTGCTGATCTTCATCATCATCGGGCTGTGCGTGGGCATCGGCGGAAGCTCCCTGGCGATCAAGAACTATCTGAAGGTCTGATCCGGGCGATCCCGGCCAGACGGGATCCGGTTCGGAGGGTATATGAATAACAGAAAACTGGTGCGCCTCATCGCGGTGATACTGGCAGCCGCACTGGCGCTGTCGCTGCTGGTTACGGTGATCTCATACGTCGCCGTGGGTGCCTCGCCCGAAACGGAACTGGAGCAGCTGCGGAAGGAAGCGGAAGCCCTTGTCCGTAAGGAAGAGGAAGCGGAGGCGCGCATCAACGCGATAGAATACGAGCAGCTTCGCCTGCTGGAAAAGAAGGAAGTGCTGGATCACCGGGTCGTGATCACGGAGGAAGTGATCAGCAACTGCGAAAGGCAGCTGGAAGTGTGCGACCTGGTCCAGGAGGATCTGGAGAAACGGCTGGAGGAAGCGGAGCGGGTGCGCGATGAAAAGCGTACGGCTCTGGGGGACCGGGTGAAAAGCACCGAGGAAAACGGAGTCATCTCCTACTTCTTCATGCTGTTCCGGGCTTCGAGCTTCTTCGATCTGCTTTCCCGCTATGATTTCCTGCAGCAGATGATGCAGTACGACGAGCAGGTGTATTCCGAATACCTGAAATCCAAAATGGACGCGGAACGCATCCGGTCCGAGCTGGGATCGCTGGACGGCACCCGGGAGGAGATACGGGCGGTGGAAGCGGAAGCCCGGGCGGCGCTTCTGGAACAGGAGGCGTACGCCGCGTCGGCCTTTGCCGCGGACATGGCCACGGCGGAAAACTTCATCCAGGTGTGCATTGACGCGGAAGCGGAGCAGGATCAGCTGGAAAAGGATATTTCCTCTAGCGACGTGGAGTTTACCAGAGTCACTCAGCGCTCCATCGTCCCGGGCACCGGGGGCTTCCGTTCCCCCCTGAAGGACGGGCTGACGGTGCTCGAGCCCTTCGGAAGCCTGCTGAATGAGGAGTTCCAGTACTACCGGATGCACAGCGGCGTGGATCTTCAGTCCGATTACGGGGCGGACGTGCTGGCGGCGGACGCCGGAACGGTGACGCGAACGGGATATACGCTTGCCATGGGCAACTATGTGGTGATCGCCCACGGCAGTACATATAAAACGGTATATGCCCATCTGGGGCATATAGACGCGGAAGTGGGAAACGAGGTGCAGCAGGGAGATGTGATAGGCTCGGTGGGTTCCACCGGCGCGGCCCAGGTCGCTATGCTTCACTTTGAACTGTGGTACGAGAATACCGCCGTGAATCCGATGCGGTTCCTGCCAACGGAGGATCCGGCGGCCTGACAGGGAGGTCTTTCCTATGAAAACCCTAAGACGTAACAGAATGTTGGCTTTTCTTCTGGCCTTTCTCATGATGGCGGCCATCGCCGCCGGTGGGGTCGTGCCAGGCACCCGGGCTTTCGCCGTCAGCCAGGCGGAGATCGATGCGCTGAAGGAAGAGGCGGAAGGCATTGCCGCGCAGAAGGCGGAGGTGCAGCAGAAGATCAACTCTCTGGAGGCGGACAAGGACGCGACGCTGGCAAAGAAGGCCGCCCTGGATGAGCAGATCATGCTCACGCAGCAGGAGATCGCCAATCTCGAAGCGCAGATCGAGGTCTACCATCAGCTGATCCACCAGAAGGAACTGGAAGTGGAGGCCGCCCAGAAGGCGGAAGACGAGCAGCTGCAGAAGTACCGCGACCGCGTGCAGAGCATGGAGGAAAACGGAAACATCTCCTATCTGGCCGTGCTGTTCGAGGCGTCCAGCTTCTCGGATTTCCTGTCCCGTCTGGACTTCGTACACGAGGTAATGGTCTACGACGAGCAGCTGTATAACGATTACATCGCCGCCAAGGAGGCGACCATCCGCGCCAAGGAGGCGCTGGAGGAAGCGCTTGCCCAGGAAGAAGCCGCCAAGGCTCAGGAAGAGCAGAAGAAGGCGGAACTGGAAGAGCAGGTGCGCCAGGCCGAGGCCTACGTGGCGGAACTGCAGAGCAACATCGACACGCAGGAATCCTACTACGTAAAGTTTGACGCCGCTGAGGCGGAACTGAATGAAACCATCCGCCAGAAGGAAGCCGAACTGGCCGAGCAGAAGCGGAAGGAAGAGGAAGAGCGGAAAAGAAGGGAAGAAGAGGAAGCCCGCAGGAGAGCCGCGAGCAGCGGCGGTTCTTCGGGCGGTTCTTCGGGAGGTTCTTCCGGAGGCGGCTCCTCGTCCGGTTCCATCGCCCAGGGCACCGGGTCCTTCAGCTGGCCGACGCCGAGCTGCTACGGCATCACCTCGGACTACGGTTACCGCGTGCACCCCATCTCCGGGGCCTACCGGCTGCACGCCGGCATCGATATCGGCGCGACCTACGGAGCGCAGATCCTCGCTGCGGACAGCGGCACGGTCACGGCCTCCTACTATCACTGGAGCTACGGCAACATGATCATGATCAGCCACGGAAACGGGTATACCACTCTGTACGCTCACATGAGCGCCTTTGCGGTATCTACGGGCCAGTCCGTTTCCAAAGGCCAGGTGATCGGATACGTCGGTTCCACCGGCCAGTCCACGGCCGCCCACTGCCATTTTGAGATCCGGTACAACGGCAACTACTGCGACCCGAAGGATTACTTCACCGGGTACTTCTTCTATTGATGCTGCGGCCCAACTGAATGATCATCGGCCGGCCTTCCGGGGCCGGCCGGTTTCCTGTACACGGAGGTCCGGCGGTTGACAGGGCGCCGGATTTCTTCTATAATATTGCGAGTTTTAAAAGCAAGGCTATGTCCAATACTTGATTGAGAGGGTGTTTGACCATGGCAAGTGAAGCCAGACAGAAGATGAGCGCCGAGAGGCTGGAAGAGCTGAAAAAGGAACTGGATTACCTCGAGAACGTGAGGGAAAAAGAGGTCGCCGAACAGCTGAAGGTAGCCCGTTCCTACGGCGATCTGTCCGAAAACAGCGAATACGACGAGGCAAAGAATGAGCAGGGCAAGCTTTACTCCCGCATTGCGGAAGTCCGGCGGCTGATCGAGAACGCGGAGATCGTGGAGAATACCACCAGAGCGGATCAGGTCGGCATCGGCAGCTATGTTACGATCCTCGACGTGGAATTTGACGAAAAATGCACGTACCGCATCGTGGGATCGCAGGAGGCCAACCCGATGGAGGGGAAGATCTCTGACGATTCTCCGGTGGGCCGGGCCCTGATGGGTCATAAGAAAGGCGATACGGTCTTTGCCGAGACCGGCGACGCCAGAACGGAACTGAAAATACTGAAGATCTCCCGTAAGTGAGGCAATTATGGCAGAAAACAACGATCAGATCATGGCAGAGCAGGAACAGGATCTTTCGGAGATCCTGCAGGTGCGGCGGGAAAAGCTGCGAACCCTGCAGGAGGAGGGGAGAGATCCCTTTATGGAGACCCGCTTTGTCCGCACGCATTTTTCCCGGCAGGTAAAGGATAATTTCGACGCCCTGGAGAACGCCGACGTGGCGATGGCGGGACGCATCATGGCCAAACGCGGCATGGGCAAAGCCATTTTTGCGGACATTCAGGATAACGAGGGCCGCATCCAGATCTACGTGCGAAAGAACGACGTGGACGAGCAGACCTTCGCGGATTTCCGCAGGGTGGATATCGGCGACATCGTCGGCATAGAGGGCTTCGTCTTCCGGACGAAGATGGGCGAAATCTCCATCCACTGCCGCTCCGTAAAGCTGCTGAGCAAGTCTCTGCGGCCGCTGCCCGAGAAATTCCACGGCATGACCAATACGGAGCTCAAATACCGGCAGCGCTACGTCGACCTGATCATGGACAGCGACAGCCGCCGCACGTTTGAGATCCGCTCCCGGTTCGTCAGCTATCTGCGCCGGTTCCTGGATGCGCGCGGGTATCTGGAGGTGGAAACGCCGGTCCTGAACACCATCTCCGGCGGCGCCACGGCTCGGCCGTTCATCACCCACCACAATACGCTGGATCTTACCATGTATCTTCGCATCGCGACGGAGCTTCATCTCAAGCGCCTGATCGTGGGTGGGATGGAGCGCGTATATGAGATCGGCCGCATTTTCCGCAACGAGGGGATGGATACCAAGCATAACCCCGAGTTTACCACGGTGGAGCTGTATCAGGCGTACGCCGATTTCAACGATATGATGGATCTGTTCGAGGATCTGCTCTCCGGCGCCGCGAAGGAACTTCTCGGCACATACGAGGTGGAATGGCAGGGGGAGAAGATCTCTCTGGCTCCCGGCTTCCGCCGCATGACCATGGCGGAGGCGGTAAAGGAGCACCTCGGGGTGGATTTCATGGCTATTACGGACGACGCCGAGGCTGTGGCAGCGGCGCAGTCCGTCGGCGTGGACATGAGCAAGGTGGAGCCCACCTGGGGCCACGCCCTTTACGAGTGCTTCGACCAGAAGGTGGAGGAGAAGATGGTGCAGCCCACCTTCATCACCATGCACCCGGTGGACGTATCCCCGCTGGCCAAGCGCAGCCCGTCCGACCCCAGACTGACCGAGCGCTTCGAGCTGTTCGTGTGCCGCAGCGAGATGGGCAACGCCTTCTCTGAGCTGAACGATCCCATCGACCAGAAGCAGCGTTTCCAGAAACAGGTGGAGATGCGCGCCAGGGGCGATGAGGAAGCGGGCATGATGGATACGGATTACATCAACGCCCTGGAGTACGGCATGCCGCCCACCGGCGGCCTCGGCATCGGTATTGACCGCTGTGTCATGCTGCTTACCGGCTGCAGCAGCATCCGTGACGTCATCCTGTTCCCGACAATGAAGCCGATCGGCCTGGAAAAGCAGGATTCCGGTGAGGCTCCTGCAGAGCCGACTGCTGTTACGGAATCAGCTCCTGCAGCTCCCATTGTAGAGGAAAAGATAGATTTCTCAAATGTGCAAATTGAGCCTCTGTTTGAGGATCAGGTGGATTTCGAGACCTTCTCGAAAAGCGATTTCCGGGCCGTCAAGGTCCTGGCCTGCGAGGCCGTGCCGAAGTCTAAAAAGCTCCTGAAGTTCACTCTGGACGACGGTTCCGGCACGGAAAGGACCATTTTAAGCGGTATTCACTCCTATTATGAGCCTGAGCAGGTGATCGGGAAGACCTGCATCGCCATCGTGAATCTGCCCCCGCGGAAGATGATGGGCATCGACTCCTGCGGCATGCTGATCAGTGCCGTACACAAGGAAGGCGAGGAGGAGAAACTCCACCTTCTGATGGTGGATCCGCACATCCCGGCCGGCGCGAAAATGTACTGATTTCTGCAGGAAGATTTATCTGAACTTGCAGAGCCTCGGGAGCGTATGCCAAAACGTATGCCAATTTATGCCAGGCGTATGCCACGGGGTGCAAAATCGCAGTTTTATAGTGTTTACAAGCCCACTGAGTTTATGATTCAGTGGGCTTGTGGTATAATATCAGAAAACTATAAGAGGAGAAATCAAATGAGTATTCAATTTGATTGTCTAAGTATAGACAATAATGCAATCCATATAGTTTTAGAGCTGCTATTTCCCTTTTTAAAATATGATTCAGATTCAGAATACCGTGTTCTGAATCTAGATGATGAAAACATATCCAAGAAACACTTGGCCCTGTATGAGGCAATCTATTTGCCATATTGTACTGAGTCTCGTAAGCATCACCAGGTTCATCATTCTGATGGTTGTTTCTATCCAGATTCTTGGTATGGGGAACAGACGTGTCTTTCTCAGATCCACTATTTAAATCAGAAGGCATGGTGGTTGTTGTGGTTTTATGCTATTAAGGAAGCTATACAAAGACACTGTAATGTAACGGACGAAATTACAGATAGATTATCTAGTCTGACAGCGCATTATATCCTAGATGTGGATATGAGCATTCCTGACGCAGTTAGCTATCATCTTTCAAGTGAACTAGGCCTTGGAAAAGATCAAGAAGAACTGATCGTCAGTGAGATTTCCAATACTTTAAAAAAGTATAATGATGCGCCGTCATTTCCAATGAAGTACAGATAGAATGAGACTTTTTTATACCTGATACCCCCCGTGACCCGGTGAGAACCAAAAACTCACCGGGTTTTTTGCGCTCATTGCGGCCCTTCGGGACCGTGATGGGCGCTTTTGGAAATGTCGCTTCAAATAAACCTCTTGACAGATTCTGTTTATTCGAGTAAACTAAAAATGTTGTTTATTCAAATAAACTGACGGAAGGGAGTCATTATGAAAGACTTTGAGCTTGGAGCTATACAAGAACGTTTTGCAGATATCGTCTGGGAGCATGAACCGATCGCGTCCGGCGAGCTGGCCAGGATTTGCGAGAAGGAACTGAACTGGAAAAGACCGACGACCTATACGGTGCTCCGTAAGCTGTGCGAAAAAGGGTTGCTTCAGAACAAGGATGGCATTGTTACGTCTCTTGTTCCCCGTGAGGAATTCTATTCAGCTAAAAGCGAGCAGATCATTGAAGATTCCTTTAAGGGCTCTCTTCCTGCTTTTATTGCGGCATTTATCTCAAAGAAAAACATATCAGCTGAGGAAGCAGATGAGATTCAGAAAATGATCGATGCTTTCAAGAAGGAGGGCTGATCATGAGCACTGTTTTTCTCAAAATATTGAATATGAGCATTACCGCAAGCTGGTTGATCCTGGCGGTTGTCTTGGTAAGGCTGCTCTTGAAAAAAGCGCCGAAATGGATCCCCTGCCTTCTGTGGGGACTAGTCGCTATCCGGCTTGTCTGCCCGTTCTCGTTTGGGAGTATTTTCAGTTTAATCCCAAGTAATGAAACTATCCCAACAAATATCACTGTCCAACAGGAGCCTGCTATCAATTCAGGAATCACAATCGTCAATGATGTTATCAATCCGGTAATAGCAGAGTCGTTTACGCCAGCTCCTACGGACAGCGTAAATCCGCTTCAGATCATTATTCCTGTTGCGGCGATCGTGTGGGTTTCCGGCATTGTAATCATGCTGGCATACGCGCTCATCAGCTACATAAAGTTGAAGAAAACGGTTTCCGTATGTGTGCCTGTCGGTGAGCGTATTTTATCGTGTGATGAAGTTAAAGCGCCATTTATCCTGGGGGTGTTCAAGCCGATTATCTATGTGCCGTCTTCGATGTCCGGGGAGACACTTGACCTTGTGATTCGTCACGAAACCGCCCATTTACAGCGCCGTGATCACTGGTGGAAGCCTTTTGGGTATCTTCTGCTTGCTTTTTACTGGTTCAATCCTCTGTGTTGGATTGCATATGTTTTGCTTTGCAGAGATATCGAAATGGCCTGTGACGAGAAAGTCATCCGAGACATGGACAGGGGGGATAAGGCAGCGTATTCCCAGGCACTTCTGGACTGCAGTTTTCCGAGAAAAAGAATTGCCGCCTGCCCGCTTGCTTTCGGCGAGGTGGGGGTGAAAGAAAGGATCAGGGGCGTTTTGAATTACAAAAAGCCCGCGTTCTGGATCGTTCTGACCGCCGTTGCGGCCTGCGTCGTTCTTGCTGTATGCCTGATGACAGATCCCTTCCCGAACAGGAGCCTGTCCGGAAAGCTGGGCGTCTCTATGGATATGGCGGTTGCTGAACACAACCACGACTCCGAAACTGATGGGCACTTTGTGGCTATAGATTATGATGTACTTCGTGTTTCCAAATCCTTAGGTCGTACGACGGTTTATGCCTGGGTGATGTATGAGGAATACAGTTTTGACGGCACAGACGTGAAGGAAGAAACCGGCTCGCACATTCCTACGGTGATCACCTTCGATACGTCTTCGGAAGACAGCGACAGATCCGCTTATGACGTGATCGAGTACTGGGAACCGAGGGACGGCAACTATTATCCTGAGGATATCCGGTCGAAATTCCCCTTGGGCATCCGGGCAAAGGCGTTTGATGTCTCGGGTGCGGACAGCCAGCATCAGAACTGCCTGCGGGCCGCAAGAGAATACTTTGGTCTGTTCTACACGGAAAAATACTCTCTGAATGACGGAAGGTATGTGCTTTCTGAATCTGATGATGCATCAATTATTCCGTATCTTTTGATAAATAACGGCAGATTTACGATCGTTCAGGACGTCGCTGTATCTTATCAGCCTTCCGGTACGATAGAGCGTAGCGGCAATATCGCAACAATGAAGACTGTTTACGCCGGTGAAACGTATATATGGGTATTTGAGCTGATTGGGCACGATCAGGTAAAGTTTCATCTCGGCGATTCAGAAATTCCAGTCAACCGCGACAAATGGGAAGACGAAATGGTGTTCACACGGGTACAGGAACGTGAAGCTGAAATCGACATGGATTCATTAAGAGCAAAATATCCTGAGTACTTTGATCTGAGTACATTTAAGGGTCTCGAACTCTATGTGTGGCAGATGGCACCAGACAGCTACTCTTGCGGACTGATGCTCGGGACTAACCGGAACAAGACGCTCGAAGAACTGATGAACTTAAAGGGTGCCACGATTGCAGAGATGAGGGCCATTATATCCTCATATGACATTGCTAAGGAAGATATCTTCATTATTCCGTGGCAGAATCCTGTTTCCAGCTATATGGCAGAGTATTGGATTCGGGAAAAAGACGAGGATCCCAGCTCAGTAGAAAAGCGCCAACAGGAATACATCAACGGGATTCGTCATATGCTCTTCGATACTGCTCAGAATGGTGGTTATGACCTTCCGGATTCCATAGCGGATACGCTGTATGATCTTCGACCAATGATTTTGGTCGACGGTGTTATTTTTATGGATACGGGGAAAGCACTCGCGGTTGAAGTAGATCCTTCCGCGGTTCTAGGTGAAATCACATCATCAGTTGCTGGAGATAAAAGGCCTACCGAGGACGGTCAGAGTAATTTTGAGTGCGTAGGTTCTCAGTATGCATATTTCGAAGATGGACTTGTCGTATTGATTCATAACGAGTGGTGGTTATTTGAGCGGGAGGATCCATCGATTTCCAAAGATGGCGGTGTTGACAGTTCGGAAAATATCATAGAGGAAATACAGACAACGGTCGCCTATGTCAATTACACCGAGGGAGGCATGATGCGCGATTGTCTGAACGGAGATAAGATGATCATCAGTTCCGTCCGTCATCTTCCAGTATACAAGTTTGACACGTTGGAAGAGCTGAACCGCTTCAAAGAGAGCTACAAGGATATCCTGACTTTTGACCAGGGATATGATGAAGTTCCTTCTTTCAATGAGGTAACCGCTGCATATGGCGAGAGCTTTTTTGCCGATCATACGGTGGTCCTCGCTTATGTAGAGGCAAGCAGCGGATCTTTCCGGTATGCTGTCCGGGATATCTCCTGTCAGGGATCTGCTCTCTGTCTGGACGTAGAGCAGACAAATCATCCGGAGGTGTATACGGATGACATGTCAGGGTGGTTTGTAATCGCGGAGGTCCTGGATTCAGACATAGCTGCATTTACAGAATTTGACGCGCAGCTTTTAAGAGATAATGATTGATCTCATAAGCGCTGAAGGTAAATAAAACTAAACACCTGATACCCCCAAGCCCGGTGAGAACGGAATAACTCACCGGGCGTTTTGCGTTCATTGCGATCTTTCGGGACCGAGAGGGTGCTTTTGCTTGAAGATCTTTTGAGAACTTTTGAGAAATGCTGTAAGATTAGAATAGAAATGTCGTCTGTAAGGGTGGAAGGAGGCGAAGCCGCATGGATGACAGACTGATCGTTCAACTCTACTGGGACAGAAACGAATCGGCGATATCCGAATCATCGAAGAAGTACGGAGCATACTGCGCTTCCATTGCCCGAAACATCCTGCAGAATGCGTCCGATGCCGAGGAGTGTGTCAACGATACCTGGCTTCACGCGTGGAACTCGATGCCGCCTCAGAAGCCGTCCGTGCTGTCGGCGTTTCTTGGAAGGATCACAAGAAATCTGTCCTTTGATCTGTTCCGAAGGCTCCATCGAGAAAAGCGCGGGGGCGGAAATATCGACATCGTTCTGGATGAACTGGCGGAATGCGTTTCCGGCAATGATGATACGGATCGTCTGTGGGAAGAAAAAGAACTGAGAGCTGAGATCGACAGGTTCCTTTCTCTTCTGCCGGAAGACAAACGGTATATGTTTATTCTGCGTTACTGGTATTCGGACAGCGTTTCAGACATTGCGAAACGATTTCAGACAAGCGCAAACAACGTGTCCGTGACCTTGAGCCGTGTGCGGCAGAAGCTCAAAACGCAGCTGATCGAAAGGGGATTTGACGTATGAAGAAGGAAGAACTGTTTGAGGTGTTAGGGGATATCGATGCAAACAGTGTAAAAAAGGCAAAGGAGTATAAGACTCATGGGATGCCGGCCTGGAAGAAATGGACGGCAATCGCTGCCTGTGTTGCCATACTCATTGGCGCATTCGTAGGAATACCTGCCCTGAGGGGAGGGAACAAGGCAGAGGGAGGATATCCTTCCGGGCTGAAGACAGTGTTGGCGGCATATCCCGGCCCGGTTGCAGTCAAACTGAGCGCTCAGGAATTCATGGAGAGCGATGAGCATTGGAACTGGTGGCAAGGATACAGAACGAAAGTAGATGAATCTCAGGGCCTTCAGACAGGGATCAGCAATTACTATACGGATATCATGCAGGAGATTCTCATTACTGACGATGATGAGAACACCGTCTGTTCTCCCATCAATATCTATATTGCCTTTGCCATGCTTGCAGAGGTTTCAGATGGGAACACGAGGCAGCAGGTTCTGGATATGCTCGGTACGTCGGATATAGAAACGCTGAGATCGAACGTGACCGCACTATGGGAAAGTAATTACGTTGACACGCCCGTTGTGAAAAGTCTGCTCGCAAATTCACTCTGGCTGAATGAACAGTATAGTTTCAAGGAGGAGACTTTGAACCGCCTCGCAGAGCAGTATTATGCTTCTTCCTTCAGGGGCACCCCGGGCTCTGCGGAGATGGACGAAGCCTTGAGGAAATGGACGGATGAAAACACCGGTGGCCTGCTGAGTGAATATGTAAAGGAACTGACGCTTGCGCCTGAGACTGTTCTTGAGATCATGTCAACGATCTACTATAAGGCGCAATGGCTTGAATTGTTCAAAACTGAAAACACCGCCCAGGAGGTCTTCCACGGCACGAAAGGCGACTCGACCGTAGATATGATGCACAGAACGGATACGCTCGGCACTTACCGGACAGATACGTTCACTTCCGTGGGGCTGGGCCTCAATGACAGCGGAAACATGTTCTTCATTCTTCCAAACGATGGGGTTGACGTTAATGCCGTAGCCTCCGATCCTGCGATCCTCGCCGCAACAAGGTTCTCCGAAGACGATGATAACTGGTTTGTCCCGATCGTCAACATGTCGATTCCAAAGTTTAAGGTATCCAGTCATACGGATCTGCTGGATATTATCAGGGACCTTGGCCTGACAGATGCTCTGGATCCTTCTCTTGCGGATTTTACACCGTTGACTGAGGACAGAAACGACATTTTTCTTAGCAGTGCGGAACACGCGGCAACGGTAGAGATAGACGAGCATGGAGTAACGGGTGCGGCGTACACGGCACTCGCCATGTCTGAAGGAGCTGCGATGCCGGAGGATGAGATCGACTTCGTTCTTGACCGGCCATTCATGTTTGTAGTGACCGGCAGAGACGGGTCCATCCTCTTTTCCGGAATCGTAAAGAATATTGACTGACGGAATACCTGATACCCCCCGTGACCCGGTGAGGAAAACAAACCTCACTGGGTCTTTTTTTGCGCTCATTGCGATCCTTCGGGACCGTGATGGGCGTTTTTTGTGTCTTCGGAAGAAAAAAGTGGCTTTTTTCGAAAAAAATTTTTTTCGAGGGTGACCATTTTGGCAAAAAAGTTCCAAGAGGGTAAGTAGGAAAACAATTTCCTGCTGAACCTTGAAAATTGAATAGACAGCCACCAGATACGTTCCCTGCGCTATAGGGAAACCTTAAGCCAAGACTGCAGGTACGCCAGGACCCCGGAAGGGCGAGCGAGGAGACCGAAGCAGCGGAAGCCGGATTGCCGCCGGCGGAGGCCATGACAGGCGCAGGAGATAATGATACTTCCGTAATTCGCGGCCCGGCCATAAAGAAGGCGGGGAGGTGAGAGTCCTATGGATCTGCCGGCAGGCAGGCGTCTGGTGAGTTCCCGGGGTGTGTGGGGGTCGAGGACGAATGACACGCTGAACCAAGGAAAAAGAAAAAATTGGACGGGAGGAGTATGCCATTGGAAAATGGCAAAGTGATAGCCATCACGAATCAGAAAGGTGGAGTCGGTAAAACGACTACGGCAGTCAACCTGGGCATAGGACTTGTGCGGATGGGTAAGAGAGTTTTGCTGATCGACGCAGATCCTCAGGGCAGCCTGACGGTGTGTCTCGGGATTCGTAACCCGGATGTACTGGATCATACCCTGGCCAGCGTCATGCGGGCAGTCGTGGAAGATAAGGACCTTACGGACAGATCCGGTATCATCCATCACGCGGAAGGTGTGGATCTGCTGCCTTCAAACATTGAACTGTCCGGAACCGAGACTGGCTTGGTCAACGTCATGAGCCGGGAGTTCGTACTGAAGGAGTATATCCGTACGATCCGGAACAACTACGACTATATCCTGATCGACTGCATGCCCTCGCTGGGAATGATGACGATCAACGCGCTTACTGCGGCAGACAGTATCATCATACCGTCACAGCCGAGCTATCTGTCAGCCAAAGGCCTGGACATCCTGTTCAGCTCTGTATCCAGAGTCAGACGTACGATCAATCCCAGCCTTTGTATCGATGGTATCCTGTTGACGATGGTAGACAGCCGCACGAACAACGCGAGGAACATCATAGCTTCTCTGAAAGCCACGGTGGGACAGAGCATCCGTGTTTTTGACAGCGAGATCCCACATTCCGTACGGGCAGCCGAGTGTTCCCTAAGCGGAGGCAGCATCTATGCCTACGACGGGAACGGCAAGGTCGCCCAGGCCTACGAGAGGTTTACGAAGGAGGTGGCAGAGCTTGAAGAACGGTCAAAATATCGATCTCGGAATGACTGGGTTCGCTGAACTGTTCATGACGGATGAGGAACGGAAGACTCAGACTCTGCCGCGAATCACAGACATCCCACTCGAGCTGATCGACGATT
>JAFWRM010000045.1 GCA_017519975.1 Oscillospiraceae bacterium | reverse complement strand
GCAGTGCATCTACCTGTACCAGCTGGCCATGTGTCTGGATGCCCAGCTGCACGGCATCAGCTTCGGGCGTATGGATCAGTACCTCGGCCGGTACTATGAGAAGGATATCGCCGATGGGACCCTGACGCCGGAGAAAGCCCAGGAGCTGGTGGACATGTTCTTCCTCAAGCTCATGGAGCTGAATAAGATCTGGTCTGAGGAAGCCACCAAGTCCAACCCGGGCTACACCTGCGGCACGCTGATCACTCTGGGCGGCGTGGACATGGAGGGCCGGGACGCGACGAACCCGGTGACGTACATGTTCCTGCAGTCCAGCGCCCGGATGAGCCTGAACGTACCTCAGGCACTGCGCGTACACGAGGGAACGCCGGCGGAACTGTGGGAGGCGGCCGTGGAGACCACGAAGGTGTGCGGCGGCATCCCCACTTTCGAAAGCGACATCGCCATCATTCCGGCCATGATGCGGCGCGGAGTGCCGCTGGAGTATGCCAGGAACTACTGCCTGCATGGGTGCGTGGAACCGGGCATCGGCGGCTATGAGTGGGCTCAGCCCGGGGGCAACGGCACACAGAGCTACATCAACATCGTCAACGCCATGCTTATGGCGTTCAACAACGGGATCGGTACTATGAAGATGCCCGGCCAGCCGGCCAACACGAAGATCCAGGGCCCTGAGACGGGTTATCTGTATGAGATGGAGAGTATGGACGAGGTGCTCGAGGCTGTAAAGAAGCAGTTTTACTTCTGGATGCCTTGGCACGCCAACTGTACGAACACATGGGAGAGTATCGCGGCGTTCCATACCCCGCTGCCCATGGTTTCCGCCACGTTTGCGGGCTGCATGGAGTCCGGTAAGGACGTCATGTGGGGTGGCGCCATGTTCAACTCCACCGGCAACAGCTGCATCGGCGTCGGCAACGTGGCTGAGAGCCTGAACGTGATCGACCAGGTCTGCTTCAAGAAAAAGTGGGCTACGACCCGGGAACTGTACGATGCGCTGATGAATAACTGGGAGGGTTATGAAGAGCTTCGTCAGCGCATTATCGGGCAGCTGCCGCATTTCGGCAACGCCGATCCTGACTGTGATAAATACATGACCTTCGCGGCCAACACGTACGCGGACTCCATCAACCAGTGCGTCGGTCCGAGAGGGAATCACTATGCTGCCGGCTGCTACCCCGTGACGCTGAACGTGGTGTTCGGCTACTTTACCGGCGCGACGCCCGACGGGCGCAAGCAGGGCGAACCCCTGACGGACGGCATCTCCCCGGTGCAGGCTATGGACAAGAACGGCCCAATCTGCACGATGCAGAGTCTGCTGACCTTCGACTATACGGCCTACGGCAACGGTACGCTGTGCAACATGAAGTTCCATCCCACGTCGCTGGCGGCCAAGGACGGCATCAGCAAGCTGGTGAACGTGATGAAGTCCTACTTCGAACAGGGCGGCATGGAGCTGCAGCTGAACATCATATCCGGCGACACGCTGCGCGACGCGCAGGCGCATCCGGAGAACTACCGGGATCTGGTGGTCCGCGTGGCGGGCTTCTCGGCCTATTTTGTGGAAGTTTTCAAGGATTCCCAGGACGATCTGATCCGCCGTACGGAAATGGCGCTGTGACCGAAAAACGAGGAGAACGGACATGAACAAGGAACTGACAGGAAGGATCTATGATATCCAGGGGTTTTCCGTGCAGGACGGCCCCGGTGTGAGGACGACGGTATTTCTGAAGGGGTGCCCCCTGCACTGCCCCTGGTGTCACAGCCCGGAATCCCAGGCTTTCCGGAAGCAGCTGAGCTGGATGAGCATGCGCTGCAAGGGAACGGAAGCCTGCAATTCCCGCTGCATCAAAGCCTGTCCGAAGGACGCCATCGAGCTTGGTGAGACCCGGAAAGACTCCCTTACGGGCAATGATCTGCAGATGATCCATGTGAAGCGCGATCTGTGCGACGACTGCGGCAAGTGCACGGAGGTCTGTTATCCGGAAGCCCTGTATCTCTGCGGAGAGGACTATACGGTGGAACGGCTGGTGACCCGTCTGATCCGCGAGAAGCCCTTCTTCAAGGGCGGCGGCGGAGTTACGATCTCCGGAGGTGAGTGCCTGTGCCAGCCCGAATTTGTGCTTGAGGTGCTCAGGCAGCTGAAGGCGGCGGACATCAACACCGCCATCGACACCACAGGCTTCGTAAAGTGGGAAGTTATTGAGAGCATCCTGCCCTATACCGATCTGTTTCTCTACGACCTGAAGCACATGGACAGCGAGAAGCACAAGGCGGCTACCGGCGTTCCCAATGAACTGATCCTGGAGAACGCGAAAAAAATCGCGGAAAACGGCGGAAAGATGCAGATCCGTGTCCCGGTCATTCCCATGTTCAACCACGATGAGGAGAACATCCGGAAAACGGCGGAGTTCTGTGCCGGCATGAAGGAAGCGGTCACCCTGGTCCAGCTGCTGCCCTATCATAATATGGGCGTGATGAAGTATCTCCGTATCAGTGATAAGCCCGTCATGGAGGCAACGCCCCCCAGTGACGAGTACATGAACAGGCTTCTGGCCATTGTGGAGGAATACGGGCTCCCGGCTCAGATCCATTGAGTAAACGGCGAGGCCGCGCAGTACGCGCGGCCTCATTTTTCTTTTCTTTTTCCCGGGGCTGGCGTATAATAAACAAAACCATTGAATCAGGAGGGACCTGCGAATGACACAGGAAACAAGGCCTTACGTCGGCTGGCAGCTGCTGGATGATTTCATGACGGCGGCTTTTGTGAAGCTTGGCGTTCCGGAGGAGGAAGCGAGGCTGTGCGCGGATGTGCTGCTGGAGAGCGACCGCCGCGGGATAGAGAGTCACGGATGCAACCGTTTCAAACCCATCTACGTGGATCGGATCCGATCCGGGATCCTCAGCCCGGTGACAAAGATCGATATCCTGAAGGAGACGCCCACCACCGTTGTACTGGACGCCAACGACGGCATGGGTATGGTGGCAAGCAAGAAAGCCATGGACATGATCATCGAGAAGGCCAGGGTCTACGGACTGGGCATGGCGGCGGTGACCAATTCCTCCCATTACGGCATCGCCGGCTACTGGGCCGGCCTGGCGGTAAAAGCCGGCATGATCGGCGTCACAGGCACCAATGCCCGGCCGTCCATTGCCCCGACGTTCGGCGTGGAGAACATGCTGGGCACGAACCCGCTGACTTTCGGAATGCCGACCGACGAGGAGTTCCCGTTCATGCTGGACTGCGCCACGTCCATCACGCAGAACGGCAAGATCGAGTATTACGCCCGCATCGGGCACGATACGCCGGAAGGCATGGTCATCGGGCGCGACGGAAAGCCGAT